>JAUHTP010000051.1:0-14675 GCA_031332935.1 Candidatus Pantoea bathycoeliae | reverse complement strand
CGCGATGTGCTTGGCAAAATCAGCGACAGGCCATCAAACCGGGTGCACGAACTGCGCCCTGGAACCTCTCAACCGTAAAATAATCTTTACGCTACGTCCTACATGAGGCGCTTACGCCGCGCCTGCGCCAGCTGACGGACCGCATCGCTGTAGGCGTCAACCGCCGGCAGACCGTCACGCCCCGGCGACACCGTCACTGCCCAGGAATCAAGGTGCGTGCGACTCAACTGCGCCACGCTCAGCTCGTCCAGCAGATGAATATCGGAGGTGAAGACCCCTTTCTCCCGGTCCAGAGGGATAAGCCGGTCGTGTGTCACGGCGCGGTCAATGCCGGCGCGTACCGCATCCAGAATGGTCGGCTCACCCTCCAGGTAACTGAGGGTCTTGTTCAGCAACGCCGTGTGGGTGAAGTTAACCTGCCGGTCCGACAACGCCGAGATGGCGCGATTGACCGCCTCATCCACCGCCGCCTCGCCCCCGGCCTGCAGCGGCGTCGGTGCCGGGGACACCAGCGTGCGTCCCCGTGCCGCCTCCCGGTACGCCTGGGCGTCAAAGCCGACGTCCTTCATCTCCTGCAGCCACTGCACCACCAGGGTCGCCGGGTCGCTGGCCACCTTGGCCTTACGGGTATCGAGCGTCGCCATATCGCGGGATTTCAGCGAGGCGTCCTCGCCCACCGCGTCACGGATGCTGTGGCGTCGTTTGGAAAAGGCGTCAATCACCGCCTCCATGCCCTGAAACTCCCACATACCGTGCGGCCCGACGCTCTGAACCGGATACCCCATCGCCTCCACGTCCTGACGCAGCACATGGCGATAGATTTGCCCAAAGGCCACCTGATTGGCGTAGAGCGCTTCGACAAAGCCGGTCTTGCCCACCGTGTCAGACGACAGCGTCTGCCATTTGCCGGCATGCTGCGTCGCGTTGGCCACCACCGCATGGGTATGCAGCTGCGGGTCAAGGTCGCGCGACGTATCGTGATTGAACATCGCCACCACCAGGTTGCCGGTGAGTTTAGTTTCAGACACGCCGGCTCTCATACTGCGCGTCGAGGCCAGTTTTTCCACCTCGCGCAGTGCCACCTCAACGGCACGGTTGTGCGCCGCCACCAGACGCTTGTCGCCGCCGGGCAGCGCCATGATGGACACACTCTTGGGCGCGGAAAAGGTCAGGTCATACCCCGGACGATGGGCATTGCGCCCGTCCTTCATCCGCGACAGGTCGCCGCCGTCCGGCAACCGCCCCTCGAGCACCGAGACAAAGTCCGCCAGCTTCACCTGCCCCGACAACCCCAGTGCCTCGGCCCCCTGCCCGACCCAGCGCTCGTCCATGCTGCCCAGCACGTAGTAGTTATCCTGATGGGTATAGTAGTCACCCGCCTTGCCGGCCGGTCCCACCTGACCGATGCTCATCATCAGAAATCATCCCCCGGCTCACCCTGTGCAACCCCATCCCGTTCACGGCGTCGATGTCCCGGATTGATATTCACCTCCTCCCGGCGCTGCATCGTCTGCTGATGCCGCTTATCCTGCTCTGACTGCCAGGCTTCGTATTGCGCCATGTCCACCACGTCCCCCTCGGCACTGATACCCGGCGGTGGATCATGCCGCTCGGCGTCATCGGCCTTCTCGGGGCGCGCCGGCGTTAATGCGCGTTCACGCCCGCCCCCGGCATTGCCCGAGGCCGCGGTCGTTTGTGTCGCCGATACCGTCGGCTTTTTGGCGGCAACCTCACCGGCTGTCGCGATGGGCACTATCGCCTGGTCAGCGACCTGCGGCACCGCCTCGTCATCGCCCACAAACAGCGCCGCAAGGTTGCCCACCTCTTTCTCTCGCTGCGCCAGCGCACTCGTCAGCCGCTCATCGGCCTGACGGTCAATGGCACGTTCGATATACGCCGGGGCAACCGGCTGGCTTTTTTCGTACTTCAGTGTCAGCTTCACCGCCGGATACGGCCCCGGCAGGGTGGCGTAACAGCACAAATCCGGCAACATCTGGATATCGCTGTAGCTCACCAGCTGCATGCGCTCCAAATCCTTGCTTACGGACACCCCGTCCCGGACTGAATCGGCACCGTAGGAATACTGCTCTGATGCCTTGCGGTACTCCTTTTCGCCAACTTCCCCCGCCGCAAATTCTGCCCCCACCCTATCCGGGACGCTGAAGAGGAAACGGGTACGCAGCACCCCGAACAGCGTCGCCGCCGCCTTGACGCCATAGATATCTTCCAGCTGGGAATACGTCTGGAAGCCCAGCGCGAAACATCCACCAAACTTGCGCGCCTCCGGCACGATGGACACCAGGTCGGGCAGCTTGTGCAGGGTGGGAATTTCGTCGGCAAAAATCCAGACGCGGCGCTCGGGGTTTTCGCCCATCGACAACAGGCTATGCGACGCCATTGACAGCCACATGGAGATCAGCGGTTTGAGCGCTTTATGACTGGCGGCGTCAGAGGTCAGGAACAGCCAGCCATTTTTCCCGCTGTCCTTCACGCCCCGCATCCAGTCACGCACAGTGAAAGGCGCCCCCTGTTTCTCTATGCCCTGCAGGTAACGCAGCGCCTTGGCATAGTTGGTGAGCACCGAACGGATAGTGAATCGCCCCGGGTTTATTAGATCTGATTCTTTTAAAGTTTCTAACTTAACCGCAGAGCTAGGATTCTATAATTGAATCGCAGAATTTTAGCAGTGGTGCGTAACGGAAAAATGCTATTTTTACACAACCAGAAATGCCTAACAGGCTATTATTAAAAGCATTTTCTTTTTTTGCAAAAAGGGGGAACATCAAAATCGGTGTCAAAAATCGGCATCGCATTTGCGTCAAATACGGCGCTGATAGACCTGTTCTCCTTTCGACGAAACGTGCATTACTTTAAGATTTTTTATTCCAATAAACCCGGGGCGATTCAATTTTTCGACCAAGACAAGTAATTTAACGATCGGAACTGGTCATAATCTCATAATCAAATTTGAGAGTTATTTTATTTATCTTAATGTATTTTATTAATATTTTTTATTAATTAAATATAAACAACGCCATCTATATGAGCCAAAGACAATCATTCACTTAATATAATTATTATGATATTATTACACCTAAATCTATTGATGGATGGATTTTATAACTATACAGTGCAAATGCCTCTGATAAATCAGAGGTCGGGACTATCACCCCGAGAAACAAGTCCGGCATAGATTCTATGCCGGCGCCCTGCGCACATCATATCAATGGTGGGCTGGGCGGGGGAGCCGAAAGGCTCGCCGTTTACTTGTATCCGGTTGTGATAGCCCTGCTCAGTCCACCGCCAATGACGATTTAATCCGTCCCGGTGATGTTAACCTAAAATTAAGAGGCTACATCATGAAAATAGTACATATTAAAAACAACACGGTTGGCGTATTTGCCAAGAGGAGTGATTTATGCACTTTAACATTACAAGCACACCAAAATCTCAAGAAGAGGATTTTATTATACAGCAATTATGGTTACATAACTCGGCATATGCGCTGGTAGATATTGTTCCTTTACTTATTACCACAACAAACGATAACAATGAAATTATCGCTGGATTAATATCAAGAACATGGTGGAACTCTCTCGAAATTCAGTATTTGTGGGTAAATAAAAATCATAGAAAAACAGGGATAGGAACTAAGCTAATGATGCAAGCAGAGCAAGAAGCTATTAATCGTGGTTGTCATCAAGCTTATGTTGACACCTTTGATTTTCAAGCCATTGATTTTTATAAGAGGATGGGGTATGGAGAGTACGGCCACCTAGATAGGTATGCCCATAATCACTCTCGGCACTATATGTCAAAGAGGTTAATTTAAAATATAAAGGTAGGGAAGGAACGACAAGATGGATAAATACACTGATAATGATTTAAATTATATAAATTCCTTAATTTGTTTTATGGAAAACTTAAACGAAGCGTGGGGGATAAAAGATCTAGAATCAAAACATATTTATATGAATAATCATGCCATCAGGTATACAAACACTCCTCCTAATTTTGACATTGAAGGTAGAAAAGATAATGAATTCCCCGCTGCCTGGGCGGAAATATCTGATGAGTTACAAGAGCATGATAGATTAACAGAAAAAAGAAAACAAAACACAGCCATCATCGAAACACACTACTGGAACGGAGAGCAGTCACTTAGACCATATATAAGTAATAAAACACCAATCTTTAATAAAAATGGAAGGTGTTTGGGAACGGTTTGGACTTCAAGAGAGATAACAATGTTGTCACCAATTGAATTGATAAATAAAAAAGCACCATCCGTATTAGTTACGGGTATAAAAAATAATATATTCACTAAAAAAGAGTTAGATGTTATCTTTTGGTCACAACAAAAACTTAGCTCTAAAGAAATATCTAGGCTTGTCGGAATTTCTCATAGAACAGTTGAAAATAAGCTTCAAGGGATATACAACAAAATAGGTATAAACTCAGTGTCGCAATTAATAGAATACTGCAAGGAAAAAGATTTGAATAAATATATACCGTCAGATTTATTGAAGAAAGGTGTTGTTTTTTGTTAAATATTTTGGAGTAATGAACAATGGCATTATTGAATGATTATCCTGTGAGTCGTGTTCCTAGAAATAGGAGGTTACCATTTTTCAGCATAGCTATAGTTCACATGGGGATGCTAACCGCGCTGGATCAGTTTATGTTAGGAGCTGTATTGGGTCATTCCATGACATTTACTGATGCATATATCTCTATTTTTATTGGAAGTTTGATCTTTGGTATTGTTACTGTCGGGCTTGGGTTGGCAGGAATGAGAGAAGGCCTGTCTGGTAGCCTATTGGCTAGATGGTGTGGTTTTGGACGTATTGGATCAGCCTTAATTGGTATAGTTATCGCTATAAGTTTACTTGGCTGGTTTGGTGTGCAGAATGCTGTTTTCGCAAAAGGATTGAATTATGCAATGGGTGATTTTTTTGGATTTGGCTTATCTGCTATAATTTCAGGAGCAGTAATTACAATTTTGGTTTCATTTGGTTTTAATGGATTAAAAATGGCAGCCAAATTAGCTGTCCCCATGTTTATTTTAGTTGTTGGATACATTTCAATAATGACATTGAAGGGACAAGAACTGCCGAATTTATTTTTAAATTATTCTAATGGTAGCCCTATTAGTATTAGTGAGGGAATCACCATGATCATTGGTGGTAGTATTGTTGCTAGCCTAATAACTCCCGACATGACCCGTTATTGCAAAAATGGAAATCATGTTTTTTGGATGACGATTGTTTCTATTATTATCGGTGAATTCATTGTTAATGGTGTGGCAATATTAATATCTAGAGCACTGAACACTTCCGATGTGGTTACGATAATGGCAAAAACCGCAGGTGGCCTTGGATTGTTAACGGTTGTTTTATCAACATTAAGAATAAATGATATCAACCTTTATTCATCTTCACTAGGTGTCGCTAATGCATTAGAAAGTATAACCGGAAAGAAAATAAGATATACTCGGGTAACTATTTTTATTGGCTTGACAGGAACAATATTATCAGCCGTGGGCATCTTAGAGAAATTCATCAATTTCCTTAACTTCCTTGGGATATTATTCCCCCCAATTATAGGGATAATGTTAGTCGATTATTATATTCTACGCACCCACCGTGACTTGCTTGATGTTACTAAAATGAATGAAACATTGCCTGATCATAACTCAACCCCATCCATAAAATGGACTGCCATGTTAGCATGGTTAACGGGTGGAGTGGTAGGATTTACTGTAGAGTATGGGATATCATCACTTAATTCACTATTGATTTCAAGTTTTTTTTACTGGATAACAAATACATTTCTTCGTTTAAAAAAACTTCTAGCCTTATAAAGAGTTGACAGTTTATTTGGATTTTTTAAATAAATCAGGCCAAAATATTACCCAACCTGATTTATTCAAAAAACATTTTCTAGATGTATCTTCGCGCCATTTTAAAGCCAAGACAAATTACAAAAATAACTTATTCGTAAATAACGTTCACATTACAGTTATTATTTTTGCCATCATATTTATTAATCACGAACATGGTCGCCTGCGGCGACGACAGTGAGTTGCCTGGAATACTCTGGTTTTGATAGGCTTTTGTCTCGTCTTCCCTTACCGAAAAAAACATGGCCACGAGCAAAAAACCACGCAAGCGCAAGCCTTCCCGACAATCTTCGGGCACCTACAACCGGCGTTATCCGCATGCAGCACTAGCGGCTGCTGCCAGCAGCGCTCACTCAACACCGTGCGCCCCAGCAATTCTGCTGCATTTTCTCCACTTTCAGCGGCATATACTTCGTAACCCACGATTTTTCGGCTGAATACATCTTCTATAAGATACAAGTAAAACCAATGGCCAGCCGTCTGCGACTTCAGCCAGGTGATATCCCATGCCCATAGCTGGTTGACGGCCGTCGCCTTCCAGGTTGATATCGGCTTGCTGCGCGGCTTTCGTTGGCGGCCACGACGGGCCATTTCGCCCGCCCGCCGCAGTACACGATAGAAAGTCGACTAGCTGGCGATATAGCGGCCCTCATCTACCAGACGTGGCACTATCTGCGCAGGGGGCCGGCTCGCGAACCGCGGCTCATGGCAGATGGCAAGAACCTGCCGCTCTTCTTCAGCACTAAGTTTATTTTTCGGCACGGGCCGTGGCGTTGTGGCCCGTCGGTCGTCCGGAGCCTGTTTCCAACGCTGTAGAGTTCGTTCACTCAACCCCACATTGCAGCAGGCTTTGCTCACCCTGGCGCCGGCATCTACGGCTTCCTTCACCATCGCCATCAACCGTAGCCTGTCAGTAGTACGCGTCATTCGTCCCCACTTTCCTGGTCGAACAACGCTTGGAACTTTTTTTCCAGTATCAACAGCGCAGCAGCTTCTGCCAGCGCCTTATCCTTGCGAGCTATTTCACGGTTAAGCTGTTGAATTTCCTTTTGCTGTTTTTTGACGATCACTTTTTCTTTCCGCTGGCTGGGCTGCATAAATTGCCCCTTCCACTGCTGTATCTGCTCAGGATAAAGGCCTTTGCGGCGACAATATTCGGCAACAGCATGGGCAGACAGCGGTGCCGTTTCAACGAGAACGGCAAAGCGCGCTTCCTGCGACCATTCTTGAGGCGGTTTATCTCCCGCATCTGCAGCCTGGTTAGGAATTCCAGCTTGAGAACGCCAAGCATAAAGCGTATTGGTTGGGATCCCTTCAGAACGGGCGATCTGAACAACTGACTGGTTATGCGGTGGCATCATTCTAGCGATTACAGCCTCTTTACGCTCGGGTGAATAAATCTTCATTGTTGTCGTATCCTGCCCCCTGAATTTTTTCAGTTAGAGGCGACAACTACCCTGACATAGGGGGTATCTGGTTTCCACGCCACGTAGCAACGGTCATACCGACGATGACGTCGATGAGACCTGGTTTTTAAATGTCGATCACGCCATTGAGTATTTCCTGAACTTGGTAATGACTCCAATTAGTAGAGCATGTATTTTTCGATGAAGGCTCCGATGACTTTGTGGAAACCTCAAATAGCGGCAGAATATTACAAAAGCCAACTATTTGAAGGCATTACCCGGTTTTTCATAAAAAATCAAGCATATTCAATGATTGCGATAACAAATAACTGTAGCGGCAAAATCTTTCAATATTCGCAACAGTTATTTAATATAATTATATTTATTTAGTGGATATATATAATGATCAATTTTATGTGATTTGACATTGCCTTATTATTCTCCTTGCAAAATCGTATAACCAATCAACTAAATTTGAATTTATGAAATTTACAAAAAACATATCTTGTCCACCAAAAACTCGATACACTTTCGACGATGCAGACTTCCAATGATTAACGACAGTACCATGACTAATACCCAATATGTTTGAAATATACTTCTTTGTAAAACCAGCAATAATTAACACAAATATTTCTAGCTCCCTTGGCGTCAGATAAAGATCAGAACTAACCACATTTTCAATACGGGTTAAAATAACATGACGACCACTGCAAAAATCATCAGGAACAAAATAGTTCTCAGAGAACTGCCATATATAAAAATCCTGACACTCAATACTCAAACGCTCTATTCTTACAAGCCATAAATTTTCTTTTGACTTTACATTAGATGTAATACTTCTTAATCCAGAACCTCCAGAACAACTCATTTCTAATTTAGATAGATGTATTTTTGTTTCTAAAGGCATATTTAGATCAGAGATCGAAATATTGCGGGATGCATTTCTGCAAAATCGCTTATGAAAAACATCATTCGTGTATAAAAATACACCATCTAAATCGCGGATACATGATGGGCAGGAAGAGTAATAAAATAAACTCCGAATGGTACATAAATCTTGAGATACGAACGATTGACTGGCAGCAGCCAATCCTTTATCTTTATCACTATGCATAGTGATCTCTATGTCAGGTTCTATGTACAGCCATAAAGAGTGTGCGATCACTCTTTATGGCGTTTTAAACTTTCCTATGAATATTACCAACCACTTTTCAAACAAGCAACATATATCTTATTACATTTGATCATATAAACGACTATCTTATTCATTCTTTATCGACAGGTGGAATGAAAAATCGACTAACTTCTTCACTAACAACTTCTTTAATCTCAGATACTATCTTATTGTAATCATTAAGTTTAGGATTATCTGCCACATAAGGTGCCAGCGTACTTACCCCTAGTATTTTAGATATAGCCAGTTGAGTTTTCAGGACATTCTCCATAATAACCATATTGAATTCATCCTGATTAAAAACCTCCTCTTTTTTTCTAATTTGAGCTTCATAAACTCTCAACCCCAACTCGACTAACATAAATATGACACTTGAAGCGCTAACATCCGTTTCCGCAGCCCCATCCTGGCGTCTAACCTCAACAATTTCATTAATCTTTTCAACAACCTCTTTGCTAACATACGCTTGGATTCTCGCCATGATGTTTTCCCACATTAAACACAAAGTAAAGATGTAAATCTGTATAAATTTTATAGGCCGTCATGCGACCCTATAGCCATGCTACTCCAACCAAAACCAGGAATAACATCTATCAAAAAATTACAGCCACATAACTAAACACCGACATAAAATACAGACTCGACCCTAGAGGCGAGTCTGTATTTTATAAAAAACAAACATATATATCAATACATTAATAAAAAATAGCCTACATGATATGCCATTAGAGTCGCCATGAGACTCTAATTTTCAGGGAAATTAAAGTCGAGCCTATAGGCCGGTCGCATTAAGATACTGATATTAAACATTAACTCTGATTAGAGTCCCCTAAAAACTCTATATTAGAGTTTCAAAAAACTCTAACTAGAGTCTAGTTTAGTAAAAATTTTAACAAAAAAACAAAATATAATGATGATTTAAAAGAAAAAATACTCAAAATTTATTTTGCATGGGGTTTAATGTAGTGTTACAATGAGCGCGATATGTACAGTAATTATGCGGAAAAGTCTAGATTTTCACTAGCTATCGGAGTTTTTTAGGGAAAAATGAAAAGGATAATCTCCACAATAATGTTATTGTGGTCATATTATGTATCAGCGGACTGTTTTGATAAGGCGGGAAGGGATTATCGTATAGACCCTGATTTGCTGCACGCGATTGCATGGCACGAATCAAAACACAACACAGCAGCAATAGGGAAAAACAAAGACGGTACTGTCGACATAGGGATTATGCAGATCAACTCAAAAAACTTTTATCATCTTGAAAAATTTGGCATCACTCAATATCATATAAAAAATGACCCATGCATGAATATTTATACGGGTGCTTACTATCTTTCATCAGCATTCACGCGGTGGGGATATAATTGGACTTCAGTGGGCGCATACAATGCCGGATTCAAGAAATCTGACACTCAGAATAAAAGAAGACTAGCTTATGCAAAAAAAAATATATGGAATTTATAAAAATATAAAACTTCAAAAAGCCATAAACAAAACTTATGGGTTCAAAAACCCAACAACAAAGAACACTAATTAACCAATGAGTGTAAAAAAGGCCGCACAATACTAACGCAGCCCTTTGTTGAATTAATTTAATAATTGAATTTTTTCTTGGCCTCTTCAATGTCACCGCTAAAAGAATGACAAACAGCAAAATACTCTTGAACTACTGACAGTTCAGCATCCGATGTAGGCTGGTTGTTATTTATATTTAACACTGTTCCATCATAATCTGGTTTTGTTTTCGAGCATGTTATTTTTGACTCACCGCCATCATTCCATTCTTTAGGCTTACTATTTTCATCCTCCGCTGAGGAGTAGAAATTCTTAACCGTTACGGAAATGGTATCCTTATCCAAAGGTGAAACATTCATAGATTCAACTTTCGTCCAGGAGCACCCTCCCATTTTACATTCTGGACCAAATTCCAATGAACCCCCTCCTTAATTGGTGTGAAATTATTATCACCATCACATCCCGTTAAAAACATCGAGCACACAATGAAAGACAAAAAAACACTAAGCCTCATTTTTAGACACTTCTTTAAGAGATTGGAGAGTGTAATTATATACCACAAAACACACAAGTTCCGCTTAAGCCTCCTCCCTGATGTGTAGATACCTATGCCTTAGATGCGAATATGTATCAACACCTCCATCGCCAAAAATTAAATCATCAGGGCCTAACGGGCAGCAACACCGCCCGTTAGCCGACTATCAGTCAAGCGCGGCGTAAATATCGCCCCATTCCGGGTATGCAACGATGTGATGCCAAAGCTGCTCCTCACGCTGGATAAACAGCTTGACCAGCCCGGCGCGGTCCCGGTCATGGTGCAGTCCACAACGATGATTAATCACCCGCAACATCGTTACTGACCGTGCTGTCAAACCCGTTGTCATCGTTAACCAGTCGCACCGGCCCAACATCCGGCATCATGTAGCCGCCACCGTCAGGCAGGCGGATAAAGTGCCAGAAGCCGCCGTTGTATTCCGGTAAATAGCGATTGGCGTAGTCGTATACCTGCATTTCGGCATCCAGAAAATCCTCGCCAAACAGATAAGGTAAAAAAGACAGGCGGTCTGATTCCTCAACGCGCAAAGCCGCAGAAGGTAAATGAAGCATCGTACGCTCTCCTCTGTATCAGGGTCTGCGGCTCCGGCCGTCACGACGCGAAAGCCCCAGAGCGCACAGGGTATTGAGGCAGGCCGGCACCGCCGGCGGCCTTTGCGGCGCTGGCGCAGCCAGCCATTGCCGCGTGACGGTTTAACGGACGCACGGCGCTCGATGCGCCGGCGCGTCCGTCGGCAGACGACGCCCGTCCGGGCGGGTTGCCCCGCCCTTGCCCGTTATTCATCAACGTCTGGCGATAACCTCATCGACAATGCTGGCCAGATAATCCCAGTTATAGCCGATGCTTTCATCGTGCCAGGCATCGGCGAGCCGCATGGCAGTCGCGATTTCAGCGTGGCTCAGCGTCTCATCGATGGCCAGAAAATCCTCCGCCAGCCAAAAGGTGCCGCAACACAGTGCATCGGGGGCGGAGCGTTGCAAACGGCGGACAAAGCCGGCAATGGTCATAGCGTTCATGGAATATGTCCTTTCTCTCAATCGTTAAAATGGTGTTCAAGCTCACTAAGTGCCTTGAAAATCTCAATATGACGTTCATACGCATCATGCAAAATCTGACCGGCCAGGCGCTCGATTAACGCCTCACTGTCCCAGAAATAGCGGCGGGAAAGCTCACGTAACCGCCTGTGCATCTGATAACTCTCTTCAAGAAGCGCCGCCAGCTCGGCGCGCAGCGCTTCATTGCCTGCGTAGTTCATATTCCACCTCCTCCTGATGGATGCGTTACGCAGCCTGCTGCGGACGCAGACTATAAAGACGTTGCTCGCCGATGGCGTGATACTGCGCCAGCAGTTCAATGCCGATATAGCGCCGGCCCGCCAGCGCCGCGGCAACACAGGTCGAGCCTGAGCCCGCGAAAGGGTCCAGCACAATCGCGCCCGGTCGGGTAAACGACTCAATTAGCGGTTGTAGGCAGCTCACCGGCTTTTCAGTCGGATGATGGCGGTTGCCGGTATATTTCCAGGGCTGCACATCGGCCAGCGGCTGCGATGGCAGGGACGGCCGCCCTTTGGCCAGGATGTAGGCGCTTTCATGCTGATAGCCAACAAACGCCGATTTTGATGCGTAGTTTTTGGTGAACACCAGATGCGCGACGATGCGGAATCCGGCCTGCTTCCAGGCGCTGACAAAACGGTCTACCCGGTTCCAGCCGTAAAAACTCACCATCAGGCTATCCGGCTTCAGCACCCGGAACATCTGCCGGCTGGCCGGTAACAGCCACTCGTCGTTTTTGTCGTTGGCAATAGATCGCCCACTGCGATCGGTAAAGCCAACAAGGTACGGAGGATCAGTGACGATCAGATCAATACAGTCAGTGGGAAAGCCAGACATAACGGAAATGCAATCACCGTGCACAAATCGGGACATGATTTCACCTTGCTCACATAAGATACCGGAACCGGCCGGTGCCGTACCCATTCGAGGGGACGGCGCACAGGTGGCGAGGCAAGGGCACGCGCAAAGACGCAGCCCGCAGGGACCGTATGCAGCGCGTGTATATGTAAACCCTTGCCCGCACACCGCGACGGCCTACCGTTTGGGTACGGCTCCGGCCGTCACGATAGCGGGGCATCAGGGGAAAATAATTAAACATGTGCGCGAAAATAGGAGCAATGCGGCAGAAAAAGTTCACCTTTATTTTTCCAACGGCAAAATCGACTGTGGATATTTTTCCAATAACCGTAATTTTTGGCACATCATGAAGCCATGAAGCCATGAAGTCATGAAGTCATGAAGATACGTTTTCATTTCTTTGTTTTATAATGGTCCATTTCCAAATGAAATGCCAGAAACACAATTAACGTACATCATGTTATTGACTGAATGAGCCGTGCGCATGAAATTCTTAGGCGCAAAGGCGTCCGAAGCCCGTTTGGATCTTAAGGCTTAACAGCGATGATGATGCTTTTTTGCAAGAATGGAAAACCTCCAGCAGGTAGGCGCAGCGAGCTGTACGAGCAATCCCTGCCGTTGAACTTTATTTTATCCTGCCAAGCCGCCTTTGCCCTTGAGGCATTTCAGACGACGCAGAAGCCTATTAGCGCGCACGAGGGCTGGCAGTTATATAGACTAGAACGACCAACGGTAATTAACAACAACAATTAGTTTACCTTGCACCTTTCGTGCATTTCGACTGGGAATGGGCCTATTGACATGATTAATCTGTACAGCATGAAATAATGAAAGAATAATATCATGATAATATCGTACATTGGCCAAAAAGGTGGTGGTTCAAAAAGCACAACCGCCAAAACCCTTGCTGCTAGATTCACTGAAGCTGGTGGAAAACTCATCTCGCCGATATCAATGAGAAACAACAAACATCCTTGAAATGGTGCAAATGCCGTAAAAATGCAGGTGCTAGCATTCATCCTCAATCTGCTAACTGATGACAATTAATCAGGCAGGCATACGACAGTAATTTTTGTCACACCATGAAGTTATGAAGTTATGAAGTTATGAAAATACACTTTCATTTCTTTGTTTTATATGACATAATTAACCTGTGCAGCATGAAATAATGAAAGGATAATATCATGATAATATCGTGCATTGGTCAAAAAGGTGGTGGTTCAAAAAGCACAACCGCCAGAACCCTTGCTGCTGGCTTCACTGAAGCTGGGTGGAAAACTCATCTCGCCGATATCGATGAGAAACAGCAAACATCCTTGAAATGGTGCAAACGTCGCGAAGATGCGGGGTTACCTGTAGTTGATTGCGGACTATATCGCCGGGTTGAAACGGCAGTAAAGATAAAAGACCAGTACCATCTTGTAATTATTGATGGACGTCCTGCCGCTGAAACAACTTCGCTAGATGTTGCTGCCGAATCCGATCTCGTCTTATTGTCAACAGGTACTACTGTTGATGATCTGGAACCTTCATTAGAACTGGCAAGAGAGTTAATCAAAAAAGGTATAGATAAAAAAAAATTATCTTTTCAGTAACAAAATCCCCTTCTGATGCTGAAGGGGGAAAGGCTCAAGAAACTATACGAGCCTGGGGATTTCGTGTATTGAACACTGTTATACCTTTTAAAGCCAGTTATGGTAGTGCGCTCGACTTAGGACGGGCATTGTTCGAAACCCCATTTAAGTCTTTAAATGCTACGGCTAAAAGTATGGTTGAAGAAGTCCATGACATCATCAATTCATGATATAATGAATTCATTTTTTAATGATGATAAGTAGGTATTTTTATGAAAGGCCCAAAAACGAACATAAAGCTTACTCCGCCACAGAGCAATGAACCTACCCTAGATGTAATGGGTAAAGGCGCTCAGCCAGATACTGAAATTAAACCTATACAAATTAGGGTTTCAGTTAAAAAGCACAAAGAAATGAAAACTTATGCTGCTGAACAAGGTATCTCCATGACAGAAATGTTGTTAGCAGGATATGCTATGTATAGAAATAAAATGAATTAACATAGTAAAATCAAACCACATTATTTCATTAGCTAGTAATTAACCAATTCCCTATGCGAGTAGTGACATAAGGCGAAGAGGCTGTAAAATAATCTGTGTAAATGGCATTTTTAGCAAAACCTTTAAAGG
>JAUHTP010000050.1:0-14778 GCA_031332935.1 Candidatus Pantoea bathycoeliae | reverse complement strand
ACGGCTCAGCTTGAGCTTAGGACCCAAATATCTTGCCATTTTCTTTCTCCAACTATCCTAAAAACGCGGCGTTATACGCGACGTTTTTTCGGCGGACGACAACCGTTGTGAGGGATCGGAGTCACATCAGTAATATTAGTGATGCGGAAACCTGCGGCGTTCAGAGCACGAATAGTTGATTCGCGACCCGGACCCGGACCCTTAACCATAACTTCCAGGTTCTTAATACCGTAATCTTTCACGGCTTCAGCACAGCGCTCTGCAGCGACCTGAGCAGCAAACGGAGTAGATTTACGTGAACCGCGGAAACCGGAACCACCGGCGGTTGCCCAACCCAGCGCGTTACCCTGACGATCAGTAATGGTAACGATGGTGTTGTTAAAAGAAGCATGTACATGAGCCAAGCCATCTGAGACTTGCTTTCTTACACGCTTACGTGCACGAACTGGTGCCTTTGCCATTATTTACTCACCCCGATTATTTCTTGATCGGTTTGCGCGGACCTTTACGGGTACGTGCATTGGTCTTGGTACGCTGACCGCGTACTGGCAGACCACGACGATGGCGCAAACCACGGTAACAACCAAGGTCCATCAGACGCTTGATGCTGAGGGTGATTTCACGGCGCAGATCACCTTCAACAACGAATTTACCAACTGCATCACGCAGCTGATCAATCTGTTCTTCAGACAGCTCACTGAGCTTAACATCTTCAGCAATACCCGTTGCAGCGCAGATGGCTTTAGAACGGGTTTTACCGATACCGAAAATCGAAGTTAATGCGATAACGGTGTGTTTATGATCAGGAATATTAATGCCTGCTATACGGGCCACTATGCACTCCTTTAATTAAATAAATGCGACCCATGCTGAAAAGCCCGTTTTCAGGATACTCAAATGGAAACGCATTGACATACAAAAGATTGGCTGGCCAATCTAGCCAGAGCAACCCGACTTTGCAAGAAAAATATGTGAAAAAAATCAGCCCTGGCGCTGTTTATGCTTAGGCTCGGCGCTGCAAATAACACGTACGACACCGTCGCGACGGATGATTTTGCAGTTACGACATAATTTCTTGACGGAAGCACGAACTTTCATTTTTACTCTCCGTAATTTCTCAAGCGCCTGAATTAACGGCCGTAGCCTTTCAGGTTTGCTTTCTTCAATGCAGACTCGTACTGACTAGACATCATCAGAGTTTGCACTTGAGCCATAAAGTCCATGATGACGACCACTACGATGAGCAGTGATGTACCGCCAAAGTAGAAGGGAACTTTCATTGCATCACGCATGAACTCCGGGATCAGGCAAATAAAAGTAATGTACAGTGCGCCAATTAAGGTCAAACGCGTCATTACTTTATCGATATACTTCGCCGTTTGCTCTCCCGGACGAATTCCCGGTACGAATGCACCAGACTTCTTCAGGTTATCTGCTGTTTCACGCGGATTGAAAACCAACGCCGTATAGAAAAAGCAGAAGAAGATGATTGCAGTCGCATAGAGTAGCACATATAGCGGCTGTCCTGGCTGCAAATACAGCGAAATTGTTGTCAGCCAGTTCCAACCGGTACCGCCTCCGAACCAGGATGCTATCGTCGCTGGGAACAGAATAATGCTGGAAGCAAAAATAGCCGGGATAACACCCGCCATATTCACTTTCAACGGTAAATGTGTGCTCTGTGCAGCGTATACACGACGACCTTGCTGACGTTTCGCATAGTTCACCACAATGCGGCGTTGTCCACGCTCAACGAAAACAACGAAGAAGGTCACTGAAAATACAAGAACTGCAACCAACAGCAACAGGAGGAAGTGTAGGTCGCCTTGCCGCGCTTGCTCGATGGTATGGCCAATGGCCGGCGGAAGTCCCGCAACAATACCCGCGAAGATAATGATTGAAATACCGTTGCCGATACCTCGTTCAGTAATCTGTTCGCCCAGCCACATCAGGAACATGGTCCCGGTAACCAGACTCACAACAGCGGTAAAGTAGAAGGCAAAGCCTGGATTAATCACTAGGCCCTGCATTCCAAGCATATTCGGTAAACCGGTAGCAATACCGATCGACTGGAATATGGCCAATACCAACGTACCGTAGCGGGTATACTGGCTAATCTTACGACGGCCAGCCTCCCCTTCTTTCTTAATCTCCGCTAACGCTGGATGAACCACCGTCAGCAGCTGGATAATAATAGAGGCCGAAATGTACGGCATAATACCCAGCGCGAAGATTGAAGCACGGCTAAGAGCACCACCAGAGAACATGTTAAACATTTCAATGATGGTGCCACGCTGTTGCTCAAGCAGTTTGGCAAGTACAGCGGCATCAATACCAGGGATCGGAATAAAAGAGCCAACTCGGAAGACAATCAGTGCACCTATTACAAACAGCAGTCTGCGTTTCAGTTCACCAAATCCGCCTTTGGCACTTTGAAAATCTAATCCCGGTTGTTTAGCCATCTGCTACTTATTCCTCGATTTTACCGCCAGCAGCTTCGATTGCAGCACGAGCACCTTTGGTGACACGCAGACCGCGAACCGTTACCGGTGCAGAAACTTCACCAGACAGAATCACTTTCGCGAATTCGATCTGAACACCGATAATGTTGGCTGCTTTCAGCGTAGTCAGGTCAACGATACCGCCTTCCACTTTCGCCAGATCAGACAGACGCACTTCTGCAGTCACGAATGATTTACGCGAGGTGAAGCCGAATTTCGGCAGACGACGGTACAGAGGCATCTGACCACCTTCGAAACCGCGACGTACGCCACCGCCAGAACGAGAGTTCTGACCTTTGTGACCACGACCACCGGTTTTACCGAGGCCAGAACCGATACCACGACCCAGACGCTTTGACGCGTGCTTAGAGCCTTCGGCCGGAGACAGAGTATTTAAACGCATCTGTTACTCCTTCACTTTAAGCATGTAGGAAATCGCGTTAACCATACCGCGTACTGCCGGCGTGTCTTCACGCTCTACGGTGTGGCCAATACGACGCAGACCCAGACTAACCAGAGTGGCTTTGTGCTTAGGCAGGCGGCCGATTGAGCTATGGGTTTGAGTAATTTTAATAGTCTTAGCCATCGTGATTACCCCAGAATTTCTTCAACGGATTTACCACGCTTGGCAGCGACCATTTCTGGAGAATTCATATTTTCCAAGCCGTCCATAGTTGCACGAACCACGTTGATCGGGTTGGTGGAACCATAGGCTTTAGCCAGAACGTTATGAACTCCAGCGACTTCCAGAACGGCGCGCATTGCACCGCCGGCGATGATACCGGTACCTTCAGAAGCAGGCTGCATGAACACGCGGGAACCCGTGTGCGCACCTTTAACCGGGTGCTGGAGGGTGCCGTTGGTCAGCGCGACATTAATCATGTTGCGACGGGCTTTCTCCATCGCTTTCTGGATCGCTGCCGGAACTTCACGCGCTTTACCGTAACCAAAACCAACGCGGCCGTTACCATCCCCCACTACAGTCAGTGCGGTGAAAGAGAAAATACGACCACCTTTCACAGTTTTAGAAACACGGTTTACCGCGATCAGTATTTCCTGCAGTTCGCCAGCTTGTTTCTCGATGTGTGACATCCTAGACCTCGACCTTAGAACTGAAGGCCAGCTTCACGAGCAGCATCTGCCAGTGCCTGGACACGACCATGATATTGGAAACCGGAACGGTCGAAAGAAACATTGGTGATGCCTTTCTCGACAGCGCGCTCAGCCAGAGCTTTACCTACAGCTGCAGCAGCGTCTTTGTTGCCGGTGTACTTCAGTTGTTCAGAGATAGCTTTTTCTACAGTAGAAGCAGCAACCAGAACTTCGGAACCGTTCGGGGCGATTACCTGTGCGTAAATGTGACGCGGGGTACGATGTACCACCAAGCGAGTAGCACCCAGCTCTTTGAGCTTGCGACGTGCACGGGTCGCACGACGGATACGAGCAGATTTCTTATCCATAGTGTTACCTTACTTCTTCTTAGCCTCTTTGATACGCACGACTTCTTCGGCGTAACGGACCCCCTTGCCTTTATATGGCTCAGGACGACGGTAGGCGCGCAAGTCAGCTGCAACCTGGCCGATCAGTTGTTTATCAGCGCCTTTCAGCACGATTTCAGTCTGAGTCGGACATTCTGCAGTGATACCCGCGGGCAGCTGATGATCAACCGGGTGAGAAAAACCCAGTGACAGGTTAACAACGTTGCCTCTAATAGCAGCACGATAACCAACACCAACCAGCTGCAGCTTCTTAGTGAAGCCTTCGGTAACACCAATAACCATGCCATTCAGCAGTGCACGAGCGGTACCCGCTTGCGCCCAGCCGTTTGCAAAACCGTCGCGCGGAGCGAAGGTCAGTGCATTGTCAGCATGCTTAACTTCTACGGCATTATTGATAGTACGAGTCAGCTCGCCGTTTTTACCTTTGATCGAAATTACCTGACCGTTGAGTTTTACCTCTACGCCGGCAGGAACAACGACAGGTGCTTTAGCAACACGAGACATAGTTTCCTCCGATTACGCTACGTAGCAGATAATTTCGCCGCCAAGACCAGCCTGGCGTGCTGCACGATCAGTCATGACACCTTTAGAGGTAGAAATAACAGCAATACCTAATCCCGCCATAACTTTCGGCAGCTCATCTTTTTTCTTATAGATGCGCAGACCTGGGCGGCTGACACGCTGAATACTTTCTACAACAGCGTTACCCTGGAAATACTTAAGAGTCAGTTCCAGTTCCGGCTTGATGTCGCCTTCGATTTTGAAATCTTCAATATAACCTTCTTCCTTCAGCACGTTGGCAATTGCCACTTTCAGCTTGGAGGAAGGCATGGTGACCGCAGCTTTGTTCACGGCCTGACCGTTACGAATACGGGTCAGCATATCCGCGATCGGATCTTGCATGCTCATCTGTCTTTACTCCCGTGATTCAATTGGTGACAATTACCAGCTAGCCTTTTTCAGACCCGGGATTTCACCGCGCATAGCGGCTTCACGGACCTTGATACGGCTCAACCCGAACTTCCGCAGGAAACCGTGCGGACGACCTGTTTGACGGCAGCGGTTACGCTGACGAGACGGGCTGGAATCACGCGGCAGAGTCTGCAGCTTGAGAACAGCGTTCCAACGATCTTCGTCGGTTGCGTTTACATCAGAAATGATCGCTTTCAGTTCAGCGCGTTTTGCGAAGAATTTGTCTGCTAATTTCACACGCTTAACTTCGCGTGCTTTCATTGATTGCTTAGCCATTAAGTAACCCTACCTTACTTGCGGAACGGGAAGTCAAAGGCAGTCAGCAGAGCACGGCCTTCATCATCAGATTTCGCAGTAGTGGTAATGGTGATATCCAAACCACGAACGCGATCGACTTTGTCGTAGTCGATTTCTGGGAAGATGATCTGCTCACGAACGCCCATGCTGTAGTTGCCACGACCGTCGAATGACTTCGCGGACAAACCACGGAAGTCGCGGATACGCGGTACAGCAATGGTGATCAGACGCTCAAAGAACTCCCACATGCGCTCGCCGCGCAGAGTTACTTTACAGCCGATCGGATAGCCCTGACGGATTTTGAAGCCTGCAACTGATTTGCGTGCTTTGGTGACCAGCGGTTTTTGACCGGAGATTGCTGCCAAGTCTGCTGCTGCGTTTTCCAGCAGTTTCTTGTCAGCGATCGCTTCACCAACACCCATGTTCAGGGTGATCTTCTCGACCCGAGGGACTTGCATGACAGAAGTGTAGCCAAACTCTGTCATGAGTTTCAGGACTACTTCGTCTTTGTAGTAATCATGCAGTTTCGCCATCGTACTACTCCAAATTACTTGATAGTCTCGCTGTTAGACTTGAAGAAACGGACTTTTTTGCCGTCTTCGAATCTAAAGCCTACACGGTCAGCCTTACCGGTTGCCGCATTGAAGAGTGCAACGTTAGAAACCTGAATAGCAGCTTCTTTTTCAACGATGCCGCCTGGTTGGTTCAGAGCCAGAACCGGCTTCTGGTGTTTCTTAACCAGGTTGATACCTTCAACGATAACCTTGCAAGGAGACAGGACATTTTTAACTTTACCGCGCTTACCTTTATCTTTGCCGGTCAGCACGATAACTTCGTCGTTACGACGGATTTTCGCTGCCATTGTTCGCTCCTTAGAGTACTTCTGGTGCCAGAGAGATAATTTTCATAAACTTTTCAGTACGAAGTTCACGAGTTACCGGCCCAAAAATACGTGTTCCGATTGGCTGCTCGCTGTTATTGTTCAAAATAACGCATGCGTTACCATCGAAGCGAATGACAGAACCGTCCGGGCGACGAACACCCTTCCTGGTGCGCACCACTACCGCCTTCAGGACATCACCTTTTTTCACCTTACCACGCGGAATTGCTTCCTTGATGGTAACTTTGATAATATCGCCGACGCCTGCGTAGCGACGGTGCGAGCCACCCAGAACCTTGATACACATTACGCGACGTGCACCGGAGTTGTCGGCGACGTTCAGCATAGTCTGTTCTTGGATCATTTTAGTGCTCCGCTAATGTCAACTACTACTTCGGGACCCAAAACTCAGGTCGTTAGAAAGCCCCATATTTGAGGGCGCGGCATTATAACACTGGTTCTCACAGATAGGTAGAAAAAATGAACGGCTCAGCAATGGAGCCTCTTATTTTCCCTGATAACAGGGAGCGCGTATTCTAGGGAATAGTGTCAACAGTAGCAAATGTAATCTGCCTTATTTTTCAGCACTCGCATTTATCCCCTTCTTTAGCGCTCTCAGGTCATCAATTGCGTAGCCAGCTGGTTATGGCGATGAAGCACTTTTGGCAGATCGATAACCGTCAGATCTCCTTTGCGAATCACTACCTTTCCATTAATGACGCTATGGGCCACCTGCCCTGGATTGCAGAATACCAGTGCCGCCACCGGATCGTGCCCTGCCCCAGCGAGGCCCAGACGCTGCAAGTCGAAGATCGCCAGATCTGCCTGCATCCCTGGCGCGATAAGCCGATATCATCGCGGTTCAATACCTTCGCGCCGCCTCGCGTTGCCAGCTCCAGCGCCTGCCGCGCGCTCATCGCATCAAGGCCAAAGCCTACGCGCTGTAATAGCAGCGCCTGACGTACTTCGCCAATCATGTCAGAACTGTCGTTAAAGGCTGAGCCGTCAACGCCCAGCGCAACATTCACGCCCGCATCGCACATGTGTCGTATCGGCGCGATGCCCGATGCGAGACGCATATTGGAACAAGGGCAATGGGCAACGCCGGTTCCTATTCGCGCAAATAGCGCAATGCCGTGATCGTCAAGTTTTACGCAGTGGGCATGCCATACGTCATGACCTACTCAGCCTAGGTCCTTTACATACTGTGCCGGGGTCATATTGAATTTTTCGCGGCTGTAACGAATATCGCTGTCGTTCTCTGCCAGATGGGTATGCATTGAGACTTTGTCATGCCGAGCCAGCGTGGCGGACTCTTTCATTAGCTTGCGACTTACCGAGAACGGCGAACAGGGCGCAACGACAATACGTAACATAGCGCCACGGCTGTCATCATGGTAACGCTCAATAACGCGCTGCGTATCTTCCAGGATAGCTTTCTCGTTTTCTACCAGGCTATCTGGCGGTAATCCGCCCTGTTTCTGTCCTACGCTCATACTGCCGCGGCTGGCGTGAAAGCGCATGCCCATAGCAGTAGCCGCGTCAATGCTGTCGTCAAGTCGGCAGCCGTTAGGATAGACATAAAGGTGATCGCTGGTTGTTGTGCAGCCGGACAGCATTAGTTCAGCTATTGCCGTCTGCGTGGAGATACGAATCATTTCCGGCGTCAGCTTCTGCCAGATGGGATAGAAATGTGTCAGCCAGTTGAACAGCTCACCGTTCTGCACCGAGGGCACAACGCGCGTGAGGCTGTGGTACATATGATGATGCGTATTGATCAACCCCGGTATTACGATGTGTCCCTTTAGATCGATAATTTCATCGCATGTTGCGGCAACTCTTCCGCTGCGCCCACTGCTTCAATCCTGTCGTCCTTGATATAGATACTGCCGTTACGAATTTCACGTTGGGCATCATCCATACAGACGACGACTTCGGCGTTTTTTAATAACAGAGTACGTTGCATCCCATTGCCCTTTTGCTCCGGTGAGTGAAGGGTCAATAATATCGGCTCTTTTTTCGCCACGCTAAATGGAAGGGATAGCCGCCAGTAACGGCATCGTAAGCAGAGACCGACGAAGACGGTCTGGATTTTCCTTTTTCACACTACTTTTCCTTGCCCATGTTGAATCACCACGCGGCATCAGTGCCGCATACAAGCGCAGATCATTAAGTATAAGTTGGCAGGTGCAATTTTAACCAATGTTGGGAATATCATCAGGCAACAGGCAAAAAAAAACCCTCTGCCCTGGCAGAGGGTTTCTTCAGAAAAAACTGTTCTTATTACAGAACTGCTTTCTCAATAACGCGAACCAGAGTCCATGACTTAGTCTTGGACAGCGGACGGGTTTCGCGGATTTCAACCACATCACCAATACCGCATTCGTTGTTCTCGTCATGGATGTGCAGCTTAGTCGTACGCTTAATGAATTTACCGTAGATCGGGTGTTTCACGAAACGCTCGATAGCAACAACTGCAGATTTCTGCATTTTGTCACTAACAACACGACCTTGCAGAGTACGGATTTTATCGGTCATTACGCACCCGCCTTCTCAGTCAGTAAAGTCTTAACGCGTGCAACATCACGGCGAACCTGTTTCAGCAGATGGGTCTGCTGCAGTTGGCCAGATGCAGCCTGCATGCGCAGGTTAAACTGCTCACGCAGCAGATTCAGCAGCTCAGTGTTCAGCTCTTCGACGCTTTTTTCACGCAGCTCAGTTGCTTTCATTACATCACCGTCTTAGTAACAAAGGTGGTTTTGATAGGCAGTTTTGCTGCTGCCAGCCTGAAGGCTTCACGGGCCAGCTCTTCAGGTACGCCGTCCATTTCATACAGGACTTTACCAGGCTGAATCAGGGCAACCCAATACTCCACGTTACCCTTACCTTTACCCATACGCACTTCCAGCGGCTTCTCGGTGATCGGTTTGTCCGGGAATACACGGATCCAGATCTTACCTTGACGCTTAACTGCACGGGTCATAGCACGACGTGCTGCTTCGATCTGACGAGCAGTCAGACGACCACGGCCAACAGCTTTCAGACCGAAAGTACCGAAGCTAACATCCGTACCCTGCGCCAGACCGCGGTTACGGCCTTTGTGCACTTTACGGAATTTTGTACGCTTTGGTTGTAACATCAGCGACTCTCCTTACTTACGGCCTTTACGCTGCTGCTTTTTAGGTTGAGCAGCCGGTTCCGGTTGTTCAACAGCAGCCATACCACCCAAGATCTCGCCTTTGAAGATCCATACCTTAACGCCGATTACACCATAAGTGGTGTGCGCTTCAGAGGTGTTGTAGTCAATGTCAGCACGCAGCGTGTGCAGCGGTACGCGACCTTCACGGTACCATTCGGTACGTGCGATCTCTGCGCCACCCAGACGGCCGCTAACTTCAACTTTGATACCTTTCGCGCCCAGACGCATGGCGTTCTGAACAGCACGCTTCATCGCACGACGGAACATCACACGACGCTCCAGCTGTGAAGTGATGCTATCAGCAACCAGTTTTGCGTCCAGTTCCGGTTTACGGACTTCGGCGATATTGATCTGTGCAGGAACGCCAGCAATGTTCGCGACGACCGTGCGCAGTTTTTCTACGTCTTCACCTTTTTTACCGATAACGATACCCGGGCGAGCGGTGTGAATGGTCACACGGATGCTCTTAGCCGGACGCTCGATAACGATGCGAGATACAGACGCTTTTGCCAGTTCTTTAGTCAGGAACTGACGAACTTTAAAATCGCTGTCCAGGTTGTCAGCGAATTCTTTCGTGTTCGCAAACCAAGTAGAGTTCCATGGTTTTACAATACCCAAGCGAATACCATTAGGATGTACTTTCTGACCCATTGCTAGTCTCCAGTGTCTCAGCGATCGGACACAACCACAGTAATGTGGCTAGTGCGCTTCAGGATGCGATCTGCACGACCTTTAGCACGCGGCATAATGCGCTTCATGCTCGGGCCTTCGTCTACGAAAATTTTCACGACTTTCAGATCGTCGATATCAGCGCCATCGTTGTGTTCGGCGTTAGCAATGGCAGATTCCAGGACCTTCTTAACCAGTACAGCCGCTTTCTTGTTGGTATAGGTCAGAATATCCAGAGCCTGCGACACTTTCTTACCGCGAATCAGGTCAGCCACGAGGCGAACCTTCTGAGCAGAAGAACGAGCATGGCGATGTTGAGCAATAGTTTCCATCTCTTCCTCCTACTTATTTCTTCTTGGCTTTCTTATCAGCAGCGTGGCCGCGATAAGTACGTGTCGGTGCAAATTCACCCAGCTTGTGGCCGACCATTTCGTC
This sequence comes from Candidatus Pantoea bathycoeliae, assembly GCA_031332935.1. GTDB lineage: Bacteria > Pseudomonadota > Gammaproteobacteria > Enterobacterales > Enterobacteriaceae > Pantoea > Pantoea bathycoeliae. The sequence continues at coordinate 4,326 of JAUHTP010000050.1, read as the reverse complement.
GGAAACAAAGACAGGAACGTGCTGACGACCATTATGGACAGCGATGGTCAAACCGATCATGTTAGGGAAGATCGTTGAACGACGGGACCAAGTGCGCAGGGGCATCTTGTCTCCGCTTTCCACCGCTTTCTCTACCTTCTTCAGCAAGTGCAGGTCAATAAAAGGACCTTTCTTGAGAGAACGTGGCATGGCTTATCCTCTAAAATTATTTGCTACGGCGACGTACGATAAATTTATCAGTACGCTTGTTGCTACGGGTCTTCTTACCTTTGGTCTGAACGCCCCACGGAGTTACCGGGTGCTTACCAAAGTTACGACCTTCACCACCACCGTGCGGGTGATCGACTGGGTTCATCGCAGTACCGCGAACGGTTGGACGAACACCACGCCAGCGAGTTGCACCAGCTTTACCCAGAACGCGCAGCATATGCTCAGTGTTGCCGACTTCGCCCAGGGTTGCGCGGCAATCAGCTTCGATTTTACGCATTTCGCCTGAACGCAGACGCAGGGTAACGTAGGAGCCTTCACGCGCAACAATCTGCACGTAAGCACCAGCAGAGCGAGCGATCTGACCGCCTTTGCCCGGCTTCATTTCTACGTTATGCACGGTAGAACCCACCGGGATATTACGCATCGGCAGAGTGTTACCTGCTTTGATCGCAGCATCAACGCCAGACTGAATCTGGTCGCCTGCTTTCAGGCCTTTAGGGGCCAAGATGTAACGGCGCTCGCCATCTTTGTACAGAACCAGTGCGATGTTCGCAGAGCGGTTCGGATCGTACTCAAGACGTTCAACAACTGCCGGGATACCATCTTTGTTGCGTTTGAAGTCAACAATACGGTAAGCCTGCTTGTGACCACCACCCATATGACGAGTAGTGATACGACCATTGTTGTTACGACCACCGGATTTGCTGTTCTTCTCGACCAGCGGGGCAAAAGGTTTGCCCTTATGCAGCTCAGGGTTTACCACTTTAACAACGTGGCGACGACCCGGAGATGTCGGTTTACATTTAACAACTGCCATTGTCTTTCTCCTCCGACTTACTCAGCGCCGCCGACGAAGTCCAGGTTCTGGCCGTCCTTCAGGGTGACATAAGCTTTTTTCCAGTCGCTGCGACGACCGATACGCTGTCCGTGACGCTTAGTTTTCCCTTTAACAACCAAGGTATTCACGTCTTTAACTTCTACTTCGAACAGTTTTTCTACAGCAGCAACGATCTCTGCTTTGGTCGCGTCTTTCGCAACTTTGAGAACGATGGTATTGGTTTTTTCCATCGCAGCAGACGCTTTTTCAGATACGTGCGGCGCGCGCAGTACTTTCAGCAGACGTTCTTCACGGATCATGCCAGCATCTCCTCAACTTGCTTAATTGCATCAACAGTCATAACGACTTTGTCGAAGGCGATCAGGCTAACTGGGTCGATACCCGCTGCATCGCGCACGTCAACCTTGTACAGGTTACGCGCAGCCAGGAACAGATTCTCATCCAGTTCACCGGTGATGATCAGCACGTCTTCCAGCGCCATGTCTTTCAGTTTCTGTGCCAGCAGCTTGGTTTTCGGTGCTTCTACAGAGAACGTCTCGACAACGATCAGACGATCTTGACATACCAGCTCGGACAGAATGCTTTTCAGCGCGCCGCGGTACATCTTTTTGTTAACTTTTTGACTGTGGTCCTGCGGACGCGCAGCGAAGGTCACGCCACCTGAACGCCAGATCGGGCTCTTGATAGAACCTGAACGCGCACGGCCAGTGCCTTTCTGACGCCACGGCTTTTTGCCCGAACCAGTTACTTCAGCACGCGTTTTCTGCGCACGGGTACCCTGACGAGCACCTGCAGCATATGCAACAACAACCTGGTGAACCAGCGCTTCGTTGAAATCACTACCGAAGGTAGTTTCGGAAACAGTCAGCGCGCTCTGCGCGTCTTTCAGTACTAATTCCATTGCTATCCCCTTACGCCTTCACAGCTGGTTTAACGATCAGGTCGCTACCGGTTGCACCCGGGACAGCACCTTTAACCAGCAGCAGGTTGCGCTCAGCGTCAACACGTACCACATCCAGGCTCTGAACGGTTACGCGCTCATTACCCAGCTGACCTGCCATTTTCTTACCTTTAAACACTTTGCCCGGAGTCTGGTTCTGACCGATAGAACCCGGAACGCGGTGAGAAAGGGAGTTACCGTGAGTCGCGTCCTGGGTACGGAAGTTCCAGCGCTTAACGGTACCTGCGAAACCTTTACCTTTAGAGGTACCGGTTACGTCTACTTTTTTAACGTCAGCGAAAATTTCAACACTGATGCTCTGACCAACAGAGTACTCGTCACCTTCAACGGTGAGGAATTCCCACAGTCCACGGCCAGCTTCAACGCCAGCTTTAGCAAAATGACCGGCTTCAGGTTTGGTCACACGGTTCGCTTTTTTCGCACCGGTGGTAACCTGGATTGCCTGGTAACCATCGTTCTCCAGGCCTTTGACCTGAGTAACGCGGTTTGCTTCAACTTCGATTACGGTTACTGGGATAGATACGCCATCTTCAGTGAAGACGCGGGTCATGCCCACTTTTTTACCGACTAAACCAATCATTGTATCAACCTCTCAATCGCTCGATGACCTGATTAACCCAGGCTGATCTGCACGTCTACACCGGCAGCCAGATTCAGACGCATCAGAGCATCAACGGTTTTTTCAGTTGGCTCAACGATGTCTACCAGACGCTTGTGAGTGCGGATTTCGTACTGATCACGCGCATCTTTGTTAACGTGCGGGGAGATCAGAACGGTGAAGCGCTCTTTGCGAGTCGGCAGCGGAATTGGACCACTGACCTGCGCACCAGTGCGCTTGGCAGTCTCAACGATTTCCGCGGTTGATTGATCGATCAGATGATGATCAAACGCTTTAAGACGGATACGGATTCTTTGGTTCGACATGAGACCAGAGCTCCAAACTTTTTATAGACGAAAAGAATTAATACTCGTACCCATTACGATTGATGGGAGAGTGTAATCGTTCAGCATATAACTCCACAATTGGGAGTATTATCAGGCGACCTAACATGCTGCCGCCTGCGATTCTGCTCGAATCGCGCCTGCCAATATCGGCAAGCCCGCGCATTATACGTAAATCTGCTCAGGAAGCAACCCGTGTTCTGTTCTTGACCTTCTTTTTTATTTGTATTAGTGCGTCTGGCCATGATGACCTGGAAATCAGGCGGGCGAAAAGCGTTGGGCGGATGAAAAGAAACAAGCCCACTCATCGTCAATCAGTGGCGAAAGCGGGCTCTGTCATAGCGTCATGTACAGAGAAATTACTCTTATTCTCTCTCTCGAATTTGTGCCTGCAGATAGTTCTGGATGCCCAGCTTGTTGACAAGATCAAGCTCCGTTTCAATCCAGTCGATATGGTGTTCTTCATCCGCAAGGATTTCAATCATCATGTCGCGGCTGACGTAATCATGTACTTTATCGGCATAAGCAATCGCTTCGCGTAGATCTTTAGCCCCTTCTAGCTCTAGCTGAAGATCGGAACGCAGCATCTCTTCCACATCCTCGCCAATGCACAGCCGTCCTAAATCCTGCAGATTCGGGATACCCTCGAGAAACAGAATGCGCTCGATATATTTATCGGCATGCTTCATTTCATCGATAGATTCGTGGTACTCCGTGTCGTTGAGGTGCATCAGACCCCAGTTTTTGAACATGCGCGCATGAAGAAAGTACTGGTTAATCGCAACCAGTTCATTTCCCAGCAATTTATTGAGATGGCTTATGATTTTAATATCGCCCTTCATCTTTCTTACTCCGCTTCCAGTTGATTAAATCCTGGACAGCAGTTGAGAGAAGTCAAAGAAACGCGACAAATTCTGTGGTTATTTCGCCGATCTCAGGCGGAGTTTCAGGCTATCTCTTTATACTGCGGCACGTTTTGCAGCTCATCTTCCATAATTTCTCGCGCCACGCGGATACACTTGCCGCACTGTTTCCCTACTGGAACTAGCTGACGCAGCTGCGGTATAGATTTGGGCTGATAGCGGCGAACCGCTTGGCGGAGGGTTTTGTCACTGATAGAGTTACACAAACAAACGTACATTTACTACTCACCTCGATCATTTAATGATCAAAGCTTAAATGAGAATAATTTTTATTTCAAACCCAAGCTTATTGTGGATAAAATCCTTACGCTGGCTTCAGGCATAAAAAAAGAGCACCGAAGTGCTCTTTTTTCTGCTCTGGTGGCCCGAAGGCCACCTTGTTAACGCAATTAAGCGGTAACTTCAGCAACAACGCCCGCGCCAACGGTACGGCCGCCTTCGCGGATTGCGAA
>JAUHTP010000005.1:90887-105833 GCA_031332935.1 Candidatus Pantoea bathycoeliae | reverse complement strand
GAGCAAGCCCACCATTAGTCAAAAATCAGTGTTGCAAAAATGGGGGGGACCATAGCTTCTTACAGAAGCGCTATCCCGACACCCACGATATCGTCAGCGATAAAGCGCTTTATGATTACACTCAGGCGCTGAAAAACCGCTATATGCGCAATGCGCCGCCGATCAGTAAAGTCATCTGGGATAACAAAATCAAGGTGATGAAGCACGCGCTCGACCTGCATACGGCAATTTCGCGCGTTCAGGGCGGCAACCTCAAGGCCAAAGCGGAAATCCACGTGTCGACCTTCTTCCGCCTTGCCCCGGAACCTTTCCTACGCATGATCGTGGTCCACGAGCTGGCGCACCTTAAAGAGAAGGATCACGACAAAGCCTTTTACCAGCTCTGCTGCCATATGGAGCCGGACTACCATCAGCTGGAGTTCGACGCCCGGCTGTGGATGACAGACCAGGCGATGCGCGGCAACGCGGCCTAAAGGAACTCCTGCGCCTTCTGGATCAGGCTGGTTTTCGTTAGCGCGCCGAGAAAGCGTTTCTCCTTCGGGTTATTCAGCACCGGCAGGCGCTCCAGCGTCACGCGGGCAAACGCCTCCCAGCCTTCACGCATGCTCTGGTTCTGGTAGACAAACGGAAAGTTGTTGTCCATCACCGTGGCAACCGGCGAGTCGAGCGTGATCTCTTGTGCCAGCACTTTGCGTGCAATATCGTGGATAGAGACCACGCCGAGAAACGCACCCGCCGCGTTGATGACGTAGACGTAGCGTTCACGCTTCAGCGAGCTAACCGCCAGCGCCTGCCCTACTGACTCCTGCGGCTGTAGCGCCGCGCCGGGAATGATCAGCTCCGCCATGCGCATATTGTCGAAATCGTACTTGGCTTCCGAACGGTTAAAGTGGTTGCCGACCATCGGGTAGGTGCTGGCGGACTGCAACCGGTAAACCACCATCGACGCCAGCATCGCGGCGATCATCACCGGTAACAGCAGCGTGCTGTTAAGCGTCATCTCCAGCACCATCAGTATCGCCATCAGTAGGGCCTGGCTGACCGCCGCCAGCACCGCTGCCATGCCGATTGCCGCGTAGAGCAGCACGTTGCCGAGCGGCAGGTGCAGCGCTGCGCCCAGCGTCGCCAGCGCCACGCTAAGCAGCGCGCCAATCAGCAGCGACGGCGTAAACAGGCCGCCCACCGCGTTCGATCCTACCGACAACGTGGTCGCTAGGGTTTTTAGCACCAACAGCAGCAGGCCTAGCAGCAGATAGTCGCCCGCCATGATTTTCACGATCACTTCGTAGCCGTTGCCCAGAATATCGGTGGAGATCAGTGCCAGTAGCCCCACTGCCAGACCGCCCGCACCCAGCCGCAGCGGCAGCGAAGGGATATGGCTGAACAGCGCTTTGCTGCACGCAATCAGCTTCATCAGCAGCCAGCCTGCCAGTCCGGCAATCAGGCCAATCACAATCGTCAGCAGCAGGCTACTGACGTCCATCTGAAAGCTGGCATCCGCCAGCGGATAGAGCGCATTGCGGAAGCCGAGCGACCACATGGTCATTATGGCGACCGACGATGAGATCACCAGCGGAATCAGGCGCTACCCGCAATTGGCCCGCTGCGTAAAGCATTGTTCAGCTACTGCCAGTACTCGTCGCGCTACCAGCGCTATCTCGATGGTGAGAACCCTAACACCTTTAATCCCCGCTGGTCGAACGGCTCGATCATCGATATCGGCTACTGCGGTGGCGCTATGGGGCGCGACGCAGGCGGTAAAAGCCAGCGCCTCATTGCTCGCCAGCGGCGTCGACGGCCACGGCAGCGTGCTGCTCGACTACGGCGATTTCGACGTCACGCTGCTGCACTCCAAGGTCAGTAATTCGCACATTCCCAGCGAGATTCAGGGCGAAGCCGGCTCGCTGCTGATCGAAAAGCTGTCGGAGATGCAGGCTGTCAGTCTGGTGCCACGCGATGGCGGCACGCAGGATCTCAGCCAGCCGCAGCATATCAATACCATGCTATATGAAGCCCAGGCCTTTGTGCAGCTGGTGCGCCAGCATCAGGTTGATCATCCGGGTCTGGAGACTTCGCGTATTACCGCCGCATTGCTGACCGAGATCCGTCGTCAGACTGGCGTGGTCTTCCCGGCTGACGGCTACGCTGTGTAAATATGTCTAAATATGAATGGCTCACTCTTGCCTCTTCTTTGCGCAACCCGTATGTTAGCTGCCAGCAAAGGGGAGTAACTTGTAAGCTGCACGATCGTCATTACGATGCGTAAGCATCCGGTCGTCAGGCAACCCGGAATCTGATTCTGCGTTGTAAGTGAGACCTTGCTGGAAGGCGAGGTTTGCTTATATCCCAATAAAAGCGGCTGACGTATTCTGACTTTAGCCGTTTTTATTTCAGGGCAGGAAACGCTATGCAAACTGTAGGAACGCCTCTTCTCTGGGGCAGCTTTGCGGTGGTGGTGCTGATCATGCTGGCGATCGATCTTTTTTTACAGGGACGTCGCGGCGCACAGACCATGAGTTTTAAGCAGGCGGCCGTCTGGTCGCTGATTTGGGTGTCGGTATCGCTGCTGTTTAGCGCCGCCTTCTGGTGGTATCTCGAGGGCAGCACAGGGCGTGAGGTCGCGACCACGCAAACCCTGGCTTTTTTAACCGGCTATGTGCTAGAGAAAGCGCTAGCGGTCGATAACGTCTTCGTCTGGCTGATGCTGTTCAGCTACTTCTCGATTCCCGCTACGTTGCAACGCCGCGTACTGATTTACGGCGTTCTGGGCGCGATTGTGCTGCGAACCATTATGATCTTCGCAGGCAGCTGGCTGGTGACCCAGTTTAGCTGGATCCTCTATCTGTTCGGCGCGTTCCTGCTGCTGACCGGCTTGAAGATGGCGTTTGCTAAAGAGGACGACGAGAACGCGGTCGGTGATAAGCCGGTGGTGCGCTGGCTGCGCAAGCACCTGCGCATGACTGACAATCTGGATGGCGAAAAATTCTTTGCTCGCAAGAATGGCGTGCTATTTGCAACGCCGCTGCTGCTGCTGCTGATCATGGTCGAGCTGAGCGACGTGATTTTTGCGGTCGACAGTATCCCGGCGATCTTTGCCGTGACCACCGATCCCTTTATTGTGCTGACCTCTAACCTGTTTGCTATCCTTGGCCTGCGCGCCATGTACTTCCTGTTGGCCAACGTCGCCGAGCGCTTTTCCATGCTCAAATATGGTCTGGCAATCGTGCTGGTGTTTATCGGCATCAAGATGCTGATCGTCGATTTCTATCACATTCCGGTGTCGATCTCGCTGGGCATGGTGGGCGCGATCCTCGGCTCCACGCTGCTGATCAACGCTTGGGTAAATCGCAAAAGCGACCAGAAAAAGATCTCACAATAATCAGCCACAGGGGCAGGTAATGCCCCTGTTTTATTTTGCCAGTCAGGGACGCGACATTTCATCGCTCTGTCACATTTCCTTCATGTAGCATAATTGAAATCTGATCCGCCTTGCACAGGCAGAATTATCTCTTTCCTCGTCCGATCTTTTCCTTATACTCCGCCGGGCAAACCGCTTCAGGCGCGTTAATCAACGCCCTCTGAAGCCACATCCCGCTACAACGTAAAGTATAACTATGAACAACTCTCTTTCCAGTCGTCTGGGCGCGCTACTCGCAGGAAGCCTGGTGAAACAAATCATGGTAGGGCTGGTGGCGGGTGTGGTACTGGCCTCGATCTCTAAACTCGATCTCTAAAGATGCTGCGCTGGCCGTTGGCCTGCTGGGCGCGCTGTTCGTCAGCGCGCTGAAGGCCGTCGCTCCGCTGCTGGTTCTGGTGATTGCCTCGATCGCTAACCATCAGCAGGGCCAAAAAACCAGTATCAAACCGATTATTGCGCTCTATCTGCTCAGCACCTTTTTCGCTGCGGTAATCGCGGTGGTATTTAGCCACCTGATGCCACAGACGCTGGCGCTGGCGGTCGGCACCACGGAAATCACCCCGCCGTCCGGTATTACCGAAGTGCTGCACGGGCTGCTGGTGAAAATGGTGGCGAACCCGATTACTACGCTGATGGAAGCAAACTATATCGGCATTCTGGTCTGGGCGATAGGCTTGGGCCTGGCGTTTCGTCACAGCGCTCAGGGCACGCGCGATCTGCTTAATGACGCCTCAAACGCCGTGACCTGGCTGGTGCGCTGCGTGATCCGCTGTGCGCAGTGGGCATTTTCGGTCTGGTCTGGTCGCCTCTATTCTGGCCTCAACCGGCTTCGGCGCGCTGTGGCAGTACGCGCATCTGCTGGCGCTGCTGCTGGGCTGTATGGCGCTGATCGCGCTGGTGGTGAACCCGCTGCTGGTCTACAGCAAGATCCGCCGCAATCCTTACCCGCTGTTCTTTACCTGCCTGCGTGATAGCGGGGTGACCGCTTTCTTTACCCGTAGCTCGGCAGCCAATATCCCGGTGAATATGGCGCTGGCGAAACGCCTTAATCTGGACGAAGACACCTATTCCGTGTCGATTCCGCTGGGCGCGACCATCAGCATAGCGGGTGCATCCATTACAATTACCGTGCTGACGCTGGCGGCGGTGAATACGCTGGGTATTCACGTCGACGTGTCGACCGCTATTTTGCTGAGTCTGGTGGCGTCGCTGTGCGCCTGTGGGGTGGCGGGCGGTTCACTGCTGCTGCTCCCGGTTGCCTGCAATATGTTTGGCATTCCTAACGATCTGGCGATGCAGGTGGTAGCAGCGTGCTTTATTATCAGCGTGTTGCAGGACTCCGCCGAAACAGCGCTCAACTCCTCAACCGATATTCTTTTTACCGCCGCGGTTTGTCAGGCGGAAACAGAGCGCGAAACCAGCCGGGCTTAATCTTTCAGACAGCTAAATAGCTCAGCGAGCGGGGGGCAGAGACCGAGAGCAAAGCGTCCCGCGCCAAAGACAAAAACGCCGGGAGCGTTTTTGAACAACGCAACGCGTTGGCCCGGCTACGGGCGCACCTCAAGGATGAGGTGCGTAATCGCGCGGGCCGAGCAAGCAAGAATGCGTTAAGCGACTTTGCGATTGGACTCTGTCACCCGCGAAGGGCATAAGACTAACAGACAGCAATGGCGACCCCTTGGTCGCCATTTTTCTAACTTACGAGCTATAAAGTCACGCCACTTTTAAAAATTGCCAGCTCGCGAAAATCGTTCTTCTCGTTGTTGGTGAGTTCGCCGTTCGCAATCGCCACGATAGTGTCGACGAAATCCTCCAGCAGCGCATCCATGCTCATTCCCTCCAGCAGACGCCCCGCGTTGAAATCGCTCCAGTGCGGCTTCTTCTCAGCCAGCGGCGAGTTGGTCGCCAGCTTCACCGTCGGCACAAAACCGCCGTAAGGCGTGCCGCGCCCGGTGCTAAACAGCACCATATGGCAGCCCGCACCTGCCAGCGCACTGGTGGCAACCGCATCGTTACCCGGCGCACTCAGCAGGTTCAGCCCCGGCGTTTTCAGCCGCTTGCCATAATTGAGCACGTCCACCACCTAGCTGGAACCCGCTTTCTGCGTGCAGCCCAGCGACTTCTCCTCCAGCGTAGTAATACCGCCAGCTTTGTTGCCCGGTGACGGGTTCTCATAAATAGGCTGCTGGTGATCGATAAAGTAACGCTTAAAGTCGTTGATCATCGACACGGTTTTATCGAAGGTCGATTCATCGCGGCAGCGGCTCATAAGGATACGTTCTGCACCAAACATCTCCGGCACTTCTGTCAGCACCGTCGTGCCGCCGTTGGCGATAATCTGATCGGAGAAGCGGCCCAGCAGCGGGTTGGCGGTAATGCCAGAAAAACCGTCGGAACCGCCGCACTCCAGGCCGAACTTCAGCTCGCTCAGCCTGCCCGGCTGGCGCTGGTCGTGGCGCATCACCTCATAGAGCGCGCGCAGATGCTCCAGCCCCGCTTCCACTTCATCATCGTGCTGCTGGCACACCATAAACTGAATACGGTCGCTTTCCGGCAGCCCCAGCGTCTCACGGAAGGCATCGATCTGATTGTTTTCACAGCCAAGGCCGATCACCAGCACCGCGCCTGCGTTGGGATGACGCACCATATTTTGCAGCATGGTGCGGGTGTTCTCATGATCCTGCCCCAGCTGTGAACAGCCGAAGGTGTGGCTAAAGAGAAACGCGTTGTCGGTCTCTTTCAGGAAACGTTGCAGGATCTGACGCGCAATGTCGTTAATGCAGCCCACGGTTGGCAGGATCCACAGCTCGTTGCGGATACCCACATCGCCGTTGGCGCGGCGGTAGATCTGCACCTCGCGATCGCCAGGTTGCGGCGGCTTCGCCCATCAGGCGCTTTCCGGCGCGCTGATTACCCTTTCGTCCGACGTTTTTGGTCGTAACGAAGTGGCAACGCTAACGGCCTGACCGGCATGGCGGCCTGGACTGCCAGCACTATGTTTGCGCTGGTGGTCGGCGCGCTGGCGGTGTTCGATCTGCTGGGCGCGGTAGTGATCTAGACGGTGCTGCGCAATAAGCATGTTTCGGAGCTGGATAAAGAGGTTAAAGTGCCGCAGGCTGCGGCGGTGCGCAGCTAAGCCAGCGACCTTCTGCTAAACATCAACGATCCTGCGTCGGGAAAGCGCAGGATCGTTCCCTCCTCCGGCGCAAAGTGGTATAACAACTCTATTTACGACACGAGAATGCGATATGGAACTGACCGAACCTCGTCGACTCTACCAGCAACTTGCCAGCGATCTGAAAAGCCGCATTGAAACAGGTGTTTACCCTCTGGGCGATAAGCTGCCCGCCGAACGCCTGGTTGCTGAAGAGATGAACGTCAGCCGCACCGTGGTGCGTGAAGCGATTATCATGCTGGAGGTGGAAGGCTACGTTGAGGTGCGCAAAGGTTCCGGCATTCACGTTATCGCCAGCCAGCAACAAAATCGCGTCATGACATCCAGCCAGCTGGAGTTCGCCAGCTTCGGCCCCTTTGAGCTACTGCAGGCCCGCCAGCTGATCGAAAGCAATATCGCCGAGTTTGCTGCAACGCAGGTGACGCGTCAGGACATCATTGAGCTGATGACGATTCAGGAGAAAGCCCGTCAGGAAGACAATTTCCGCGACTCGCAGTGGGACATGCAGTTTCACATCCGCATTGCCCAATCCACGCAAAACAGCGCGCTGGCTGCTATCGTTGAGAAGATGTGGCTGCATCGCCTGCACAACCCCTACTGGCTCAAACTCCATGAGCATATCGACCAGCGCAGCATCTTCAGCTGGTGCGATGACCACGACCAAATCCTCAAGGCGCTAATGCGCAAAGATCCTGCTGCCTGCAAACTGGCGATGTGGCAACATCTGGAAAATACTAAGCAGATGCTGTTTAACGCGACCGCCGATGACTTTGAATTTAATGTGGATCGTTACATGTTTGCTGAAAACCCGGTCATCCTGCCGGACGGCTCAAGTAATTCCCCTTGATTCCGCTGCGTTTTCGCGCAGGAAAGTCAGTTAATCTGCAATAGTGTCAGGTCGTGTAAAGCTCCTTTTGACGGGCCGTGTCAAAAGGTAAAACTCCTGTGCGGCGGGCACATTCCCCTGCCTCAAACCTGTGATTTTTGTTACAGTTATCTCCCCTTTTTTACCCTTTGCGACAGTGTTTTAAAAGTCGCTGATTTAACAATCAATTCTGGAAGGATCCGGAAAATCCTGCACAGACTGCGCGCCCAAAAAAGATAACTCATTGCCGGTCTGCGCCTATGTCCTTTGAGACGCGTTAAACAATGATGTTCAGGAATGATTGATGGATATTTTGCATGCGTTGCTGCAAGCGTTGTGGCAACAGGATTATGAAACCGTCTCCGATCCGACGCTGGTATGGGCCATTTATGGCTTGCTGTTCATGATCCTGTTTCTAGAGAATCGCCTGCTGCCCGCCGCGTTTCTGCCAGGCGACAGCCTGTTGATTCTGGTTGGCGTACTGATCGCCAAAGGCACTATGAGTTTCCCGCTTACCGTTCTGGTGCTGACGACCGGTGCCAGCCTGGGCAGCTGTGTCAGTTATATTCAGGGGCGATGGCTCGGCAATACGCCAACGGTGCAAAAATGGCTTTCGCACCTCCCCGTGTAATACCATGCGCGCGCCCACAGCCTGTTCCACCGTCACGGCCTTTCGGCGCTGCTGATTGGGCGTTTTATCGCCTTTGTGCGTACACTGCTGCCGACCATCGCCGGGCTATCTGGCCTGGACAACACCCGCTTCCAGTTCTTTAACTGGGTGAGTGCGCTGTTATGGGTGCTGATCCTGACCGTGCTCGGCTTTGCGCTGGGTAAAACGCCTATCTTCCGTCGATACGAAGACGAACTGATGTTCTGCCTGATGCTGTTGCCGCTGGTGCTGCTGGTCATCGGCCTGTTCGGCTCGCTGCTGGTGCTATGGCGCAAGCGCCAGGCGAACCAAAACGGCAAGGGCGAATCATGAAAATTCATGGCCCTGTTCCGCGCCGGATGCTGCCCTGGCTGGTTTGGTTATCGCCACGCTGTTGCTGCTGGTCATTTGCATCACGCCGACGCTGCTGCGGCACGAAAGCGTGGTTCAAATCCGCGTATCCCATGCCTGTGGGCCGCTGCCGGATGGATTTTATATCTACCAGCAGCTGACCGCGCAGGGTATCCGCATTAAAAGCATGACGCCGTCAGGCGATGCGCTGATTATCCATTTCGAAAGCGAAGAGCAGAGCCTCGCCGCGCAGAAAGTGCTGCGTCGCCTGCTGCCGGACGGCTTTGTTGTTGCCAGACGCCTGATTCGGCGTCCGCCTCTTCTTCGACGCTAAATATCTCCTGATCTGCCGTCGCCCCCTCATACGACGAGGCGGCGACGGAATAATCTGTATCCCCTCGTCTTTTTGGAACTTTTTACAGGCGCTGTCTATGCTTAGTGGATGGCTCAGCTATCTGACAAGCTAGGACATGACACTGTCTAGTCACGGCAGGTCAGTAACAAAGGAAGGTAACAAGCCTGATGAAACATCAATTACTTCTTGGCCTCGCGCTGTTTCCTTTCTCGGGTTCGCTGATGGCGGCAGAATCGCTCTGTCAGCAAAAAGAGCAGGATATTCAGCACGAAATTGCCATGGCGCAGCAGCATAACAATCAGCGCCGCGTTAACGGCCTGGAGCGTGCATTCACCGAAGTGCGCGCCAACTGTAGCGACGACAAACTGAAAGCGGCCCATCAGGAGCAAGGCGCAGCAGGAGAAAGTGGCTGAGCGTGAACGCGAGCTGAAAGAGGAACGTCAGGATGGCGACGACAAGGAAAAAATCGCCAAACGTGAACGTAAAATGGAAGAAGCACGCCAGGAGCTGAAAAAGTTACAGGCGTAGCCTTATTAATCCGGACCCACACTGAAGCTAAAAGGAACATTACATGTCTAAAGACACTTCATCAGAACATTTGCGTGCTGAATTAAAAAACCTGGCGGACACCCTGGAAGAAGTACTGAGCAGCACAACGGATAAGTCCAAAGGCGAACTGGATAAGCTGCGTCAGAAAGCGCGCGTCGCGCTCGACAGCTCGCGTGAGAAACTGGGCGATTCCGGTGAGTATCTGGCACAAACCACGCGTGAAGCCGCGCAGAAAGCTGACGGCTACGTGCGTGAAAATCCCTGGCATGGCGTTGGTATCGGTGCGGCAATTGGCGTGGCGATCGGCATCCTTATTTCACGGCGTTAATTATGGCGGATTCACAGCAGAGCCACGGCCCCGGCAAAGGGGTCATTAACATTGGTCAGCGCATCGTCACGACGCTGGTCAGCATGGTCGAGACCCGCGTACGTCTGGCGGTGGTCGAGCTGGAAGCGGAAAAGGCCAACCTGATTCAGCTGCTGCTGATGGTTGGCCTGACCATGCTGTTCACCGCATTTGGGCTGATGAGCCTGATGGTGCTTATTATCTGGGCCGTCGACGCGCAGTACCGCCTGATGGCAATCGGCATTACTACTGGCGTTCTCTTTCTTCTGGCGATCATTTTGGGTTTGTGGAGCCTGCGTAAATCGCGTCAGTCTATGCTGCTGCACCACACGCGTAAAGAGCTGGAGACCGACCGCAAGCTGCTGGAGGATGACCGTGCATGAGCAGCAAACTGGAACGTGAAGCACGCATTCATGCGCTGCTAGGCGACATACAGCAGCAGCGGTTGGATCTCAGCGCGGGCCGTCGTGATTTTCTGCAAAGCACGGCGCAGTACGATCGCGGCTGGCTGACCTTCCTCAGCATGCGGCGCTATCTGGCAATCTGCAGCAGCGCGCTGGCTATCTGGTCAGTGCGCAGCCCGAACAAATTTATGCGCCTGCTTAAGCGCGGCTTCGGTGCCTGGAGCACTTGGCTTATGCTGAAAGCGGCCCTGCCGCAGCGCTAAATCCTCTGACTTCAGCCGGTGCGAAAGCACCGGCTTCGCTTCATCAGTTTTCCTGAATAACAACCACAGAATATCTCGCTTACAGCCTTTCCCCTGCGCGACTATTATCTCCAGCTATCAGCTCAGCGAAACGGTAACACTGCCTTTCGCCGGGAATTCTCAAATACAGGCCCCTCTGTCTGCCATAAATTTAGCTGGAGTAAATGATGAAAAAATTCGAAGATACTGGTCTGCTGCTGGCGCGTATTCTGATGCCAATTCTGTTTATCACGGCGTGCTGGGGCAAAATCACCGGCTATGCCGGTACACAGCAGTACATGGAATCGATGGGTGTGCCCGGCTTCATGCTGCCGCTGGTTATTCTGCTGGAGTTCGGCGGCAGCCTGGCGATTCTATTTGGTTTCCTGACCCGTTTCACCGCGCTGTTTACTGCCGCATTCACCGTTCTGACCGCGTTCCTGTTCCACAGCAACTTTGCGGAAGGCGTGAACCAGCTGATGTTTATGAAAAACCTCTCTATCGTGGGTGGCTTCTTGGTGATGGGTCTGGTCGGCCCGGGCGCGTACAGCATCGACCGTCTGCTGCGCAAGAAAACCGCGCCAGCTGCGGCACTGCGTTAAGCACACATCTGGCGCAATGCCACATATACTTAGCAGGGCGAGGATACTCCTCGCCCTGTTTGCATTGGAGGCGATATGGGCCAACTGATCGACGGTGTCTGGTACGACACCAAATCAACCGGCGGACGCTTCAAGCGCACTGAAGCGGTCTGGCGCAACTGGGTGACAGCGGACGGCAGCGCCGGGCCGAACGGCAATGCGGGCTTTAAAGCAGAGCGTGAACGCTATCATCTCTATGTTTCTCTCGCCTGCCCATGGGTGCACCGCACGCTGCTGATGCGCCAGCTTAAAGTGCTGGAGTCGATGATTGACGTCTCGGTGGTGCATCCGCTGATGCTGGAGAACGGCTGGACTTTTGACGACGAGTTTCCTGACGCCACGGGCGACAAGCTCTATCAGAACGAGTTTTTCTACCAGCTCTATCTGCATGCCGATCCGCACTATACCGGGCGCGTCACCGTGCAGGTGTTGTGGGACAAGCAGCAAGGCACCATTGTCAGCAACGAATCGGCAGACATTATCCGCATGTTAAACAGCGCCTTTGACGCGGTTGGCGCGCGCGCAGGCGATTACTATCCGCCTGCGCTGCGTGAGAAGATTGACGAGCTGAACGGCTGGATTTACGACACGGTCAATAACGGCGTCTACAAGTCGGGTTTTGCGACCTCGCAGGCTGCCTATGATGAGTCGGTGACGGCGCTGTTCCACTCGCTGTCTCGGCTCGAACAGATTCTGGGGCAGCAACCGGTGACCAGCTGACCGAAGCAGACCTGCGTCTCTAGACCACGCTGGTGCGCTTCTGTCCGGTCTATGTCACCCATTTCAAATGCGATGCGACTACCTCAATCTGAGCGGATTCCTGCGCGATATTTATCAGATGCCAGGCATCGCCGATACGGTGAATCTGCCGCATATCCGCCATCACTACTATGTCAGCCATAAAACCATCAACCCGAACGGCGTAATTTCGCTGGGCCCGGCGTTTGACTGGGATGAACCGCATGGGCGCGGTTAGCCCTGCGCGCCGTCCTCGATGCAGGACGACGCGACTCTCTCAACTGTTATAAAAATTCCCGGCATTTCTGTGTCTCCTGTGGCTCACTGTTATCTGTTCTACTGAGCAGAAAAGTGACAGTGAGGTGAACAATGGACGCCATTGAACAAATCTTGATCGACGAAATTGCTACGCTTAATCGTGAGGAACGCCGTGATAACCGGCCGCGTTTCAGCTTCTCTTTCCTGAAAACCCATCCGGGACTCTGGGCGATAATGTATCTTTGCTACGGACTGTGCGTGGCGCTGATCTTTTCTACGGAGATGCTGGGCTGACCCGCCTGGTTTGCCACGATTTTTGTGCTAGTGATGAGTTTCCTGATGCTGCTGGATATCAATCCAAAGTATCGCTTCGAGGATATCGACGCGCTGGATCTGCGCGTTTGCTACAACGGTGAATGGTATTACGTTCAGCCAGTTTCTGATGGCGGCGTGAAGAAGATCCTGAACCTGCCCGATGCGCCAGAACAGGTAAAAAGCGGCATCCATCGTCTGCTACAGCAGAAAGACGAAGTGGATTTTTACGACGTCTACTATCTGACCTGGGGCCACCAGCAGGCGGCGCAGGTTTAATCCGCGCGCTGTTCGGCAATCAGCCTTCCCCCGCGTTTCTATCGCCGCTTCGGCGCGTGTATCCCACGGCCAGGCGGCGTTAATGCGAAAACTCTTCGCCTGCTGAGAAAAGCCTTCCTGGCGCGATTCTAATCCCCTGCTGTAAAGCCTGCTGATAGAGCAGCGTCGTGTTGTAGCCCTGTCGCAATGTCACCCATAAAAAATAGCCACCCGGCGAATCACCGATACTTGCACCTGGCGGCAGGACACTTTGTAACGCCTTGCGCACCCACTCTTTACGCTGCGCCAGCGTCTGGCGCAGCTTCTTCAGGTGCGTATCGTAACGGCGCGTGGCGAGAAAGTCCGCCAGCGCCAGCTGCATCGGCGCGCTGGTAGAGAGCGTGCTCATCAGCTGCAGGCGCTGGATACGCTGCGCATGCTGTCCAGCCCTAGCTCTCCAGCACCTAATAGGCGTGCATCACCGTCATCAGGCTTAATCCCTGCACCTGCTGGCGCAGCGACGGCAGTTTGGTGCCCGACAGCCAGATACCCGCTTCGATCTGCTGTTGAATTTCATCCGTCAGTTGCTGGTATTTCGCCACGGGCTGCTCCTTTCTTCTGAAGGCGCATTTTAGCACAACCGGGAGGCCTCGCGTCGCTTCAAAGAGCATTACGACGGAAGCGCCAGCTGAAAAAATGCCTCTGGCTCTGAGAGCCGGAGGCATTTAGGCTTTGCTCATGTCTGTGGCTTATCTTGATAGCTTTAGAAGCTATAACGATAACCCGCATTAACCTGCCGCTGGTTAAAGCGATTGCCGTTTGTCGCATCGGCTTTCAGATAAAATGTATGGTTCTGCGCCTGCGCGCTGATGCCTAAACCATTATTCCAGCCGTTACCTTTGAAGGTGAGCTGCTCTAACGAACCATTCAGGCTGTATGCTGCGTCGCCGCCAAATTCGCGTATAAAACCTGTTTTGGCATAAGCAAGGACTTATAGGCAGAAAGCTTGATGTTCAGTCCGTTTGCCGCTTTTATATCCGCTCCGCGCTGATGGCTCGCAGTAAGCTGCACCTGAGGTTCCAGATAAAAACCCTTTCAGAGAAGCTGATCTTTTGGCCTGCTTCCAGCGATGCGCTTACCCCATTTGAGGAGCCGCTGCCTGTAATACGATTACCCTCGGTATCATTAACGCTAAAACCATTTTTCAACCGATTAAATTTCAATAAACCGTCGATATAAAACCACTATCCGCTATCCAGGTATTATAAATACCAAAGTGATCTGACCTGGTCGTACCCTCACCGCTCTGGTAGTGCGGCGAACCCGTGGTCGATCCCATGAACAGCCCCAGATAAACCGGCAGTTCTGCTGATAGCCTTTTATCTACACCGAACTGGTAGCCGCTATAGTTCATCCTGAAGCCGCTTACGTTTCCGTCGGTTTTTCCCTGGCGTACGTCACCCATACGCTGAAGAAGCGTCTGCGTTTCAGCATAATTCAACAGATAACCCGTATTGAGAAAATTAGCCCCACCGTTCGCCGATGTGGTGATAGTCTGCTTTTCCGGTGTTACGGGTGTCTCTAGCGTTTCCGGTGTTTCCGGAGTCACTGGTTGTACGGCGCCTACCAAGGATAAAACCCAGTTATTGCCTTGCTTAATTGACGGCGTAAACGTATCCACCCAGTTCAACGTCTGAGTTACCCTTAAAGGTAGCGATGCCATCTTGGGTCTCAACTACCGTCAGTACCTCACTACCCGTGGTAGCAGCACTGCCGTTATTTTTGATATTCAGGCCATAGTCACCTGCGCTGCTACTCGTTACGACGATTTTATCGTTGGTATCAGCGGTTTCACCTGCAATATTTGGTGCGCAGCGTAAAATCCCCGCTACCGCTCAGAAGATTTGCAACAGTCAGAGTGGTATAGGTGCTACTGTCGGTCGCGCTGGAAAGATCGACTCGTGCATTATTCAACTGCAAATTATCAACATTTGAACTGGTCGCTATTAGCCAGTCACTGTTGTTCAGGGTCACATTCAGGTGGCCGCTGTTAACGTTATCGCTGCCGGCGCTACCGTACCAGCGTGAACCAGGCGCAAAATTAAGATCGATCAGTCCGCCTCTGGATAATACGCTGCCGACAATATCCATCTTTCCGTCAGCGGCGATCACGCTAGGCGCATAGCCATCGTAATGCTGGGTCGCCATCGCTATCGCGCCCGGTGATGACATGCTTACCCCCAAATCACCTGTCAGATTCACCTGAGAATGGGTGATCGCGTAAATGCCAACGGCATCCTGAGTACCGGTTATGGTAATCCCGTCGCCATTAATCACTCCACCGCC
>JAUHTP010000005.1:59000-90787 GCA_031332935.1 Candidatus Pantoea bathycoeliae | reverse complement strand
CAAAGCCCAAAGCCCAAAGCCCAAAGCCCAAAGCCCAAAGCCCAAAGCCCAAAGCCCAAAGCTTCTTATAGAAACAGGATTTATAGAAATATTGGTATTTTGCAGGTTAATCGTGGTGTTAATCTGCTGTGCCGAAGCGCCATAAGATCCTGACATGACCGTATTGCGCTCGTCTGCCGTCCCTAGGAAATTAAGTGTTGAGTAGCGATCAACTGCAACAAGAGCACCGCTTACGCCACATGTAATAACCGTACTGCCAGCGCCTATCGTTGCCACGCCTCCCTGACTGAATTCTAAACTAGAAGCAGCATTGACTGCCGTTGAGATATTAAGATGATCCGCTTTCAGGGTGCCCAGATCCCAAGCGCGTCAGAGCCGCTGATAATGATGGAACTATTACTGCCCAAATCAACGTCGGAATTTTTTTGAATATTCATTCCGTATGACTGATCGCCCAGCGTAGTGACCGTCAGCGCATTGGCTTTCAGCGATGAAGCACCATCATTCGCTTTGCCGTTTAAAGAGTTTATATAGATACCCGTACTATTATAGCCGCTGGTCTGGATTACGCTATTGCTGCCAACATCAGCGTGGTTTCCCTGATTACTGACGTGAAGACCAGATGCTTCATCTCCTTGAGTAACGATGTGCAACTTGTCAGCATTTAAAGAAGAAGCTGCTTTTAGGGTTAACGCCCACCTGCCAGCGTAGTGCCGGTAACGGATATTGAAGTATCAGAACCGAGCTCAACCTGAGACTTTTATCCTTCTACCTAGATGTCCATGCCGCTGTAACCTGACGTCTCAATAGAGAGTTGATTTGCGGTCAGGCTGCCACCAGGGCCTAGCAACTGAATGACTCTGGCCGTGGTATTCGCGTCTGAAAAGACATTAATAGTACTGCCAGATCCAACATCAATTTTTGCGCTTGACGTACCATATGGCACAAGAATTCCGTATGTCTGATCGGCAATAAGCGTACTCCCGTCGGGCAACGTAATATCACTACCAGTAAGACGTCCTTCTACGGCTTGAGAAGCGCTAGGCAATATTGCCTATACCACAAGCCAGCATTAACGCTTTTGCAAGCAAGTTCAGATAAAATTTATTATTCATTTAACTAATTTTTATCAATGCCATTTTTATTAAGCAATAAAAATGCAAGACTAGAGAATAAAACCAGACATGACTAAGGCAAAATTTTTAGGTTCAATCTTATTTATTCGTTAGCGTTGCAAGTAAAAATAAGGCTAACCTGATAGTTATAATCATGTCTGTAACCAGCAAATAGTGTAAAGGGGTCGAAAATTTATACAAAAGAACCCTTTTCACAAAAGAAGCAAAATAAATAGCTTTATCCTTTTAAATTATCATATAAAATACATTTTTAATATAACAAAAACCACATCAATCCCTTTTTCGGAATATTTTAGCAAAAATCAGGCTCTAATTAAGAGAATGAACATTCAGATAAAAAACAGTTTCAGAAAGTACAATTCATCAATCACAAGAAAAGATAATACAAAATGAGTAAAAGAAGAATTAATGTAATGATCAATTGAAAATAAAAGTTGTGAATTGAGGATATTATGAGTTTCTTTAACAAAAGATATTATTTACAAGCTTAAGTTAAAAAACAGCATGGTAAAACGTCGATTTATACATGCAGAAAGGTGGGTTTGATATTTTCCAGAAAGTAAAAACCCCGCTTGCGCGGGGGGTTCACCTGAAAAGTCGAAACTGACCGATAAGCCGGGTTCTGTCGTGGACAGTCATTCATCTAGGCCAGCAATCGCTCACTGGCTCAAGCAGCATACCCGGGTTCAGTACGGGCCGTACCATGCGAACCCCTATTTGGCCTTGCTCCGGGTGGAGTTTACCGTGCCGCGAACTGTTGCCAGACGCGCGGTGCGCTCTTACCGCACCCTTTCACCCTTACCTGAATCCCATAAATGGGCCATCGGCGGTTTGCTCTCTGTTGCACTGGTCGTAGGCTTGCGCCCCCCAGGCGTTACCTGGCACCCTGCCCTATGGAGCCCGGACTTTCCTCCCCTCTGCCCGTCTCCCTACATAGAGGGACGACGACAAAGCGGCGACTGTCTGGTTAGCTTCGGCGCAGGATATTAGGGCATTCTGCCCCATTTGTCACGCCTCTTTCTGATCGAGTCTGATCGAGTGCAAAGCGATAGAGCGCATTTTTCTTCACGCCGTGGATTTCAGCCGTCAGCGCCGCCGCTTTTTTTAGCGACAGCTCTTTCTGCAGCAGCGCCAGCGTGCGCAGCGCCTCAGCAGGCAATGCCTCTTCGTCAGCCTTATGGCCTTCAACGACAAGCACCATTTCTCCTTTACGGCGGTTCTCATCCTCTTCGATCCAGGCGAGCAGCTCGCCCACCGGCGCGCCGTAAATCGACTCCCAGGTTTTGCTCAGCTCGCGCGCCAGTACCACGTAGCGGTCGCTGCCCAGCTCGCTCGCCATATCGGCCAGGCTGTCGAGCAGGCGATGGGTCGATTCATAGAAAATAAGGGTGCGCGGCTCTTCGGCCAGCGCGCGCAACGCATCGCAGCGCGCCTTGGTCTTGGCTGGCAGAAACCCTTCGTAACAGAAACGATCGGACGGTAACCCGGCGACGCTTAATGCTGTGACGGCGGCGCACGGGCCAGGCAGCGGCACCACGCGGATGCCCGCTTCGCGGCAGCGACGCACCAGATGGTAACCCGGATCGTTAATAAGCGGCGTGCCCGCATCGGAAACCAGCGCGATACTTTGCCCTTCCTGCAACTTTGCCAGCAGCAGTTCGGCCTTCTGCTGTTCGTTGTGGTCGTGAAGTGCGAAGAGCCGCGCAGCGATGGCGAAATGTTGTAGCAACAGCCCTGTATGACGTGTATCTTCCGCTGCGACCACATCGACGCCCGAAAGCACCGTCAGCGCCCGCTGGGTGATATCACCCAAATTACCAATCGGGGTTGGAACGATGTAGAGCGTGCTGGCAGAAATCTCTGCCCCATCGAGTTGTTTCATTGTTTCATCCGAATTGCCGATTTAATATTGAGCATCTTGAAAAAAACATCACTGGATACAGTATGCTTCCTTCAAAAGTCGTTCGTCATAAAGCAGGACGCTTTGTGCCTGTCCTTCTTGCTGGGCTGATTTTAGCCGCCTGTAGCGGTCAGGGGCCGCAAACCTCAAACGTAAATATTCAGGTGCCCATTACCGGTGGGTCTGATTACTACCTGCAACAAGTGCAGCAAAGCAGCGATGATAGTAGGACAGACTGGCAATTACTTGCCATCCGTGCCCTGATGAAAGAAGGAAAGTATCCACAGGCGGGTCAGCAGCTCAACCAGCTGCCAAGCCAACTCAGCGACACGCAACAGCAGGAATTGCTGCTGCTTAAATCGCAGTTCCTGTTTAGCCAACAGAATGTCCCAAGCGCGATTCAGCAGCTGAATCAGGTGAAGATTGACGACCTGTCGAAAGAGCAGCAGGCGCGCTACTACGGCCTGAAAATTGCCGCTGCGCAGGGCAAAACCTCGCTGGCGTTGCTGCGCGCCTATATCGCGCAGGAGCCGCTGCTGAGCGGTGACGAGCACCAGAAAAATATCGATGCCACCTGGCAGGCGCTAACGCAGCTCCCGCCGCAGGACGCCGCCAGCCTGGTGATTAACGCCGACGAAAACACCCTACAGGGCTCGCTGGATCTGCTCAACGTCTGGCGCGCCAACGCGCAGGACGGCGAGATGCTCAAATCCGCGTTGAAAGACTGGCAGACGCGCTATCCACAAAACCCGGCGGCTAAAACCCTGCCGACACCGCTGAGCCAGGCGCAGAACTTTACAAAAGCTTTTACCAGCACCATCGCGCTGCTGCTGCCGCTGAACGGCCAAGCGCAGGTTTTCGCCAGCGCGATTGAAAAAGGCTTCAACGACGCAAAAAATGGCGCGCTGAATGCCGCACCGCAGCCTGCCGCTCAGCCAGCGACGCAACCGGCCGCCGCAGAGAGTGCGCAGCCCGCTCCTACTGGCGAAGCGAATACCGTCGTCAGCCCAGCCGCTGCTGCCATCACGCCAGCCGAGACACAACAGCCTGCCAACGCACAGCCGCAGCCAGCGGCAAGCGCACCTTCCAGCAGCGCGCAGGTGAAGGTGTACGACACCAGCAGCCAGCCGATTCAGCAGGTAATGCAGCAGGCGCAGCAGGACGGCGCGACTCTAGTGGTAGGCCCGCTGCTGAAAAATAACGTTGAAGCGGTTGCCAACAGCCAGACGCCGCTCAACGTGCTGGCGCTTAATGCGCCGGAACAGATCCAGAACCATCCGAATATTTGCTACTTTGCGCTTTATCCTGAAGACGAAGCGCGCGATGCCGCGCACCATATGTGGGACCAGGGCAAACGCCAGCCATTATTGCTGGTACCGCGCAGCAGCTTCGGTGACCGTGTGGTCAACGCATTTGCGAAGGAGTGGCAAAAACTGGGCGGTACGGCACCGCTGCAGCAGCGCTTTGGTTCGACCGCTGAGCTGAAACAAGGGATCAACAGCGGCGCAGGCATTACGCTGAGCGGCACGCCAGTGAACATCCAGCCTGCCGAACCGCAGGGTGTCACTGTCGCTGGGTTAACCATTCCGTCACCGCAGCAGCAGAGCACACCGCCGGAAGCAAGCGGTGGTGGCAACGTCGATTCGATCTATATCGTCTCGACGCAGGATGAATTGCAGCTGATCAAGCCGATGATCGCCATGCGCACCGGCAGCCGTAGCGCCGCTGTGCTCTATGCCAGCTCGCGCAGCTACCAGGCGGGTGCAGGCCCCGATTTCCGTCTGGAGATGGAAGGTTTGCAGTTCAGTGATATTCCGCTACTCGCTGGCCGTAATCCGGCGCTGATGCAGAAGGCGGCGCAGTCGTTTAATAACGACTATTCGCTGGTTCGCCTCTACGCAATGGGTATTGATGCCTGGACGCTGGCGAACAGCTTTAACCAAGTGCGCCAGACGCCGGGCTTCGCCATCGACGGCAATACCGGTAAGCTGAGCGCGAATCAGGATTGCGTGATCAACAGGAAGTTGTCATGGAGCCAGTACCGTCAGGGCGGGATCGTTCCCGCTTCCTGAACCGTCGGCGTCTCGGCGCCGAACAGGAGCAGCGAGCCCGGCGCTATTTAGAGCGTGCCGGGCTACAATGGTTCGCTAGCAACATGAATTTTCGCGGCGGCGAGCTGGATCTCATCATGCGCAACGGCGCATGTTGGGTGTTTGTGGAGGTGCGTTACCGGCACGATGCGCGCTACGGTGGCGCGCTGGCCAGCATCACCCGCCTCAAACAGCAGAAGCTGCTGCGTGCCGCAGCCTTTGGCTGGCGCAGCGCGGCGGCAGTTTCGATACGGTGGATTGCCGTTTCGACATCATCGCCATTACCGGTACGGCGCTGGAATGGCTGCCGAATGCCTTTAATGCAGACGTTTAGAACCAGGTGGTCGTGTGCAGGACAGAATTAAAGCGTGTTTTACTGAAAGTATTCAAACCCAGATTGCGGCGGCTGAAGCGCTGCCGGATGCCATTTTCCGCGCCGCGATGACGCTGGTGCAGTGCCTGCTTAACGGCAATAAAATCCTCAGCTGCGGCAATGGTGCCTCTGCCGCCAATGCGCAACATTTCGCCGCCAGCATGATTAATCGCTTTGAGACCGAGCGCCCCAGCCTGCCTGCGCTGGCGCTCAGCGCCGACAACGTGACGCTGACGGCGATCGCCAACGATCGTCAACACGACGAAATCTACGCCAAACAGGTGCGCGCGCTGGGTCAGACCGGCGACGTCCTGCTGGCAATCTCCACCCGCGGCAACACGCGAGACATCGTTAAAGCGGTAGAAGCCGCGGTTACCCGTGATATGACCATCGTTGCGCTTACCGGCTATGACGGCGGCGAGCTGGCGGGCCTGCTGGGTCCGCACGACGTGGAAATTCGCATCCCGTCGCACCGTAGCGCCCGCATCCATGAGATGCATATGCTGACGCTCAACTGTCTGTGCGACCTGATTGATAACACCCTTTTTCCACACCAGGAATGACTGAAGGAGCAAACATGAAAGCATTGAATGCTGTCGCTATCCTGTTAACCGCCATGCTGTTGCAGGGCTGTGTTGCCGTTGTCGCGGGCGGCGCAGCTGTCGCGACCAAAACTGCAACTGACCCGCGTACCGTGGGCACGCAGGTTGACGATGGCACGCTGGAGCTGCGCGTCAGCAACGCGCTGGCGAAAGACCAGCAGATCAAAACCGACGCACGCATTATCGCGACTGCCTATCAGGGCAAAGTGCTGTTGACCGGCCAGGCACCTTCACAAGATATTGCCAGCCGTGCCAAACAGATTGCGATGGGAGTAGACGGCGCGACCGAAGTGTACAACGAAATTCGCGTCGGTCAGAAAGTGACTCTGAGCACCTCTTCATCGGATACTTGGATTACCACTAAAATCCGCTCACAGCTGCTGGGTAGCGACCAAGTGAAGTCGTCGAACGTAAAAGTCACGACTGAGAACGGCGAAGTATTCCTGTTAGGGCTGGTGACAGCAGAAGAGGCGAAAGCGGCGGCGGATATCGCCAGCCGTGTTAGCGGCGTGAAGCACGTTACCACCGCGTTTACGATGCTGAAGTAAACTGCATAAACGGGCGGCCTGAGCCGCCCTTTTTTATACCGGTATATCAATCACGAGCGCCCGCGTTGCAGTTTTCGCCCGCAGCCGGATCAGCTGCTCTTCCTGCAAAAACGCTCCGTCGCCACACACCAGTTTCTCCTGGTGATCGCCGCGCGTTACCGCCTCCAGAGAACCATGAATCGACTGCAAATAAGCGCGCGGCCCACGCAGCGCCAGCGTCTGCTCTTCACCCGGCTCCAGCCGTAGCTGATGAATTCACACCTGCTGGCGCAGCATCAGGCTACTCCCCGCGCCGTCCTGCAAGGCGATCAGCTGAATATTTTCACGCTCCGGCAGTGCAATTTTCTGCATCAGCGGATTTTCACGCTCAGGACAGGCGGCCAGCCAGATCTGAATACGGGTTAAAGGCTGATCCTTGCGCAGGTTGATTTCGCTATACCTGACGCCTTGCTGCGTAGCGAGCAGCAGCGCTTCGCCTTCGCGCGCAACGATATGATTGCCTTCGCTGTCGCGATATTCTGCCTCGCCCTGCAACACAATATTCAGCACGTCGACCTGCGGATAGGTGCGCGGCTGAAAGGCGGCCCCAGGTGCCAGCACTTCCTGATTCAACACGCGTAGCGAGGCATAGCCTATGAGTTTGGGATCGAAATAGTGACCAAAAGAGAAACTGTAGCGCGCCTGCAACCAGCCGAAATCAGCCTGGCCGCACGCGGACGCACTGCGTGTCGTTATCATAATTTACCTCCAGCTCGCTGCGGCAGAGAGCGGCCGCAGACTTGATACCCATATGGTAAAAGGCTGGACGCCGTATTGTTAGCCAGTTAATATGCCGTGCATATTCAAATTTCCTGAAAGAGAGTTCGGATGGCTAAAGAGCGGGCCTTAACCCTTGAAGCGCTGCGCGTCATGGATGCGATCGACCGTCGTGGCAGCTTTGCAGCGGCGGCTGATGACTTGAGGCGCGTGCCTTCGGCGCTCAGCTACACCATGCAGAAGCTGGAAGTGGATGTGGTGCTGTTTGACCGCTCCGGCCACCGAACGAAATTCACTAACGTCGGGCGTATGCTACTGGAGCGCGGTCGCGTGCTGCTGGAAGCAGCGGATAAGCTCACCACCGATGCCGAAGCGCTGGTGCCCACCGAGGCGCTGTTCCCGCTGGTAGATAAGCTGTCGGAAAAAGCCAATACCCAGATCTCGCTGGTGACGTAAGTGCTGGCGGGCGCGTGGGAACGGCTGGAGCAGGGCCGCGCCGATATCGTGATCGCGCCGGATATGCACTTCCGCGCCTCGACCGAAATCAACACGCGCAAGCTCTACACCATGATGAGCGTCGATGTTGCCAGCGCTGACCACCCTATTCACAACGAGCCGGAACCACAGTCGGAAGTAACGCGCGTGAAATATCGCGGCATCGCGGTGGCCGATACGGCACGTGAGCGCCCGGTGCTGACGGTGCAGCTGCTGGATAAACAGCAGCGTCTGACGGTGAGCAGCATGGATGATAAACGCCGCGCACTGCTGGCGGGCCTGGGTGTCGCTACCATGCCCTATTCGCTGGTAGAACAGGATATTGCGGAAGGCCGACTGCGTGTCGTCAGCCCGGAAGATCCCGCCTCTGATGGCGAAAAAAAGCTAAGCGCGCCTGTTTGCTCCAGTCTTGTCTGACGGCTGGAGCTACATTTCACAATTTTCCCAGACACTCAATCGCCACCGCCTTAAATCCGGCGAAATCCTTACTGTCGCGCAGCCGCGACATCGCCCTTTCGCACAGAAAAGTGACGAACACATCATAGATCGCCATTGCCTCTTCATATTCGCTTTTGCTGATCGCTAGCAGGAAAATCACCGAGGCGGTGTCTTCGCCCCATGCAATGCCCTGCGGGGCCAGCACGGTATTCGTCGACCGACTTCAGCCCGCCCATCGGAAATATTTCACCGAACTGCCGCCCATATCCTTCAGCAGCGCGATGGCACTGTCGACTGGCACTACGGCGTCGCTGCTCAGCGCGCTCAGCGGGCCGGTAGATATTTTCACCTTACCTGGTGTGCCTGTCGGGGAGATCAGGCCATTAACCACGGTTTGCGACTGGCCCAGCAGCGCGCGCGGCTGGTGCCGACGCCGGTAAAGACCTGGTTAACGTGCTGAGGTTGCAGCACCGCTGAAATCTCGCTCACCATTTTTTACTGGTTAGGATCGCCCGCGCCGAGCCCCACCGAGAGCGCGTTATCGATCAGCGCGGCATACTCGCGCATATCAGCGATCGCCGCTTCGTTGCTGCTATAGTTCTTCGACAGCACGCCCACCAGCACATGCCCTTCTGCCGCTTCCCAGATGGCGCGCGCATTGGCTTTGGAACCGGCCAGCACGTTAAGGCACAGGCGATCCTTGTAGAAATTAGGGGTCAGCGTCATGCGGTTTTTCCTCCGTTAAGCAGCGCCTGGATTGAGGTGAAAATGGTGTGCAGCTGCTCCGTGCTGACGCTGCGCACGTCCGCCTCGATAATGCCTTCATTGGCTTTGTAGCCGCGAAAATAGATGGCGATGTCGCCGGTGCGTTGGCCGATGGCCGCCTCGTCGAATTTTATCTCGGCGCGCGCGCTGACGCCGTGCAGCTGGTTGAGGTTGTCGATAAACGGCGTCATCTTCTCTACCATCTGCGCGCCGCTGGATTTTTCCAAGTGCAGATAGTTTTCAATCGCCTGCGTCAGGCCAAGAATGCCCTCTTTACCGACTTTCATCGCCCGGCCGATGCCGTTGCTCTGGCGTTTCACCCATTCAACGTACTGCTGTCTGCCAATCACCAGCCCACTGGTCGGCCCTTCAATCGCCTTCGCGCCGCTGTAGATCACCAGATCCGCGCCGTACTGGTAGTAGCACTGCAAATCCTCTTCAGCGGCGGCATCTAAGACCACCTCAAGACGCCCTTTGCGCGTCAGGCGCAGCCCTTCCGCCGCTTTCCAGGTGACGCAGTCGATGACCTGCGGCAGCGTCATGCCAACGCTGAAGAACTTCGACATAACGTGCGCCAGGTTATGCACCGGACCGTTGAGGCGGTTGCGGCAGTAGATATCTGAGCTGATGGTCTCGGGCAGAATGCCCTGCGCGATGGCATTCTGCACTGAGGCTTTGAGTTCACCCTGCGGCGTCAGTACGCGGTTGGGTTTGCCGTTGAAGCAGTGAGTAATGATGTCTCTGGCGGTCAGGCGATCGGCGATCTCCGCCAGATCGGGCGGATTGTTGCCGATGTTCACCATGAGCGGCAGATCCCCGACCTGTTTCTGGATCGCTTTAGCTTTGATCAACGGCTGGATGCCGTTTTCACCGACCACGCTGCTGCTCATGCGCGCTTTCAGGCCGACGATAAAATCAGGCAGGCGTTTTACTGCTTACTCTACCGCGTCGCCGTCGATCTGCAGCATATCCGCCAGCTCATTCTGCGTCACGATGCCGGTGCGGGCAATATTGATCAGCGCATGGACCTGTGTCGTGGCGCTGTGGGTAAGGGCATAAAAATCATCAATATGATCCGCGCCGGTACTGCCCACGTCGATCACCGTCGTGACGCCCGTCACCACGCCGATAGCGTCAGCTTCGTCATGGTAGATCGGGGATTTGGGGTAACAGTGAACGTGGGAATCGATCCAGCCTGCGCTGACGTAACAGCGCCCGGCCAGATCGCGTTCGCTTGTTGCTTCGCCCTGCACGCTGTCGCCGATAGCGGCAATTTTACCGTCCTGAAGAGCGATATCGACCAGCCGCTCATCCGTCAACCGCGCGCGGTGAAGAATCAGATCGAACATAGTAACTCCTTAACGCGGCTGCCCGATGCATGCCGCCGTCTGCATCATATCGCGACCGGGAAGATCGCACCGAGGATCATGGCACCGAGGAGCGCAACACCGGTGATCGGCTTGTTCCACAGGTAGAACAGCAGCGCGCCGAGCAGCGAGCCCAAGCCGATAGGAATCGAGGCCGCCATCGCAGAGAGAATGATCAACGGGCCTAAGAAGCGGCCAGAGGCGTTGCCTGCGCCCATCATTGAAACAAATGCCACCTCGTTGAACGAGCCAATGCCAGATCGGGAAAGACCAGTCTGCGTACCAAAAGCCTTTATTTTCAGTCATGTCGATAGCCTTAATTGCCGCTCAGGGAGTTATGGATCATGTCGAGCCAGCCGGGAATGCCTAACTGGAAGGATTGCAGCAGTTTCATATCGAAACCGCGGAAGAAACCGCTCAGCACGAACAGTAGCACGATCGCCACCATCATTACTTTGGTGACCTTGTTCCAGCCGTTCTCTTCCACGCCTTTACCGATCAGGATGCCAACACCAAGCCCGGCACGGCGTTGCCCATTATGAGCTGCGCCAGACCGCCAAAAATCGTTGCCTAGAAGCCCGACTTTTTACCGGCATCAATAGCCGCCAGCCAGAAGATCACCGGCATCACGGTGTTCACCAGCAGGTTCGCCGCCGGAACCAGCACTTTTAACGCGGTGACCTGCAACGCAGCCGGTACGGCTGAGGCGGTCGAGTTGAGAAAGGCCATCACGATCATGCCGATGATGCCGCAGGCAATAGCCATTTTTTTCGGATCATGCAGGGTTTCAGCCAGGTTGCGGTTTTTCACCATCAACGCCGCCGCGCCCCAGTTAGGAATGATGCGGTGGTCGACGTCCTGAGTGAAGGAGCCTGCCGCAACGGAAGATGCCCAGGCATTGAAGAAGAAGCCGAGACCAAAGGAGAAATGCGAAGCAGGATCGCCCTCGCACGAGTTGAGCTCGCCAAGGGTACGGAACGCGCCCATGCCCTGCGACGTTGGTGCATGGAACATACGTGCCGCACCGGCACCCACGCCCACACCTATCAGTCCGCCAATGATCAACTACTTAAACAAAATAATTAAAAACATGTTTTTTTACCTTTGTTGTCGTCTGTTTTTAATGCTTGTCGTGAATGTCACCTGCCCGGTATCGATCACGGTAACGCTGACGGAAATCTCCAGCTCTACGCTGTAGTTCCGTCGCTGGCGCGCTAGGAAGAAGAACAGAAATTTCTCTGTCTTAACGCTCTCCTGCGCGCGCAGCACCGGACATCAAGGGGTTCAATGCGCAGCAGAATCTTTTGTGTCGCGCGCAAAACCTAGTTCTGCACGCGACTCAGGGCATCGGCAAAGGCTTTTTCTTTGCTGTCGCCTTTGCCCTGCACCGTCACTTGAGTAACGTATTGTTCTTTCATCATTAACTGCCGTGCTTCTTGTTCCATGCCTGCACCAGCAGCTCGCCTAACTCTTCTTTATCCATGAAGCCGAAGCCGAGCACGTTAGCCCCTTCATTGATGGCGGTGACGCGTTCATCAATGGAGCGCATACCGTGGCGCGCCTTGTAGCCATATTTATTCTGCGCGGTAATCGCCCCGGCACCGCCGCTGCCGCAAAAGGAGATGCCGAAGTCGGCATTCTCTGCCTTCATTACATCACCCAGTTTCATATCTGCCGCGACGCCCGGCACCACGACGGCACGTCCACCCGCTTTTTCAATACCAGCGGCAACTTTCTGTCCTTTACCTAAACGATCACCTATTACTACGGTTACCATAATCATTTCCTCATTTAACAATCAGTTAGAACGTGCCACTTTTATATGGACGGAGAGAAGCCAGGCTTCTTCGCGCGGCAGGTTGCCGAACAAATCGACTACCTGCTGCTCCAGCTGCATGGTTTCTGGCGAAATATCCTCAAATATCTCCGCCTCTATCTCTGGAAGCGGTTCGCCGGTCAGCGAACGCAGCGCCATGGCACGAACGTGCGAAACCAGCATCTGGTGCTGCACCGCGTTCGGTTCTATATCGTGTTGGGCATAGATCGCCGCGATTTGCGCCATGACCTTGTCGGCCAGAGCCTGAATCTCTTCCAGCGTTGCTTGCTGTGCCGAATCTCAGTTACTGCTCACCTTGCTATTCCTGTTCACGAAAATTCTCGTTGCGAATAAATTACGGCCAGACGCAACGTAAGTGCAGACGCACTTTGTGGAAATCGCAGGGCAAGCTGTGCGCCAGATTGCAGGATGCATGGATTGTGTGATGCAGGCTAGCGCGCATACGGCGCGGCGAAAGTGCAAAAAGATAAGAAAATATGATGATGGAAAGAGGCCGGTCGCATCGAAGGGCGAGAGTGATTAGCCGAATTTCTTGTGGTTGGCGTTGCGGATATCCGCCAGTTTTTTTCGCTTCGGTTTTCGCGCCGTCCACATTGTTGGATTTTGCCAGCTCGTTGACCACGTCGATCTGCGCAATCAGCGAGTCCAGTCCCGCGTTGTAATCTTGAGCTGGGCCGCTGTCTGCAGGCTGGCCTTTCAGCTTCTCCGGCGTCTATTTTTTCGCGTCTTCTGCTGCCTGGCGCATTTTGCTCAGCGCCTGCTGCATCGCCTGGGCATCGCTGGTTTTCATGACGGTGTTCAGGCCGTCTTTCAGCGTATCCATATCTTTTTCGAGATCCGCCGCATAAAGGCTGACGCTTCCAGACAACAAGGAGAGAGCTAACATTGCAATCACATGCTTACGCATCGGTATGTCCTTTTTATTGTGGGTAAAAAAAGCAGCTAGAGCGGCTGCTTTCAGGAAGCGAGTTTTATTATTGTCCGGCGATTTTCATCTCCGGCAGCAGCACCGAGCCACATTGTATGTTGCTGCGGGTTTCAATGTCGTTACCCACCGTGACGATATTACGCCACATATCCTTGAGATTTCCTGCAATAGTGATCTTGCTCACAGGATACTGGATCTCGCCGTTCTCTACCCAGTAGCCCGCCGCGCCGCGCGAATAGTCACCGGTAATGGCGCTTACGCCCTGGCCCATCAGTTCAGTCACGACCAGGCCGCGCCCCATCTGCTTCAGCAAATCATCGAAGCTGCTGCCCTGACCAGCGATACGCCAGTTATGGATACCGCCCGCATGGCCGGTGCTTTTCAGGCCGAGCTTGCGCGCCGAGTAGCTGGTCATCAGCCAGATTTGCAGCACGCCCTCTTTGATAATGTCACGCGCCTCGGTGCGCACGCCTTCGCTGTCGAACGGCGTCGATGCCAGACCTTTCAACAGATGCGGCTGCTCATTAATCGTGAGCCATTCTGGCAGGATCTGCTGGCCCAGCGCATCCAGCAGGAAAGTGGATTTACGGTAAACGCTGCTGCCGCTGATAGCGCCGACTAGGTGGCCGAACAGACCCGTAGCGACTTCCGGCGCGAAAATCACCGGCGCTTTCATGGTGGACAGCTTGCGCGGCGCAAGGCGCGACAGCACGCGACGCGCGCACTCTTCGCCGACCCAGTCGGGGCTTTTCAAATCTTCGAAGGCGCGGCCAATGGTGTAGGCGTAGTCGCGCTCCATGTTACCGTCCTGCTCGGCGATAACGCAGCTGGAGAGCGAATGGCGGCTGGAGCAGTAGCTCTGCATCATGCCGTGGCTGTTGCCAAATACTTTGATGCCGACGTGGCTGTTGAAGCTGCCGCCTTCGGTATTAGTGATGCGCGAATCCGCCTTCAGCGACGCCTGCTCCGCCTGCGCGGCTAGCTCGATGGCGCGGTCGGCGTCGATCTCCCACGGATGGTAGAGATCGAGATCCAGCGCGTCGAACGCCAGCAGATCGGCATCCGCTGGACCCGCGTAAGGATCCG
This sequence comes from Candidatus Pantoea bathycoeliae, assembly GCA_031332935.1. Lineage (GTDB taxonomy): Bacteria > Pseudomonadota > Gammaproteobacteria > Enterobacterales > Enterobacteriaceae > Pantoea > Pantoea bathycoeliae. The sequence goes on along the minus strand of JAUHTP010000005.1, from coordinate 76,466 downwards.
CTGAGGTATAGCATGCAGTGTCGATCGCCGCCTGCACGGTGCGTTTGATCGCTTCCGGGCTGAGATCGGTAGAGGACGCGCTGCCCTTACGGTTCTGATGATAAACGGTGATGCCGAGCGCGCCGTCGCTGTTAAACTCGACGTTCTCCACTTCGCCGTAACGGGTGCTGACGCCGATTCCGGTGGTTTTGGTCACTGCCACTTCCGCACCGTCGGTTCTGGCCTTCGCCAGATCCAGGGCCTGCGCCACTGCCTGTTCCAACACTTTTCGCTGTTCTGCAACCTGAGTAGATACGTTCATCGGCCTGCCGTCCAATCTTATGTATGAAAGTTTTGAGTCTATCAGAGTCAGAGAACAATTTCGCAGTCACCCGATAAACTGATAGGATTAGCCTCTTTTTTAGGGGAGCCCAGAAAATGACCAAACAGCCCGATGAGTGGCTCGACGATGTACCGGATAATCAGGAAGAAGAAGATGAAGAGATTATCTGGGTCAGTAAAAGCGAAATTAAACGCGACGCTGAAGAGCTAAAACGCCTGGGTGCCGAACTGGTCGATCTGGGCAAGAACGCCCTAGAGAAGATCCCGCTTGATAAAGACCTGCTGGCCGCTATCGAGCTGGCACAGCGCATCAAGAAAGAGGGCCGCCGCCACCAGCTACAGCTGATCGGCAAAATGCTGCGCTCTCGTGACGTTGACCCGATCCGCCAGGCGCTGGATAAGCTGAAGAACCGTCATAACCAGCAGCAGGTTGCGCTGTTCTACAAGCTGGAAGCGGTGCGCGATCGCCTGATCGAACAGGGCGACGAGGCGATGAATGAGGTGATTACCCTTTATCCGCACGCCGACCGCCAGCAGCTGCGTAGTATGATCCGCAACGCGCAGAAAGAGAAAGCGGGCAATAAGCCGCCGAAATCCTCGCGTCTGATTTTCCAGTATTTACGTGAGCTGGCGGAGAGTTAAGCCACATCAAGGCGGGCATCACTGCCCGCCTGTATCAGCATTAGCGATAGATATAGAGGATACCGGCACGCAGGCGCAGCTGGCGCTCGCTGGAGGTGGCTGAACGGCCAATATCACCAAAGGTGACATAAGGAACCCAGACGCGATCGTTGCCGACCGCATAGTCGAACTGTAGCTCCTTTTCATAATCGTCATGCTTATTGGCAAACAGTTTTGCATCCGCATGTTTGTAGACCAGCTTATAAGTGGTGGTCAGCCTATCCATTTTATTGCGCAGATAGATATCAAAACGGTTTGCAGTACGATGCCGGTTGGTATCGCAATAATCAATGCCGCCGGTGCGGCATTTATCTTCGTGCGCATATTCGGTGAGTTCAGGCCGATAAAGGCCGCCGAGAGACCATTGGTCATTAATTTTATACCAGGGCGCTACGCCGAATTTCCATTCGGTACGCGCAGAATTAAACTCTGGCTGGATAAAAGGTGAAAGGGTCCAGTTACCAAAATAATATGATTTGAGGAAAATCACCTCAACTACGTTTAACACCGTATCGTTATAGTATTTATCTTTGGGATCGGCACCGCCAGTTTTAAATTTTGTCTCTACGCCAAGAAACATATCATCCGGCAATGTGGTGCTCAGTCCGAGTTTATCGTAGTGCGTACAGTCACGCAGGCGGTATTCATGGCGGTAGTCAACCGTTGCGGTCGCCAGCACGGCAGCCGAACTGAAGAGTACCGTCATTCCCAGAACAGTATGCAGTAGCTTATTCTTTCCCATAATAACACACTTATTTAAACGAAGAAGGCAGATGGAATATTCCGTGTATATCCATAACATCCATCATCTTTATATTTAACTTATATTTAACATGCGTGCCAGAACTGGAATTAAGACATCATAAACACCGGTTATTTATCTAACGGGAAGGCTGTTTATAATTTATGCGGCAACCAAACGATGCTAGGAATTATTGCTGCAATCCTTGCTGTTTTAGACAGGGATTTCATTAATATGGCAATAATCGAAAGAGTGAAGGAATCAATTTCAAAAATATGCGGTGTGTTTGCACAGGCGTTAAATTAAGCCGTAAATAAAGTATTGTTAATATAAAAAATCGCCCTGTTCCGGGCGCTGTCTGTCCAGCATTTTCTGATGAATACCGCCGAACCCGCCGTTGCTCATCACCAGAATTGAATCGCCCGGCTGCGAGGTTTTCGCCACCATTTCCACCAGCGTATCAATATCGGCGCTCCAGTACGCTGACGGCATGCAGGCTTCGGCGACGTCGGAGACCTGCCACGGAATATGGTGCGGCTGGAACAAGAACACCTCATCCGCGCGAGCTAGCGACGGTGCCAGAGCGTTTTTGCTCACGCCCATCTTCATGGTATTGGAGCGTGGCTCCAATATCGCCAGGATGCGCGCACGGCAGCCTACTTTACTGCGTAGCGCGGACAGGGTTGCCAGAATCACCGTCGGATGATGGGCGAAATTGTCATACACCTTGATGCCGTTTACGTCACCGCGCAGCTCCAGACGGCGGCGCGCCTTGATAAAGCTGCCCAGCGCCTGCGCCGCATCTTCTGGCTTCACGCCGACGTGACGCGCCGCAGCAATCGCCATCAGGCCGTTATGCATGTTGTGCTCGCCCACCAACCTCGCCAACTTTCTCGCCGTCGAGCAGCACGTCCCAGTGTGACGCATCGGGTACCTGCTTTTTCGCCTGCCAGTAGCCACCTTCGCCGACGCCCTCCTGCTCGCTCCAGCAGCCCGTCGCCATCACCGGCTTGATGTTGTGATCGTGCTCCGGCAGCAGAATCTTGCCCTGGCCCGGTACGATGCGCACCAGATGGTGGAACTGCTTCTGGATGGCGCGCAGATTGTCAAAGATGTCCGCGTGATCGAACTCAAGGTTGTTGAGGATAAGCGTACGTAGGCAGTAGTGAACAAACCTGGAGCGTTTGTCGAAGAAGGCGCAGTCATACTCATCCGCCTCGATCACGAAGAATGGACTTTGTCCTAATTTTGCCGAGACGTCGAAGTTGCCCGGCACGCCACCGATGATAAAGCCAGGCTCGAGTCCGCACGACTCAAGTATCCAAGCTACCATACCAGAAGTGTTTTTTTTGCCGTGGGTTCCTGCTACGGCCACAACCCAGCGATCGCGCAGTACAAAGTCATGCAGCCACTGCAGACCAGACAAATAGGGAATGTTGCGTTCCAGCACCGCCTCAACGCAGGGGTTGCCGCGCGTCATCGCATTGCCGATGATAACGAGATCCGGCACGGGATCGAGCTGTGAGGCATCGTAACCTTCAGTGAGTTCAATGCCTTGCTGCTCAAGCAGCGTGCTCATAGGCGGGTAAACGTTGGCGTCCGAACCGGTCACCTGATGGCCAAGGGAACGTGCCAGCATTGCCAGAACGCCCATAGCCCATAAAGGTGCCGCATATCCCAAGGATATGAATGCGCATAACATGATCCATTACTCAAAAGTTCGGCGCACAGTGTAACCCCGCTCGCAGACTTAAGAAAGGGATTAGGACTATGTTTTTTGAAGTTCAATCGGCTAAACTGCGTACGCAAACGTTGGCGGTTTGCCAGGCAGGCTGCCACTCCATCGAAGATTCAGGGAATGTGTTATGAAAACGTTAGGCGAATTTATCGTCGAGAAACAGCACGACTTTCCTCACGCTACAGGTGAACTGACGGCGCTGATTTCCGCTATCAAACTGGGCGCGAAAATTATCCATCGCGACATCAACAAAGCCGGTTTGGTCGATATTCTCGGTTCCAGCGGCGTTGAAAACGTTCAGGGCGAACAGCAGATGAAGCTGGATCTGTTCGCGAACGAGAAGCTCAAAGCGGCGCTGAAAGCGCGTAGCATCGTGGCAGGGATTGCATCGGAAGAAGAAGACGAATTCGTAATCTTCGAAGGGGTAGAACACAGTAAATATGTTGATGGATCCGCTGGACGGCTCTTCCAATATCGACGTCAACGTCTCTGTCGGCACCATCTTCTCTATCTATCACCGCGTCAGCGCACCAGGTACGCCGGTCACCGAAGCTGACTTTATGCAGCCAGGCAGCAAGCAGGTTGCCGCAGGCTATGTAGTGTATGGCTCCTCAACCATGATGGTTTACACCACTGGCTGCTGCGTACACGCCTTTACCTACGATCCGTCGCTCGGTGTTTTCTGCCTGAGCCACGAGCGTATGGCTTACCCGCCAACGGGCTACACCTACTCGATTAACGAAGGCAACTATATTCGTTTCCCGCAGGGCGTGAAGAAATACCTGAAGTTCTGTCAGGAAGAGGATCATGACACGCCCCGTCCTTATACCTCGCGCTATATCGGCTCGCTGGTGGCAGATTTCCACCGCAACCTGCTGAAAGGTGGTATCTACCTCTATCCGAGCACCGCCAGCCACCCGAACGGCAAGCTGCGCCCGCTGTATGAGGCAACCCGATGGCGTTCCTCGCTGAACAGGCGGGCGGTAAAGCCAGCGACGGCGCGAAGCGTATTCTCGACATCCAGCCGGAAACCCTGCACCAGCGCTGCCCGTTCTTCTGCGGCAACGATGCGATGGTCGATGATGTGGAGCGTTTCCTGCGCGGGTATCCCGACGCGGCGCAGTAAGCAAGACAGTAAGGGCGCGATGAGCGCGCCCTTTTCTTTTACGCCGTTTCCAGCCGGAACAGCGACACCGTCGATTGCAGATGCTGCGTTGCCGCCGTCGCTTGTTCTACCAGCGCCGCATTCTGCTGCGCCGCTTCATCCATCTGCGTCACCGCCTGATTTACCTGCTCAATGCCCCGGCTCTGTTCGTCGGACGCCATTGAGATCTCCTTCATTTAATGCCGTGACGCGCATCACCTCGCTGGAGATCTCATCCATGGTTTCGCCCACGCGCGTGGCCATATCGCTGCCCTCTTTTACCCGCGTTTGCGACTCCGCAATCAGCCCACGGATCTCCTTCGCCGCATTGGCGCTGCGCTGTGCCAAGGTCCGCACCTCGTTTGCCACTACTGCAAATCCGCGTCCCTGTTCGCCTGCCCGCGCGGCTTCCACCGACGCGTTGAGCGCCAGGATGTTGGTATGGAAGGCGATGCTGTCGATCACGCCGAGAATGTCGCCGATGCGCCTGGCGCTGTCTGTGATCTCCTGCATCTTCTCCATTACATAGCACACCACTTCCGCGCCGCGATCGGCGGTATTCGATACGCTGTTTGCCCGCGTGTTAGCCTGCTGCGCATTGGCGGCGTTGAGGCGTACCGTAGCGGTAAGCTGCTCCATGCTGGCTGCCGTTTGTTCCAGCGAAACCGCTGACTCCTCAGTGCGCTGGGAAAGATGCACGTTCCCCGCCGCCAGCTCACGGCTGCCGACGTCAATTTGCAGGCTGGCTTCACGCACCTGGCTCACCTGCGCGCGCAGCGCCTGCTGCATCTCGCCTAAGGCGGCCCAGTTCATTATCGCCCACCGCCACCTGTTCCAGATGCCCGATGGCGCGATCCAGCGGCTACAACAGCACGCGGCGCATCAGCACCCAAGCGAACACGAACAGCAGCAGCGTCAGCGCCGTATCGATCAGCGCCTTCATCAGCATTTCGTTATGTGCCGCCTGCGCCAGCTGCGTAGCAGTGACATGATCGGCATAGGCACCGAACGCCGAGACTGCATTGCTGTAGTTCAGGGCCAGCGTGGCGAGGTTGCCTTCCAGCACGGCGTAATATTCATCGGTGTACTGTTTTTCCAGCGCATCCATGATCGGTTTGATGCCCTGTCCCAGATAGACATTGTAGGTCGACACGATGTCATCAGCCAGCTTTTTGCCGTGCGCCGTTACCGTTCCGGCGGCGACAAAAGCTTTCATATTCCGCTGCGAATCCTGGACGTCCGGCTGCGCCTGTTTTGCGGCGGTCGTGCCTTCTTCCAGCAAGCCAATCTCTATTTTACGCACCGTCAGCGCGGAGGTGGCGCGCGCGCGCATCAGCTCGCTATTGCTTTGATAAAGCGCGTTGAGTTCGATACCCTGAATGCGGTTAATAACATCCAGTGACTGATTTCCTTTATTGATGGCAATGATGCCCATCACGCTGATCGCCAGCAGCAGCGTCATAAAGGCGAGTAATGCTAATAATTCTGTGCGTAGTGAGAGCTTTTTCATGATGTTTTTTTCCGTTTGCTTATAGAACCAGCAGCCCTAAAACGTACAAGTTATCGGCAATTGCGCAGCGAAACTTTACCGGCGTTGATGGTCATTTCCCTGACGATCGTGCACGCTTAATCTCTCTTAATAAGAATTTACAGGATGAAAAAAGGTATTGGCGCAGCAGAGCCCGATTGATCATGCGCTGGAGCAGTGTCTCAGCGGCGCGGCCACCACCGTGGCGATGGTGACGTGCTACGGAAGCGCCAGCCAAGCGTGGGATGGCGAGATGAATAGGCACTATAACCAGCTGATGAAGACGCTAACCGGTGAGCCTAAAACCAAACTGCGCAGCGCACAGCGTCAGTGGCTGGCGTATCGCAATAGCTGGCAGGCGGCGAGCGCTGCTTCTTTCACCGCACGCAAGGCCAATGGTGCAGATATCTGTCGCCGCGCAGGGCGTCGATCTGGTACGCAATCAGGCGCTGATGTTGCAGTCGCTGAATAAAGGCAGTTGCGCCAGCGATAGTGATTGTTGATAAACAGTGGCTCACGCGCTGGCGCATGTCAACGTATCTGCGTGTCTTCAGGGAGAAATTATGGCTGCGTATGCCTCTACTCTTATCCTTATCGGCCTCGCGGTCCTGAGCTATTTTGTGCATAACAGCGCGGTGACGATCTCTATTCTGATCCTGCTGGCGATGAAACTGACCCCACTGGCGCAGTTTTTTCCCTACGTTGAGAAGCAGGGTATTCAGCTCGGCATTATTATTCTGGCGGTGGCGGTGATGGCGCCGCTCGCCAGCGGCTCACTTCCCGCCTCGTCGCTGCTAAAGTCTTTTGTTCACTGGCAATCGATTGTGGCCATTCTGGTCGGGATTTTTGTTGCCTAGCTGGGCGGTCGCGGCGTCAGCTTTATGAGCGTGCAGCCCTCGGTGATTGGTGGCTTATTAATCGGCACGGTGATTGGAGTGGCCTTCTTTCGCGGCGTGCCGGTCGGACCACTGATTGCTGCGGGGATTGTCTCGCTGTTTGTCGCCGCAAAGTAAGGCGTGGAGCATTCCGAAAGGTCAAAATTGGGGCATACTTTCAGAGTCAGTTGGCTATAATAGCCGACACTCAACATATGACTATTGAAGGAATGCCCGATGAGTTTGAACCAGGTGCCTGCAGGTAAAGAACTGCCAGAAGATATCTACGTTGTCATTGAGATCCCGGCCAACGCCGATCCGATCAAATACGAAGTTGATAAAGATTCTGGCACCCTGTTCGTGGACCGTTTCATGTCTACGGCGATGTTCTATCCGTGCAACTACGGCTATATCAACCACACACTGTCGCTGGATGGTGATCCGGTTGACGTGCTGGTTCCGACCCCGTATCCGCTGCAGCCGGGCTCCGTGATCCGCTGCCGTCCGGTTGGCGTGCTAAAGATGACCGACGATTCTGGCGAAGATGCCAAACTGGTTGCCGTACCGCACACCAAGCTGACCAAAGAGTACGATCACATTAAAGATGTGAACGACCTGCCGGAACTGCTGCGTGCGCAGATCACCCACTTCTTCGAGCAGTACAAAGCGCTGGAAAAAGGCAAATGGGCGAAAGTGGAAGGCTGGGATAACGCCGAAGCGGCGAAAGCTGAAATCATCTCCTCTTTCGAGCGCGCGAAGCAGAAATAATCTGCCGCAGCCGATAAAAAAACACCGTCCTCTGGACGGTGTTTTTGTTTATGCGTCTGACGGAGGATCGTCGCGCTGTAGCCAGTCGCCGCTGGCAATGCGCTGATGTCCCTTTACCGGACGCTGGTAGACATAGAGCCATGCGCTGCCATAAGGCGTCTGCATTAGCTGGCGTTTGTACTCTCCAGCCTTAGTGCGCAATGCATCCAACTCACCCAGCGTGGTGGCGTCGATGCGGTAAACTTCACAATAGACGGTTCCTTCGCCCGGGATCACGCCCGGATAATGGCCGAGACTGTAGAGCTCATAGCCCTCAATCTGCATATCCCCCAGCCATTGCGCATTCGTCATCCAGTGACTGTTTCCCTGTTTGCGCCGTAAACTGCCGTAGACAATTATTCGCATTGCTAAAACTCAAACTGATAGAGCACATTAAGAGCCTGATCCACACCTGATACGGCTTCCAAATAGAGTTTGGGCATCAGGCGATAACGCAAGGTCAAGGTCGCCAGTGAATCGAAAATGCCAACACCATATTTTACTTGTAGACCCGGCAGCACATAACCGCTCACCTGCACCTGCTGGCTGTCGCCAACTCCAGTGGTATCAAGGGCAAGATTGCTGACGCCAAACGTCTCCCCGATTTTACCCACAACCTGCCCACTTTGTGCAACCCCCAGTCCGACTAACGCTGAGGTTAATGCGTTACTGTCACCGTCAGCGCCTAATCCTTGACCGCGCAGCAAACAAGAAAGCGCCTCCTGCTGCGACATTGCCGGGTCGGAGAAGATTTCCACCTTCGGCTCATCGGCCAGACCTGTGACGCGCAGGCCAGCGGTGACTTCATCCTCGGTCGCTTCCGGGTTACGAATCGCTTCCAGGTTAATATAGGGCTGGTCCGGCGGGCCGGCAAACTGCAGTTCGCCTTTACGCACGATGAGATCCTGACCGTAAGCGTGGAAGCGGCCAGACGGGATGTTGATCTGGCCGTTCAGGCCCAGCCCGGTTCTGTCCTGCACCACTTTCAGGTCGCCGTTCAGCTTCGCCTTCAGGCCAAAGGCTGACAGGCGCACATCGTTGCCTACATGGATCACCAGGTTGCTGTTGATCGGGATCCCGGCGGTTTTCGGCTGAATTGGCTGGAGATTCTTATCCAGCAGCACTTCGTCCGACGAGACGCCCGTGACGCTCTCTGGCACTTCCTGCACCGTGATACGCGCCCAGGGAATATCCACCCTGCCATCCAAGCTGAAGGCCGCAGGCGTCGCTTCAAATACCAGATCCGGTGAGACATCCATGCGCACCATCGGCGGCACGGTAACGCGTACGCGGCTGCCCTGTGCGGCGATGCACGCGCGCCAGTTTTCTAGCTGGCTCCAGTCCGCATTGCCGTTAAGGTTGATATTACCCTGCGCGGTCTGTACCAAGCTATTGAGCGTCGAGCTCATACCGTTGAACACCATGTTCAGGTTCGCAGAGGTAAGATCGACCGGCATAAAGTTGCCGTCAACGTCGACACCCTGCAACCCAAGCTGGCCGAAGATCTGCGGCTGCTTCACGCTGCCGCCAAGGCGCAGGTTGCTGTTCAGCGTGCCCTTGATCTGCTCACCCTGAATCAGCGCCGGATTGAGCATCGCCAGCGAGATATTGCGGATATTAACGTTGCCGCCCAGCGTACGGCGGTTCTGCGGATCGCTTACCTGTACATTACCGTCAAGCTGGCCGTTATTGGCGATGCGGATCAGCCAGTCGAGATCGGCGCGGCCGTTACGCAGTGCCGCGTTGAGGTTTAGGGTGCTGAAGTCGATCGGCAGCGTATTGCCCTGCACATCCTGTCTGACCTTCACGCCGTTGCCCTTCAGCGAGACGGTGCCGGTCGGCAGCGCACCGTCCGCCGTCCAGTTCACGCGCGCGTCGCCGCTGAATACGCCAGCCAGCTGGGTTTCATCAGGCAGGAACGGCTTGATCATTGCCAGGTCGAAACGGTTGAGTTCGATGTGCGCGTGGCCGCTCGGGCCTGCCTCAACCGGCTCCGGCACGCAGAGCTGCGCGTTAGGGTTCTGCCAGCAGTGCGGCCCGATAGTCGCGGTCTGCTTCGCATTCAGGTAGTCGATCGCCATTGCGCGCGTCAGCCGCCATTCACTTACCGGCGTGTCGAAGCGCGTATTGTTAAGCGTGCCCTGCCAGCGCTGCTGCTGGCGGTCAAAGCTGCCGTTGAGCGCCAGCTGGCCGGAAACCGGCTCACCCTGCACGTTGAGTTTCAGCTGATGCGCTTTTTCATTGCCGTCGGCGTTGAGCGTCAGCAGGCTGATGTTGAGCGCATCCTGCTTCAGCTGTTCGACGCGTAGCTGTAGCTTGCCAGCCACCTGATCGCTGGAGCGCACGTCACCGTCCAGCGTGAAGCGGCGGATCTGCAGCTGCTGCCAGCGCAGCCCGGCGGCGTTGAGATCGGCCAGCAGCTGTGGTGCCTGTAGCGTGCCGCGCGCCTTGATGGTGCCTTTCGCAACGCCGCCCAGCCCCGGTAAGGCGTTATCAAGATGGGGCGCATCAATAGTGGCATCAAGATTGAGCGTGTCGCCCAGCGAGCCTTTCACATCCAGGTTGTTGCGGCCCAGCACGATTTTCACGCCTGGGATATCCCACTGGTTGTAGCTGTTGCCCTTCAGTGAGCCTTTGGCGCTGACCGCGTTCTGTTTGACGTTGCCCTTAAGTTGTAGCTGCGGCACGCTCATCTGCCAGCTGCCGCCGTAGAGGCTGCCGCGCGTGGCGATTTTGCCGTCCAGCTTCGCTGGCCAGTCTGGATACTGGCGCGCGGTGTTGATGCCGGAGAGCGTCAGCTCGCTGCGCCAGCTGATGGCCTTGCTCCAGTCCACCAGCGCCGTCAGATCGACATTGCCCTGTAGCGCGCCGATGCGCAGTTTGTCGAGGTTGAATTGCTCGACGTTGCCTTTGCCATCCAGCGCGATGGTGGCAGGCGGCACGCTTTCGCCTTTCACCGCCGTACGCATCGACATCACATAGTCGGTGGCTTTGCCTTTGAACTGGTAGTCGAGGTTATCCGCCTGATACTGCACCGCGCCGGTCAGCGGCCAGCGCAACTGCGGGCTGGTCAGGTGCAGCGACAGCGGCAAACCAGCCACCGCCAGCTGCGTTGCAGCGTCGAGCTGTGCGCGTACCGGACCAGAAAGATTCAGCCACAGCTTCAGCTCGTCGCGCATTGCGCCGTTCAGATCCAGTTTGATCTTTTCGCCTTTCAGCGGATCGACATTCGCCGTGCCGTTGAGCGTGAAATTTACCGGCCAGTTGTCCGCCAGAGTCGCTTCGCCGCTGCCGTTAAGCTGGCCGAAGTTAGAATCGACGTCCAGCGTGTGCAGCTGTAGACGGCGGTCGGCAGTTTTCGCCTTCAGCAACAGGCGATTCACCGCAATGTCGGTATCGTCGGTAATGCGCAGCTGCTCGCCGAGGATCTCCTGCACATCGATATCCAGCGGCAGGCGAAAATCGGGCAGAACCGGCAACAGCGGTCTGGCGAACATCGCCTGTAGGGTTTCACCCAGCGGCTTTTCGTCCGGCTGTGGCTGCTGCACTTCCGGCTGCACCACCTCTTTGTTGGCGACGTCTGCCGCTTTCGGCAACGCCACCAGCAGGCTCTGGATATGGGTTGGATTAAGCGTTAGCGCGCGATCCTGCCATTGCAGGCCGGTGGTGAAATCGAGCAGGGAAATCGCCGTGTCGTCGACTTTCACATTGATGTTGTGCAGGCCGAGATGGCGCAGCGTAATCGGATAAGGCGTACTGAGATTACCGCTGCCGCTCTCCTCTTCCGGCGGCGCTTCCTGCGCTGGCGTCATCTTCTTACTGTCGACCAGCACGTTGACATCTTTCAGCGCAATATCGTTCACGCATACCGATGAGTGCAGCAGGCAGTTAAGGTCGACCGCCAGATGGAACGTGCCCGCATCAACGCTGACGCCAGGCATTTCATAGCGCAGCCCGCTGATCGTCAGGTTACGCCAGCCGCCATCCACCTGCTTGATCGATAAGCCCGGCACCCAGCGCGCCACGCCGTTCAGTACCAGATGCAAACCTGGCGTGGTGCCAATCAGGAACGCAACGCCGCCCAACAGCAGCAGAAAAATCAGTACGCCGATCAAGACCTTTTCCCATAGCTTCATAGTTCAGGCCCCAGTCCGATATAGAATTGCAAACCATGCTCCTTGCTGTCACCAATGGGTCGGGCAATATCAAGCTTGATCGGTCCGACCGGTGACGCCCAGCGCACGCCAAAGCCTGCGCCAGTTTTGAAATTGCTCTGTTTGATGTCGTTGACCGCTTCACCCGAATCAATAAAGGCCGCGCCCCACCATTTGCCGATAACGTTGTACTGGTATTCCAGTGAGCCAGTGGCGAGCTTCGAGGCACCGGTGAGCTTGCCGTCATCGTCGCGCGGTGGAATATCCTTGTATTTGTAGCCACGAATACTGCGGTCGCCGCCCGCAAAGAAGCGCAGGTCTGGTGGCACTTTGTCGAAGTCGTTGGTTTCAATCCAGCCGAGATTGCCGCGCACCACAAAGCGGTGCTTGTCTGCCAGCGTGCGGATCCAGACGTTCTGCGCCTGCAAAATCAGGAAGTCGACGTCAGAGCCCCAGGTGGTATCGGAAACATCCACGGAATAGCGCTGCGAGTCGCCCCACGTCGGCATCAGGCCGCCGCGCGAACGGGTGCGATTGAGGCTGACGCCTGGGTAGAGCAGCATGGTGGTGTTGGTCACGCTGCCCTGAGTAAAGTGATCGAGGCTCCAGCGCAGGTTAATCGCCTTCTGCCAGCCGGTGCTGTTCTCCCAGTAATGCGAAACGCCAAGCGTGGTGGTGTCGGCTTTGGTGTCGTTCAGATCGGTGCGCTTGAGGCCGCCCGAGAAGATGTAATACTGCCCCAGCGGGCTTTTCAGCAGCGGCACTTTATAGCTCAGGTCGAGCTGCTGTTCTGGTGCTGAGAGATAGGCGCTGGCCGCGAGGCTGTGGCCGCTGTCATTTACCCAGGGCTTTTTCCAGGTCGCTTTCAAACGCGGCCCAACGTCGGTGGAGTAGCCCACGCCGGTCTCAATGGTATTTTCAGTACGCGGTGAGACCACCGCATTAAGCGGTAGCACTTTGGTTTTACGTCCCTGCGAGAATTCTGGCGCAACCACCACCAAGTAAAACCAGCCAGTGGCAGAAAGGCGGCGGTTCAGCTCGGCCAGATCGTGTGAGCTGTAGTAGTCGCCATGGTGAAAAGGCACCAAGTTTTGCAGATACTCTTCGCGGATCTGCGAGCCGGTAAAACTGACGTCGCCGAAGCGGTAGCGCTGGCCGCTATCGTAGTCGATATCCCAGAAAGCTTCACGCCGCTCAACCGACACGCCGAGCTGGCTCTTATTGAAGTTGCCGTCGAAATAGCCGTTACGCAGCGCCAAGTTCGAGAAGCCGCTTTTAAATTTCTCATATTCGCCGTGGTTGAGCTGCCGGCCTTTTTTTGGCGTGCCCTCTTCTACCCAGGCATGGTAGTCAGGATCGCGCAGCGCGTCGCCTTCCAGCACGATGGTGCTGCCTGCGATTTTTACCGGCTCGCCCGGTTTAACATGCGCAATCAGCACCGGGCGTCCGCCCTGCGCAGGCGCAGGACGCGCTTCAAAATCGATATCGGGCTCGTAGTAGCCGAGCGCTTTCAGCCCTTGCTCAATCGCCTCTGAAACGCGCGCGCGAAAGCGGCCATCGTTAGAGACTTCATCGGCACCGATGGTCGAAAGGCGCGCGCGCACATTTTTATTGAGATCCCCGGTTAAGCCTTGCACCTCAAGGCGCACTTTCGCTGCCTCAGCAACCGGCACGGCGGCCAGCAGGCAGGTCATAAAACAGACGTGAATTCGTGGCACGCGTACTCCTGTTAATCATGCCGACCCCTATTCCGCGGGGCGTAGTTGTAATCCCTGGATAAAAACATCGCATCGACGCAGTCATCATCATAGCCGCTCAATGCGGCCTGCGGCTGCGAAAAACGTTAACTAAGCCAAATAGTGTTCCATTGTCAGCAAATGACCGGATCGATACAACCGTTGCGCAGCATTAGCATGCGCCACTCAGACTAATCTGAGCCTAAACAGGCTAGCTGCGTCTCTGGCGGCCTTCAGTGAGCTGCTGCAGGCGTAGCCTGCTCTATTTCTGCCCCGGCGCGGTGACGCCGTGTCGACGAGGTGCAGACATTTTGGGCGCGGATAGTCCAGACTGAGAGGTGAGTACAAGCGGTACGCTCTTTCCGTGCGCTGCCCAAGCCCAAAATGACAAGTGGATAACCCTTTGGAAAACCTATGTTAGATAGCTCCTTGTCATCTTACTACTGATTGTTATCAGCGCTTTTTTTTCTCTTTCGGAAATCTCGCTAGCGGCCGCCCGCAAGATCAAACTTAAACTGCTCGCCGATGAGGACAATATCAACGCGCAGCGCGTGCTGAAGATGCAGGAAACGCCCGGCACCTTCTTTACCGTTGTGCAGATCGGCCTGAACGCGGTCGCGATTCTCGGCGGTATCGTTGGCGATGCAGCCTTCTCGCCCGCCTTCAGCTGCTTGTTTAGCCGCTTTATGGAACCGGTGATTGCCGACCAGCTCAGCTTTATCTGCTCTTTCATCATCATGACCAGCTTCTTTATTTTGTTCGCCGATCTGACGCCAAAGCGCGTCGGCATGATTGCGCCGGAAGTCATTGCGCTGCGTATCATCAATCCGATGGGTTTCTGCCTGCTGGTGTTTAGCCCGCTGGTGTGGCTGTTCAAAGGCCTTGCGAACGTCTTTTTCCGCGTGTTCAAGACGCCGATGGTGCGTTAAAGACGACATCACCTTTGACGATGTTTACGCGGTGGTAGAAGCGGGCGCGCTAGCCGGCGTACTGCGCAAGCATGAGCATGAGCTGATTGAGAACGTGTTTTAGCTGGAGTCCCGTACCGTTCCCTCTTCCATGACATCGCGCGAGAACGTGATCTGGTTCGATTTACGCGAAGAAGAGACCACGCTGAAGGGCAAAATCGCCCAGCATTCGCACTCTAAGTTTCTGGTATGCGACGGCGACATCGACCATATCGTCGGCTATGTCGACTCAAAAGAGCTGCTGCTGCGCGTGCTGGGCAATCAGAGTATGGCGCTCAACAGCGGTGTGCAGATCCGGGGGCGCTTATCGTGCCAGATACGCTGACGCTGTCAGAAGCGCTGGAGAGCTTTAAAACCGCAGGCGAAGACTTCGCGGTGATCATGAATGAATACGCGCTGGTGGTGGGCATTATCACGCTGAATGACGTGATGACCACGTTAATGGGCGATCTGGTCGGTCAGGGACTGGAAGAGCAGATTGTGGCCCGTGACGAAAACTCCTGGCTGGTAGAAGGCGGCACGCCGATTAACGACGTGATGCGCGTGCTGGATATCGACGATTTCCCGCAGTCAGGCAACTATGAAACCATTGGCGGCTTTATGATGTATATGCTGCGCAAAATCCCAAAACGTACTGATTTCGTCAAGTTCGCGGGCTATAAGTTCGAAGTGGTGGATATTGACAGTTATCGTATCGATCAGCTGCTGGTGACGCGGATTGACAACCGCTCGCCTGTGTTGAATGTGGCAAAATCTGCCGAAGTGGAAGAGTAGAAAATCAGAGGGCACCAGCGTCGCCCTTTTTATCAGTTGAACTCCGCCTGGAGGCGCAGTACCTGACGATTAATTTCGCACATCACACTCAGGTGCTGTTTGTCCTTAACGCGCGGGATCAACACTTTACCTTTATCAAACTCAAACGCGCCTACGTCCTTGATATGCATCAGTCCTTTGAACAACGTTTTACGTATTTCGCTATTTGCAGTGGATTATAACGCTGAAAGATCTTAATACTGCCTGACTCCTTAATATCGATAAGTACGCTTCGCCGTTGCCAAATTAGGTACGAGCCCATGAAGCGCAAATTGTGCGTAAACTATAGAAGACTTAGCGTGGATAATTTTCCGGTAACTGAACTTTTTTACTGAGTTTACACATCATTACAGAACACTCTGTTATCTGGTTGTACCAACACAGTATAAATCCAAACTTGTTAAGAAATTGTGGCATAAATAACAATCCTGAAACCTTAACAAGACAGGCGCATCATCCCCGCTTACTATTGCAGAAAATGACTAACTGGTCGGATCACCATAGAGATTCACAATGCGAATGGCCCGTGTTCTGTTTGCGCTGGTACTACTGCCTGGCGCGGTTTTCGCCCACAGCCTGAAACAAAATGAGCGCATCCCTGGGGTCGGCGTTAACGACAAAGGCGAACTTATCTACCAACAGGATGATTTCAGCTACAAGGGCTGGAACAGCGCACAGCTGGCGGGCAAAGTACGCGTTATCCAGCACATCGCTGGGCGCTCATCCGCCAAAGAGAAGAATGCGCTGTCATTGAGGCAATCAAGGCCGCACAGTTCCCCCACGATCGCTATCAGACCACCACTATCGTTAACACTGACGATGCGATTCCCGGCACCGGCATGTTTGTACGCAGCAGCATTGAGAGCAATAAAAAACAGTATCCCTGGTCGCAGTTTATTGTCGATAGCAAGGGCAATGTGAAGCACGCCTAGCAGCTTGATGGTGCCGGATCGGCCATTATGGTGCTGGATAAAAGCGGAAGCGTGCGCTTTGTGAAGGATGGCGCGCTGACGCAGAATGAGGTGACGCAGGTGACTGGCCTTGTTCGGAGGCTGCTGAAAGAGTGAGATAAAACAGGAGGCCACCGCCTCCCTAATCGGCTAGAACAGCGACACGCGAAAGCCCGGATTAAGGAAGGATTCACGTGGCGCATAGTCCAGCGTTTTGCCTTTCCAGTCGTGGACGTGCGCACCCGCCGCAATGGCGACGGCATGTCCCGCACCGGTATCCCAGATGTTGGTCGGCCCGAAGCGGGGATAGAGCTGGGCTTTCCCTTCCGCCACCAGACAGAATTTCAGCGATGAACCGATCCCCATGGTCTGATGCTCGCCAAGCTGTTTCAGATACTCTTTCAGCTCGTCATCCGCGTGTGAACGGCTAACCACCACTAACGGCGGCCGCGCCTCCTGTGCATGGATCTGCGTTTTGTTCCCGCCCTCTTCTTTCCATGCTTTGCCCTCTGCGGCGGAGTAAAGCACACCAAGCGCGGGCGCATAAACCACGCCAAGGATCGGCTTACCCTGGTCAATCAGCGCAATATTGACGGTGAATTCACCGTTGCGCTTGATAAATTCTTTGGTGCCGTCGAGCGGATCAACCAGCCAGTAGCGCTGCCACTGCTGGCGCTCGCTCCAGGAAGGCGGATCTTCTTCCGACAGTACCGGCACTTCTGGCGTCAGCTGCTTTAACCCTTGCAGGATAGTATCGTGCGCGGCAAGATCCGCAGCGGTCACCGGGGAGTCGTCGGATTTGCGAGAAACGTCTACCGGCGTTTCCTTTTCATAAATGAGCATGATCGCGTTACCCGCTTCGCGCGCCAGCTGGCAAATCTGCTGTAACATTTTTTACCTCCTTATCAGTGGCGACTGCACGACCTTATCGTGCGCCACATCGTTTAAATTTTAGCAGCTACTCTGCTTCCGCCCGGCTTGCCGGAGGGTAAACTGTCAATAGCTTAAC
>JAUHTP010000005.1:0-58900 GCA_031332935.1 Candidatus Pantoea bathycoeliae | reverse complement strand
AATATCAATATCAATATCAATATCAATATCAATATCAATATCAATATCAATATCAATATCATAGATTGAGAGCCGCCGCTATGCTGCGCTGTTTTTAGCTATTTCGCAATACAAAATGTTAAACCCATCACGTATTCCTCTGACACATCATTATTCTTTTACATTATTTTGAGAGACTTACCTTTTTTGCAGCAGGAGCACGCATGTTTAAGCCCACAATAACCTTTCTGGCGCTGAGGCTTTCCACCGCCCTACACGCCGCCACCGTTGATTTACGTTTGCTGGAAACTACCGATCTGCACAGCAATATGATGGATTTCGATTACTACAAAGATACGCCGACCGAAAAATTCGGGCTGGTGCGCACCGCGTCGCTGATTCATGCCGCGCGCCAGGAAGTGAAAAACAGCGTGCTGGTGGATAACGGCAATATTATCCAGGGCAGCCCGCTTGGCTACTATTATGGCAGCAAAAGGGCGAGATCCACCCGGTTTACAAGGCGCTCAATACGCTGGACTACACCGTCGGCAACCTTGGCAACCCGATGGCCTGCCCTGTCTGCGCAAGGCGCTGGCTGGCGCACGCTTTCCCTACGTCAACGCCAATATCATCGACCTTAAGACTGGCCAGCCGATGTTTACGCCTTACCTGATTATACCGATTGAAGTCACCGACCGCGACAGCCATACCCAGATTCTGAAGATCGGTTTCATCGGCTTTGCGCCGCCGCAGATTATGGTGTGGACAAGGCCAACTTGCAGGGCAAGGTGCGCGTTGAGGAAATCAACGAAACAGCACGCCACTATGTGCCACAGATGCGCGCGCAGGGCGCGGATGTGATCGTCGCGATTCCCCATTCTGGCCTTAGCAGCGAGCCTTACCATGCAATGGCGGAGAATTCGGTTTACTACCTCAGCCAAATAGCAGGCATCGACGCGATTCTTTTCGGCCACGCGCATGCGGTTTTCCCGGGTAAAGAGTTCGCTGCAATCCAAGGGGGCGGATACTGGAAAAGGTACGCTGAACGGCGTTGCGGCGGTGATGCCCGGCATGTGGGGCGATCACCTTGGCGTTGTCGATCTGGTGCTAAACCACGAAGGCGGACGCTGGCAGGTCAGCGACAGCAAAGCCGAGGCGCGGCCGATTTACGACGCAGTCCAGAAGAAATCGCTGGCGGCGGAAGATCCAGCGCTAGTGAAGGTGCTGGCGGATGATCACCGCGCCACGCGCGAGTTCGTGGCAAAACCGATCGGCAAATCCGCGGATGTGATGTATAGCGACCCGTCGCTGGTGCAGGACAATTCCACGGTACAGATCGTCAATAATGCCCAGCGCGCCTATGTGGAGCACTTTATCCAGGGCGATCCCGATCTCGGCCGCTTGCCGGTGCTCTCTGCCGCTGCGCCGTTCAAAGCGGGTGGGCGCAAGAACGCTCCCGCCAGCTATAACGAAGTGGAGAAAGGGGCGCTGACGTTCCGTCATGCCGCCGATCTCTATCTCTACCCGAATACGCTGGTTGTGATGAAAGTCAGCGGCGCACAGGTGAAAGAGTGGCTGGAGTGTTCCGCCGGGCAGTTCAACCAGATCGATCTGCAGCGCACAGATGTGCAGCCGCTGATTAACTGAGATTTCCGCACCTACAACTTCGACGTGATCGACGGGGTGAATGACCAGATCGACGTGACCCAGCCCGCGCGCTACGACAGTGAATGCCAGCTCATTAATGCCAGCGCCTCGCGCATTAAAAACCTGACGTTGCAGGGTAAACCAGTCGATCCGCAGGCCACCTTCCTCATGGCGACCAATAACTACCGCGCCTACGGTGGCAAATTTGCTGGCACCGGGGACAAGTACATCGCCTTTGCTACGCCCAATGAGAATCGGGCGGTGGTCGCGGCCTATATCAGCGCCGAGACAAAAGCACATGGCGAAGTGCAGCCGCAGGCGGATAACAACTGGCGGCTGGCACCGATCAAAAGCGCCACGCCGCTCGATATTCGCTTTGAGACCGCGCCGGGTGATAAAGCCAATGCATTTATCCGCAGCGCACGATGCACGACGTCAACCGGCACCGCCGGTGAGTTCCCTTCCAGCGCGTCGCGCATGCCCGCGAGCAGCGCTTCTGGCTGAAGTCCCTGCAGACCGGACTCCAGCAACTGCTGGCCAACCTGTAAACCGATTCCGTAACTTGCTTGTGATTCGATGCTGTCGAATGAAGCGGTCCTCATCTTGATACCTGTCTCTTTCGCTAATTTGAACCGGCAGCATAACAGCGCGCGCCGCTGGCGTAAAATCCCGCGCGGCACAGATGACTTTTGCTGACGAAACAGAAACAATAAGCAGGTCATATTTCTAAAGGCTGGCAGGCATGTCGTGCCCGCATTGCCCATACTATAACCGTTGCCGAGGGCAACCTTTGCTAGGGTATCAAAATGAAGAGAAGATACATGGGCTAAATTGCCCCACGACGCCGCAGGACGCGCGCACCGCAAACACTATTGCGCACATTGCGCCAACGCTTCGCCTGGCGGCCCGCTAAACCGCCGCGCGCCGCTGGCGCTGAGGAGGATTCACGAATGGCTTCAGATGCGCCTTCCCGCCTGCCAGGCTGGCTGGCTGGCTGGCTGGCTGGCTGGCTGGCTCAGTAAAGCTTGGCACTTTACGGATGATGTTCGCTGGATGAGCCCGCTGCCGCCTGCACACCGGCGCGGCATTGTTATCGCCCTGCTGGTAATGCTACTGGCATTTTTATGGCCCTCCAGCTCGCCGCAATACCCGATCGAGCGGCCGCAAACGCAGAGCGGTGAAAAAGAGGTGCCGATGCAGGCGGAAATCTACGAGCAGAAAGCAGCGCAGCAAAACGCGCAGCCGCCAAAGACGGATTCTCAGGGTGAATGCGCAACTATACCATTGCATCAGGCCAGACGCTGGCGCAGCTGTTCCGCGACAATAACCTGCCGGTGGGCGACGTATTTGCTATGGCACGGGTGGAAGGCAACGACCAGCCGCTCAGCGCATTGCAGAGTGGACAGCAGGTGAAGATTCGTCAGAGTGCGCAGGGTGTGGTAACGGGACTGACCGTTGATGGCGCGAACCGCCCGGTGCTGTTTACTCGCCAGCCGGATGGCACCTTTATCCGCGCGCAGTAGCAGTCCGCTCTGGCTGTGAAGCATCAGCCAGCCACAAAAACAAAAAGCCGGCACAAGGCCGGCTTTTTCGCATTACCGAGTAAAATTACTCAGCAACTACATTCACAGCCAGTTTAGCGAAAACTTCGCTGTGAACCTGGAAGTCAACTTCGTGCTCACCGGTGGTGCGCAGAACGCCGTTCGGCAGGCGAACTTCGCTCTTAGCCACGTCAACGCCAGCTGCAGTTACAGCGTCAGCGATGTCGCGAGTACCTATAGAACCGAACAGTTTACCTTCGTCGCCTGATTTAGAGGCGATGGTCACTGAACCCAGTGCATTGATTTTCTCAGCGCGAGCGTTGGCAGCAGCCAGAACGTCAGCCAGTTTGGCTTCCAGTTCAGCGCGACGAGCTTCGAAAAATTCAACGTTTTTCTTGGTAGCAGGAACAGCTTTGCCCTGCGGTACCAGGAAGTTGCGCGCGTAGCCCGCTTTAACGTTGACCTGATCACCCAGGCTGCCCAAGTTTGCTACTTTATCAAGCAGAATAACTTGCATTACCTTATCCTCTTAAAGTCGTTAATGGACAGTTGCCGATTACTGATGACGATCAGTGTACGGCAGCAGAGACAGGTAACGCGCGCGCTTGATAGCACGAGCCAGCTGACGCTGGTATTTTGCACGAGTACCGGTGATACGGCTCGGTACGATCTTGCCGCTTTCAGTGATGTAGTTTTTCAGCGTTGCTATATCTTTATAATCGATCTCTTGAACGCCTTCCGCGGTGAAACGGCAGAACTTGCGACGACGGAAATAACGTGTCATTTGGCTAGTCTCCAGAATCTATCAATTCAATCTGCTCGGCATGCAACACCATTTTACTCTGCCCATTTCGCGCCTGATGGTAGCTAATGAAGCCTTCAAGGGTGAGTTGCGTGCCGACCGTTATATGTTGAGTAATCTCCTGATGAAGCGTGCCGCTAATAATCACTGGCATTCTGCACCAAGCTTGCCGGTGGAAACCGGCTTCTTCCTGCACTGAGCGGTGCTCAAGCACGAACTGACAGTGAGGAATTCCTGACGGGCTCACTTTTCGAACAGGCGTCTTGCACACGGTGCCAGACAGGCGCAGTCGATTGGCCGTCACGGATGATTACTCTTCAGAATCCCCAGCATCTGACTCGTCAGAGATTTCGTTAGCGAAGTCTTCGCGGCGCTCACGACGCTCGTCTTTCGCTTTAGCCATCGGAGATGCTTCGGTAACCGCGTGCTTAACGCGCATAACCATGCTGCGGATAACGGCGTCATTGAAGCGGAAGTTCGTTTCCAGCTCGTCGATCGCTTCCTGCGGTGCTTCTACGTTCAGCAGAACATAGTGAGCTTTGTGCAGTTTGTTAATCGGGTAAGCCAGCTGACGGCGGCCCCAGTCTTCCAGACGGTGAATCGTGCCCTGTGCACCAGTGATAGCACCAGTGTAACGCTCGATCATGCCCGGAACCTGTTCGCTCTGGTCAGGATGGACCATAAATACGATTTCGTAATGACGCATCAAAATTGCTCCTTGCGGATTATTCAGCCTCCTGTCAGGGTCAGCTGCGGCCCACGGAAGCAAGGAACGTTATAGGTCGTGAAACATTCTGTGAATGTAACGCGCCCCTGAATGCAGCTGAAAAATTGACGCGTAATCATACTGAAGTGGCGCGCTAAACTCAAGCGCGCATTTGATTAAATGGCAATTAAAGAGGCTTTCTGTGCTAACTCTTTAAATTCAAAGCATTGCATATTGGCCTGTCAATATTTCTGACAAAGGTGTTCAGCGTTGCCGTCTGGCATCGGTGGCGCCGCGCACTAAACTTAATCATGACGCGGAGAGTGATGCCGCGGCGTCAAAGAGTGTGTTCCCGTCAGTGAGGAGTCGGACATGAAAACGTTCGTCATCGCCACTTTACTGGGTCTCTTCCTGTCTCCACCCGCCCTTGCCAGCCAGACTGACTGTGCGCAGCAGATGAGAAGTAACAGCAGCAAAGCGGCTTCAGGCTATGTCTATGTTAATCGACTGGACGCGCCGGGCAATACGCAGGCCAGCCCTGGCGCGGCGGAGCGGTTGCCGAATCAGTGGTGATATTCGCAGGCAATGGGCTGACGGTATGCCGCCAGCCCTGCCTGGTTACAGATGCAGCCTGAAGAAGTCCACCAGCGCACGCAGCGCATGAGAATAGCGAACTGATGGCGTAGGCGGATCCCTCGGCGCAAAACCTGAGTCATAAAGGCCATCATATGACGCAATTAGTCACCGTATTTCACCTGAAATCCTGACGCTCTTTTGGGGCGGTGACTTACACTTATTTCACCGTCCCTCTGGAGGAAACCTTATGCGTTACGATTACTTACTGACAATGGCGTTGCTGCTGAGCGGCTGCTCAGCGTTGCAAACCACGTCGCAACCGCCGTCAGCGCCCACCAGTCAGGCGCAAGAGATCAACCGTGCGCAGAGCGCCGGTCTGCCAATGCTCGGCAGCATCATTACCCAAGTGCGCGGCTCGCCGGATGACGCGCAGCGTGCGCTGGCGGCAGAAGCCAACCAGCGTGGCGCGGTTTACTATCAGGTGATTATGCTGGACGAAACGGTGACGCTAGGATTCTGGTACGCCACGTCGATCCTTTACGGCGCGTCACCCACCGCTGGCGCGCATCAGTAAGCGCTCGGCTATTTGACTTTCCAGCGGACGGACCCCGCGACTGTCGAGCCACCGCTGGCACCACGCATCCGTCAGCGGTGGCTCGGCATATTTCAGCAGCTGCGCGCCTGTCGCCAGCAGAACCAGACGCTGGATAATTTCCCGCGCCTGGCTCTCCTGCACGCGGTTCAAGCGCAGCTTTACTTGCCGCCAAGCCGCGTCAAAATAACGGTTCATCCCTTTAACCGCTTCAAATTCCTGGTTCAGCATCTCTGCTATGCCAGCCTGCTTGCCCAATACGCGCAGCACATCGAGGCACATCACATTGCCCGATCCTTCCCAGATGCTGTTGACCGGGATATCGCGATAGAGGCGCGGCAGTTCACTCTCTTCGCAGTAGCCAATGCCGCCCAACACCTCCATCGCTTCGGCGACAAACGGCATGCCTGACTTGCAGATGACATATTTCGCCGCTGGCGTGAACAGCCGCGCAAAGGCGACTTCCTGCGGCTGCGCGGGCTGTGACCAGGCGCGCGCCAGCCGCATCAGCAGCGCCGTTTGCCCCTCAAGCTGCAGTGCCTGCGCCGCCAGCACCTGGCGCTGGTGCGCATGGTAAAGCGCCACTGAAAAGGCGCGGCGCATCTGGCCGTGGCTGCAGAGCGCGCAGTCGAAGCGGGTCATACCCCCCATTTTGAGTATCAGCCTTACACCGTCGCCCTCTTCGCCCAGCAGCCAGCCGGTGGCGTCCTGAAACTCCGCTTCGCTGCTGGCGTTGGCGCGGTTGCCCAGCTTATCTTTCAGCCGCTCCAGGCGGATAGCATTACGCGTGCCGTCCGGCAGCAGCCGCGGCAGGAAAAAGCAGCTCAGCCCTTTATCACTCTGCGCAAGGATCAGATGCGCATCGCTTTGCGGCACGGAAAAGAACCATTTGTGGCCGGTGATACGCCAGAGCGAGCCGGGCGCGCGATCCGCCAGCGGCTCTGCACGCGTGGTGTTAAGGGTCACATCGCTGCCGCCCTGATTTTCCGTCATCCCCATGCCGATCAGCAAGCCGCGCTTCTGGTCGACTGGCTGCGCGTGCATGTCATAGCGATCGCTGAGCAGCGCGTCGCGCCAGCCGCTAAAGGCGTCGGGCAGCCAGTGCTGTAGCAGCGGTATCGCGGCGTGCGTGATGGTAACCGGACAAAGCGTCCCGGCTTCGACCTGCGCATGGAGAATAAAGCGCGCGCCACGCGCCACCATGGCGCGATCGCGCACGTCGGGCTGCCAGCTCAGGTTGTGCAGGCGGCTGGCGCAGACGCCCTGCATCAGCAGATGCCAGGCGGGATGAAAACGAACGTCGTCGATGCGCACGCCGCGCGCGTCGTAGCGCAGCAGCTCCGGCGGTGCAGCGTTGGCCAGCCGTCCCAGCTCCAGCGACTCCGTGCCGCCGAGCTGCGCGCCAACGGACGCCAGCCACTCGCGATCCCATTCCGCGCCTTCACGCGCCAGTGCTTCGCACAGCGGCGTGTCGGAAAGAAAGAGATTGCTGTTGCTGAGGGGTTGCGGCTGATTAAAAACCGTTTGGGTTGTCCAGGTCATAACCACTCCTCACGATGCGTCTCCCGCTAAGTATGGGAGAGCGACGCGCGGTTATGCCTGGCACCAGGGAGGTTTTGCGGCGGCGATCACGCCCCGCGCTGGCGCACCGCTTCAAACAGGCAGACACCGGTGGCAACTGAGACGTTAAGCGAAGAGACGCTGCCCGCCATAGGAATGCTGATCAGCTTGTCGCAGTGCTCACGCGTCAGACGGCGCATGCCTTCGCTTTCCGCGCCCATGACCAGCGCCATCGGCCCGGTCATCTTGCTCTGATAAAGCGTATGATCGGCTTCGCCCGCGGTACCGACCACCCAGATGTTATACTCCTGCAGCAGACGCAAGGTGCGCGCTAGGTTGGTCACGCGGATCAGTGGCACGTTTTCTGCCGCGCCGCTGGCGACTTTTTTCGCCGTGGCATTAAGCGAGGCAGAACGGTCTTTCGGCACGATCACCGCATGGACGCCTGCGGCATCGGCGCTGCGTAAACAGGCGCCGAGGTTATGCGGGTCAGTCACGCCATCCAGCACTAGCAGCAGCGGTTTTTCCAGACTTTGCAGCAGATCCGGCAGGTCGCCTTCCTGATACTGGCGGCCCGGCTTGATGCGCGCCACGATACCCTGATGCACGCCGCCTTCGACCTGGCCGTCGAGCCACTGGCGGTTCGCCAGCTGGATAACGATGCCCTGAGCTTCCAGCGCCGCCACCAACGGCTGCAGGCGACGATCGTCGCGACCCTTGAGTATAAAGACTTCCTGGAAGCGCTGGGGATCGCGCTCCAGCAGCGCCTGCACGGGATGGATACCAAAAATAATTTCACTCATCTCTGCTCAGTTAGGAATTGAAAGGACTTCAGCGGACGCTTTCTGCGCGGCAGAAAGCGTCAGTTAACGCATCATGCGGAGTCAGCCTGCTTTTTTGCGGCGCGCTTCGCCTTTGTGGCGGCGGCGATTTTACGGTTTTTTTCCGACGGGTTTTTGCTTTTTTCCTCTTTCTTCGCTTTGGCCGGCTTCGACTTGTCGTCGCGGAACGCTTCGTTCGGTTCGAAGTTGCCTTTTTTACCCATCTGGCGACGATGCTTCGGCGGCGCTTTGCCTTCACGTTTTGCTTTGTCGCGTGCGGTTTTGCCTTCGCCGCGCACCTGACGCTGGCTGGAGATCAGCGCAAAGTCGATCTTACGCTCGTCCAGATGCACCGCCTCGACGCGCACTTCCACCGCATCGCCCAGGCGATAGGTGCGTCCGCTCGATTCGCCGATCAGGCGCTGCCCTACAGGGTCGAAACGGTAGTAGTCGTTGTCCAGCATAGAGACATGCACCAGGCCGTCGATAAAGAGATCGTTCAGACGCACAAAGAAGCCAAAACCGGTGACGCTGGAGATCACGCCGCTGAAGGTATTACCGACCTGATCCTGCATAAAGTCACACTTTAGCCAGTCTGCAACGTCGCGCGTCGCCTCATCGGCACGGCGCTCGGTCATGGAACAGTGCTGACCTAGCTGCAACATCTGCGGCATATCGTAGTGGTAGCCGCCGGTCGGCGTAGTAATGCCTTTAACCTCGCCTTCGGCCTGCGCCAGCAGATATTTGATCGCGCGGTGCAGCAGCAGATCTGGATAGCGGCGGATTGGTGAGGTAAAGTGCGCATAGGACTGCAACGCCAGACCAAAGTGGCCACGGTTTTCCGGATCGTAGACCGCCTGCTTCATCGAGCGCAGTAGCATGGTTTGCAGCATCTCTGCATCGGGACGATCGGCGATCTGCGTCAGCAGCTCGGCATAGTCGATCGGCTCCGGCTTCGCGCCGCCAGATAGCGAAAGCCCCAGCTCGTTGAGCACGGTGCGGAAGCTGGTGATGCTGTCGTCGCTAGGGAAATCGTGATCGCGGAACAGCGCCGGTTCCTGATGCTTCTCGACAAAGCGCGCCGAGGCAATATTGGCAAGGATCATGCACTCTTCAATCAGCTTGTGCGCGTCGTTGCGCACGGTACGCTCGACGCGCTCAATGCGGCGCTCCGCGTTGAAGATGAACTTCGCCTCTTCGGTTTCAAAGGAGATGCCACCGCGCGCATCGCGGGCTTGCTCCAGCACTTTGTACATGCTGTGCAGCTCTTCCAGCGGCTTCAGCAGCGGCGCATACTGTTCACGCAGCTCGGGATTGCCTTGCAGGATGTTCCACACTTTGGTGTAGGTCAGACGCGCGTGTGAGTTCATCACCGCTTCGTAGTGCTTATAGCTGGTCAGCTTGCCAGTAGCAGAGATGGTCATCTCGCACACCATGCAGAGGCGATCAACCTGCGGATTGAGCGAGCAGAGACCGTTGGAAAGCACTTCAGGCAGCATGGGCACAACCTGCGACGGGAAGTAAACCGAGGTGCCGCGCTGCAGTGCTTCGTCATCCAGCGGCGTGCCGGGACGTACGTAGTAGCTCACGTCGGCAATCGCGACCCACAGACTCCAGCCTCCACCGCGTTTTTTCTCGCAGTAGACCGCATCGTCAAAGTCGCGGGCATCTTCGCCATCGATGGTCACCAGCGGCAGCTTGCGCAGATCGATGCGCCCTTTCTTCGCTTCTTCCAGGACTTCTTCGCTCAGCTTGCTGACCTGTTTTTCGACTTCTGGCGGCCAGCTGTGCGGGATTTCATGGGTGCGCAGCGCCATATCGACCGCGAGGCCGGTGCCCATGTTGTCACCGAGGATCTCAGCGACTTTACCAATGGCTTTAGTGCGGCGCGTCGGACGCTGTACCAGCTCAACCACCACCACCGAGCCCATGCGCGCCTGCAAGGTCTCTTCCGGTGGGATAAGGATGTCAAAGCTCAAACGGCTGTCGTCCGGCACCACAAAGCCTGCACCCGCATCGGTGAAGTAGCGGCCAACGATATGGTTGTTACGCGGCTCCAGCACGCGCACCACGCGCGCTTCGCGACGGCCTTTGCGATCGGCACCCAGCGGCTGCGCTAGGATGACGTCGCCGTGCATACACATTTTCATCTGCTCGGCGGAGAGGTAGAGATCGTCTTTCTGGCCTTCGACGCGCAGGAAGCCGTAGCCGTCGCGGTGGCCGATCACCTTGCCGCGCAGCAGATCGAGGCGTTCCGGCAGCGCATAGCACTGGCGACGCGTGAACACCAGCTGACCGTCGCGCTCCATTGCGCGCAGACGGCGACGCAGCGCTTCAAGGTGCTCTTCGTCCGTCAGGTTCAGTTCCTGTGCCAGCTCGTCACGGCTGGCGGGTTTTTCCCGTTTTTCCAGATGAGCCAGAATAAACTCACGGCTCGGAATGGGATTTTCGTATTTTTCAGCTTCTCTTTCCTGAAAAGGATCTTTTGACATAGCGGTTCCTCCGATGTCATTTCAGATTCATTGCCACCGGCAGTTCTGACAATAAAATTTGGTATAAGGGTTCATTCCCCTCGACTAAGTCCGCCAGCGTGTAGCTTTCCAGTTCGCGCAGAAACAGCTGTACTGCATCGTTCAGCGCTTTTCTTAAGCGGCAGGCTGGGGTAATGGCGCAGTTCGCGCAGTCTACGAGCTGTAGCGGCTCCATTTTGCGCACCACATGGCCAATGACGATATTACGCGGGTCCATCCCGAGAAGGATGCCGCCATTTTTGCCTCGCGTCGCCGCAATAAATCCCGCCCGGCTGAGTTGATTGATGATTTTAACCATGTGGTTACGCGACACGCCGTAGGTCTCGGTGACTTCAGTAATATTAGTCATTTTGCCTTCCGGCAAACTGGCCATATAAATTAAGGCCGCAGGCCATAATCAGTAAAACTTGTCAGCTGCACAATTACCTCGGTGGATCACCCATGGCGTGTTTATTTACTTCGCCCACTTTGCGGTTGATTTTAATAGTAAACCTGCTTGCGGTTACTGTAGATGATAAACCAGTGTCAAAACTACAGTGTGTTTTTTTCAGCCGGACGGCCATGTGAGTGCGCGAAGGGATGATAAGCAGAAAAAGAGGCCGAAACGTCTCCGGCCTGAGCAGGATTATGCGTCGAACGGATCGCGCAGAATCATGGTTTCGCTACGGTCAGGGCCAGTTGAGATAATATCAACCGGTACGCCCGTGACTTCTTCAACGCGCTTGATGTAGTCGCGTGCAGCCTGCGGCAGACCTTCCAGCGTTTTCATGCCAAAAGTGGTTTCGCTCCAGCCCGGCAGAGATTCATAGATCGGCTCAATGCCTTCCCAGTTCTCTGCGGCCAGCGGCGTCGTGGTCACTTCGCGGCCGTCCGGCAGGCGATAGCCCACGCAGATTTTCACTTCTTTCAGGCCGTCCAGCACGTCCAGCTTGGTCATGCAGAAGCCAGACAGCGAGTTAATCTGCACCGCACGGCGCACGGCCACCGCATCCAGCCAGCCCGTACGACGACGACGGCCGGTGGTGGCACCAAACTCGTTGCCTTTCTCGCACAGGAACTCACCGATATCATCAAACAGTTCGGTCGGGAACGGACCCGCACCCACGCGCGTAGAGTAGGCTTTTACGATGCCCAGCACGTAATCAACGCAGCGCGGACCAATGCCCGAACCGGTCGCCACGCCACCAGCGGTGGTGTTAGACGAGGTGACATAGGGATAGGTGCCGTGATCGATGTCCAGCAGCGTGCCCTGCGCGCCTTCAAACATAATCAGGTCGCCGCGCTTCTGCGCGGTATCGAGCAGATCGGAGACATCAACAACCATGCTGGTCAACACGTCGGCAACTGCCAGCACGTCACTCAGCACTTTTTCGTAGTCAACCTCATCTTCTTTGTAGTAGTTAACCAGCTGGAAGTTGTAGTAATCGACAATTACTTTCAGCTTGACGGCAAAGGTCTCTTTATTGAAGAGGTCGCCAACGCGCAGACCACGGCGCGCCACTTTATCTTCATAGGCCGGGCCGATGCCGCGACCCGTGGTGCCGATAGCTTTGGCACCGCGCGCTTTTTCACGCGCCAGATCCATTGCAACATGGTATTGCAGGATCAGCGGGCACGCTTCAGAGATCAGCAGACGTTCGCGTATCGATACGCCGCGCTCTTCCAGACCTTTCATCTCTTTCATCAGAGCTTCAGGCGACAGTACTACGCCATTACCGATAATGCTGGTAATGTTCTCGCGCAGGATGCCAGATGGAATTAAATGGAGGACGGTTTTTTCACCGTTGATGACAAGTGTATGGCCTGCATTGTGGCCACCCTGGTAACGCACTACGTAATTCGCGCGTTCAGTCAGAAGGTCTACAATCTTACCTTTGCCTTCGTCACCCCATTGGGTGCCCAGTACGACGACGTTCTTACCCATTTTCAAAATCACCGATTGCTTAAAAATGGATTCTACCATCTGATCTTGCGGCTTTCAGCACTTTTAGCATACGTTTGTGCGCATTTTTCGCCTAGGTTTTGTGCACTACAACATCTTGGGGAAAGCGCGTGTGCGAAGCACAATTTAGCCGCCGCTGTGTGCGCTAAGCATACAGTAAATCACCACGCCCGCGACCACTACCCACCGCCAAAACGATGCAGAAGACGATCGGGCAGCTGTGCCATCCTTAAAATCATGCGACCCCACATGCGCGGTAGAAACATCGGACCCAAGCCTTCCAACACTAACACCAGCGCCATCCATATGGTTGTGTTCATTTACCATCCCCAAAAAAGGCCGACATCATTGTCGGCCTGTAGGTTATAGCAGTTCTTATCGCGTCACGTTAGAGGGCGCTTTCATATATCGGAAGAAATCGCTGTCCGGGCTGAGCACCATCACGTCCTGGTTATCGCCGAAGCTGTTTTCATAGGCGCGCAGGCTGCGAATGAAAGCATAGAAATCGGGATCCTGGCTGAACGCATCAGCAAACAGTTTTGCCGTTTCGGCGTCTCC
Source organism: Candidatus Pantoea bathycoeliae (assembly GCA_031332935.1). GTDB lineage: Bacteria > Pseudomonadota > Gammaproteobacteria > Enterobacterales > Enterobacteriaceae > Pantoea > Pantoea bathycoeliae. The sequence continues at coordinate 45,645 of JAUHTP010000005.1, read as the reverse complement.
GTCACCGCGCGTCATCAGTGCAGTACGCTGTGCTTCAGCAAGGGTACGGGTTACCTGGTAGTCCGCCTGGGCACGCAGTTTTTCCGCCTCTTCCTGACCTTGTGAACGCTGGCTACGCGCTACCGCTTCACGCTCGGCGCGCATACGGTTGTAGATCGCGTCAGAGACTTCAGTTGGCAGGTTGATCTGCTTGATACGCACATCGACTACCTGAATACCCAGCGCCGCCATGCTGTTAGGGTTAATAGCCGGCTCTTTGCTGTTGGTTTCACTCTCGACGCGTGCCGCCGCGCTGGCGATAGCATCATCCGCCGCTGGCGTCTGGACTTCATCATCATTGCCAGCGCTACCGGTGTTCAGCGCATCACGCACGTCGGTGGTCAAACGACCGCGGGAATCGGTCACGATGTCTTTTACATCAAGACGCCCCATCTCAGAACGCAAACGGTCGCTGAACTTGCGTTTCAGCAGCACTTCCGCCTGCGACACGTCACCACCGCCCGTTGCCAGGTAGTAGCGGCTAAAGTCGCTGATGCGCCATTTGATGTAAGAGTCGACAATCAGGTCTTTCTTCTCTTTGGTAACGAAGCGATCCGCCTGGTTGTCCATGGTCTGAATACGCGCATCCAGCGTTTTCACCGTTTCGATAAAAGGCACTTTCATGTGCAGACCCGGCGCAAATACCTGCGGTTTGTTTTCATCGTCGCGCAGAACTTTACCGAAGCGCAGCACGATGCCGCGCTCGCCTTCCTGCACCACGAACAGTGAAGCGTAAAGCGCCACGAGTACAACAATAATGACTACGATTATGGGCTTACGCATCGATTACTCTCTCCATTCGCGCTGGGTATCGTTGCGCAGAGCATTGGCCCGACGCTGATCCATGATGCTGTCTGGACTGTAGGCTAACTTGTCGCTGCGGCTGGCGCTGCTGACAGGCGAAGCGGGTAACGTGGACAGATTTGCGCCTTTCTGACCGCCTTGCGCTGCGCTGCTCGCGCCCCGCATCAGCTGATCGAGCGGCAGCACCATCAGGTTGTTGCCACGATCGTTAACCAGCACTTTGCGGGTATGGCTCAGCACGCGTTCCATGGTTTCGATATAGAGACGCTCTTTGGTGATATCCGGTGCCGCTTTGTATTCCGGCAGCAGCTTGGCGAAACGTGCTACTTCACCTTGCGCTTCCAGTACGGTGCGCTCTTTGTAAGCACGCGCCTCTTCGAGGATACGCTGTGCCTGACCGTTGGCGCACGGCTGCACTTCGTTAGCGTAGGCTTCGGCTTCACGAACATACTGTTCACGGTTTTCACGCGCGGCGATCGCATCGTCGAAAGCGGCTTTCACCTCTTCCGGCGGACGCGCAGCCTGGAAGTTGACGTCCAGCAGCGTGATGCCCATGTTGTAAGGGCGAATGGTTTTGTCGATTTCGCGCTGCGTATCGCTACGCACCACGGTACGTCCTTCGGTCAGGATGCGGTCCATGGTGGAGCGGCCAATGACGCCGCGCAGTGCGCTGTCGGTCGCCTGACGCAGGCTATCGTCTGCGCTGGTAACGGCGAACAGGTAACGTTTAGGATCGGTTACGCGGTACTGCACGTTCATCTCAACGCGCACCACGTTCTCGTCTGAGGTCAGCATCACGCCCGATGCAGCCAGTTCGCGCACTGCTTCGACGTTGACCGCACGCACCTGATCGATAAAAGTGGGTTTCCAGTTCAGGCCTGGCTCAACCAGATGGCTGAACTTGCCGAAGCGCGTCACGACACCGCGCTCCGCTTCTTTAATGGTGTAGAATCCACTGGCGGCCCAGATAACTACCGCCGCAACCGCGACGATACAAACCAGTTTGCCACCGCTGCCGCCGCTGCGCTGACCACTGTCATTCTGTTTGCCACCGCCCAGTCCGCCGAGCTTTTTGCTCAACTTACGGAACATATCATCCAGATCCGGAGGTCCTTGCTCACGACCACCTTTGTTTCCCCCAGAGTTGCCGCCTTGATTATTGCTGCTTCCCCACGGGTCGCGGTCCTGTCCGTTATTACCGGGCTGATTCCACGCCATGTTCTACTCCATTTATTGTTAGTGCGCTGTTTACCCTGCAGCTTTCAGGCTGTAGCTGTATTGGCTGCCTTCGCTCATCCCAGTCACTTACCGATGTAAGCTCATGGTAGAAACATCCCAGAAAAACGGCAGCCGCCTGCTACACCATACACGCTATTGCGTAAGGACGTTTGGGCAACTTGTCAAACTATGTAATCGAACAGCGCCGGTTCCTGCTTACACAGGCGTCGCCAGTCAACCATTGGCAGGCGCACGCGTAGCCCAACGTCGCCATATTCTTCATTCCATTCATCTTCAATGGCCTGTAGCTGGTAGAAGCGGCTGCGCAGTCGGCCCGCATCTGGCGGCAGGCGCAGTTCAAACTGCGCGATTTCGCCTGAGAGCCGCTCAGACAAAGCCTGCCATAGCAGTGGAATGCCTTCGCCGCTCTGCGCCGAGAGCCAGACGTGGATCGGCATATCTTCTTCATTGCGATCGATGCGCGGAACGAATCCGTCCAGCATATCGATTTTATTTATCACCAGCAGCGTTGGGATCTCGTCAGCTTCAATCTCTTCCAGCACAGCATTAACAGCTTCAATGTTCTCGTTGAGGCGAACGTCGGCGGCATCAATAACCTGCAGCAACAGCGCCGCCTGGCTGGTCTCCTGCAGCGTCGCTTTAAATGCGGCCACCAGATCGTGCGGCAAATGGCGAATAAAGCCAACGGTATCCGCCAGCACCACTTCACCAACATCGGCAACGTTTAGGCGACGCAGCGTAGGGTCGAGCGTGGCGAATAGCTGATCCGCCGCATAGACATTAGCGGATGTCACCGCGTTAAACAGGGTAGATTTGCCGGCGTTGGTATAGCCGACCAGCGAAACGGTAGGCACGTCCGCTTTGGCACGCGCCTGACGCCCCTGCTCGCGCTGTTTTTCAACACGCTCAAGCCGGGACAGAATCTGACTAATTCGGTTACGCAGCAAACGACTGTCGGTTTCCAGCTGGGTTTCACCCGGGCCGCGTAAGCCGATACCGCCTTTCTGACGCTCAAGGTGTGTCCAGCCACGAACCAGACGCGTGGCAAGATGACGTAGCTGTGCCAACTCGACCTGCAGCTTACCTTCGTGCGTGCGGGCGCGTTGGGCGAAAATATCCAGGATCAGACCGGTGCGGTCAATGACTCGACACTCACACAGGCGCTCCAGATTGCGTTCCTGCGCAGGGCTTAAGGCATGATCGAATAAAACGACCGATGCTCCACTTGATTTTACCGCATAGGCAATTTCAGCTGCCTTTCCTTCACCGACAAAATATTTGGGATGTGGCGCTTTACGACTGCCGGTAATAACCTGCAGCGCTTCTAAGCCCGCAGAAGAAACCAGGTTTTCGAACTCCTGAAGATCCTCCATCTCTTTGTCCTGGGAGAACCAGATGTGTACCAGTACGGCCTGCTCACCGGCATCATAACGGTCAAACAAGCTATAACCTCGCTTAGAAAATAAAAGACTAGGACGGAAAACGACCTGCGTTCTCTCGCCCTGGTTTGTACGGGTAGCGCGTTATTCCGCGTTATCGCCGTCTTGTAGTGGCTGCGATTGTGCAGAAGCGTTGCTACCGCCGTGATGGTAGTTATTGCTGCCGCCACCAGCATTATTGCTGTGGTGAGAAACCGGGCGTGATGGAACCACGGTAGAAATGGCGTGCTTGTAAACCATCTGGCTTACCGTGTTCTTTAATAAAATCACGAATTGATCGAAAGACTCAATTTGTCCCTGCAGCTTGATACCGTTTACCAAATAAATCGAAACCGGAACACGTTCACGACGCAGTGCGTTCAAAAACGGGTCTTGTAATGATTGCCCCTTAGCCATTCTATCTTTTCCTTATATGCTTGTTGTTTATTACTTGTAGAACCGAAGTCCTGAAAAAACTGCGTAAAAATTTGCGTACGATAACCAGCCAATTGTACACAATCACCCATGCTTCGCACTAAGAACCTGAAGCACCTCATTACGCGCCGATTCTGGGCTGTCGCTGTCAAGCCAGCGGACATTTTCCCAGCCGCGTAACCAGGTTATCTGGCGTTTAGCGAGCTGCCGGGTTGCGCAAATTCCCCGATAAACCATCTCGTCATAATCGATTTCGCCAGCCAGATACGACCACATCTGGCGATAACCGACACAGCGGATGGAAGGCATATCCGTATGCAAATCACCTCGTGCAAACAGGGCCCGAGCCTCCGCTTCAAATCCTGACACCAGCATCTGCTCAAAGCGCAAGGCAATGCGTTGATGCAGCAATTCACGGTTCGCGGGGGCGATTGCGAACTGATACACATCGTAGGGTAATGCTTCGCCGGATGTTTTTGTCAGTTCCGTTAAAGTTTTACCCGAAATAAAAAAAACTTCCAGTGCTCGCGAAAGTCTCTGCGGATCATTCGGATGAATACGACTCCCGGCGACCGGATCGATTTCGCACAGCTGACGGTGCAGGGCATCCCATCCTTTTTCACGCGCCATTTGCTCTATGCGCTGACGCACCTCAGGATCGGCCGAGGGCAGCGACGACAATCCTTCCAGTAACGCTTTGAAATAGAGCATAGTTCCACCAACAAGCAGTGGGATACGTCCGTTCTGAACGATCTCGTCCATCGCTGCCAGCGCATCGCGGCGAAAGTCGGCGGCCGAATATGCTTCCGACGGATCGCGAATGTCCAGCAGGCGATGAGGTGCCTGCGCTAACTTGTCAGCTGAAGGCTTTGCAGTGCCTATATCCATCCCGCGATAGATTAAGGCAGAATCCACGCTAATAAGTTCCACTGGCAATTGTTTACGTAATTCAATCGCCAGCGCGGTTTTGCCCGAGGCGGTCGGCCCCATCAAAAAAATAGCCTTTGGTCGGCCAGCCTGGTTTTGTTCACTCATGCTTTAATGCGGCAAGCGCACTCTCAATCTCAATGACCTGAATCAGGCCAGACGGCGGCGATTTCAATAGCTGTGGACAGAGTCGTTCAAGCTCGGCCAGCAGCGTAATCGCCTGTGAGTGATTCCAGTGAGGCGTTTCGGTGTCGCAACGTCGCGCCAGCCATTGAGCCAACTGGGTTGCAGCGCTCTCTGGCTGCTGGGCAAGGTAGCCTAACAGCTCTGGAATCAAGATTTGTAAATTTTGCGTGCGCAAGGGTAAAGGCACCGCACGCAGCGTGACATGGTCGCCTTCAGGTTGCAGATCGATACCCATTTCGCTCAGCAAGTACTGCTTTTGCGCGGCGACCTGGCGCTCGGCTTTGGCTACTTTCATGTATACCGGAATCAGCAGCGGCTGCGGTTTTAGTCTGGTCTCACCCGGTTGCAGCTGTGCATGCCGCACCCAGCGCGCGGCTACCGGTAGCGAAAGCAGCTGCAGGGTTTGATCCTGCTCCAGCAGCGCGTAACACTCCTGCACCACCGTCAGCACACGGCCAAAACTTTGCGCATGTGACGTCAGTGGCGCGTCGACAGGCCGTGCACGCGGCGGCGGCGCAGCGGGTGAAGCAGCTGGCTCAACCGGCGCAGTCGGCTGTGCCGCTGGCGTATTCAGCAGTTGCTGATAGACCTTGCCCTCGCGCTTGCTGTAGCTGTTCTCTTTATTCTGCCAAGCCGGTTGCGCACTGCCGCCTTCGCTACGGCGCAGCGCGGCGGGTTGTGAAAAGTGGTTGCCGCCCGCTGCCTGACGATTTTCTAGCTGCCAGCGTGGTGCGGGCTCTTCCGCCTGAAGCGCGGGCAATGTCGGCGCACGGCTCTCTTGCAGAACGCTCAGCACGCCCTGATAGATAAAGTCATGCACCAGCCGTGACTGGTGGAAGCGCACCTCATGCTTGGCTGGATGCACGTTGACGTCCACCTGATGCGGATCGATCTCCAGATAGAGCACATAAGCGGGCTGCTGATCGGCCTGTAGCTGCATCTGAAACGCCTGCCGTATCGCATGGTTAATCAGCTTGTCGCGCATCATGCGGCCGTTGACGTAGCAATACTGAACAGTCAGCTGGCGGGAACCCGCCGGATCGGCAACCCAGCCGCGCAGCAGCAGATCGTCATGTTGCCAGTCGATGCGCAGCGCATGCTGCATAAAGGTTGCGCCGCAAATCGCGCCCAGCCGCCGTTCGCGCTGCGCCTCTTCGCTTACCGCGCGGTACTGACGCATTATCTTGCCGTTGTGGCTGAGAGAGAGCGCCACGTCAAAACGCGCCAGCGCGATACGGCGAATAACCTCGTCGATATGGCCAAACTCGGTTTTTTCAGTGCGCATGAATTTGCGGCGCGCGGGGGTGTTGTAAAACAAATCGAGCACTTCCAGTGTGGTACCACACGGATGCGCGGCGGGTTTAACCGTCACCTCCATATCGCGGCCTTCCGCATACGCCTGCCAGGCTTCGCTCTGCGCCTGGGTGCGTGAAGTTAAGGTCAGGCGCGATACGGAACTGATACTGGCCAGCGCTTCCCCGCGAAACCCCAAGCTCATAATGGCTTCGAGATCGTCCAGCGAGACAATTTTGCTGGTGGCGTGACGTGCCAGCGCCATTGCCAGCTCCTCTTTGCTAATGCCGCAGCCGTTGTCGCGGATGCGGATCAGCTTCGCACCGCCTTTTTCAATATCAATATCGATGCGCGTCGCACTAGCATCCAGGCTGTTTTCCACCAGCTCTTTTACCACCGATGCGGGACGCTCGACGACTTCGCCCGCCGCAATCTGGTTAGCCAGCTGCGACGGTAAAATTTTAATAGGCATGGTGATAATCCTTATAGAGCCTTGCCCGGCACCAGGCCGGGCTGGCCGTCAGGAGGCGGGAATCTTCAGGGTTTGCCCCAACATGACTTTTGAGGACTTCATATTATTAGCCTGCATAATCGCCTGCAAGCTGACGCCGTAATGCGCGGCTATAGCCGTTAGCGAGTCGCCGCGCACCACTTTGTGGCGCGACCGGCTGCACGCAGCCACTGTGTTGCTTGCGGGCACTTTCAGGCGCTGCCCGACCCAGACCACATCGCGCTTAAGCTTGTTCATCTTGCGCAGCGTTGCCATCGTAACGCCATATTTTGCGGCAATACCGGAGAGCGTCTCACCGCGCGTAACCGTATGGCGTTGCACCGCGCCCGTGTACTGCGTAGTGCCGGTCGCTGGATTACTGGCGACGCTCACCGTCGGCGATGAGCCGAGCGGTCGGTTTTCCTCCTTTGGGAGCGATTGTAGCGGGTGCGCCAAGAAGTAATTGCGCAGGCCTTTGTAGATGGCTAACGCAATTTTATCCTGGTGTGCGCTACTGCCGAGCAGTCGCTCCTCCGAGGTATTACTGATGAAGCCTGTTTCCACGAGCAGTGAGGGAATATCCGGCGAGCGCAGCACGCCAAGGCTGGCGTGTTCAGGCAAACGCTTATGCAGCGATGACACGCCGCGCAGCTGTTGCAGCACCTTCACCGCTACGTCGTAGCCGACGCGCTGCGAGTGACCAAACTGTAAGTCCAGCACCGCCTGGCTCAGATAGGGATCGGCCTGGCTGTTCGCCAGCAGATCGCCTGCGCCGCCCAGCAGCTCGGACTGCTTCTCACGCTGCTCCAGCCAGTTTGCCATTTCGCTGTTGGCGCGACGGTTCGACAGCACCCATACCGATGCGCCGGTCGCGCTATGGCTCGGTGCCGAGTCGGCGTGGATAGAGACCAGCAGATTGGCGTTCTCTTTACGTGCCACTTCAGAGCGGCCCATCACCGAAATAAAGTAGTCGCCGTCGCGCGTCAGTACGCCTTTAAACATGGGATCTTTGTTCAGCAGCACCTTTAGCTTGCGGGCGATCGCGATAGTCACGTTCTTTTCATGCCGGCCGCGCTGACCGGTTGCGCCTGGATCTTGCCCGCCATGTCCCGCATCAATCGCCACAATCACCGTATCATTGCTGCTGGGCACTGCGTTACCCGGACGCGTCGTGGTGTTGGAGTTGCTCACCGCCGTCACCTGGTTAGCGTTAAACGGGTTAGCGGCTGTTCGGCTCGGCGCAGGCTGGCTCGGCGTTACCGCCGTCGAGATGGGCGCGGCGCGAGTGACAGGTTGCCGGCCCAACACCACGTTGTAGCTGCTGCCGTTACGCTGCGTCACCGCGCGGGTTTTACCCGACTGCGTTAACTCCAGCACGAGCCGAATGCTCTCTTTATCTTTTGGCGTACTGGTACGGATGCGCTTAACAATATTCTCGCCGATAAAGTTCAACGGCAGTCCCTGAATCACGCCGCTTTGACTAATATCCAGCACCACGCGATCCGGGTTGCGCAGCGGGAAATAGCCATATACCGGCTGTCCAGCAAACCTCAGCGTGACGGTGGCCTGGCTGTCACCATTATCCACTTTGATATCCGAGAGGCTGGCCGCCAGCGATGGCGCTGCAACCAGACACACCAGCAACAGCAGCGCGCTTTTCATCCGTGCGATCATTCCTGCGCCACCTGCTCGATCAAGGTTTGACCCAGCGCTGAAAGCGCTTCAAGGCGCGCCTCGCGCGCGGTGCCGACATAGCTCAGCGCCAGCGCCAGATCGGGCGGCGGTAATACGCCCGCACCCTGCTGCGGCCACTCAACCAGGCAAATTGCGTCGCCGGTGAAGTAATCGCGGATACCCATAAACTCCAGCTCTTCTGGGTCGGCCAGACGATAGAGATCGAAGTGATACAGCGAACGCTCACCGAGCTGGTAAGGCTCGACCAGCGTGTACGTTGGGCTTTTAACGTTCCCCTGATGGCCAAGAGCCTGCAAAAATCCACGGCTGAAGGTCGTTTTGCCTGCGCCCAGATCGCCATAGAGATAGATCACCGCCGCGCCGGTGCAGTCATGGGCCAACTGAGCGCCCAGATTGAGAGTAGCTGCCTCATCGGGCAAGGAAATAACACAGGTCTTCATGCTTTATTATTGGGTCATCTCTGGATTAACAAACTGCCAAAGCAGCTCGAATAAATCTGTGGCCAACATGCCGCGCGTACCGCGCCGCGCCGCCACCGCGTCTGCTGCTGCACCGTGCGCAACGCAGCCTGCACAGGCCGCGTCAAATAGCGCCAGCTGCTGCCCCATCATTGAGGCGATAATACCACTCAATACGTCGCCCATGCCGCCGGACGCCATCCCCGCGTTACCAACATCGGCAAAGGCCATCTCGCCCTGCTCACTGGCAATAATCGTTCCGGCTCCCTTCAGCACCACGACACCGCCGTAGCGTGTTGCTAGCGTCTGTGCGGCGTGCAGGCGATCGCTCTCGACTTCAACTGGTCTTAACGCCCAGCAGTCGCGCCGCTTCGCCTGGATGCGGCGTAATGATGCGATTCTTACGTTTCTGCGCATTGATTGCCAGCACGTTAAGTGCATCAGCGTCCCAAAGCATCGGCTTTTCGCTGGCCGCGACCGCTTTCAGTGCATTCTGTCCGCATTCGCGCTGGCCGAGCCCCGGGCCAATGGCAATGACATCTGCCCATTCCAGGCCCTGTTCAAGGCTGCTGTCTGTCAGCTCGTCAACCATGTTTTCTGGCCGCGCCGTCAGCACTGGCGCAATATTATCGCGATGCGTTAGCACGCGCACCAGCCCCGATCCGATCCGCAGTGCGGCTTCTGCCGTCATACGAATCGCGCCTGCAGTGCCGGTATCACCACCGACCACCAGCAAACGTCCATAGTTGCCCTTATGCGAAGTAGGTTTAAGCGGTTTTAGCCAGTGCGATAAAAACGTAGCATCAAAGCGCGCCATCGGCGCGTTTTCCCCGGCAAGAAATGGCGCTAAACCGAGATCGGCATAGTGCAGCGTACCGATGAGATCGCGCGCTTTACCGGTAATCTGGCCTGGCTTGAGCGCGATAAAGCTCAGCGTCTGGGTTGCACTGATCGCTTCGCCTTGCTCATTGCCGGTTGCGGCAGACAAACCCGACGGCATATCCAGCGCCAGCACTGGCGCGGTGTGGGCGTTCGCCTGCTGGATAAATGTGGAATAGGGCTCCGCAGGCGAGCGATTGATGCCAGTGCCCAACAGGGCGTCGACGATCAGATCGACCTGTTCCGGCCAAATGGCGTCAGCCGCATGGATTTCGCCCCCGGCTTCCAGCCAGGCCTCGCGGGCGCGCTGCGCCTCATCCGGCAGCGGTTTATCACCTTCGCACGCCACCAGCGTGACCGCCAGGCCTGACGCCTGCGCCAGCCGCGCAGTCACATACCCGTCACCGCCGTTATTGCCGTGGCCACACAGAATCAACCAGCTACGCGCCTGTGGCCACTGCGTGCGTGCAATTTCAAAGGCCGCCTGCCCTGCGCGCTGCATCAGTTCATAAAGCGTAATACCCAGCGTGTCAGCGCCCTCGCGCTCCAGCTGGCGCAAGGCCTGCGCAGGCCAGACCGAATATGGTAAACTGCGGCTGTTTGCTTTCGATTCCTGGTCACTCATGTCATACCCTCTCGATCTTCATCAGCTTGTTCAACAGATTAAACAGTGGGGCAAGGACCTCGGCTTTCAACAGGTCGGCATTACCGACACCAATCTCAGCGCGGAAGAGCCACGTTTACAGGCGTGGCTGGATAAGCAGTATCACGGCGAAATGGAATGGATGGCGCGTCACGGCATGATGCGTGCACGTCCGCATGAACTGCTGCCCGGCACGCTGCGCGTTATCAGCGTCCGCATGAATTACCTTCCGGCGAAAGCCGCCTTTGCCAGCACGTTGAAGAATCCGCAACTCGGCTATGTCAGCCGCTACGCTCTTGGGCGTGATTACCACAAAGTATTGCGCAATCTCCTGAAAAAGGTCGGAGAAATGACTCAGGAAAAGTGCGGTGAGCTAAATTTCCGCCCCTTTGTCGACTCCGCGCCGGTGCTGGAGCGCCCGCTGGCAGCCAAAGCGGGACTGGGCTGGACCGGCAAGACATTCGCTGATTTTGAATGGCGAGGCGGGTTCATGGTTCTTTCTCGGCGAGCTGCTGATCGATCTGCCACTGCCCATTGACGCGCCGCAGGAGGAGCAGTGCGGCCGCTGCGTCGCCTGCATGACCAATTTGCCCAACCAACGCCATCGTCGAGCCGTACGTGGTGGATGCGCGCCGCTCTATCTCCTATCTCACCATTGAACTGGAGGGTGCGATCCCGGAAGCGCTGCGTCCGCTCATGGGCAACCGTATTTACGGCTGTGATGACTACCAGCTGATCTGCCCGTGGAATCGCTATGGTCAGCTCAGCGATGAGGCAGATTTCTCGCCGCGCAGCGGTGCTGCATGCGCCGGAGTTGATGACGCTGTTTCAGTGGGATGAAAAGACTTCCTTGCGCGTAACAGAGGGATCGGCAATACGCCGTATCGGCCATCTACGCTGGCTGCGTAATATCGCCGTAGCGCTGGGCAACGCGCCCTGGATGCCGGAAATTATGAGCGTGCTGGAAAAGCGGCTGGGTGAACATGCCCTGCTGGATGAGCACATTGAATGGGCTTTGGAGCAGCAGGAAAAACGTCAGGCACAAACCATTGAGGTGCAGCCTGCGCAACAAAAACGGCTGGTGCGCGCTATTTGAGAAGGGTTTGCCGCGTGATGCATGATTAATCAATGCGAATCACAGCTTACTTTTCCACATGCTGTGCATAAAAATAAAAAGCTGTTGTCATTCAACTGACACAGAGGGCTGAAAGCCAGATTTTAACAAAATGAAACATTCTCATTAATATGTTAATCAATGAGTTACATCATTAATGTGTACAAATGCAAATGTGGATAGCGCACTGCTGCGCAGATAAAGTTGTGGATAGCTCTGTTTAAAATAGTTTTACAGATCGACGTAAGCAGCGAATAACGTGGTTGGCGCGCTGTGGATAACCTGATAAGCGCAGCGTCATGCAGCGATACGTCAACGGCTTAACCTAAACGTATGATTTTTTTTAGTGATGTAAAATTGGGAACGGGAAACGAGACTCGAGACTAGAACTCGCGACCCCGACCTTGGCAAGGTCGTGCTCTACCAACTGAGCTATTCCCGCGCCTTGTACCGCGACATAAAATCTTCATCGGGACGGGGTGCGGATTATACGAGAAATTATTGCTGCTGCAAGAGTCTGAAAGCAAAATTTTGCGCTTTCGATTCGTTTGCTGATTAAAGCAGCAACCTGCTGTTTTCCTGCGCACCTTTCAGCACTAGAGCTGCAAAAAGTGCTCGCGATAGTATGCCAGTTCGGCAACGGATTCGCGAATATCATCCAGCGCCTGGTGCGTGCCCGTTTTTTTAAAGCCTGGCAGAATCTCTGGCTTCCAGCGGCGCGCCAGCTCTTTCAGGGTGCTGACATCGAGATAGTGATAGTGGAAGTAGGCTTCCAGTTCTGGCATATTTTTGAAAAGAAAGCGGCGATCCTGGCCAATACTGTTGCCACAAATTGGCGAGCTGTTGGCAGGCACCCACTGTTTTAAAAATTCAATCGTTGCCAGTTCAGCGCGGCGATCGTCAAACTCGCTGGCTTTTACCCGCTCAACCAAACCGCTTGCGGTATGGGTACGCACGTTCCACTCATCCATCAGCGCCAGCTGCGCGTCGGACTGATGCACCGCCATCACTGGCCCTTCCGCCAAGATATTCAGATTCGCATCGGTGACCAGCGTTGCGATCTCAATAATACGGTCGCGCTCTGGGTCCAGCCCGGTCATCTCGAGATCGATCCAAATCAGATTATTTTCATTTCCTGTTGCCATACTGTTTCCCGCCGTAGCCGTCATCAATACTGAATAAGGTGTATCATAGACGTTTTGCCCAGCGGGGCGAAGTCTGGCAAAAGCCTGAGAGGATGCGTGAGCAAAAATAAACTGTCGAAAGGTCAACAACGTCGCGTCAGCGCTAACCATCAGCGTCGTCTGAACCATCGTGATGCGCCGGAAGCTGACGACAACCTGTTTGGTGAAGCGGCGGAAGGCGTGGTGATCAGCCGTTTCGGCATGCACGCAGACGTTGAAGACCATGCGGGCGAAGTGCACAGCTGCAACCTTCGCCGTACTATCCGCTCGCTGGTCACCGGCGATCGCGTCGTGTGGCGGCCAGCGCTCGGCGGCGGTAAAGGCATCGTCGAAGCGGTGCATGAGCGCAGCAGCGTGTTGACGCGTCCCGACTATTACGATGCGCTGAAGCCAATCGCCGCCAATATCGACCAGATCATTATCGTTTCGGCGATTTTGCCGGAGCTGTCACTCAACATCATCGACCGCTATCTGGTGGCTAGCGAAACCCTGGGTATCGAGCCGCTGCTGGTGCTGAACAAGACCGATCTGCTGGACGACGAGGCGCGCGCATTTGTCGACGAGCAGATGGAGATCTATCGCCATATCGGCTATCGCGTGCTGATGGTTTCCAGCCATGCGAAAGAGGGGCTGGCGGAACTGGAAGCCGCGCTTACCGACCGCATCAGCATCTTTGCCGGTCAGTCCGGTGTCGGCAAATCGAGCCTGCTGAATGCCCTGCTCGGCCTTGATGCCGCAATGGAAACCGCGATTGTTACCAACGACGTCTCTGACGTTTCTGGCCTGGGCCAGCACACCACCACCGCATCGCGCCTGTATCACTTTCCTCACGGCGGCAACGTGATCGATTCGCCGGGCGTGCGCGAGTTTGGTTTATGGCACCTCGAGCCGGAACAAATTACGCGCGGATTTGTCGAATTCCGTGAATTTCTCGGCAGTTGTAAGTTCCGCGACTGTAAACATGGCAACGATCCTAGCTGCGCTATCCGCGCCGCTGTCAAAGAGGGCCATATAGACGCTTCGCGCTTCGACAATTATCACCGTATTCTGGAAAGATGGCGCAGGTGAAAACGCGCAAAAACTTCTCCAGCGAGTGACGACGGATTCTTATCACGGCATTACCCTGCATCGTCTTTGTTACAGAGAGGAACTCGGGGAAATTCGCCATCTGACCGGGGCGCAGATATTATTCGCCCCCTTTTTTGATTGACGCGAAACAAAGCTAGGAGGCTACGGTGTTTGATCGTGTAAAACTCGGCCTGAATCATGTACTGCCGAAAAAATGGTTAACTGAACTTGCGGGTTGGGGTGCCAGCCGTCGTGGTGGCTGGTTGACCAAACTGGTCATTGATATCTTCGTCTGGTTCTACAAGGTGGATATGTCGGAAGCCCGTAAGCCTGATACCGCCAGCTATTGCACCTTTAATGACTTCTTTGTCCGTCCGCTGAAAGATGACGCGCGCCCTGTTGATCCCGACGCGAACCTGCTGGTTCTGCCAGCCGATGGCGCTATTAGCCAGCTGGGCCCTATTGACGGTGACCAGATTTTCCAGGCAAAAGGCCACCACTATACGCTGGATGCGCTGCTGGCTGGTCAGGAAGAGATGGCCGCGCAGTTCCGCGACGGCCATTTCGTGACCACTTACCTTGCGCCGCGCGACTATCATCGCGTACATATGCCGTGCAGCGGTATTCTGCGTGAGATGATCTATGTGCCGGGCGATCTCTATTCCGTTAACCCGCTGACGGCGCGCAATATCCCGAATCTGTTCGCGCGCAACGAACGCGTTATCTGCTATTTCGATACCGATTTCGGTCCGATGGTGCAGATTCTGGTCGGTGCCACTATTGTATGCAGCATTGAGACCAGCTGGGCAGGCACCATTACGCCGCCGCGTAAAGGCGTGATCAAACGCTGGCACTACCCTGCTGCGGATGACGAAGGTGCAGTTGTGCTGCTGAAAGGCCAGGAGATGGGACGCTTTAAGCTCGGTTCCACCGTTATCAATCTGTTCGCGCCTGGACGCGTCAAGCTGACAGAGAGCCTAGAAGCCGAAAGCAAGACTCGCCTCGGCCAGCCCCTGGCTATAGCGCTGCCGCAGACTGACACCGTCGACGTTATCGCCGACTAACCGCTGAGAGTATTTTTGCTGTGCGATCGTTACTCATCCTGGTGCTGAGCCTGTGTCTCAGCACTGCCGCGCTGGCGGCCACCGTACCGGAAACCAGCCAACTTAAACAGGCGCTGGACGAGGCGAAAGCAGCAAAAAGCTCTCCTGCCCAAGCGGATCAGGTTCAGTCCCTTGAAGCTGCCATCAACTATCTCTCTGAACGCGATGCCTCGCTGGATCGCGCTAAGCAGTATCAGCAGGTCATCGACGACTTCCATCTCTTGGCGCGCGAACTGCGCCAGCAAATCACCTCGCTAGACGACAGCAGCAAAAGCGTACGCGGCACAATGAGCAGCGCCCAGCTCGATCAGGAGATCTTGCAGGTCAGCAGCCAGCAGCTGGAAGAGAGCCGCCAGGCGCAGCAGGAGCAGGATCGCGCCCGTGAAATCAGCGATTCGCTGTCGCAGCTCCCGCAGCAGCAAACCGATGCGCGCCGCGCGATGACCGAGAGCGACCGACGCCTGCAAAGCAGTGTCGGTGCTGCCTCGCCGCAGGCTCAGGCGCAGCAGTGGGCGCGCCAGGCGGAGAACACCCTGAACAAGGCGCGCGTCGACGAGCTGGAGCTTGCGCAGCTCTCCGCTAACAACCGCCAAGAGCTGGCGCGTATGCGCGCCGATCTCCACCAGCGCAAGGCGGCACAGCTGGATAATTATCTTCAGTCGCTGCGTAACCAGCTCAATGAGCAGCGTCAGCGCGAGGCTGAACTGGCGCTAGCGCGCACAGAGCAGCTGGCGGAAAACAGCGGCGATTTGCCGCCCGCCATCAGCGACCAGTTTCACGTTAACCGCGACCTCTCCAGCGCACTGAACCAGCAGGCACAGCGCATGGATTTGGTGGCGTCCCAGCAGCGGCTGGCAACTAACCAGATTATCCAGGTGCGCCAAGCGCTGAGCACGCTGCGCGAGCAGTCGCAGTGGCTGGGCGCGTCGAATTTACTGGGCGAAGCGCTGCGTGCCCAGGTGGCGCGGCTGCCTGAGATGCCGAAATCACAGCAGATCGACAACGAGATGGCGCAGCTGCGCGTGCAGCGCCTGCGCTATGAAGATTTGCTGCAACAGCAGGATGCGCTGCGTAAAGCGCATCAGCCTGACGGCCAGCCTTTTACCGCCGAACAACGCAGTATTCTTGATGCGCAGCTGAAAACCCAGCGTGAGCTGCTTAATTCGCTTATCTCCGGCTGCGACACGCTGATCCTGGAGATCACTAAACTCAAAGTTGCCAATACCCAGTTGCAGGATGCACTGACCGACGTGAAAGATGCAGCCCACCGCTATCTTTTCTGGACGGCGGACATCAGCCCAATTGGGCTGAACTATCCGGTTGAGGTTGCGCGGGATCTGTCGCGTCTGCTGTCACTCGACACGCTGGGCCAGCTGGGCAAAGCGCTGGCGATGATGGTGACCAGCCGCGAAACCGTGCTGCCGCTGCTCGGCTCGGTGCTGCTGGTTGGCTTCAGTATCAGAACGCGTCGCCACTTCAACGCCTTCTTGGCACGTTCGGCCAGCAAGGTGGGTAAAGTCACGCAGGATCGCTTCCGCCTGACGGTGCGCACGGTTTTCTGGTCGATTCTGGTCGCGCTGCCGCTGCCGGTGTTATGGGCCGCGCTCGGCTACGGCTTGCAGCACGCCTGGCCCTACCCGATCGCCGTTGCGTTTGGTGACGGCATTACCGCCACGCTGCCGCTGCTGTGGGCCTTTATGATCAGCGCCGCGTTTGCCCGTCCTAACGGCCTGTTTGTGGTGCATTTCCGCTGGCCGCAGACCAGCGTGGCGCGCGCAACGCGCTACTATTCGCTGACTATCGGCTTGATAGTGCCGCTGATTATGCTGCTGATCGCCTTCGCCAATATGGAAGACAGGCAGTTCTCCGCCACGCTCGGCAGGCTCTGCTTTATTCTGATTTGCGGCGCGCTGTCGATTGTGACCGTGAGCCTGAAACGCGCCGGTATTCCCCTTTACCTGGATAAAGAGGGTAACGGTGACAATCTGGTGAACCGCGTGCTGTGGAACCTGATGATCGCGATTCCGCTGGCGGCTGCCCTCGCTTCCATGATTGGCTATCTGGCCACCGCGCAGGCGCTGCTGGCACGTCTGGAAACCTCAGTCGCTATCTGGTTCCTGCTGCTGGTGATTTACCACATTATCCGCCGCTGGATGCTGATCCAGCGTCGTCGCATCGCCTTCGATCGTGCCCGCCAGCGCCGCGCAGATATGCTGGCGAACCGCGCGCGTCATGAGGATGAGAAAGAGACTGCGGCACAAAATGGCGAAGTGGATGTCGACGAGCCCGTTATCGATCTCGACGCGATCAGCGCCCAGTCGCTGCGGCTGGTGCGCTCTATCCTGACCCTGATTGCGCTGGTGTCGGTGATTGTGCTATGGTCAGAGATCCACTCCGCGTTCGGCTTTATGGAGAACATCCGTCTGTGGGACGTCAGTACTACAGTGCAGGGCGTAGAGAGTATTCAGCCGATTACGCTGGGTGCAATATTCATTGCCATCTTGGTACTGATTATCACCACGCAGCTGGTGCGCAACATGCCTGCGCTGCTGGAGCTGGCCCTGCTACAACACCTGAACCTGACGCCCGGCACCGGTTACGCCATCACCACGCTGACCAAGTATGTGCTGATGCTGGTCGGCGGCCTGATTGGTTTCTCGATGATTGGTATCGAATGGTCGAAGCTGCAGTGGCTGGTCGCCGCGCTTGGTGTGGGGCTCGGTTTCGGCCTGCAGGAGATTTTTGCCAACTTTATCTCCGGCCTGATTATCCTGTTTGAGAAGCCGATTCGTATTGGCGATACCGTGACCATCCGCGATCTGACCGGCAGCATTACGCGCATCAATACGCGCGCTACCACGATTATCGACTGGGACCGCAAAGAGATTATCGTGCCGAATAAGGCCTTTATTACCGAGCAGTTCGTCAACTGGTCGCTTTCTGATTCGGTGACACGCGTGGTGTTGACCATTCCTGCACCCGCGCACGTCAACAGCGAAGAGGTGACCATGGTGTTGAGGCAGGCCTGCGAGCGCTGTAGCTACGTGCTGGATGTGCCTGCGCCGGACGTTTTCTTGGTCGATCTGCAGCAGGGTATTCAGCTGTTTGAGCTGCGTATTCACGCCGCAGAGATGGGCCACCGTATGCCGCTGCGCCATGAGCTGCACCAGCTGATCCTGAAAGGTTTTGCCGAGCACGGTATTGAAATGCCCTTCCCGCCTTTCCAGGTTCGCATGGAGACAATGGGCAAGAAGACGCCGGCCAGCAATGGCACGCCAGTTGCACGTAACTTTAAGTCTGGTGGGCTTTAGCTGATTCGTCATCCGCGGCCAGTCAAACTCATCTGGCAACAATAAGGCCCGCACAAGCGGGCCTTATTCGTTATATCTTTGCTGACAGACACGCTATTGCTTCACAAATTCCTTGCCCTGTGCGATGTCTTTTTTCAGCGTCTCAAGCATACCTTCTAACGCCTGCTGTTCATAAGCACTGAGCGGGCCAATAGAACGGCGCTCTGCAATGCCCTTCTTGCCCAGCAACAGCGGCTGCGAGAAGAAGCGAGCATATTCGCCATCGCCCTCAACGTAGGCGCACTCGACTACATTCTCTTCACCCTGTAACGCACGCACCAGCGATAAACCGAGGCGCGCTGCCGCCTGGCCCATCGACAGCGTCGCGGAGCCGCCACCGGCTTTGGCTTCGACCACTTCCGTACCTGCATTCTGGATACGTTTCGTCAGGCTGGCGACCTCTTCATCGCTAAAGCTCATGCCTTTAACCTGCGACAGCAGGGGAAGAATGGTCACACCAGAGTGACCGCCAATCACCGGCACCTCAACCTCATTCGGCTGCTTACCTTTAAGCTCAGCAACAAACGTGTTGGCGCGAATAATATCCAGCGTGGTCACGCCGAACAGACGGTCTTTGTCATAAACACCATGTTTTTTCAGCACGTCAGCGGCGATCGCCACAGTCGTATTCACTGGATTGGTGATGATGCCGATAAGCGCTTTGGGTGCGGTCTGCGCCACCTGCTCAATAAGGTTGCGCACAATACCGGCGTTGACGTTAAACAGATCGGCGCGATCCATACCCGGTTTACGTGCCACGCCTGCCGAAATCAGAATGACGTCTGCGCCCTGCAGCGCGGGCGTAGCATCTTCGCCGCTAAAGCCCTGGATCTTTACCGCCGTTGGAATATGGCTGAGATCCATCGCCACGCCAGGCGTAACCGGTGCAATGTCATAAAGTGAGAGTTCGGAACCCGCAGGAAGCTGAGTTTTTAACAGAAGGGCGAGCGCCTGGCCGATTCCGCCAGCTGCGCCAAGAACGGCAACTTTCATTTTGTACTCCTTATTTAAGGTGGTGCAGAGTAGAGCCGAATTTCCATCTGTGTCCAGACCTGAATCAACTTCTCTGACAATGACAAACCCGCTGTTCATTTTGCGTGCAACAGCACTTAATCTTACGGGTTACTACTTTGTCAGCACAACTCGCCTGAATGACCGACAACGATGCCGATGGCAGATAGAGCACGGCCGTGATGGTTATCAGTTATGACACCTAAATTGTATAACAATTTTGCAACCTTCGCTTACCCTGTCCCGAGCCGTTTTTTGGGTCTATATAGAAAAGTTTGTTATTATTGCCGCCCGCAAACTGCAAAGCCCGCCTGTTTTATCGACTGATTGCATAAAAACTCATTCATATGCATAATAATTTATCTGCCGACGGCAGGCGTCGGGCATTTATTTTTATTTAGTGGTAGCTTATGCGAAACCCATCGAAACAAGACGAATTGATTAAAGCGTTTAAGGCCTTATTAAAACAAGAGAAATTTAGTTCCCAAGGCGAGATTGTGCAGGCGCTGCAGGATGAAGGCTTCGAGAATATCAACCAGTCGAAGGTTTCTCGTATGTTGACTAAATTTGGCGCGGTGCGCACGCGTAACGCCAAAATGGAGATGGTCTACTGCCTGCCCGCTGAACTGGGCGTTCCCACCACTACCAGCCCGCTGAAGAATCTGGTGCTGGACATCGATTACAACGACGCGCTGATTGTTATCCATACCAGCCCCGGTGCGGCACAGCTGATTGCACGCCTGCTTGACTCACTGGGTAAGGCTGAGGGGATTCTTGGCACTATCGCAGGCGATGACACTATCTTCATTACCCCTGCCCGTGCTTTTACCGTTCGACAGCTTCATGACGCGATATTAATGCTGTTCGAACAAGAACTCTGACCCACATCATTTGACAGGCAGCTACGCTGCTGGTCGCCTCCTTTACCATAAAATTATTCTTACTCCACCATTTTCAATCAATTACCTTATTCCCTCAGCGACTAGCTTTCTCTCAGGCTTTGGTCATACCTTTTGGTCTTCTTAACCTTCTGCGCTATTTTACGCTGCGTTATACTACGCAAATGGCAACATTACCCAGATCCAAATCAATAACCAGCCATATTCACCACGATGTTTCGCACAAAAAGATAAAGTGATTTATTCCATTGTTTCTGATTGATTTTTAACTTATTTGATTGTCTCCAGGCAGTTTTATAACTATAAAGAATAAAAATAAACAATAAGGACAAAGAATAACAAAAACCATTATTAGGCAGGCATTAATTTCATTAGTCATTAGTTCTATACTTCTTTTCGTGATGCACATCACACCAAACAAAAAGAGAAAAACAGACGACAAGGAAATATATATGAACGTTAAAACTACTATCGCAACCCTGAGCATTCTATCTGCCCTGTCATTTGGCGCATTTGCAGCAGAATCCGTTAACTCGCAGCAGGCGCAGAATCTGCAGTCAATTGGCTCAGTCAGCGTAAGCGGCATAGCCGGTTCCCCAATGCAGATCAATGACAAACTGAACGCTAAAGCAGAACAGCAAGGTGACAGCGCCTATAAAGTGATCGAAGCGCGTACCGGCGACAGCTACCACTTCACTGCTGAACTCTATAAGTAATTCCTCGTCAACTGCTGACGAACCCTTTGGCCCCGCTTGTCGGGGCCCTTTTTGCTAAGTTACGCAATATTAAAGCGGAGCTGGCCTTCCAGCTCCTCTTCTGCCTCTTCGAACAGCATGATTAGCGCGCCATAGCGCCGCCTCTGTCCAGTTCCCAGATTGACAAACTCAATTGCCAGCGTCATCGGCAGCTCTTCGCCCGTCACCACTTCCCATAGTGCTTCCAGATCACTAATCCGCCGTGCCTCCAGATCGCAACGTTCGCTGAACTGACGGGAAAAATGGGACTGGTCAACAATCTCATTGAAGTCGAAACGCTCAGTTTTCATCGTGAAAGCTCCTGTCCTTCTCAGAAATGCCTGTACAGCCCGCCGCCAGCGCTGGACCAAGCTTGCGCGTTAGCATCGCCATCGGGAAATTCCACGGCGTAATGGTCGCCACGACGCCGATCGGTTCACGCGTGGCCAAGATGCGTGAGCCCGGTTTTGCTGGCGGGATAATTTCGCCGTTGGCGCGCTTTGCCTGCTCAGCGAACCATTGAATAAAACTCGCGGCGTACTCGACCTCGCCTTTCGCTTCTTTAAGCGGCTTGCGCTGCTCAGCCGTCATCAGTTGTGCCAGCCAGTCCTTGTTTTCGATAGTGAGCTGATACCAGCGATAGAGAATTTCAGAGCGCGCTTTGGCAGTCTGCGCACGCCATGCCGGGAAGGCACGCTCAGCCGCAGCGATCGCCTGCTCGGTTTCAGCTTTGCCCGCTTTCGCCACGCTGGACAGCACTTCGCCTGTTGCGGGATTTAGCACATCAAAGGTTGCAGCAGTGCGTCGCCACTCGCCGTCGGGCAGATAGCCCGTCCTAAAAAGGTTGCTGTCGTGTAGTGGTTTTGTCATGAGTTTGCTCCTGTCAGTCTCTTTTCCTGTCAGAAAAGTATAGATGGCAAAAGCGGGCGGTTTGGGGAAGGCGTGGCATTGAGAAGGCCGCTGCGCACGGCAGCGGCCAGATTTAGATTTGGATAAGCGTTTTCTGGTATTTGCTGAGCATGTCGGCCAGCCGTTTTACCGGCTCGGTGACGCTGAGCGGCGCGTCATATTGCACCAGCTTCTGCTGATAAACCTCGAACTCCGCCAGCAGCCGTTCGAAATAGTAACGGCGCTTCTCGTCGCTGCGCGCCGAAATTACATGGTCCGCCGTGGAACGCAGCTGACGGTGGAAAGCCGATAGATCGGCATTGACCGGCACGTCTGCATTGCGCAGCCGCTGGTGTCCAATGATCAGCGTCAGCGCGATGCGGTATTTGTCGATATCGCCAGGGAACAGGTTCAGCAGCATAAACAGCTGCTGGTACAGAGCAGGCAAATGGTTTTCGCGACGGCGCGCCTGATTAGTGGTCATCGCTGACACGGCGGCGTACATAAAGCGATTAAGCAGCTTACGTCCGGTGCGCGCTTTCGATTTATCGCGAATTAGCAGGATCACCATCAACGCAACGAAAGCACCAATCATCTGTCCCAGCACGTTGTCGAGAAAAACGTTGAAGTGGAAGGTCATGGGATTATCCAGTACCAAAACGTTAATCGTACCGGCTAACGCACCGAGCGTACCTAGCTGACGACACTGTATCAGGATACCGCTAACGAAGCCGAGCAGACCGATGGCGATGCAAAGCAGAAGCGCACTCTGCTGCGTGGTGGGTAGCACGTACATAAAGTAAAACGAGCTAAGCGGTACCGCAAAAATCATCCCGTAGAAAAAATCTTTCGCCATCATCAGCGGATCCGGCACACGCATCGCCAGCGCCGTGATTACCGCCAGCATCACCATACAGCCGCTGCCCGATGTCCAGCCGGTATAGAGCCAGAACAGCGAGCCAAGAGCGGTCGCGACGAAAGTACGGATGCCATTGATTATCGCATGATGGGTTTCAGCGGAGCGCGCCTGAATCACCACTTCGCGCTGAAGAATACCTTCTTCCAGCGTAGTGATGCGGCTGTTGCTTTTAATCCCCTTCAGCAGCAAGAGATACTCGGTTGCTGCGCCGACCCAGCTGGCAAGCGTGACGGGCGCTTTGCCCTCTTCGCTCGCTCCAATCACCAGGCGCATCACCTTCATGCGGCGGTGAACGTCGGCAACATTTTCCACATCTTTTTCTATCAGCAGACGATACTGCGGCGGAATGTATTCCCGACGTGAGTTCTCAATAAGAAAGGTTTCCGCTGCCTGGGTAATCATGGTCAACGACAGCGTATTGAGCATTTGCAGGCGACGATTGGCGTTCTTCCAGCGCGACGACTCCATCATCAGCTGGCCGCGCATGGTGCCGAGTGCCGTGGTGCGGCGCACCAGCGCGCACCACGCCTTATCGACTTCCTCTTTGTCTGCATGCGCCACGCACAGCTGCAACAGACGGTAGTATGCGACCAGCAATGAATCGACTTCGCTATCAACGACTTTCTTGATGGAGCGCGGTGAGAAGATCATATCGGCCAGAATGGCGCAGAGCATACCCAGCACAATTTCGCTACAGCGCTCCACGGCAAACTGTGGAACCAGCGTCAGGCCGTTGTTGGCGTCGGCAGTGACCACGATGATCAGCGCGGTATAACCTGCCAGGCCCAGCGCATAAGAGTTCTCTACTTTAATTAGCGATGAGAGCCAGACGCAGACGCTTGCCCAGATGCAGCAGAGCAACAGCATAACGATGGGTGCACGCACCGTGGCGATCATAATGGTGAGCGCGGCGATACAGCCGATAAATGTCCCGATAATGCGCAGAATGCCGCGATAGCGCAGCGCGCCGGAATAGGGATCGCCGCCGGCGACAAAAGCCGTACCGCCCGCGACGATGCCGGCGGTCATCACCGCCCAGCGGGGCGTTTCAAGATTGAGGTGAAAGCCGATCATCAGCGCGGCCACCAGCGCAAAGGCCAGCTTAATCGGGAAACGCAGGAACTCGATCATATCGGCTCCGCTTAACCAAACTCACGCAGGCGATTGAACAGACGCGTCATCGGTGAAACTTGGGTATCGACACGGTCGCTCTGACCAGTAATCACCACGGTTGCGGTCGTCCCTGCTGGGAAGCGGTTGCTAGGCTGCTGATCGAGGCGAATGCGCACCGGCACGCGCTGCGCCAGACGGACCCACTCCAGATTGGAATCCACGGTCGCCATGCCTTTGCTGTCGACCGAGCTGCTGCTGTTGGTCACGCCAGCCGCGACGCTGTCGACGGTTCCGCGCAGCACAACGTTGCTGCCGAGCGGCGTCACCTCCGCGCGGTAGCCAGGCTCTACGCCGTGCAGTTTGGTCTCTTCAAGATAGGCGAGCACGTAGAAGGAGTGCTGTTGCACCAGCGCTACCGCCACCGAACCACGGGTAATGAACTCGCCCTGATAGACGTTGAGGTTAGTCACCCAGCCGTCAGACGGCGCGGTAATGGCGGTACGATCGAGATCGATCTTCGCCAGATCGCGCGTAGCGATTGATTTCGCCAGCTGGTGTTCGCTGGTTTGCAGATCGTTGTTCGACTGCTCGATCGCCTCGCGCGACATCGCTGAGGTGCCCAGCTGGTTGCGGCGCGCCGCTTCGCGACGTTTTTCGCTTACCAGCGCCTGGTAATACTCAACGTCTGCCTGCGCCTGCTCTAGCGCTTTTTGATAGCGCGGGCGATCGACGACAAACAGCGTATCGCCTTTTTTCACCAGCTGGTTGTCATGTACCGGCACTTCAGTAATCAGGCCTGTCACATCCGGTGAGATAGCCACAACATCCGCCGCGAATTTGGCGTCACGCGTCCAAGGAGATTCGGTGTAAAACACCCAAGCGCGGAAGATGATAACTACAGCGATGATGACCAGCAAAATAGTAATCGCGTAACGCGCGATTTTTCTTATTAGCGATTTCACTTAAACCTCAGACGAATAGACGGGATACTAGGTAAAACACACAGCAGTAAAGCGCCGTGTTAAAAAGTGCCGGATGCCAGACGAGATCGTAGATACCGCTAGGCGTCAGCAGGCGTTTCACTAACCAGAACAGCATTAGCGAGACAATCAATTCAATGAAAATGGGCGGGAACGAGAGCCCAAACACGACAAAAACCGGAAGCACACTCATCAGGGATCCTTAGTTCGACCTTGCCGGGGTGATCCTTAGTCTACCCGGTCACAAGCCGTGACGGGTCGATGACGACGGATGACAACATCCGAACCACTGCTGAGTAAATAATAGCGTATCATCGGGCAGCAACAGGCGTTTTGCATCGGGTCGATTTAACCTTTCCCGGACAAAAGCGAATCACCGGGAGATACCCCGGCGCGCATATAGTAACGCGCCTGACTATACGTTTTCTACAGAATGTGAACTAAATCACTTTTTAGCCAGAGTAAACAATGGAACGACTGAAAGGCATGTCCATTTTCGCCAAAGTGGTTGAATTAGGTTCTTTTACCGCCGCGGCGCGCCAGCTTCACCTTAGCGTTTCGTCTATCAGTCAGATTGTGGCGAAACTGGAAGATGAGCTGCAGGTTAAGCTGCTTAACCGTAGTACGCGTAGTATTGGCGTGACCGAAGCGGGCAAAATCTACTATTCAGGGCTGTCGTCATATGCTGGCGGAAGCGACGCAGGTGCATGAACAGCTTTATGCTTTCAACAATACGCAGATTGGCACGCTGCGCATCGGCAGCTCGTCAACGATGGCGCAGAACGTGCTGGCCGAGATGACCACCAATATGCTGCGTGAATATCCTGGCCTGAATGTTAATCTGGTGGCGGGTATCCCGGCACCCGATCTGATCGCTGACGAGCTGGATCTGGTGATCCGCGTCGGCGCGCTAAAAGACTCCAGCCTTTTCTCTCGTCGTCTTGGCGCAATGCCGATGGTAGTGTGCGTCGTGAAAAGCTATCTGCAACAGCACGGCGCGCCGGAGAAGCCGGCCGGACAATGATTTTGAGCTGATTGCGCCCGAAGGGCTGGTAACGCGGCTGTCACCGCAGGGACGTTTCGTCACCAACGACTCACTGACGCTGATTCGCTGGCTGAAAGCCGGAAACGGCATTGCCTATGTGCCGATGATGTGGGTGATTGAGGAAATTAATGCGGGCGAGATTGATATTCTTTTCCGCAGTATCAGTCCGATCCGCGTCCGGTTTACGCGCTCTATACCGAGAAAGATAAACTGCCGCTGAAGGTGCAGGTCTGTATCGACTATCTGACCGAGTATTTCCAGCAGGTGGCCGAACAGTATCAACAGTACCGCGCAAGCTAACAGCCCGCCAAAAGGCGGGCCGTTAGATCTGTCAGGCGGTACCGCCGATAGTGAGCTTGTCCAGCTTCAGCGTCGGCTGACCCACGCCGACCGGCACGCTCTGGCCCTCCTTGCAGCACACGCCAACGCCTTTATCCAGCGCCAGATCGTTGCCAACCATTGAGATTTGCTGCATCGCCTCAATGCCGGAACCAATTAACGTGGCACCTTTCACCGGTTTAGTCACTTTGCCATTCTCGATCAGATAGGCTTCTGAAGTAGAGAAGACAAATTTGCCTGAGGTAATGTCAACCTGGCCGCCACCAAAGTTCGGTGCGTAAAAGCCATATTCAACGCTTTCAATAATTTCCTGTGGCGTGGATTTGCCTGCCAGCATATAGGTGTTGGTCATGCGCGGCATTGGCAAGTGCGCATAGGACTCGCGGCGACCGTTGCCAGTTGGCGCGACGCCCATCAGGCGCGCATTAAGCTTGTCCTGCATATAGCCCTTCAGCACGCCGTTTTCGATCAGCACGTTGTAGTGGCCCGGCACGCCTTCGTCATCGACAGCCAGCGAACCGCGCAGCCCTTCGATTGTGCCGTCATCTACCACGGTGCACAGCTCAGACGCCACCAGCTGGCCCATTTTGCCACTGAATACGGACGTTTCGCGGCGGTTGAAATCGCCCTCAAGCCCATGGCCAACCGCTTCGTGCAGCAGCACACCCGGCCAGCCTGCGCCCAGCACTACCGGCAAGGTGCCCGCAGGCGCGGCAACGGCAGAGAGATTTACCAGCGCCATACGCACGGCCTCTTTCGCCCAAGCATCGGCACGCACGTCGCCGTTTTCATCGGCGAGGAAGAATTCGTAGCCGACACGCGCGCCGCCACCGCTCGCTCCGCGCTCGCGCTTGCCCTGATCTTCTACCAGCACTCTGATAGAGAGGCGCACCAGCGGACGCACGTCGGCTGCCAGCGTGCCGTCGGTTGCCGCCACCAGCACCTGTTCGTAGACACCGCTCAGGCTGGCATTCACTTCCTGTACGCGCGCATCAGCGGCGCGTGCCACTTTGTCCACGCGCTGAAGCAGTGCAATTTTATCTTCGCGCGTCAGGCTGTCGAGCGGGTTAATCGGCTGATAGAGCGCGCGATGCATCACGTTTGAAAGCGTGTGAGCATTGCCATTGCCCTGTTCACGCACGATGCTGCGTGCCGCTTCCGATGACTGGCGCAGCGCATTTAGGGTAATCTGGTCAGCATAGGCGAAACCGGTCTTTTCACCGCTGACCGCGCGCGCGCCCACACCTTGGTCAATATGCCAGGAACCGTCTTTAATGATTTTGTCTTCCAGCACCCAGGACTCATGGAAAATGGACTGAAAATAGAGATCGGCATAATCCAGACGACGTTCTGAAAGCTGCCCTAACAGGGAAAACAAGTCCTGCTGATTAATATTGTTAGCTGTTAGCAACTGCTCACTTACCAGGTTCAGAGTCATCGTATCTCGCTCGTTTTATGCTCGGATAATGAGAGTGTCACACTCATTTTGCGCCAGGGTCTTTTTGACCTGCGCTGATAAAGTCAGATTTTACTAGCCTGCGGCAATTCCCCGACGGCGTCAAATTCACTTATTCTCTTCTTCACGCGGTTTGCGCAGCACTTCGTTGATTTGCGGCTTATCCAGCGGGCCGTTGATGTGGTAGCGCAGCAAAGAGATTTTATTCCACAGCGGCCCCAGCACCTTGCTGGCGGCAAACACCGCCGCGCCGACTACCGCGTTGATAACGAAGGCCTTTGCTACACCGACGGAAGCAGAGATTTCCGGTGCAACCACCGCTTCCATATCGATATTGCGCTTCGCTAGGTCTACTTTGCCCTGCATAGCGATATCCGCTTCCAGCCCATCCACCAGCAGGTTATCAGTGCGCATCACGCCATTTTCAATCCACGCGGTGCCGTTGATGGAATCGAAATAGAAACCGTCATTATTAAAGGTATCGCTAAAATCGAAACGCAGCTTGCGCAGCAGCTGTCCCGCCGCACCGGTGTTCACATCAGCGATCTGCCCTTTACTAAAATGGGTTTTTAGCGTGCCGCTCAGCGTCTCTTCCGAAGGCTGCCACGGTGCCGAGCGCCAGTGCAGATCGTAATCGACCTTGAACGAGGCGTCGCGCAGCGGCGTATTGGCGCCAAACCAGTTGGTCGCGTTGTTGATATTGTTGCCGCTCAGCGTGCCTTTCAGCGAAGTGCGCGTCGCGTCGGGGCTATTAACCCATTCGCCTGACACGTTGTGAGACGTGAGCTGCCGGTGTCCACCAGCCCGTTAGTAAGTGCTAACGTATCACCTTTCGGGGTCACCTGCGCCTGAATACGGCCAAACTTCTGCCCGCGTAACCAGCATTCGGCACAGCTCAGCTGTAGCGCGGGCCAGCTGCTGAAGTCAATCTGGCTCGCCTCCTGCTGCTGCTCTTTGCTGCTGTCACCGCCGCTTTGCCATTCAGGATTGTAGTATTGTACTGTAGAGGTAGTCGAGCGCCACGCTGCATTTTGCGCCATATCGAGCGAGCCACGAATTTCGCGGCCCTGAATGCTAACGCTGCTTTTACCCTTGTTCATACCCTGATTGAGCGTGGCGTCAATGTCGTGCCACTGCTGCCCCGCCAGCGTGACCGCCGGGCTGCGCAGTGTGAAGTTGCCCGGTAAGGCCACGCTGCGTATCCCGCTTGCGCTGCCCGCATCAGACGCGCCGCCCGCCATCATCAAGCCAGCCCAGGCTTCGCCATCCAGTGCAGGCAAATTCAGTACCATACCGGCGTTCTCTGGCAAGGCTGGTTTGCTGTGGGCATCGTTCAGCCAGATACCGCGATCGACACGCAGCTGCGGATCAAGTATCCAGCGGCTATTAAAGCGGTGGCGATTCGCCACGCTGCCGCTGAGCTCGAACTGCTTTAAATCACCGCTGGCGTTAACGGTAATGGGCATCGTCGTGCCGCTTGCCTTATCAAGCGGTGCGGGTAAGCGACTGCTTACTTCTTTCGCGTCGCCTTTAAGCTCAACGTCGTAGCGTGCCCCGCCCTGATGCGGCAGCGTGATGTTGACATCGCCCTGCCACGGCAGGTGGCCGCTAAGCTGGCTGGCAACCTGGGCAGGCATTTTCGTCAGCTTTGCAGGTTGCCAGTCAGCGTAGAGTTTGACGTTGACTCCAAAGTCCTGCGGATTCTCTTTCGTGGTAAAGCTGACATTGACCGGCTGGCCAAACCAGTTGGCCCGCAGTGTATCACTGTTCAGATTGCCATTATTGAAACAGAAACGCCCGGTCAGGTTTTCTAATGTAGTGTCGAGCGGCTTAATGTGCAGCGCATTATTATTCAAATCTACGTTGCCGCTGGCGTGCACCAGCTCTTCGTCGAGCGGAATATCCAGCTTCAGGTGCCCCTGGGTTTTTCCTTTAATCTCCAGCTGCTCCAGCGCCGCGCCCAGCGGAGCCTTCAGCGGCGTATCCTAGAAGTAACGCGCAATCTGATCGCCGTTGCCGCTGATGTCGCCATCAATCAACAGCTTCTCTTTGAGATAATCCGGGATGGCCGCGCTGAAGTTGCTGACGTCGACGCCACCTAACCTAACCTGAAATGCGGTGCCTTCATCCACAAACCGTCATTAATAAAGTTGAGGTCGATGTCCACCGGATTGACATCAGGCCAGTTGGGCTGGAACGCGTAGGTCGCCTGGCGCAGCGGTACCCAGACCTAGAACATGCCGTCATTGTGGCGGAACGGGAACAGCTTCGGGTTGCCCGCAAACAGCAGCGTGGCGTTATCAACCTGGCCACCTTTGATGGCCCCGCTCAGATAGTGCGTGAGCGCCTTGCCCATTAGCGGCTGCGGAAAGTAGCGCCAGGCGTCGCCTGCGTTAGTAACGCGGATGCCAGCCAGAATATCGAGACGCGGCTCGCGGCCAGGGTTTTGTTGATAGCGAAAATCACCGCGCGCCCAGAGCGAACGCGCCTGAACGTCCAAGTCATGCCCATCCAGCGTTAAGCCATTTTTATCACGCAGCCAGCTCAGCGAACCGTGCAGCTGGTGGATTTCTAGCGGCCCGTTGAACATGGCGCTATAGGGCACGTCGGTACGTCCCATTTCGACACTCACCTGACCATTGCTGAGGCTGCCGCGCGCCTCGCCGCTGAGGTTGCTGACGCCCGGCAAGAGCTGCCACGGCTGCCAGCGAAAATCGCGCCATTTCACCTGTATACGCGTCTGATCCGGCTGCGCCAGAGGAGAACATCCAACGCCAAGCCTTCTACAGTGCCCTGCGGTTGCAGCGCGCGCCAGTTTTCAAACAGCGATGGGGAGAGCGGTGCAAACAGAGGCACCAGCGGCGCGATGCGGTTCAGCACCAGCTGCGTCGCCCTGACCCTGATTTCACCCTGATTATCAGGCCCGAGCAGCTGCTTATCTTGCGGACGCCACAACAGCGCGAAGTGGCCCGCAGGCCGGGCTTCGCTATCGGTACTCAGCCGCGTCTGCAGCACGTTAACTATCCAGCCGTTTTGATAGCGTGAGAGACGCGCGGTCAGGCCATCCACCTTCAAATGATGTGCGCCATCTTCACCCTGCCAGTTTGCTCCCCCTTTACGCAGCAGCAGATCGCCTGCGTAGAGATCGCCGTCGCGTAGATTGACCCAAGCCGGCAGGCTGAAGCGCGCGCTGTCGAGCCGCGTGTTGTCACGCATCCAGCGTCCCAGCCATGGCCGCACGTCAACGTCATCTGCCTGCATCCAGATGCTGCCGTCGTTGAGCAGCCCTTCGCTGTCGTTGAGATCGAGCCGCACCTGCACGACGCCGTGCTGGCCGGTAAAGCTGGAGAGGCTCACCTCACCTTCCGCGCGATGACGGTTGCTTTCGTTCAACCAGGTGAGTTTCGGGATCGCCAGTTCGGCGCGCTGGCCAGAGGGCGTGCGGAAAAATATCGAGCTGTCGCGCAGGTCGAAGTGGTCAAACTGACACAGAAAGAGTATCGTTGATACGGCTAGGCTTGAAGCTGTTTTTCTCTTCGTCGCTGGAAAAAAGCGGACGGTTGCTGTCGAGCCGAAGCTGCCAGAAAGTGAGATCGCGGAACTGCCAGCGCCAGTGCAGCAGCGACTGCCAGACGTCTAGCGCCAGCGTAACCCGTGAGATGTCGAGTTTGCCGTTTGCCTGCATATCGAGGTGCAGGTCGCGGATTTGCAGCGTCGGGCCGAAAGTTTCCCAGCGGCCGCGCAGTTCACTGGCAGTGACGCTGAGGCCGCTGGCGCGTGAAACTGTCGCCATAATCTGGCTGCGACAGCTGTCGAGATGCGGCATAACCAGACGCAGCCCGCTGACCAGCAGCGCCACAATCACAATCGCGGTCCCAACCAGCAGTAATAAAATCCTCGGCAGCTGCCTCACACACCTCTCCTTGTCTTCCGCATTTGACGGATGGTTATCTCTCATACTCAACCGTCGCGAGACAATCATCGATATGAATGCGCATGTTAACCTAAACAAGGCCGCTTTTTTAGCCCGCCGGGCGGGGATTACATCATGACGACGTCGAACTGT
This sequence comes from Candidatus Pantoea bathycoeliae, assembly GCA_031332935.1. Classification (GTDB taxonomy): domain Bacteria; phylum Pseudomonadota; class Gammaproteobacteria; order Enterobacterales; family Enterobacteriaceae; genus Pantoea; species Pantoea bathycoeliae. Next base: position 13,870 of record JAUHTP010000005.1, on the reverse strand, counting down.
TCCTGAGTGTAGAGCGGTTCGACATGCACCTTGACCTGTTTGCCAACAAAGATCTTGACCTCTGCCAGCGCGTGCGACTCATCGCTTTTCAGCGCCTCGCCTACCGCTGGGGAGACATACACCAGAAAACGGTCGGAGTCGTAGGCGTGATGAACGCGTACAATTTCACGCATGATTTCGTAGCAGACCGTCTCAACGGTTTTCATCGTGCCGCGGCCTTTACACACCGGGCAGTCTTCGCACAGCACATGCTCGATGCTTTCACGCGTGCGCTTGCGCGTCATCTCAACCAGTCCCAGCGCCGAGAAGCCGTGGATACCTGTCTTGACCCGATCTTTGCTCAGCGCCGATTCCAGCGAGTGCAGCACGCGGCGACGGTGATCGTCATTACTCATATCGATAAAGTCGATGATGATAATGCCGCCGAGGTTGCGCAAGCGCAGCTGGCGCGCGATTGCCTGTGTCGCCTCAACGTTGGTATTGAAGATGGTTTCATCCAGGTTACGGTGCCCGACAAACGCGCCGGTATTGATGTCGATGGTGGTCATCGCCTCGGTCTGATCGATGATCAGATAACCGCCTGACGTGAGTTCTACCTTGCGATCCAGCGAGCGCCGAATCTCATTCTCCACATCAAAGAGATCGAAGATAGGCTGTTTGACAGAGTAGAGCTCCAGCTTGTCCGCCATCTCCGGGATATATTCGCGCGTAAACTCCACCAGCAGCTCGCAGGTTAGACGTGAATCTACGCGGATGCGATCCAGCGCGGAGCCAGCAAAGTCGCGCAGGATACGCTGCGCCAGCGCCAGCTCGCCATACAGCAGGCAGCGCGTCTGGTTGCGTTTTTTACGTTCGGTGACTTTGGTCCAGAGTCGTTTCAGGAAGGCGGCGTCATGCGCCAGCTCTTCCTCGCCAATGCCTTCCGCTGCGGTGCGAATGATAAAACCGCCGAGATCGTCGCAGTAATCCGCCACCACCGCTTTTAAGCGCTCGCGCTCGCTTTCGCTCTCAATACGCTGCGAGACGCCAACGTGTGACGCACCTGGCATAAACACCAGATATCGCGACGGCAGCGTGATGTCGGTGGTCAGGCGTGCGCCTTTGGTACCTAGCGGATCTTTTACTACCTGCACCATGAGATCCTGGCCCTGTCGCACCAGCTCGGCGATATCGCGCACGATGAAGTTTTTCTTTTCATCGCCCGCGACGCATTCGGTGTGCGGCATAATGTCCGAGGCGTGTAAGAAAGCGGCCTTTTCCAGACCGATATCGACAAACGCCGCCTGCATACCTGGTAGCACGCGGCTGACGCTGCCTTTATAGATATTGCCGACGATGCCGCGCCGCGCCTCACGCTCGATATGAATTTCCTGCAGAATGCCGCCGTCGATATAGGCAACACGCGTCTCAGAAGGCGTGACGTTGACCAGTAATTCAGCCGTCATGTTATCCCCTTACGGCACGCAGTGACTGAAAATGGCTGAATAACTCTCCTGTCTCAACCAACGGCAATCCGACAACCGCGTGATAGCTTCCATTGATTTTGCGGACAAAGTTTCCACCAGTGCCCTGAATTCCATATGCTCCGGCTTTATCCATTGGCTCGCCGGTAGCGATATAATCCGAGATATCAGACGCGCTTAACAGCCGGAACCTCACATCAGTGATTACTAAACAATCGAGCGTCTGCTGGCGATCGGCAAGCGCAACGGCGGTCATCACCTGATGCGTCTGACCAGAAAGGCGGGTAAGCATTTCGGCAGCGTGCGCGGCATCGCGCGGCTTTTCCAGCACGTCGCCGTTGAGCACCACAATCGTGTCTGCGCCCAGAACCGGTAAATCCTGTTCCGCTACGGCAACGCCCGCTTGCGCTTTGTCGTTCGCCAAGCGGCACACATAGTGTTCTGCCGCTTTATCAGGGCGGCGTACTTCTTCAACATCGGTATGGAGGCGCTTAAAACTCAGGCCAAGCTGCGTCAGCAGCTCACGACGACGCGGTGAGCCGGAAGCCAGATAGAGGGATAGCATAAAATTCCTTACTGAACAGCGAACTGACGGCGGATCTTTCTCATCAATGAGAATAGCCAAGGCCAGAGAATTCCGTCGATAACGGTGCTCCAGAAAATTTCAGGCTGAAACGAGACATTGATCACTAAGAATTCTGCCCAGAACACAATCACGTCCATCGCCAGCGACAGCACCATAACCATTAATGTCTGCTGCCACAACGCTAAATTGCGGAAAAGCTGGAACTTAAATGCGACCAGATAGGCAATGATGCTGAGCGCCAGCGCGCGAACGCCAAGTGTTGATCCCGCTATCAGATCCATTACCGCACCCAGCACAAAGCCAGTGCCGACGTTGACGCAGTGCGGCAGCGCCAGCACCCAGTAAATCAGGATAAGCAGAATCCATGAGGGCCGGAATATATAAAGCTGTTCCGGCCACGGCATGCTCTGTAGCACGAGGGCGACAAGGAAGGACAGCCAGATAACCCGACGACACTGGCTGCGATATCGACTCAAGGCTGGCCTCCGCGCGTATTGGCAGGCGCGCTTTGCGTGCCGTTAACGCTGGATGACGCGGGGGGCCCCATTTGCGCGGATGGTGCTGGCGGTCCCATTTCGCCCGCTGGAGGCAACACCTGCGGCATCATCTGCATCAGGCGCTCATTGGCAACGCGGTGTACTTCGTCCGGCGCCATCGGCATATCACTGTTCTTATCTGCGCCCCACAGCAGCAGCACATAACGCAGACGCTGCAAGCCAGCGGTCGGACGCGCCTGAATGACGGTATAGGCGCGCTGCGTGTCGACCTTCACAGAAGAGACAACGGCCACCGGATAGCCTTCAGGGAAACGTCCACCGAGTCCTGACGTCACCAGCATATCGCCGACGCGAATGTCGGTGTTACCCGGCAGATGCTCAAGCTGCAAATCTTCGGTACAGCCGTTACCCGCGGCAATGACGCGGATGTCGTTACGCAGCACCTGAATCGGCAACGCGTGCGACGCGTCGCAGATCAGCAGTACGCGGCTGGTGACCTGACCGACGGCAATGACCTGGCCAACGACGCCTTTGTCGCTGATGACCGGCTGGCCTTCGTAAACTCCGTTGACGCTGCCTTTATCGATGACCACCTGATCGGTGTAAGGATCGGTACCGGTAGAGATGACCTGCGTCACCATCTTGTGCTCATCCTGACGCAGCGGCGAACCGAGCAGCTGGCGCAAACGGGCATTTTCCTGCTTATATTGCCCCAGTATCAGCAGGTCGCTGTTTTTCAGGAAAAGCTCGCGGCGCAGAGCTTTGTTTTCCAGCTCAAGCTGCTGGCGCGACGCCAGCGAACTGGAAATACCGTCAAGAAGCTGTCGCGGGCCATTGGCCAGGAAATAAAACGGGCTGACCGATGTATCCAGATAGTTGCGGATCTGGGTAAACGAACCCAAGCGGCTATCGGCAACGATAATCGCAATAGCGACTATCACTGCCAAACACAGGCGCAACTGCAGGGAAGGTCCCCTGCTAAAAATCGGCTTCATATATTCTACGTGTTCCTCGACAACAGGTAAAGAAGTGCGGCCACCGCCGCACTTCCCTGGGCTCGACGTCTGACGCCAACGCATGCAGCGTCAGCTTCCACGCAATTCCTTGCGTATTTCGACTCAGGTCCCAGCCGATTGAGGCAATTATTCTTCGCTGAACAAATCGCCGCCATGCATGTCAATCATTTCCAGCGCTTTACCGCCACCGCGCGCCACGCAGGTCAGCGGATCTTCTGCCACAACCACCGGAATACCGGTTTCTTCCATCAGCAGACGATCCAAGTTGCGCAGCAGCGCGCCGCCACCGGTCAGCACCATGCCGCGCTCGGAGATATCGGACGCCAGTTCTGGCGGGCACTGCTCCAGCGCCACCATCACAGCGCTCACGATGCCGGTCAGCGGCTCCTGCAGCGCTTCAAGAATTTCATTAGAATTCAGCGTAAAACCGCGCGGTACGCCTTCCGCCAGGTTACGACCGCGCACTTCGATTTCGCGCACTTCGTCGCCCGGATTGGCGGAACCGATTTCATGTTTGATACGCTCAGCGGTGGCTTCACCGATCAGCGAGCCGTAGTTACGGCGCACATAATTAATAATTGCTTCATCGAAGCGGTCGCCGCCGATGCGAACTGAAGAGGAATAAACCACGCCATTCAGTGAGATCACTGCAACTTCGGTAGTACCACCACCGATATCGACGACCATTGAACCGGTTGCTTCTGAGACCGGCAGGCCAGCACCAATCGCGGCTGCCATCGGCTCTTCGATCAGGAAGACTTCACGCGCACCCGCACCCTGCGCGGATTCACGGATAGCGCGACGCTCGACCTGAGTCGCACCAACCGGCACGCACACCAGCACGCGCGGGCTTGGACGCATGAAACTGTTGCTATGCACCTGTTTGATAAAGTGCTGCAGCATTTTTTCGGTAACGAAAAAGTCCGCGATCACGCCATCTTTCATCGGGCGAATTGCTGCTATATTACCTGGCGTACGGCCGAGCATCTGTTTTGCATCATGGCCAACGGCCGCTACGCTCTTTGGGGAACCGGCACGGTCCTGGCGGATAGCAACCACGGAAGGCTCGTTCAGCACGATGCCTTGTCCTTTTACATAAATCAGGGTATTCGCGGTACCCAAGTCAATGGACAAGTCATTGGAAAACATGCCACGAAATTTTTTAAACATATCTAAAGGATAATCCTGCAAGCTTGGGGCGAAAAATAAAATCCGCTTACTTTACCAACCACGCGAAGCCGCCACAAGGCGCAAAAACGTTCTGCTTCGGTGAAAAAATAGACCAATTTGGCTTTGTACAATCGTCAACAAGAACTGACAGGTGTAAAACAGCGGAATTATCCCGTTTTACCTGCTTCCTGAGTGTATATTTGCGCTCTTGTCCGACATAAAATTTAACATTTCCGCTGCCGGGCGTGGGCATATTGCCACCTTTCCCCCTGGAAAAAATCCCTTGCTGCCTGACAATCCCTTAACTAGTTAAATATGATAGCGTTGTGAATACTTTATTCACATTACTGTTTACGGGCTGCGAAGAAGCAAAGAGATCGCCCTGCCCGCTATATACACCTAAACCAATTGATGCCAAATGTCTGCCATTCAGCATGCGTTCGCACGGCCGTTGCGAAAACCTGCGTCTGGGGCGATTTGCACACTTCCAGCAGGCTCTGCACAAACAGCTGGTTTTCAGTACGCCGATCGATATTGCGCACCAGACCAGGATCAAGCTTGATTAAATCAATGGTGAATTGCTTGATATAAGCGCAACTCACCACGGTCAATCCTGCCTGAGCGATGGCAATGCGACAGCCAAACGCCTGCAGCGCGCGAAAGACCGGCGCCAGACGGTTGATGTGTTGACAAACATCTGCCTCAGCAAGTTCAAATAAAAAACGTTTTCTCTGCGCTTTAGTGCACTGCAACAACATGTTTGGCAGCCAGTTTATAAAGGGGCGCTGGAGAAGTGAGTCGATGTTAACAGGTAGCGCTAGGGTTTCGTCCGGCCAGACCTCAGAGAGGGCTGCGATGCGCGTTATCAGTTGGCGATCCCAGCCCTCTGCCATGCCGAACTGCAATACCAGCGGCATAAATTCCGCTGCCAGCAACTCTTTATCACCGTCAAAAATTCGCATTAAGAGCTCGCGGTGATGCACTTTGCCGTCCAGCAGCAACGCTGGTTTCTAGTAGAGGCGCGGGCCGCCACGGCTTAACGTATTCTCCAGCAGCGTCCGCCAGCGCACGCTGCCGCGCCCCGCATCCAGCGGATTTCCCTCGCCATTAGACCAGTTATTACCGCCCATTAGCGTTGCCCGTCGCGTGGCCATTTCAACGTTATCCATGACCTGCGGCACGGTCTGGCCGCTGTACTAGGTACTAATGCGAATGTGGATCAGATCGTCGCGATTAACCATACGCATCGGCGGCAGTGAATCGACCGCGTTGATTAACTGATCCGCGATGCTGTTCGCTTCTTTCAGGCTGCGATGCGGCAGCAGTACCACAAAGTCGCTGCGGAAGTAGCGCGCCAGTATCGCCTCGGCACGCTTTTCCAGCCGCTCCATGCCACGCCACTGGCGGGTGAGCCAGCAGTGCATCATAAACAGCAGCAGCCCCATCACCAGCACAACAAATAAGAGCGCCATCAGCGTGTAAACGCCAGTAAAGGTTCTGGCGGGATCAAGCACCACCACGCGCATCACAACGCCCTGCTGATGCACCAGCGGCACATCAAACTGGATAAAGCGGTTAGTTTCATCCTCCAGCATCGGGTTTTCATGCCGGCTGAGCCTGAAGAAGGCTTTATTGCCGCTGCGCAGCTCAACGCGCTCAGCGTTATCACCGTCATCGTGGCTGCATCCAGGTGCGCATTTCGTCCGGCGACTGCGTGAGCAGGGCTTAATCGACTTCTGTCACCAGCGTCTGCACTCGCGCCTCGACACGCTCGTGTGTCAGCCAGTAAACGCTAAAAGCGCAGCCTACCAGCATCAATAGCATTGCCAGTAAGCTCAAAAAATGTAATGAAAGCAGAAAGTTTTGTGGTTAATCGCATCCCTGTGCCTGTTCACTGCGGTAATGACCCGTTGATATCCCCCCTGTGCCGCGCCTGTGCCGCTCCTGACGCGGGCGCGAGCAAAATAGCATAAATTCCGCCTCACAGCAGCGCTGCTGCATAAGATGAGCAAGTGTATCCATACAAGAAAGGGTTAGTGTTTGCCGCTCTGCTTTTCAGTGCATTCTCATCAGCAGACCGGGCCAGGAAATTTCATATTTTAGCGGCGAAAGTCGCGGCGATCGGCAATAGTCATCATGCTGGAAGGCATATTAGAGCCGGTAGGTGAGCGATGAAACCCACAAAATATCTTACTGAAGCCGACGTCACGCCGGAAAGCGTCTTTAATATGCAGCGCCGCCAGGTGCTGAAAACGCTTGGACTGAGCGCTGCCGCGCCGGGCAAGGCGCAGGCGGACGTGCTGAGCTGGTTTAAGGGCCACGACCGCCCTGCTGCGCCAGCCGGTCGCGCGCTGGACTTTAGCAAACCTGAAAAGTATCAGGCGAACCTGACGCTGACGCCAGAAGATAAGGTGTCAGGCTATAACAATTTTATTGATGGCGAAGTAGCGAAACCAGTCACGCTAAACATGGACAATATTTTCAAAAAATTCGCTATGGAGCAGCGCATCTACCGCATGCGCTGCGTCGAGGCCTAGTCGATGGTTGGTGCCTTGGGTCGGCTTTGAACTCAACAAGCTGCTTAAGCTGGCAGAACCTACCAGTAACGCGCGCTATGTCGCCTTTCAGACGCTCTATGCACCTGACCAGATGCCAAGTCAAAAGGACCGCTTTATTGGCGGCGGGTTGGACTATCCCTATGTAGAAGGTTTACGGCTGGATGAGGCGATACATCCGTTAACGCTGCTCAGCACGGGCGTCTACAGCAAAGCATTGCCGCCACAGAATGGCGCGCCAGTTCGTCTTACGGTGCCCTAGAAGTATGGCTTTAAGGGTATTAAATCTATCGTGAAGATCACGTTAACGCGCGATCAGCCGCCAACAACTTGGAATCAGATTGCGGCAAACGAATATGGTTTTTACGCCAATGTTAACCCGCACGTCGATCATCCGCGCAGATCGCAGGCCACTAAACGTTTTATCGGACCGGGCGGTACACTCAGCGTTAAGCGCCAGCCAACACTGCTGTTTAACGGCTATGGAGACGAAGTGGCGTCTCTCTATCGTGGGCTTGATTTACGGGAGAACTACTGAGTGCGACTGACGCTGAAGCAGATTGTCTGGCTAAAGGTGCTGCTGCATCTGGCAGCGTTTTTACCGCTGGTTTACCTATTCCTAGCGGCAAGCCAAGGCTGGCTAAGCGCCTATCCCGCTAAAGATATTCAGCACTTTACCGGTCGGATGGCGCTAAAGCTGCTGCTAGGTACGCTGCTGGTGTCGCCGCTGACACGCTATGCAAAAAAGCCGCTGCTCATCCGTATTCGCCGCCTGCTTGGCGTCTGGACCTTCGTCTGGGCCTGCCTGCATTTACTGAGTTATTAACTGCTTGAGCTAGGCTTTGATAACCTGCGGCTGCTGGGCAGCGAGCTGGTCTCGCGCCCCTACCTGACGCTGGGCATCCAGACCTGGCTGATTCTGCTGGCGCTAACGGCAACCTCATTCCAGCGCGCGCAGCGCAAACTGGGCCGCCGCTGGCAAATGCTGTATAACTTCATCTATCTGGCAGCGATCCTCGCTCCCATTCACTATCTCTGGTCAGTCAAGGTTCTTTCGCCTCAGCCGGTGCTTTATGCGCTTGCCGCGCTGGCTTTGTTAGCGTGGCGTTACAAAAAGTTCCACAACTGGTTGTCGCGCTAAGTTGTCTTCCTGCCACAATTTCTGATAAAAGGTGTGCCCTTCGGGGCCACCCCGATCATCTTCGCAGATAAGACCAGTATTTTGCTGCGAATTGCCCCGAAACGGATATAATGCCCGGCTTTGTTGCGCGCGGCGTCGCCTTTTGATTCGCGGCGGGTGACAAACGGAAGATAGCAAGGTATTTTACGCGATGCCTCAATGATTGCGGGAGATGGCAGCACGATGGCGCATAAATTTCACATTCTGCTTTTGAACGGCCCCAACCTTAATTTGCTGGGAACCCGCGAGCCGGAAAAATATGGTCATACCACGCTGCATCAGATTGTCAGCGAGTTGACCGACCAGGCGAACCAGCTTGATGTGGAACTGAGCCATTTGCAGTCCAATGCGGAATTTCAGCTCATCGATCGCATTCATGAGGCCAGAGGCAATGTGGATTACATCATTATCAATCCCGCTGCGTTTACGCACACCAGCTTAGCATTGCGCGATGCCCTTTTGGCTGTAAGCATTCCCTTTATCGAAGTGCACCTTTCCAACGTGCACGCCCGCGAACCTTTCCGCCATCACTCCTATCTTTCTGACGTATCCGCTGGTGTCATTTGCGGTTTAGGCGCCGACGGCTACTCATGGGCTTTACAAACGGCAGTAAAACGCCTGTCTCACTCCAATTAAACAGAGTACGGAACCACACTCATGGATATTCGTAAAATTAAAAAACTGATCGAACTGGTTGAAGAATCCGGCATAGCTGAGCTGGAAATTTCTGAAGGCGAAGAGTCCGTTCGTATCAGCCGTTCACCAGCCAATGTCGGTTATCCAGTCATGCAGCAGGCTTTCGCCGCGCCAGCCCCACAGCCTGCGTTAGCCGCAGCCGTTGCGCCGATCGCCGCGCCGGTTGTTGAATCTGCCAAGCCTGCTGAAATCAGCGGCCATATCGTACGTTCGCCAATGGTCGGCACCTTCTACCGCACGCCGAGCCCGGATGCGAAAGCCTTTGTTGAAATCGGTCAGAAAGTAAACGCTGGCGATCCCCTCTGCATCGTTGAAGCTATGAAGATGATGAACCAGATCGAAGCCGATAAATCTGGCGTCGTGAAAGCCATTCTGGTCGAAAGCGGCCAGCCGGTTGAATTTGACGAGCCGCTGGTCGTCATCGAATAACGAGGCGAACCATGCTGGATAAAATTGTCATTGCTAACCGCGGAGAGATCGCGCTGCGTATTCTCCGCGCCTGTAAAGAGCTGGGCATTAAGACCGTTGCGGTGCACTCCACCGCCGATCGCGATCTGAAGCACGTTCTGCTGGCAGACGAAACCGTCTGCATCGGCCCGGCGCAGTCAGTTAAAAGCTATCTGAATATCCCGGCGCTGATCTCCGCTGCCGAGATCACCGGCGCGGTCGCTATTCACCCCGGCTACGGCTTCCTCTCTGAGAACGCCGATTTCGCCGAGCAGGTTGAGCGTTCCGGCTTTATCTTCATCGGTCCGAAAGCAGACACCATCCGCCTGATGGGAGATAAAGTTTCTGCGATTACCGCGATGAAGAAAGCAGGAGTCCCAACCGTACCCGGTTCTGACGGCTCGTTGGGCGACGACATGGAGAAAAACCGTGCGATCGCTGAGCGCATCGGTTATCCGGTCATCATCAAGGCGTCTGGCGGCGGCGGCGGTCGCGGCATGCGCGTTGTGCGTAGCGACAAAGAGCTCGAGCAGTCCATCAACATGACGAAAGCGGAAGCCAAAGCGGCTTTCAACAACGACATGGTCTACATGGAGAAATATCTCGAGAACCCGCGTCATATCGAGATTCAGGTGCTGGCTGACGGCCAGGGCAATGCCATCTATCTGGCAGAGCGCGACTGCTCTATGCAGCGCCGTCACCAGAAAGTAGTTGAAGAAGCGCCAGCACCGTGCATTACGCCGGAACTGCGTCGCTACATCGGCGAGCGCTGCTCTAACGCCTGTATCGAAATCGGCTACCGTGGCGCAGGCACCTTCGAGTTCCTGTATGAAAACGGCGAGTTCTACTTCATTGAGATGAACACCCGTATTCAGGTTGAGCATCCGGTTACCGAGATGATCACCGGCGTGGATCTGATCAAAGAGCAGCTGCGTATCGCTGCTGGTCAGCCGCTCTCTATCAAGCAGGATGACGTGGTGATCCGCGGCCATGCGGTCGAGTGCCGTATCAACGCCGAAGACCCGAACACCTTCCTGCCGAGCCCGGGCAAAATCACGCGTTTCCACGCGCCGGGCGGCTTTGGTGTGCGCTGGGAATCGCACATTTACGCGGGCTATAGCGTGCCACCGTATTACGATTCCATGATCGGCAAGCTGATCTGCTACGGCGAAACCCGTGACGTGGTGATTGCCCGCATGAAGAACGCGCTGGCGGAACTGATCATCGACGGCATCAAGACCAATATTGAGCTGCAGATGCGTATTATGTCGGACGAAAATTTCCAGCAGGGTGGCACCAACATCCACTATCTGGAAAAGAAACTCGGCCTGTACGATAAGTAAGCACAGCGCTGAATAAGAGTAAGGCCGGTCATACCGGCCTTTTTCATTTTTGTTGCCGTAGAGGTTGCATAATGGACTGGCGTTTTCTGCAAGCAAATAAAGAGGCGTGCTGGGCGCTCTGGCTGACCCTGGCCTATCTCGCCGTCTGGGGATTGTCCGCCTGGCTGGGCGGAGATGAAATCGGTATGACCGGCCTGCCGCGCTGGTTTGAACTCTCCTGCGTTTTCGCCCCGCTGCTGTTTATCGTGCTGTGCTGGCTAATGGTGAGGCTGGTGTTCCGCGATATGCCGCTGGAGGATAACGATGGAAACTGAAATAATTCTGCCGCTGCTGGCCTATCTGGTGCTGATCGCTGCGCTATTGGTGTTCGCAATGCGCAAGCAGCATCAGGGTAACTTCCCGACTGAATACTTTCTTGGCAGCCCATCCATGGGCGGTTTTGTGCTGGCGATGACCATCACGACCACTTATATCAGCGCCAGTTCTTTTATTGGCGGTCCAGGCGCAGCCATATAAATATGGCCTCGGCTGGGTGCTGCTGGCGATGATTCAGGTGCCGGCGGTTTGGCTATTGCTCGGCGTGCTGGGGAAAAAATTCGCTATTCTCGCGCGCCGCTATAATACGGTGACGCTGAACAATATGCTCTACGCGCGCTACCGCAGCACGCTGCTGATCTGGCTGGCGCGCTGTGCCGGGCGATCCTGCCGGATCTGACCATTCCCGATCGGGTGATCCCGACGCTAATGATCACCGTGCTGCCGCCAATGGCGGCTGGGATCTTCCTTGCCGCGCCGATGGCAGCGATCATGTCCACCATCAACGCGCAGCTGCTGCAATCCTCCGCTACGCTGATCAAAGATCTCTATCTGCGTATCGCACCGCAGCAGAGCGAAAACGAAGCGCGCCTGCGCATGCTCTCCGGCACCATCACTTTCGTGCTGGGAGTTCTGCTACTGGCCGCCTAGAATCCCGCCGGATATGATTATCTGGCTTAACCTGCTGGCTTTCGGGGGCCTGGAGACCGTTTTCCTCTGGCCGCTGGTGCTGGGCCTTTACTGGTCACGCGCCAACGCCGCTGGCGCGATCAGCGGTATGCTGGCAGGTGCCGGAAGTTACACGCTGCTTGCCAGCCTGAATATTGAATGGGGTGGCTTCCACCCTATCGTTCCCTCATTGACCTTAAGCCTGCTGGCTTTTCTGGTTGGTAATCTGTTTGGCCGCGCGCCTGACGCTGCGCTGGAATAAAGAGAAACTCTATGCCATGGATTCAAATCAAAATTAACAGTACCGGTGAGCACGCCGAAACCCTCAGCGATGCGCTGATGGACACCGGCGCGGTCTCTGTGACTTTTCAGGATACGCACAATAATCCGGTCTATGAACCGCTGCCGGGCGAAACCCGTCTGTGGGGCGATACCGACGTTATCGGCCTGTTTGACGCAGAAACAGAGATGGACGACGTAGTGGCCGAGCTGAGCCAGCATCCGCTGCTGGGATCAGGCTTTCGCCATAAGATCGAGCAGATTGAAGATAAAGACTGGGAGCGCGAATGGATGGATAACTTCCACCCGATGCGCTTCGGTAAGCGGCTGTGGATCTGCCCAAGCTGGCGCGACGTGCCGGATCCCAATGCCGTCAACGTGATGCTGGATCCGGGCCTGGCGTTCGGCACCGGCACGCATCCTACCACCTCGCTCTGCCTCACCTGGCTGAATGGACTGGATCTTAAAGGCAAGACGGTGATCGATTTCGGCTGCGGATCTGGCATTCTGGCGATTGCGGCGCTGAAGCTGGGCGCGGCCCAGGCGATCGGTATTGATATCGATCCGCAGGCCATTCAGGCCAGTCGCGATAACGCAGAACGCAACGGCGTCGCCGATCGTCTGTCGCTCTACCTGCCACACCAGCAGCCTGAGAATTTACAGGCTGACGTGGTGGTCGCCAATATTCTTGCCGGTCCGCTGCGCGAGCTGCCTCCACTGATTAGCGTGCTGCCAAAAGCAGGCGGACACTTAGGATTGTCTGGCGTGCTGGCCAGCCAGGCGGAAAGCGTCTGTGAAGCCTATGTTGAGCGCTTCACTCTCGACCCCGTTGCGGAAAAAGAGGAGTGGTGCCGTATTACTGGCGTGCGTCGCTAATCCCTCTCACAGGCCAGCCCTTACTGGCCTGCTGCTTTGACTTTAAATGCGGGGCGCAGCCATTCTGCGCCGATGTTGTCCTGCCGCAAAAATCCACGCTCTTAAGGCCATTTATTATCTGCTCCCTTTAACTTTTTTAAATTTCTATCGAGAAAGATAATGAAACACCTTTGCTTTTTAGCATTGCGTTTACTTTTAGCGCTTTCGCACACGCAGCCGCACCCTTACCCCACTGGGGTTATTAAGGTAAAGTTAGCCCGGAACACTGGGGCGAGCTAACCACAGATTACCAAACCTGTCACAATGGCCAATTCCAGTCGCCTATTAATATACGCAATACCATTGATGGGCATCTGCCACCGCTCAATCTTGAGTTTCGTACTGCCACCGAAACACTGGTTAATAATGGCCATACGATTCAGATTACGGTAGACGATGAGGATGATTTCAAACTGGACGGTGAAGACTTCCGCCTGATGCAGTATCACTTCCATACGCCCAGCGAAAACCAGGTTGGCGGCAAGTCTTATCCTCTAGAAGCGCATTTTGTACACCAGAACGACGCGGGCGAACTGGCGGTGGTTGCGGTGATGTTTGAGCTGGGTGCGGAAAACCCGGCGCTCAAGCCAGTGCTTGCCGCTATTCCTCCAAAAGAGAATCAACCGGTAGCGCTGAATAAACCCATGGATTTACGTCCGCTGTTCCCGGCAGATCATCATTACTACCGTTTCAGCGGCTCGCTGACCACGCCGCCTTGTAATGGTATGACTACCTCTTC
>JAUHTP010000049.1:0-15461 GCA_031332935.1 Candidatus Pantoea bathycoeliae | reverse complement strand
TATCATCGCCGGATTGACAGTAATCTGACAGACGTCCTCCATGGGGCGCTTACGGCGCGGCCGACCCTGGCGGTGCTGTCGGGGGTGGGCGGGGCGTCGGTCAACCGTGCGCGTGTGGTGGAGGTGGTGACGATGGCGCACGCCCAGGGGCGCGAGGCGCGGGTGCTGACGGCAGACAGAACCTCGCAGGCGTATCTGCAGCAGGCGAGTGAGCTGGGCGAGGGGGCGGTGTTGACGCGCCCGTCACTGGTCTGCGAAGCGCTGTTTGCGCCCAATAGCACGCTGGTCGTCGACCAGGCGGAGAAACTGACGCTGAAAGAGACGGTGACCCTGCTGGATGGCGCGTTGCGTAATAACGTGCAACTGGTGCTGATGGATACCGAAAAGCGCAAGGGGACCGGCAATGCACTGGCGGTGATGAAGGACGCCGGTGTGCCGCGTTACCAGTTTAGCGGTCGCCCGACGGTACGCACCCTGGTGGTCAGTGAGCCGGACAAGACGGCGCGTTTTGCGCAGCTGGCGGGCAGTTACGCGCAGGCGGTGCGCGAGGGTATCCCGGCGGTGGCCCAGGTCAGCGGGCCGGCCGACCAGCGACAGTTAACCAGGGTGGTGCGTGAGGCGCTGAAGGAGGCCGGGCTGCTGGGGCGCGAAGAGCAGCCGATGGCGGTATTAACGCCGGTGTGGCTGGACAGCAAAAACCGCTCAGCCAGCGACACCTATCGCGAAGGTGGGGTGATGGAGCGCTGGGACTCTGAGCGAAAACAGCGTGAGCGCTTTGTGATTGACCGGGTGGGGGTGAAAACCCGCACGCTGGTGTTGCGGGATGCAGCGGGGCAGACGCAGCCGCTGGCGCTGCGGGACATCGATAAGGACTGGTCGCTGTTTCGTGCCGGCACGATAGCGGTGGCCGAGGGCGATCGCCTGAGGGTGCTGGGCCAGGAGGGGCGTGGAAAGGACGCGCTCAAGGCGGGCAGTACCCTGACGGTACAGCGCGTCAGCGACGGTGAATTGCGGGTCTGTCAGGCGGGAGGCCCCGACGCCGCCAAATCCCGGCGGCTCGCCATCGGCACCTCGGTGTTTGAGGCCATCAAGGTGGCACCGGCGTATGTGGAGAGCCTGGGTGCGTCGGTCAGTGACCAGGCGGTGGTGTATGCCGCGGTTAAAAAATCTGAGCTGAACAGCGAAACCCTGAGCGGCATCGCCCGCAGCGGCAAACAGGTAAATCTCTATTCAGCGCTGGACACGCGCAAGACGCTGGAGAAGGTGGCGCAGCACCCGGCTTACCGTCTGGTGGGCGCGCAGGTCACTGCCCTGGCGGGGACGGAGAGCCTCGATGCCGCCCTGACCCGGCAAAAGGCGGCGTTGTTTACCTCGGCACAGCAGGCCATTCATCTGGCTATTCCGACCCTGGAAGGGGAGGCGGTGGCGTTCAGTCAATCCCGCTTGTTGGCCGGGGCATTAGCTTTTGCTGACAAGGGCGTGGGCATCAACGCCCTCCAGGGGGAAATTGACGCGCAGGTTAAGCGTGGTGAGCTGTTGCGTATGGCGGTCGCCCCCGGCGTGGGGGTTGATATGCTGGTCTCGCGGGCGAGCTTTGAGGCAGAAAAAAGCATTATCCGGCGGATTGCCGAAGGCAAGGACAGCCTGCCGCCCGTTAGCCCAACGTTTGTGCCTGGCGACAATTCAGGACCAGGTGTTGCGCGCGCTGCACCCGAATTAACGCCAGGACAACGGCAGGCTGTCGAGCTTGTTCTTACCACACGCGACCGCTTTGTGTCCATCCAGGGGTACGCCGGGGTGGGGAAAACCACCCAGTTCCGGGCGGTGCTGGCGGGCATTCACGCGCTGCCGGTGGCACAGCAGCCGCGCGTTATCGGGCTAGCGCCGACCCATCGGGCAGTGGGCGAGATGCAGTCGGCCGGCGTCGAGGCGCAGACGCTGGCGTCGTTTTTGCACGACGCCGGGAGACGTCTGGCGGCCGGCGAAACGCCTGACTACCGCAATACGCTGTTTCTGGTGGACGAAAGCTCGATGATAGGCAACAGCGATATGGCGAAAACCTACGCGCTGATAGCGGAAGGCCGCGGTCGTGCGGTGATGAGTGGCGATGAGGCGCAGCTGCAGCCCATTGCCCCCGGCACGCCGTTCCGCCTGGTGCAGGGGCGCAGCGCCATTGATATGGCGGTGATGAAGGAGATTGTCCGTCAGACGCCCGCGTTAAAACCGGCCGTGTACAAGATGATTGACAACGATATCGCCGGCGCGCTTGACGTGGTGCGGTCAGTGAGCCCGACGAACGTGCCCCGGTACGCTGATGCCTGGGTGCCGGCGCAGTCGGTGATGGCGTATCCGCCCGGTCAAGAAGACACAGCGATACCGGCACCGCCGGCAGATATTCATGCGGCGATCGTCCGCGATTATCTGGGGCGTACCGATGCGGCTCGGCAGAGCACGCTGATCATCACCCACCTCAATGCCGATCGGCGGATCATCAATGCCGGCATTCACGATGAACGGAAAGCGGCAGGCGAGTTGAAGGGGGAGCCCGTCACCGTGCCTATCCTGGAAACGGCCAATATCCGCGACGGTGAACTGCGCAAACTGGAGACCTGGTCGCGCAACCGGCAGGCCGTGGTGGTGCTGGATAACACCTATTACCGGATAGCTGGCATCGACAGCCCGTCCCGCACGGTCAGCCTGCAGGACAGTGACGGCACCCTACGGCAATACTCCCCCGCCAACGCGGTGCGTGAAGGGGTGACGCTGTATACCCCGCGTGATATCGAGATCAGCGTGGGCGATCGCCTGCGGTTCGCCAAATCGGATGTCGAACGCGGGCATGTGGCCAACAGCACCTGGACGGTGCAGGCGATTGAGGGTGACATTGTCACACTGACCGACGGTAAACAGATCCGAACTGTCAATCCCCGTGTGCAGCAACAGGACCGGCATGTTGACCTGGCTTATGCCATCAGGGCGCACGGTGCCCAGGGGGCCAGTGAACGCTTTGCCATCACCCTCGAGGGGGTGGAAGGCAGACGCGCACAGATGGTTAACCGGGCGTCAGCCTATGTGGCGCTGTCGCGGGCCAAAGAGCACGTGCAGGTGTACACCGATGACGAGGCTGGGTGGCTGAAGGCGATAGAAAAAGTGAAGGGGCGCACCACGGCGCACGATGCGGTGCTGGGGATGGCGTCCGGTAGCGAGAAAGCCGCCCACACACTGTATGGCAAAACCCCCTCCCTGGACGGAACCGCCCTGGGGCGGGCGGTGCTGCGCGGAAGCGGCCTGCCGGCGTATGACGCCAACGGCAAGCCGGCCGGTACCTGGCTGGCCCCGTTGATGGACCCCCAGGGCAAAAGCCTCGCGGGCTTGCCTGACCAGGGTCGCGTACTGGGCAGTGAGCGGGCGCAGTTTGTGGCGCTGCAGGCCAGTGCCAACCAGGAAACCCGGCTGGCGACGTCAATGAAAGACGGTATCGCGCTGGCGGCGCGCTATCCGCACAGCGGCGTGGTGGTGCGGCTGCAGGGGGACGGCGTGCCGTTTAACCCGCAGGCGATGACCGGTGGCCGGTTATGGGTGGATGACGCCACGGTCAAGGCGGTGGCGCGTCCGCCGGACGTTCCGCTAACCCTACCGGCAACGCCGGAAGAGAAACAACAGCGGGCGCTGCAAGAGCAGATTGAGCGGCAGGCCCGGCAGCCCGCCTCGCCGCGTCAGCGGGACGCCTTGAGCGACGAGCAGCTGCTCCGGTTGCTCCAGGCGGGGGAGCTCCGGCCTAAGGCGGTGCGGGACCGTCTGCTGGACGCGCTGGCGCCGATGCGTCAGCAGGATGCGGCAATCCAGCAGGTGGCGCGGGAGAGTGTGGCGTCCCGCAGCCGATTGTCGTCCCCGGCGCCGGGTATCGTGCCCGATGAGGCGCAGAGACCGGAGCGTATCAAAGAAAAAACGCTGGGCGGCGACTGACGCGCGTGGCTTGTCCAGTACCGGACGCGCCAGGTGATAATCCCCTGCCGTGTCCGGTGTTATCACAGGAGAATAAGATGGACGTTATGTTGTTGATTGGGATGATGGTAGCTCTGCTTCTGGTTGTTCTTGTGGCGTTGCGTGCGTCCGGGAAGAAAAACAAAGGAGACAAATCGCTACCGAAAGATGCCTATGTCAGTAAACCGTTTTTAACGAACAGGGAAAGGCAGTTTTTTTATCAGGCCCGCACGTTTATTCCTGATGGCGATATTTTTATGGCCCAGGTCAGGTTGGTTGACCTGGTCGACGTGAATAAAAAGTATTGCGTCAAGGGTAACCTGCGCCTGTGGCTTTTCAGGAAAATATCGCAATGGCACTGTGATTTTGTCTGGCTAGACCCTCAGCTCACTATCAAGGCGGTGGTTGAACTGGATGATGCCAGTCATCGACGAAAAGACCGTGTCAGGCGGGACAAAACCTTTAATCAGGTGATGGCGCAGGCGGGAATACGCGTGTTACGTGTCAACAGTTTTGCTGATTTTACTAAACAGGTGACGCACTGTGACGCACTTTGACCCCGGCCGCGGCGAACGGCGCCCCTTGCCCGCGGTGGTGCAGTTTACCCCGCTGCAGCAGGATGTGATAAAGCTGCTGGCACTGGCCTTGATGGTGCTCGACCATGCCAACTGGGCGCTGGGGCTGGATTCGCCGACCCTGCTGCTCGGGCGTGGGGCATTTCCGCTGTTCGCGCTGGTCTGGGGCGCTAACCTGGCGCGCCGGCCGGTTAGGTAGTCCCAGGCCACCCGGCTGTGGGGCTGGGCACTGCTGGCCCAGGCGCTGGCGATGGCGCACTGGCCGGTCCCCCAGGGCAACCCCAACGGCGGCGTGGGTGGGGCGCTGCTGCTGGCGCTGTGGGGGTACTATGTCGCCACACCCGGCACCTATGGCGTGGAAGGCCTGCTGTTGCTGCTGGCGAGTTACGGGCTGTGCGTCACCCTGCCGCCGACCGTCAGCGAGGCCGGCTGGCTGCGCGGGCTGGCTATCGTCAGCTGGCCGATACTCACCCTGCGGCTGAATAGCGGGCTGGGGCACAGCATGATGCTCTCTGGCCTGCTGCTGCCGACGCTGCTGATAGCCGGTGCCCTGGCGGTGGTGGCCCTCTGCCCCCTCGACCCCCAGCGCCGTCTGTTGAAGGCGGGGTTTTTCCTGCAGGCCTATATGGCCCATCTGCTGGCGTTGGGACTGGTTGCCGGGTGGGCCGGATGAGGCATTTTACCACGCCCGTGCAGGCTGCACCGTTATCGCTCGACCTGGCGATGAGGGCGCGCACGGCCGACTTTACCGCTGCGGCGGCTTTTGGTAAAGTAGGGAAAATTTGGATTTTGCTGGTCGTCCACGCCGGAAGGTGGACAGGATGGAGCCTGGCTCCAGACGCAAGTACCCCCGAGTTACGTGGAATCTTTGGTCGGATCATGCGTAAACTCGGGGGTCGTAAGCAGGCGCGGTGCCTGCGGGAATTATATCTCATGCGCGCTCAAGATCAATCCCCCCTGCCGACCTTAAGTGCAGGGAGCGGTGACTGAACTCTTCACTCCGGCTTTGCAGACCACGATTAACAGCCCGGTGCGGGACTGTTATGTCAGTAACCCTTACCCCTGTTACCGGTCGCCGACGCCGGAGGCAGCCAAGCCGGCGATAGTTAAAGCCCTGGTCAAGGCGGCCCAGAACAGCAATCCGGCCCGCCATGAAGCCTGGTACACCACACCGCGCCTTGACGTGAAAACCGGCCTGAAAAAACCGTTTATCAAACGGATGAACGCTCACCGGGCGCGGGCGGTTAACGCGCTGATGGTGGCGATGGCAGACCGGCTGAATATCGTCTCCGGCAAGGTGGAGGCCAGTGTCGAGCAGCTGTCCGACTGGTGTGACCTGTCAACGGGCAGCGGTGCCAAGAAGAGCATCTCACGCGCCAGCCGGGCGCTGACGACGCTGGAAGAGCTGGGTGCCATCAAATGCGAGCGGGTGTGGGACGACAGCACACATTCCTATATTCCCAAGATTATCTGGGTCACCGAGCTGTTCTTTGTGCTTATCGATTATGAGTTAGGGAAATTCCTGTCGGCACAGAGCCAGCAGCTGGCCTGGGAAAACCAGAAGCTGCGTGACAAAGGCGAAGGCCCCATCACCCTGAGTGAAGCCCGTCGTCGCGCCAAAGAAAAGCATATCAAGAAAGCCTTTGATTATCGTCTTAAGAAGCGGGCCTTCAACAAGCAGCGTCGTCATGCGCGCAAGATTGATGAGATGGAGCCGTCGCAAGCCCGGCACTCCATCATGAACGACCTGGTGAAGCTGCACAGTAAGGACGAGCTGGAAGCGATGGGTCACCAGGGGCTGCGGCGTCTGGTTGACCAGCGCTATCATGCCCTGCGCAAGCTGGCCGCGTCCACCGCGCCCCCGCCTGACACGGCCTGACCCCTTCATTTGGAAAATGATGTGCTTCACGGCGTAGGCTTCCGCACGCCCTACCCCACCATCCCCCTTATTTTCACGCATTCCCCCCGTCATTCCCCCCACCTCCACCCCCTAATTCCGCCCAAAACCGACCCCCAGTCTTTTTTATCCACCCACAGATGCAAGGGAAAACGGTCAATAGATACCCCCTATGGAATAGATGCAAAATAACTGTAACTACCTATTACAAAAAAAGAAAATCAAGAGCGCCGCTCTGGGGATAACCTCACCACAAAAAACACTCCCACCAACTATCCCAAAACCAAAAAGGGCTTCGCTTACAGCGGGCACGCCCGCGCCGCTCAGTCGCCCAAACCCACAGCAACCTCCAACCCACCCCAATCCGCGAACACCCAAAAAAACAAGAAAAAACACCCGCCCCCCGCCAACAGTTCTTTTCCCCACCTGGCCAACGGCCAGGTGGGGAAAAGAACTATGAATGCTGTAACTAATGGGGTTTCAGTTTTTGTTTTGGTGATTTCTGGAGATTTAAGTGGTGGTTGTGTCGCTTTGACGTTCTTTTGTCTCCGACACTTTGGCTTTCGTGTTGCTGATGGTTAAGCTGGGCGGCTTTCGCGCTGCTCAAGCCTTTAAAACCCAGTCTTGCAGGGTGAAGGACGGGTATGGGGTATCTGTGAGGGTGGTACCGGCTACGCCGGGCTTCGGCGGCATTGGAGTATCGTGAACTATGTGACTCCATTTGCCGCCTTACGTGCGCTACGCGCACACCTAAAACTCATGTACTATTTGCTTACTTTGTTCTTCAAATCTTCTACACCCTGCTTGGTTTTATCCCACGCTTTCTCGGTGTCTTGTTTAGTTGCATACCAAGCTTTTTGCGACTCTTCAGATACTTTGCTACTAACAGAATCACTTTTGCCTTCAACGGCATGCTTGCCTTTCAGTTTTAGTTCGTCGCCCTTATCCTAAGCTTCATGCAACTTTTCTTTAGCAGCGTCTGCGTTTTTGTGCGCTTCAGCAACAACCTCATGACTCACCTGAGTAGCAGCAATCACCTGAAATGACAGTAAAAATACAGACAAAGAAATAATTGATTTAGTCATAATTCCCTCATTTATCATGCTTGCCTACGTTAATAATGAAATGCAATTTCATACCATAGCAACAAAGTTAACATGTTACTCATTTTTGAGTATGTCAAATTTTTCTTTCATTAGACAAAATATTCAAAATTTAAAGAGGAGCTGAGAAGACCCATTTTCAAGTGAAATAGGATTATACAAGCGCCGTCAGCATAACCGTGTGGTAATGGCTATTGGTAGCCGTTTTCTCGGCGACTAATCCGTAAAGCGTAAACGCCTGCAGAAAGGTATCGACCTGTCCGATAACGCGAAATTCCACACTCTTAATCTGCCTGCCTTTTTCGGTGTACGCCGCATTCAGGGCAGTTTTTTCAACATAAAAACCATTGTGGTTTAACTCTGATGCAGAAAACCGGCCGGCACGCCAGTCCCTGTCGCTCATTAGCTGGTTATGCCAGCCCAGGTCTTTAAGATTTTCGGTGGCAAAGGTCAGCCGAAAAAGGTCCGATTGCTCGGTTACTTCGCCGGTGCAGGATTGCCATAAATATTCCAGCCGTTGCTTCAGTTTGCTGGCAGGACCTTGCTGTCTGCCCTTTTCCAACAGGTAGCCAATGTCGATTGCCACGCTCCTGGGGAAACGTTTTTGTTTTTGCGCCTGGGCTAACCAGCGGACAAGGAACAGGTTTTCGGCATACGGTGAGCTGGCAATGCCATCCTGCCGCGCCAGGTGCAGCGCAACCAGTGCACAGAAAGCCAGATGGCTCAGGTCATTCGTCGTCTCTTGCGGGGGGAGTTTTTGAAGCACAATTATCCTATGAAAAATAATGAAAATACGGCGGCCAGGAACATACTGGAAAAAAGCAGTTTTTGCCCGGAAAATTATTTTAAGTTTTTGATTTTATAAATAAAATAATCACCACAAAGAATAGACTTTTGTGGTAAAAGGCGTAAAATTAATCAGGACATAAAATGTTATACGCTGATAGCAAGAGTTGGGACTCTTACTATCAGCTAATCCAAAACCTACCTGTAATAGGAGTCGGACTATGCAAAAGTCTACCTTCCGCGTGCGCATATTTGAAGCGTCCAGCACGTTAATCGCCCTGTTTGCGCACTCTTCGCGCAATTTAAATACCCGTCAGCGTCAATCTCTCCTGAGCCTGGGAGGTGCGCAATGAATCGTTCCCTTTATGCGCATATTGCTGACTCTGCAGCGCAGTGTGAGCGTCATGGCCGTTTCGATGAAGCGGAAAGCCTGTGGCGTCAGGCCAACGCACAGGCGGTGCAACAGGAAAATCGCGACTGGACCGCCCTTCGTGCCAGAGTGTGTGAAGCCCGCCGTCGTTTTCTGGCTGCTTGCCCCGCCCGCGTGAAAAACGGGGGTGTCGCATGACGGATTTCCTCGACGTTGTTAATCGCATGGGCCTTGTCGTCATTCCCTCTTCGGGTGGTCATCTTCTTGTCGAAGGCGATGTCGACCTCTCCGGCAGCGATATTGCTACATTGCCGGATAACCTGACTATCATCGGGTCATTGATAGCGCGCGAGTGCGCCAGATTATCGGCACTGCCGGCCGGGCTCAATATCATGAACAGCCTCGACCTGCGTAATACACCGATAACCTCGTTGCCGGCCGATATTGGCGTCGGGCTGGACATCATGCTGGAGAATACCGGTCTGCTATCCCTGCCAGCCAATCTGGCGGTGGACGGTGCCCTAGACCTTGAAGGTACGCCCATCGCCGCACTCCCCGCCACACTGAGTGTCGGCGGCTACCTTAATCTCCGTAATACCGCCGTGGCCGAACTGCCGGAAGACTGTACATCGACGGGCCGCTGCTGCTCGATGTGGAAAAAATATCGAGTCCGCTGGCGTGGCGGCGGGTCCCTCTTGCCTCACTGACGCCGGATGCCCCCATCCTGCAGGATTATTTTTTGTCCGCAGAGCCGGGCGAGTCGGTCTCTGGCAAGTTGGCAGTGGACGCGCAGGGTGTGGAGGTCTTTGCCGTCTGGGTGTGCGGGGAAATCCGGGTGTTCGCTGGGCGGCATGTGGCGTCCGCTGCCGGGTTTGACCATCCTGGTGTCTCTGCCCTGCTCCAGCAGGCGGCCCATGAGTGCGTGGTAGCGCTGTCAGCGCGTTTGAATGCCGGACGGGAGGGTTCACCTATGACCTTCTCACTCACCGCGCTCTGGCGACGCAGCCAGACCCCCTGCGCCTTCACCGATGCCGCAGGCACCCTGTTTGCCAATGCCCCCATGCAACAACTGCTGAGGTGCGACGAACGGGCATGCGGCAATGATTCTCCCCTGGTGTCGCTGTTCTTGGCGCAGGAGGCCCAGGCCCGGCAGCAACGTCAATCGCTTGGGGTGTTTAACAGCCAGCCCTGTGGTGCCCACGGCATCACCCAGCCATGGCTGTTCTGCTTTCTTCCCGACGTGGATGATGATGGCGTGTGTCACGGCAGCTTTTGCCACGCGCGGCCGTTCCCGTTCCTGTCGCTGCCGGACTATCTCGAGGGAGGGTGTCCCCGGCCGGTGGAGGACTGGCCCGTCGACGACAGGTTTACCGACAGGGAGCGGGGTATCATTTTTTTATCGCTGCAGCGCCTGAGCAGCAAGCGCATAGGGCAGCGGCTCCAGATATCGCATCGCACGGTAGAAAACCGGTTGCAGGTTATCTATCACAAGCTAGGTATCCACAATGTCCGACAACTGGATGACTATTGTCGCCAGCATGGGCTTATGCACGCCATTCCCCCGCAATGGCGACCCCGCGTCAGTCATGTCATTAACCCGTAGTGCCCGGTACGTGGTCGCCGCGGGCGGCCGCGTATTCGCGGGAAGGGAGACCTGCTGGTATGATACCCATAAGCACCATCAAGCAAGAGAGCAACACTGATGACCGAACCCAAGCGGCCCCTGCTCAGTATCAGACGCAAGCCGAAAATCTATGTGAACCCGAAGCATGCCGATAAACCCGCGCCTGCGCCAAAACCGGCGAAGCCGCCCAAGGCAAAGGCACCGAAGCCGGTCAAGGAGCCAAAGCCGAAACAGCCGCCGCCCAAGCCCCTGAGCCGGGAAGAGCGCATCGCGAGGAACCGGGCGAAAAAATTACGCCAGGGTCAGGAGGCCATCGCCAGTCTGGTGGCACATTGGCCTCCACTCTTCAGCCTTGAACAGCCGAAGCCGCTTAAAATTGGCATTGCGGCGGATATCCTTGACGATATCAAGGCGCGTGAACTGGATTTAACCCGCGCCAAAGCCAGCGCGGCGCTGATGTTCTATACGCAAACGCCAGCCTATCAGCAAGCGGTCCATGCCGGTGGCCCTAGGTTTGACCTTGGCGGACGGCCCTGTGGTGAGATTACCGAGGAGCAGCAGGCCCATGCCCTGAAACAGCTGGAGAAATGGCAAGCAGAAACAGAGTCCGCGGCAACATTGGGCGCAGAGCCAACGCCATGAGCAAGAAATTTACCCCGACGCCCCATGATGCGGTGTTCAGGCAGTTTCTTCACGACAAGGCTGCAATGCTACTTAACAGGTAAGGACATGACTGGATACAGTAACAACATGGCTTCTTTTGCCGGGAGCGGCGAGCAGGCACTGATTATGGGATCTCTTATTCAGTATCCTCCTCACTTTGCAGCTATCCTCTATCAGCTTGCTCTGCTGGGTGACCTTTCAAAATCTGCGCTACTGGATAATTTACATATCCTGGAGATAAGTCCCGTCACTCACCGTCGTATGAATTCTTCAGAGATATCCGACACGTTGAATGTACTACGGAAGAATGGCTGGTTAGAGAAGGCAGACAATCGCTGGCGGTTGACGCCAAGCCATGGAAATGCTGTTTTTCTCTGGTTGTTGACGCATCGGGATATCTGGCGAACGGTGCAGCAGAGGATCGGAAACTATCGCATGAGAGGAGTATTGCGCCCGGAAAGGTCACGGATGTGGTTGGCTATACTGGGTGGTGATACCTCGACGTTACCTGAATATTTATCGCAATGGGCATCAGGTTATGATTATGTTGCCTCTGCACACCCGACCGCCAGTCTTCTTGCTGATGGTGCGGGAAAGCAGGCTTTTTCCCTGCTGGACAGTGATGTGCAAACTCTGTTGCTTGCTACTTTTCTGAGTGATGCAGGCAGTCGTCTTAGCGAATGTGCAGGCATCTGGCAATTCGCCTGCAATTACGCGGATGCGATGCCCTCCATTCCATCAGTATTACGAGGTCCGCTGGCACTGCATGCGCTGTGGCGGGACGATCGGGTTCGCCTGGAGACACTGACCCGTGAAGGCGACTTGCCTCTGGTTGTCACGGGTTGG
The DNA here is from genome assembly GCA_031332935.1 of Candidatus Pantoea bathycoeliae. Lineage (GTDB taxonomy): Bacteria > Pseudomonadota > Gammaproteobacteria > Enterobacterales > Enterobacteriaceae > Pantoea > Pantoea bathycoeliae. The sequence continues at coordinate 3,613 of JAUHTP010000049.1, read as the reverse complement.
ATAGCTCTGTGCCGCGGAGATCGTGAAGGCGCGATGGACGCTTATCAACAGTTAATCAGCCAGTATCGCAAGGCCACACGCAAACGTAAGCTTCATCTACCGCCGCTGTCAGCGATGATGACAGCGCTGACTCTGCTGAACCAGGATGAACCGGCACATGCCACAACGTTAATTGAGCTAACGCGTTATGCCGTCGATGAAGGTTTTGGCATCGGATGGTCGTTATTGCAGGTGCTGCTTCGGGAGTGTAACGGTACTTCAACGTTGTCGACGACGGGGAATACAGGGATGCCCTTCGCAGGCATGGCGGGCGTTATGCAGGCACTGGTGCTGTTCTGGCGTGGCGATGCGCCGGACCAAGACCGTCTCCGCCAGTGTCTGGTGGCATTTAGTACCCTATTGTCCACTCGCGGCTACTGCTTGCTGGCCTACGAAATTCGTACCATTCTTCATCTGCAGTTTGACGAACCGGCACCGTCACCCGTTGCGGATCGTCTCCCCCTCTGTTTGCTCTGGCAGCGCAAAGCCGCTTGGGAATATGCGCTGGACGCGCTGGGGCAACTGACATCGCAGAATAATGACAATACTTCTCGACTGGCCTGGCTATTAAACCTCGCTTGTTACGATCTTGAACTGACCCCACTGGAGCAGAAACGTAATAAACAGGGGTGGAGCAAAGGGCGACCTGTCGCATTAAAGCGTCTTCATGAGTCAGCTGATGCGATGCCATGGCTGCTGGCGCAAGACAGGCAAGTCGTGCGCCATATTCATTACACCTCTGCGTATTCCTTCTACGGCTACAACGGCAGCTACGCGCTTGACGGGGAGGCGGCATTACCCGCACTCGCTGGCCATCCTGCCGTGTTCTGGCATGACGCACCGGACGTCCGTATCGATATTGAACCTGGTCAGGTAACGTTGATCATCAGCGAAGAAGAAGACAAGCTCTCCCTGCGGTTGGCCCCCCCCATTAATGACAGCCAGTACCTGTTCACCGAAAAGGAAACACCGACCCGTCTAGTGGTTTACCGGATCAGCGATGAGCACCGACGTATTGCCGCGATTGTCGGGAAAGGCCTGCGTGTCCCGATTGCGGCCCGTGAAAGAGTGCTTCAGTCTGTATCGGCCATCGCGCCACTGCTGCCGGTCCAGGCGGACTTACCAGAATTGATGGCGCATATCCCGCATGTATCGCCTGATGAAACGATTTATGCGCATCTGCTTCCTCTCGGCGAAGGACTACGTCTTCAGCTTCTGGTTCGTCCCCTGGCTAATGGAGTCTGGCTTCCGCCTGGGCGCGGAAATGAAATTCTCAATGGAGATAAAGATGGCCAGTCGGTACAGACGCGGCGCGACCTGCAGAAAGAACGGCAAAATGTGCAACAGGCTCTTCGTGCCTGCCCGCGGCTGGTCTCTACGGATCCGGATAATACCGAGTGGCAGTTTTCCGACACTCAGGATGCGCTGGAAGTGCTGACGCAACTGCGCGCCGTTGACACCGCGTTGCTCGAATGTGTGTGGCCGGAGGGTGAGCGATTGCGCCTTGGTGGCCGCCGCGATATGCACGCACTAAAACTTAGTGTCCGGCGCCAGGGGGAGTGGTTTGCCCTGAGCGGAGAGTTGGCGCTGGATGACGGACGTGTACTGCAGCTGCGCCAGGTATTGGCGCTCCTTCAGGAAAGTCGTGGTCGCTTCATCCGCATGGGCGAGCAAGACTGGCTGGCGTTGGATGGTCAGTTGCGTCAACGTCTGCAACAGATAGCGCTGATGGCTGGAGTAAGCGACGGAATAGACGTCACACTGAATGCACTGACCCTGCCATTTTTGAAAACCCTTGCTGAGGAGGCCGGCCAGTTCGATGGTGATGACCAGTGGCGTCGGCAGCTTCATGGGCTTGAAAAGCGTGAAAAGCATCAGCCTGTGGTGCCATCGACTCTGAAAACCAATCTGCGCGACTACCAGCAGGAAGGCTTTTGCTGGTTGTCGCGGCTGGCGCATTGGGGAGTGGGAGCCTGTCTGGCTGATGATATGGGGTTGGGGAAAACCTTGCAGGCTCTGGCTCTGTTGCTCGAGCGTGCGGCTGGAGGACCACAACTGGTGGTGGTGCCCACCTCTCTCACGCATAACTGGATGAGCGAAAGCGAACGGTACGCTCCCACACTGCGGATGTGCGATTATCAGCGCCGGCGCGAAGTGTCAACAGCTGGCGCGTTCGATGTGGTTGTCGTCAGTTATGGCTTGTTGTTGCAGGATGCAGATGCGTTTGCTGGTCAGCAGTGGCACAGCGTGGTGCTCGATGAGGCGCAAGCTATAAAAAATTCGCAGACCCAGCGTGCCCGTGCCGTGATGGCTTTGAAGGCTGATTTCCGATTGGCATTGAGTGGTACGCCGGTTGAAAATCACCTGGGTGAGTTGTGGAGTTTGTTTCGGTTCCTCAATCCTGGCCTACTGGGTGGTCTCAAGTCGTTTAACCAGCGATTTGTCACCCCGGTTGAGCAGGGAGATCGGCTGGCAGGCAATACGCTGAAACAACTGATAAAGCCTTTTGTGCTACGAAGAACCAAGGCGCAGGTGCTTGATGAACTGCCACCCCGTACAGATGTTCTTCACCTGATACCGATGAGCGAAGATGAACGACACTGGTACGAGGCATTGCGCCAGCAGGCGGTTGAGCGATTGGAACAAGGCGGGGATAATATCAGTCCCCTGCAAGTATTGACTGAAATCACCCGCCTGCGAAGGTTCTGCTGTCATCCTTCTTTGGTTCTAGATGATATTCCTGCCAGGAGCAGCAAGCTTTCTGCATGCCTGAGCATTATCGATGAGTTGCGAGAAAATCATCACAAGGCACTGGTATTTAGCCAGTTTGTTGATCATCTAACGCTGCTGCGCACTGCATTGGACGAGCATAATATCACTTATCAGTATTTGGATGGTTCGACGTCGCCAGTTGAGCGAAAAAAACGGGTGTCCGCTTTTCAGTCGGGCGAGGGAGATTTGTTTCTGATAAGTCTGAAAGCGGGGGGGACCGGGCTTAACCTTACGGCCGCCGATTATGTCATTCATCTCGACCCTTGGTGGAACCCTGCCGTCGAAGATCAGGCCAGTGACCGTGCACATCGCATAGGGCAAAACCGGCCAGTTACGGTATACCGTTTGGTTATGGAGGACACTATCGAGCAGCAAATTGTCGCTCTGCACAGCAGAAAACGGCAGGTGGCAGCGGATTTGCTGGAAGGAAGTGACACTATAGGTCGGTTGGGTTCGGAGGCTCTGCTATCAGTGCTACGCGGGGAATAGTTATCTCTGTTGATGTTCTTGCCGTACTGATCTGGTAAGAGATATAGGCAAGTTCTCCGTGGCGCTGGCGATGCCCTCTCTTTAATACCCAGCAATCTCCGGCCTGGATGCGTGCTATTTTCTCTTAATATCATTGGCGACAAAAGACCGGAAGGACAGTACCTTGACGAAATTTAAGCGGCTTGCTGAACTGGCCGCCCGATACGAGCGTGAGAAACACTGGTTATCCGCAGCTCAGCAATGGGATGCGGTGGCCGTGCAGTCCACGCGATCAGATAATGACCATTGGGCACGATGCCGTGCCGATCATTGT
>JAUHTP010000048.1:0-16268 GCA_031332935.1 Candidatus Pantoea bathycoeliae | reverse complement strand
CCAGTAAGCGTAACGTTTTCCATGATGGCCTCTCCTGAAAGAAAAACACCCTGCCAGTGTACCGCTCACAGAGCAGGGGTGACCATCTCATTAGCGCCCGTAGGGCGCTTGATGAGTGCAGTAAAGGTAAAGCGTGGGTGTCATGGGCTGAACCGCGCCAGGTACAAAAACGCCGAGAGCGTTGACCCGTTAACGGGTGCACCTCAAGGATGAGGTGCGTATCCGCGCGGGCCGAGCGAGCATGGACGCCTTGAGCAACTTTGCGATCAGGCCATGACATCCACGTCAGCACCACAGTTCCTTGCTATCGAATACCTCAGCCCGTCACTATAATCAGGCGTTTTTCAGCACTTCGCTAACAATCTCTACCGCTTCTTTCTCAATCTGCGCGCGGTGTTCTGCACCCAGGAAGCTTTCACAGTAAATTTTGTAGGCGTCTTCGGTGCCCGACGGACGTGCAGCGAACCAGCCGTTCTCCGTCATCACTTTCAGACCACCGATTGACGCGCCATTACCCGGCGCCGCAGTCAGACGTGCGGTAATCGGGTCGCCCGCCAGCGTGTCGGCACTTACCATTTCCGGTGACAGCTTAGAAAGCGCCGCTTTCTGCGCAGAGGTCGCCGGAGCCTGCAAACGGTTGTAGCTCGGCGCGCCAAAGCGCTGCGCCAGCTCATCGTAGTGCTGCTGCGGGTTCTTGCCGGTCACAGCGGTAATTTCCGCTGCCAGCAGGCAGAGGATGATGCCGTCTTTATCGGTTGACCAGGCTGAGCCGTCGAAACGCAGGAAAGAAGCGCCCGCGCTCTCTTCACCACCGAAGCCGAAGCTGCCGTCGAACAGGCCACCGACAAACCACTTAAAGCCAACCGGCACTTCCACCAGCTTACGGCCAATGTCTTTGACGACGCGGTCGATCATCGCACTGGATACCAGCGTTTTACCAACGGCCACCTCTTTGCCCCACTGCGGGCGGTGCTGGAAGAGGTAGTTGATGGCGACAGCCAGGTAGTGGTTCGAGTTCATCAGGCCAGAAGGCGTAACGATGCCATGACGGTCATAATCCGGGTCGTTGCCGAACGCCAGATCGAACTTGTCTTTATACGCCAGCAGACCGGCCATCGCGCACTCAGAAGAGCAGTCCATGCGCACGACGCCATCTTTATCCAGATGCATAAAGCGGAACGTCTGATCGACCGCATCATTAACGATGGTCAGATCAAGCTGATAGTGCTCGGCAATGCGCTTCCAGTATTCGATGCCGGAGCCGCCCAGCGGATCAACGGCCAGCTTCAGGCCCGCTTTCTGGATAGCAGCAAAATCGATAACCTGCGCCAGGCCTTCAACGTAAGGTTGAATCAGATCTTTCTCGACGATGCGGCCGCTTGCCCATGCCTGATCCAGCGGCAGGCGTTTTACTTCCTGCAGGCCCGCTTTGATCCGCTGGTTGGCACGATCTTCTACCACTTTAGTCACATTGGTATCAGCTGGGCCACCGTTCGGCGGGTTGTACTTAATGCCACCATCTTTCGGCGGGTTGTGCGACGGCGTGATGACGATACCGTCTGCCTGCGCGCCCCCCTGCTTGTTGTGCTCCAGGATGGCGTTGGAGATCGCGGGCGTCGGGGTATAGCCATTGTCCTGCTGCACAATGACGTCTACGCCATTCGCGGCCAGCACTTCCAGCACCGAGAGGATCGCCGGCTCAGAGAGCGCATGCGTATCCTTGCCAACATAGCACGGGCCGGTAATACCGTTTTTCTTACGCTCTTCCGCGATAGCCTGCGCAATCGCCAGAATGTGGTGCTCGTTAAAGCTCTGACGCCCTGCGCTACCGCGATGACCGGATGTGCCAAATTTCACCGCATGATCCGGGTTCGCCACATCGGGCTGCAGGACATAATACTGTGAGGTTAACTGTGCAACGTTAATCAAATCGCTCTGCTGGGCGGGTTGCCCGGCACGGGGGTGACTGGCCATTGGCGCTTCTCCCTGACACTTCAGTTTAAATGGTGCCGCAAACTTTCTCAGCCAGCTCCTGCGGGAACTGCATTGAAACCATGATGTGTTCCACCATGCTGCATTTACGGCCGGTATTGGTGTTAGTGATCACCCAGTACGGCGTGCCGGGAACGTGCTTCGGCTTAGTATGGGTGCCATTTTGCAACAGCGTTTGCTCATCGCCCGCGAAGTAGACGCGGGTACGGCCCTGCAGCGACGCAGTGGCTTCGGCAAATGCTGAAGGATCAAGACGGTAGAGGGTTGACAGAATCATCATAAAGCGATTAACCGCTTTCTTCTGTTCGGCGTATTCGTCGGACAGCAGCAGCTCACGCACGGCGCGCACGCGATCCTGAGGACGGTTTTCCGCACGAACCGGCTGAATGGCTTTTTGCGCCGTATCGCCCGCTGCTAGCGGTGCCACCGTCGTTGCAGGCGCGCTTTGAACGGCAGTAAATTTCAGCATCCGCCGTAAAATGTCAGAGGCGTTCTCCCCGATGTGCTGCGTGTGGCTGGCGATATAGCGATAAAGGTCTTCATCAACTTCAATCGTTTTCATCTTTTTCCGTACGGTTTGGACTCATGACAGAACCACACCAGCCTGAAAAATGCCTGAGCAAATTTCGCTAATCTGCTGGCCGGGCGGGTTCTAACATAAGGATTATAAAGTTAAATCCAGACGGGCTGATAGCATTCGCACGTTCTGACAGCAAAAGTCGGAATATGCCCTAAAGCCTAGCCTGTTGGCGCACCTAGAAATGTGAAAGCATGATAACCTAAGCCGAGGTCCCCATCTTAAGAACTTTGCCATGATTTTAAATGTTCGTCTGCAAACTGACCAATCTGTCGCTGATTCCCTGCCCATCCTGCTTATCCACGGCCTGTTCGGCAGCCTTGATAACCTCGGCGTGCTGGCGCGCGGCTTAAAAGATGCGCGTCCGCTGATTCAGGTCGACGTGCGCAACCATGGCCTGTTGCCGCGAGCCGATAAGATGAGCTACCGCGCCATGGCGCAGGATATGTTTGACACGCTGGATGCGCACCATATCGACCGCGTTGCGGTTATTGGCCATTCGATGGGCGGAAAAATTGCGATGGCGATGAGCGTGCTGGCCCCGCAGCGTCTGGAGCGCGTGGTGCTGATTGACATCGCGCCAGTAGATTACCAGACGCGTCGTCACGACGAGATTTTTGCTGGCATTCGCGCCGTGAGCGCGGCAGGCGTTCGACAGCGCAGCGAGGCCGCGCAGGTGATGCGCGAGCATATTATATTAATGAAGAAGGCGTTATAGAGTTTATTCTTAAATCTTTCCAGGATGGCGAGTGGCGCTTCAACGTTTCGGCGTTGTGGGAGAATTACGCTACAATATCTGGCTGGGAAGAGGTGCCAGCCTGGCCACATCCCGCGCTCTTTATTCGCGGTGGCGATTCGCCCTATCTCTATAATCAGCATCGCGACGCGCTGCTGCGCCAGTTTCCAGCAGCCCATGCGCATGTCATTACCGGTGCAGGGCACTGGGTGCATGCCGAGAAACCTGATACCGTATTGCGCAGCGTTCGCCGCTTTTTTTGCGCTTTAAAAGCAAATGTTTGCCGTTCGCGGTTTAGCATTGGCGTCATCTCTCCGGCTGGAGTATGATAGCGCGCTAAATTTTGCCTCTGGTTGTTTTTTGCCGCGGCAATAGCCCATTTCGTCACCAACGCGCCTGTTCGCGCCTTCAGTTTTATTAAGCCATGGCAAAAGAACACACTGACCGCACCACGCTGGATCTGTTTGCAAACGAGCGTCGTCCGGGTCGACCGAAAACCAGTCCGCTATCGCGTAATGAACAACTGCGCATCAACAAGCGCAATCAACTGAAACGTGACAAAGTGCGCGGACTGCGCCGTGTCGAACTCAAAATGAGCAGCGAAGCCGTGGATGCGTTAAACATGCTGGCTGAACAACGCAATATCAGCCGCAGCGAACTGATTGAACAAATGCTGCTGGCGCAACTCGAACTGGACTGAATCGCGCAAAGCGCACGCAGAAGCAAATGTAGCTGCTTTTCAAGTTCCGCCCTTTTGCCCGCTCTGCTATCATTCGCTTAATGCGCGCACCACGCATGCATCTCATTATCAGGATTTAAGAGGTTATTTACCCCCATGGCAATTGTAGGAATCTTCTTTGGCAGCGATACCGGCAACACCGAAAACATTGCAAAAATGATCCAGAAACAGCTGGGCAAAGACGTTGCGGAAGTTCATGACATTGCCAAGAGCACCAAAGAAGATTTGGAAGCGTTCGACATTCTGCTGCTGGGCATCCCAACCTGTTATTATGGCGAAGCGCAGTGCGACTGGGATGACTTTTTCCCGACTCTGGAAAAGATTGATTTTAAAGGCAAACTGGTGACACTTTTCGGCTGCGGTGATCAGGAAGACTACGCAGAGTATTTCTGTGATGCGATGGGCACTATCCGCGACATCATCGAACCAAACGGCGCAGTAATCGTGGGACACTGGCCGACAGAAGGCTACCATTTCGAAGCGTCTAAAGGCCTGGCAGACGATAAGCATTTCCTTGGCTTGGCGATTGACGAAGATCGTCAGCCAGAACTGACCAGCCAGCGCGTCGATGCCTGGGTTAAACAGATTTATGATGAGCTGCAACTACAGGCGATCATCGAAGCCTGATTATCCACATACTCAATGTGGGCGCTGGCTCACATTGAGATAATGGTTATTTCCTATAGAAAGAATAGTTGCAGATTTTTAACTTTCATCTGCAATTCTGTACAATACCCACATCTGTTATCTGCTTATTTCTTCCACGAGGTCAGGAAGTTAGCGAGATGATGACGAACCTCCTGCATTTTTCCACCCGGTGCCTTTACGTTTTTCCTGACAGCCCGTGTTGATTTCAGGCGTTTCCCTCGGTTTTCATTACAAAGCTTCGCCTCTATAATGAGACGCAAATGAGAATAGACACCGAACGACATTCAAGGCAAGGCGCCTCAAGTAACCAGCAAAGTAACAGGACAATATCCGCATGACTGACAACAATACCGCATTAAAGAAGGCTGGCCTGAAAGTCACGCTGCCCAGACTGAAAATTCTGGAAGTGCTTCAGGAACCACAGTGCCATCACGTCAGCGCGGAAGATCTGTATAAACGCTTGATTGATATGGGCGAAGAGATTGGTCTGGCTACCGTTTATCGCGTACTTAACCAGTTTGATGATGCAGGTATCGTGACGCGTCACAACTTTGAAGGCGGGAAATCGGTCTTCGAACTGACCCAGCAGCATCACCACGATCACCTGATCTGTCTCGACTGCGGTAAAGTCATTGAGTTTAGCGACGAATCTATCGAAACGCGCCAGCGCGACATCGCTACCCGTCACGGTATCAAGCTGACTAACCATAGCCTCTACCTTTATGGCCACTGTGCGCTGGGCGATTGCCGCGAAGACGAAACGCTCCACGATCAGTAAAGATGTGCTATGCAGTGATTCTAAAAGCCGGTATGCATACCGCTTTTTTTATGGGCGTCAGGCGACCAGCGTTTCGTGCAGGTAGCGCCAGCGCGGAATTGACGTGCTGTAATCTAGGATTACCAGCGAAATGCGTGTCTGATCGCGACTGTCCATCATTTGCAGTTCGCGGTACTGAATAGTGACCTCGTCTTTCTGCAGGGAAATAACAGCGTGCTCGCTGGTGGCGATGCGCATACCTTCGCGCTTGCCCTGCAACTGACGAAACAGCTCTTCAGTCTGGTTTAAGTCAAGCAGTTTACCCTGCGGCGTGACCATGCGGAAATCGGGGTGAAAGTGCGAAAGCAGCAGATGGAAACTGTCATCTTCACCTAAAGGCTGGTTAAAGATACGTTCGATTAACTGATGTAAAACCACTACGCTGTGTCTTGCTTCCTGAGCGAGAGCCGTCATTTTTATGCCCGCATAGCCTTTTTAAGAGCGAATAGCCTACCTGAAAATATCAAATTCACATCTTGAAATTGATTAATTTTCATTAACTCAGATGATTCCTAAACTGGTCCGACAAGCACCTGTTATCCCCTACAGAATAAAACGTGCGTAAGCGCAGATAGCAGCCATAAAAAAGGGCGATTGCTCGCCCTGTTATCATTTTGTGATGCTGTTAATGCGAAAATTTAATCGCCAATTTTCGCCCAAGTATCACGCAACCCAACGGTGCGGTTAAACACCAGTTGGTTCGGTCGAGAGTAGTGGCTGTCGGCGCAGAAGTAGCCTTCGCGCTCAAACTGGTAAGGCGCTTCAGGCGTAGCGTTTTGCAGGCCTGGCTCAACAAATCCCTGACGGATTTCCAGCGAGTTCGGATTGATGGTGGTCAGGAAATCTTCTTCCGCGCCTGGATTCGGCACGCTGAACAGACGATCGTAAAGACGGAATTCCGCTGGCAGCGCATGGTCGGCTGAAACCCAGTGGATAACACCTTTTACCTTGCGGCCATCAGCCGGATCTTTGCTTAAGGTCTCTACGTTACAGGTGCAGTAGATGCAGGCAATATTACCCGCTTCGTCTTTGGCAACGCGTTTAGCACGGATGACGTAGGCATTACGCAGACGCACTTCTTTGCCAAGCACCAGTCGCTTGTACTGCTTGTTAGCTTCCTCGCGGAAGTCAGCGCGATCGATCCAGACTTCACGGCCAAACGGCACGTCACGTGTGCCCATCTCCGGCTTGTTCGGATGGTTCGGCATGGTGATGGTTTCATTATGACCTGCAGGCAGGTTTTCAATCACCACTTTCAGCGGATCCAGCACGACCATTGCGCGCGGCGCGTTTTCATTGAGATCGTCACGGATACAGGATTCTAGCGACGCCATTTCAACCACGTTATCCTTCTTAGTCACACCGATACGGCGGCAGAAATCACGGATAGACGCAGCGGTATAACCACGACGACGCAGGCCCGATACGGTCAGCATGCGCGGGTCATCCCAGCCTTCCACGACTTTTTCGCTTACCAGCTGCGTCAGCTTACGCTTCGACATCACCGCATATTCGAGGTTGAGACGTGAAAACTCATACTGGCGCGGATGTACCCGGATAGTGATGTTATCCAGCACCCAGTCATACAGGCGACGATTATCCTGGAACTCCAGCGTACAGAGCGAATGGGTAATGTTTTCCAGCGCATCGGAGATGCAGTGGGTAAAATCGTACATCGGATAGATGCACCACTTGTTACCGGTCTGATGGTGTTCCGCGAACTTAATGCGGTACAGCACCGGATCGCGCATCACGATAAAGTTGGAGGTCATGTCGATTTTCGCGCGCAGGCAGGCTTTGCCTTCGGCAAACTCGCCGTTACGCATTTTTTCGAACAGCACCAGGTTCTCTTCCACGCTGCGATCGCGATAGGGGCTGTTTTTACCCGGCGCGGTCAGGGTACCGCGATATTCGCGGATCTCTTCCGGCGTCAGTTCGTCAACATAGGCCAGACCTTTATTGATCAATTCAACCGCATAGTGATAAAGCTGATCGAAGTAATCTGAGGAATAACGAACGTTGCCACTCCACTCAAAGCCCAGCCATTGCACGTCGCGCTTAATGGATTCAACGAATTCCATATCCTCTTTAACCGGATTGGTATCGTCGAAACGCAGATTACATTGCCCCTGATAATCCTGAGCAATGCCGAAGTTCAGGCAGATGGATTTAGCATGGCCAATATGCAGGTAACCATTGGGCTCAGGCGGAAAACGGGTGTGCACGCTGTTGTGCTTGCCACTCGCCAAATCTTCGTCAATGATCTGACGAATAAAGTTAGTTGTGCGGGCTTCAGCCTCACTCATCTCTCAATCCTCAATACGTATAGCGAGTGATTTGTACCACGAAGTAACGGAGTATGATCCACAAAGCGTCGAAGAGAAACAACCTGTTTGTTAAGGCGATAAAACGAAAAAGGCAGGAATCGCTTCCTGCCTACTTTTTTTTACGCCGTCGTAGCGAAAGGCTTAGGATTTTACCTCATAGAGGCGCGTTTCACCGGCCACACCGTACCCCTCGCCAGCAGCTCAAGTCCTGCGAAGTCTTCGCTGTTGCTGACCATTACCGGGCTAATCATTGAGCGCGCATGAGCGTTCAGGTAATCAAGATCCATTTCCAGCACTGGCTGACCGGCCGCTACTGTTGCGCCCTCTTCCACCAGACGAGTAAAGCCTTTGCCTTCCAGCGCCACGGTATCCAGCTCCATGTGCACCCAATCTCAACGCCGTTGCTGGTTTCCAGACAGAAGGCATGATTAGTGGCAAAGATTTTCACTAGCGTACCTGCAATGGGTGCCACCACAGTCACAGTTTTACCGGTAGGCTTGATCGCCAGACCTTGGCCTACGGCTTTGCTGGCGAAGGCTTCGTCAGGCACGCTGTCCAGCGCAAACACGTCACCACTTACCGGCGCAACCAGCGTCGCAATGACGCGTTTTTCGCTGTTGAGGACCGTCTGAGGTTTAGCTACTGATGCGACGGGCGCAGCCGTTGCGCTACCCGCCGAAGCAACTGGCCCTTTTGTCAGTAACTTTTTCATTGCAGACGCGATGCTTTCTGCCTGCGTACCCACAATCACCTGCACACTCTGTTTGTTCAGACGAATCACACCCGATGCGCCCAGACGTTTAGCGACCGACTCGTTCACCTGCGCTGAGTCTTTAACGTTGAGACGCAGACCGGTAATACAGTAGTCAATGCCGGTCAGATTGTCCGAGCCGCCAATCGCACCAATATAACGGCGCGCCAGGGATTCAGTTTCGCTCTCGCCATCGCCGGTTTTATCGACGTTGACGTCATAACCGTCGCTTTCATCGCCAGCCACTGCGAGCTCGCGGCCCGGCGTCATCAGGTTGAATTTCTGGATAGTGAAGCGAAATACCACATAATAGAGCGCGAAAAAGACAATGCCTTGCGGGATCAGCATCCGCCAGTGGGTTGCGGCTCGACAGCACCATATCCACCAGCCCTGCACTGAAACCGAAACCGGCAATCCACTGCATGCTGGCGGCGATAAAGACAGAGATACCCGTCAGCACGGCGTGAATCACATACAGCACCGGTGCCACAAACATAAAGGAAAATTCCAGCGGCTCAGTAATACCGGTAAAGAACGCTGCAAATGCCGCTGCCTGCATGATGCCGCTCACTTTGGCGCGGTTTTCTGGACGCGCGCAGTGGTAAATCGCCAGCGCTGCGCCAAGCAGACCGAACATCATGATCGGGAAGAAGCCCGCCTAGTAACGGCCGGTAATGCCCACAAAGCCGGTCAGCGCCGCCGCGCCGTCTTTATCTTTTGACAGGCCATACGCCACGCCGATAGCGAACAATACTGACATATGTTCGATAATGGCCGCGCCTGACTTAATCAATAGCGCCGCCAGCGCATTGCTCGCGCCCCAGGCATCTGGATCAAGCCAGTAGCGGACCCCCATTAATATCGCTGCCGCTGGTAGCGGTTGCTACTGGCACCATCAGCGCGCGGCCAACTTTTTTTAAGTAACCTAACATTTGCCCTTTCCCCCTATGAGACTGGCTTGTCACCCTGCCGCCGCTTGTTTTTGTCAGCCGCAGGGGTTTGAATGACAAATTAATTCGCCTCGCAAATTAAAAGCGTCTCTTCTGTGATAATTATCACTAAAAAGCACTAATTTCAGCCGAGGCTTATGGTGATCGCTCGCAACTTATTTCAAGATAAAAAATATCAAGCTGCAGTGCTGTGCAGTCGGTACATAAAGCCCGCCGGATCAATTGTTACCGCATAGAGCACTGCATCACCCCCTTTCCTTTTCTTAGATTGAGGTGAAACATGCGACTTATTCCTTTGGCTACGCCTACCCAAGTTGGAAAATGGGCAGCCCGCCATATCGTCAACCGCATCAACGCTTTTAACCCTACCGCCGATCGTCCCTTCGTTTTAGGTTTGCCCACCGGAGGTACCCCGCTGGAAGCCTATAAACACCTTATTGAGATGCATAAAGCGGGCCAGGTTAGTTTTAAGCATGTTGTAACGTTTAATATGGATGAGTATGTCGGCCTGCCAAAAAAGCATCCGGAAAGCTACCACAGCTTTATGTACCGAATTTTTTTTGATCACGTTGATATTCAACCAGAAAACATCAACCTTCTGAATGGTAATGCACTCAATATTGACGCAGAATGTCGCCAGTATGAAGAGAAGATTCGCGCGCTGGGCAAAATTCATCTGTTTATGGGCGGCGTAGGTAACGATGGCCATATCGCCTTTAACGAACCCGCTTCTTCGCTGGCATCTCGTACCCGCATCAAAACGCTGACGCACGATACGCGCATCGCCAACTCGCGCTTTTTTAACGGTGATGTCGACCAGGTGCCAAAATATGCGCTGACGGTGGGTGTCGGTACGTTGCTGGACGCAGAAGAAGTGATGATCCTAGTGACCGGGCATGTCAAAGCGCAGGCGCTGCAGGCGGCGGTTGAAGGCAACGTTAACCACATGTGGACCATTAGCTGTCTGCAACTGCATGCTAAATCGGTCGTGGTCTGTGATGAACCCGCCACGATGGAACTGAAAGTGAAAACCGTCAAATATTTCCGCGAAATGGAAGCGGAAAATATGAAGGGCGTGTAAGACGATGTTGTAAATGCTCGCCACAATGTTCTGGCGGGCTTAGCCGGGAGAAACACGATGTACGCATTAGTAAACGGCCGTATTTATACGGGTCATGAAGTTCTAGATAACCACGCGGTAGTTATCGCCGATGGGCTCATTGCACGAGTCTGTCCGCGCGATGCGCTGCCCGCTGATATAGCGCTGCGCGATATTTCAGGCGCGCTGATCGCTCCCGGCTTTATCGACTTACAGCTGAATGGCTGCGGCGGCGTGCAGTTCAATGATGACATTGATGCGCTGAGCGTTGAGACGCTGGAAATTATGCAGCGCGCCAATGAAAAATCGGGCTGCACCAGCTTTCTACCGACGTTAATCACCAGCAGTGATGAACTGATGAAGCGTGCCATTGATACGATGCGCGCCTATAAGCTTAAACATCAGAATCAGGCGCTTGGCCTGCATCTGGAAGGGCCGTGGCTCAACAAAGCGAAAAAAGGCACTCATAATCCTGACCTGATTCGTCTGCCCGATCCGGCGCTGGTAGGCTACCTGTGCGACAACGCCGATGTGATCACCAAAGTGACGCTTGCACCCGAAAACGCCGGTGACGAGGTCATCCGTCAGCTGACTCAGGCGGGCATTATTGTCTCTGCGGGCCATTCCAACGCGACCTACGACGAGGCCAAAGCAGGATTTCGCGCAGGCGTTACCTTCGCAACACACCTCTATAACGCTATGCCCACTTTTGCCGGACGCGAACCCGGCCTGATCGGTGCGTTGTTTGATTCGCCTGATGTATACTGCGGCATCATTGCAGATGGTTTACACGTCCATTACGCTAACGTACGCAACGCGAAAAGGATCAAAGGCAACAAACTGGTGCTGGTTACCGATGCCACTGCACCGGCTGGTGCGGATATTGATAAATTTATTTTCGCTGGCAAAACAATATACTATCGCAATGGCCTGTACGTTGATGAAAACGGCACGCTGAGCGGTTCGGCGATTACCATGATAGAATCCGTGCGCAACGCCATCGAACATGTCGGTATCACGCTGGATGAGGCGCTGCGCATGGCAACACTCTATCCGGCACAGGCAATGGGCGTGGACAAGCAGCTGGGTACGGTCGAAGTAGGAAAAGTCGCCAACCTGACTGTTTTTACGCGTGATTTCAACATCATTAAGACGTTTGTCAACGGAGACGACGTCCTGAGCGAGTAAGCACTGAATGACCACTGGCGGCCAGACACAAATAGGAAATGTCGATCTTGTCAAGCAACTAAATAGCGCAGCCGTTTACCGGCTAATCGACCAGCAAGGCCCCATTTCGCGCATTCAAATTGCTGAACTCAGCCAGCTTGCGCCCGCCAGCGTCACAAAAATTACCCGTCAGCTTATTGAGCGCGGCCTGATCAAAGAGGTGGATCAGCAGGCATCCACCGGTGGTCGCCGCGCGATCTCCATCGTCACCGAAACCCACAACTTTCACACTATTGGCGTACGGCTTGGCCGCTATGATGCCACGCTAACGCTGTTCGATTTGGGTGGAAAATCGCTGGCCCAGGAAGACTATGAGCTGCCGGAACGCACTCAGGAGACGCTGGAGCATTCCCTTTTCGCCGCCATCATTGGCTTCAGTGAGACCCACCAGCGTAAAATTCGCGAATTGATTGCCATCTCAGTGATCCTGCCAGGCCTAGTCGATCCGGTAAACTGTGTGATTCGCTATATGCCGCACATTGCCGTTAGCCACTGGCCGCTGGTCGCCGCCTTACAAAATCGTTTTAACGTCACCAGCTTCGTTGGTCATGATATTCGTAGCCTGGCGCTGGCTGAGCACTACTTTGGTGCAAGCCGCGACTGCGCCGACTCGATTCTGGTGCGGCTACATCGCGTCACCGGCGCAGGCATCATCGCCAACGGCCACATTTTCGTCGGCAGTAACGGCAACGTGGGCGAAATTGGTCATATTCAGGTCGATCCGCTCGGCGAGCGCTGCCACTGCGGCAATTTGGGCTGCCTGGAAACCATCGCCGCCAACGGTGCGATTGAAAACCGCGTGCGCCATTTGCTCAGCCAGGGCTATCCCAGCCTCCTGACGCAGGAGGCGTGCCAGATGGCGCAGATTTGCAAAGCCGCTAATCAGGGAGATGCTTTAGCCTGCGAAGTCATTGAATATGTCGGGCGTTACCTTGGTAAGGCGATCGCTATTGCAATTAACCTGTTCAATCCACAAAAAGTGGTGCTGGCGGGAGAAATTACCGATGCAGAGAAAGTGCTTCTCCCGGCCATCGAAGGCTGTATCAACACGCAAGCGCTCAACGCCTTCCGCAAAAATCTGCCGGTAGTGCGTTCTGAGCTCGATCATCGTTCAGCGATAGGTGCTTTTGCACTGGCAAAACGCGCCATGCTTAACGGCATACTGCTGCAACATCTACTGCAAGAGTAAACCCGACCCGGACTGAACCTATGACGATAAAAAGCGTAATTTGCGATATTGACGGCGTGTTAATGCATGACAACACTGCCGTTCCCGGTGCGCAGGAATTTTTACAGCGCATCCTGCAAAAGGAGATGCCGCTGGTGGTGCTGACTAACGCCCCTTCGCAGACTGCGCAGGATCTGGCAAACCGTTTTGCCAACGCGGGCGTCGAGGTACCTGACTCAGTATTTTATACCTCGGCGATGGCGACCGCTGATTTTTTGCGTCGCCAAGAGGGCAAGAAAGCCTACGTGATTGGTGATAGGTGCGCTGCTCCATGAGCTCTATAAAGCGGGCTTTACCATCACTGACGTCAACCCGGATTTTGTTATCGTTGGCGAGAAGCGCTCTTTCAACTGGGAGATGATGCATAAAGCGGCCTTTTTTGTCGCTAGCGGCGCGCGCTTTATCGCCACTAACCCTGATACGCATGCGCGCGGCGCTAAATAAGATGCAGGCTCATTCTGAAGAGACTATTATCGTCGGTGACAACCTGCGCACCGACATCCTTGCCGGGTTTCAGGCGGGATTGGAAACCATCCTGGTGCTCTCTGGCGTCTCAACGTTAAGCAATATTGACGCAATGCCCTTCCGTCCTGACTGGATTTATCCGTCCGTCGCCGATATCGATCTGTTTTAGTTTGCTACCTGCGTCGCGCCGCCTGGAATTGGGCGGCAGACGGTTTCTCTGCTAAAACGCTTGCTCCGCTGCTTTTTTAGCCTGATATTGTCTTCTATTGAAGATTCATCAAAAAAACACCTCTCAAATTAAACAATATCCAAGCTTCAGCCTTAGCAACAACCTTTTTATCAGTAAAAGGCAAATATGCTTGCATTGAATGTATGAAATAGCGCATTTTCTTATACATCACGCAGCCACTGGCTGCCGGACAATGCAACGATAAAATCGCCGACAGGCGAGCTCAGGAGTCAGAATATGTGTTCTATTTTTGGTGTGTTGGATCTGAAAAGCGATCCGGTTGAACTGCGTAAAAAAGCGCTGGAGAGTTCTCGCCTGATGCGTCACCGCGGACCAGACTGGTCTGGCGTCTATGCTGACGACAAAGCGATTCTCGCGCATGAGCGCCTGTCCATCGTCGACGTCAACAACGGCGCACAGCCGCTGTACAACGCCGATCACACCCATGTTCTGGCCGTCAACGGCGAAATCTACAACCACCAAGCGCTGCGTGCTGAGCTGAACGATCGGTACCAGTTCCAGACCGGCTCCGACTGCGAAGTTATCCTCGCGCTCTATCAGGAAAAAGGCGTCGATTTCCTTGATGACCTGGAAGGCATGTTTGCCTTTATCCTGTGGGATAGCGTGAAGCAGCAGTATCTGATTGGCCGCGATCATGTCGGCATCATCCCGCTCTATATGGGCAACGATGAGCACGGTAACCTGTATGTCGCGTCAGAAATGAAAGCGCTGGTGCCGGTCTGCCGCTCAATTAAAGAATTTCCGCCGGGAAGCTATCTCTCCAGCACCGATGGCGAAATCCGTCGTTACTGGCAGCGTGACTGGATGGAGTATGCAGCAGTAGAGCACAACACCACCGATGCGGCTGGCCTGAAACATGCGCTGGAAGAGTCGGTGAAAAGTCACCTGATGTCAGACGTGCCCTATGGCGTGCTGCTTTCTGGCGGCCTGGACTCCTCGATGATCTCAGCAGTTACCAAACGCTTTGCCGCGAAGCGCGTAGAAGATCAGGACAAGAGCGATGCCTGGTGGCCGCAGTTGCACTCTTTTGCTGTCGGTCTGGAAGGTTCGCCCGATCTGAAAGCCGCAAAATCTGTCGCGGATCATTTGGGCACCGTCCACCACGAGATCCACTTCACCGTGCAGGAAGGGCTGGATGCGATTCGTGATGTGATTTACCACATCGAAACCTATGACGTCACCACCATTCGCGCCTCGACGCCCATGTATCTGATGTCGCGTAAGATCAAGGCGATGGGCATAAAAATGGTGCTCTCTGGTGAAGGTGCAGACGAAGTATTTGGTGGCTACCTCTACTTCCATAAAGCGCCGAACGCCAAAGAGTTTCATGAAGAGAACGTGCGCAAACTGCTGGCACTGCATATGTATGACTGCGCGCGCGCTAACAAAGCGATGTCCGCGTGGGGCGTGGAAGCGCGTGTTCCCTTCCTCGACAAGAAATTCCTCGACGTGGCAATGCGTATTAACCCGCAGGACAAGATGTGTGGCAGCAACGGCAAAATGGAAAAGCACATCCTGCGCGAATGCTTCTCCTCTTATCTGCCAGAGAGCGTGGCATGGCGTCAGAAAGAGCAGTTCTCTGACGGCGTCGGCTACAGCTGGATCGATAGCCTAAAGAAGTGGCCGCGAAGCAAATCAGCGATCAGCAACTGGCAACCGCTCACTTCCGCTTCCCGTATAACACGCCAGCCTCGAAAGAAGCCTATCTCTATCGCGAGATATTTGAAGAGCTGTTCCCGCTGCCGAGCGCGGCGGAATGCGTGCCGTGCGGTCCATCCGTGGCTTGTTCATCGGCTAAAGCGATTGAATGGGACGAGGCGTTCAAATCAATGGACGATCCGTCTGGCCGTGCGGTGGGTGTACATCAGTCAGCTTATAAATAAGCAAAATAAGTCATAACGGAATGGGCCTTGCGAGGCCCATTTTTTTAGCTTTGATGCACTTACGATCAAAACTTGCCGAATTATTCACCACCCTAGTTACAAGCTAGACAAACAGGCGCGCGAAGGCGAAAATCGGCAAAAAATGTGTTGACGCTTCAGAGCTCAATACGCATAATGCGCCCCGCAACGCCGATGAAGATACGCGAAAAAAGATGGCTACGTAGCTCAGCTGGTTAGAGCACATCACTCATAATGATGGGGTCACAGGTTCAAATCCCGTCGTAGCCACCATCTTTTTTCTTGCGGGAGTGGCGAAATTGGTAGACGCACCAGATTTAGGTTCTGGCGCCGCAAGGTGTGCGAGTTCAAGTCTCGCCTCCCGCACCATATTAAGTCTTCGGCAGCCGGATGGGGTATCGCCAAGCGGTAAGGCACCGGTTTTTGATACCGGCATTCCCTGGTTCGAATCCAGGTACCCCAGCCAATCCGATGTACTCTCGTGGATACGAGATCGACAGATGGGATATCGCCAAGCGGTAAGGCACCGGTTTTTGATACCGGCATTCCCTGGTTCGAATC
>JAUHTP010000047.1:0-16472 GCA_031332935.1 Candidatus Pantoea bathycoeliae | reverse complement strand
ATTTAGGGGCGTAGTTCAATTGGTAGAGCACCGGTCTCCAAAACCGGGTGTTGGGGGTTCGAGTCCCTCCGCCCCTGCCAGAAAAAACATTCCTTTGCTTCGGCAAAGGCCGACAAAGTCAGCCATTCCATCCATTTCACTCAGAAAATACTAGCGCACCAGTACCGGGAATTTAAGCAGTTGTCGAATATGAGCCTGCTGATCGCTGTTTTGCAGCCATACCGCATATAAAGGACGTACCGCCACGGTTGTATCTGGAATTACCATCAGATCGCTATACAGGTTATGCCAGTAGTCTGGCAAAAAGGCACAAGCACCCGTGGTATGAAGAAGTTCGCGTGTGACATGCGCAGAGGTTGTCGTCAGTACCGGAACATCATCACCGCCCGACAGATAGCTTTCATGCTGATGGAAGTCCGCGCCCCACTCCAGCTTGATGTAATCATACTTTTCACGTTTTTCTGTTTTACGCGCCCGGAACAGCGCCAGAGAGATATGACCAATCTGCTGGCTGGTTAGCTCGTCCATTTTAGGCGCTTCTGTCGTGATCAGCAGGTCCAGCTGACGCTCATGAAGTTGCTTAACCAGCAGATGCCGTTGCGCCACGCGTGCTTCGAGGTGCAGACTCTCACGGTTTTCATACAGCGTTTGCAGCCAGGGCGTTAAGTAAGCTTCCCAAAGTGACGCACTCGCACCTATCGACAGCTCATGATGCTGCTGCGTATGTGAAACCTCTTTCTTTGCCATCATCCAGGTGCTCATGAGACTTTCTGCATAAGGCAAAAGCCGCTCACCTGCAGAGGTGAGTCGTATGTTATTACGATGACGAGTGAAAAGGTCTACACCCAGCTGATTTTCCAGCTGACGGATGCGAAAACTGACGGCTGACTGCGTAAGATAAAGTGCTTCAGCAGCACGCCCGAAATGGCGAGTTCTGCTCACTTCCAGGAAAGTTTTCAGTAATTCCGTATCCACAGCTTTCTCCCCAAAAATGTTTGTCGTATAGATTTAAATGTTTTGTTTGACACTCTGTCAAGCCTATCCAATACTCCGCGCCATAAATAGCTCGGCATAAGAGAATCAGGAGCGTGTAAGATGGCGGAAAGCTTCTCAACCACAAATCGTTTCTTTGATAATAAAAATTATCCGCGCGGCTTTTCGCGTCATGGCGATTTCACCATCAAAGAAGCCCAACTGCTGGAACGTCATGGTTTCGCTTTTAATGAACTGGATTTAGCGAAACGCGAACCGAGCACTGAGGAAGAGCGTCTTTTCTTAGAAGTATGTCGTGGTGCGCGTGAGCCGCAAACCGAAGCTGAGCGAGTATGGTCTAAATATGTTGCTCACACTAAGCGTCCTAAGCGTTTCCATACGCTCTCAGGTGGTAAACCACAGATGGACACGGTTGAAGACTACAGCGACAGCGATGACTAAACAGAATGGGGCACTAAGCCCCATTCTTTACTCCAGACTACGATGTAAATGAATCAATAGCCTGTCAACGCTGCGATAACCCACCGCTTCCTGAAGATGTATACGTAAAATCTTCTCTTCACCCGCCAGCTCGGCAATGGTGCGTGCCACCTTCAAAATACGCGCCATGCCCGTACCGATAATCCTAGTTGATTCAACACGGATTCTAGCTATTCGGCGTCTTTGTTAGCGATAGCACACCACAACTTAATATCGACATTATTCATATGCGCATTAATCTTTCCTGCACGCGCTGTTTGTAACGTGCGCGCCTTGATCACGCGTTCTGCCACGCTTGCTGAACTCTCGCCTGCATCAGGACGTTTACTTAACATGCCGCTCGGCAGCAGCGGTACCTCAATCGACAAGTCGAAGCGATCGAGAAAGGGCCCGGACAGCTTGCTTAAATAACGTAGCACCTGCTGCTGCGAACTGCGGTTGTGCTGACCCTGATAGTGTCCGGTTGGACTGGGATTCATTGCCGCAATCAGCTGAAAACGTGCTGGATAGGTAACTTTGGCCCGTGCGCGAGAAATAGCGATTTCGCCTGATTCAAGTGGTTCCCTTAGTGCATCGAGCACCCGACGATCAAATTCCGGCAGCTCATCCAGAAACAGTACTCCGTTATGTGCCAGAGAAATCTCTCTAGGACGAGTTAGTGATCAGCCACCGATAAGGGCATATATCGACGCACTATGATGAGGCGAGCGAAAGGGCCGCTTACGCCACTGTCTGTGCAGAGTGATGTATCGACGAGGCTAGTAATAGCGGCGCACTCCAGCGCTTCTGTGTCGCTTAACGGCGGCATAATGCCGCGCAATCTTGTCGCCAGCATGGTCTTTCCAGTGCCTGGCGGACCAATCAGCAGTAAGTTATGGCACCCAGCAGCGGTAATCTCCAGCGCACGGCTGCCTTGATCCTGACCAATAATATCGCTCAGGTCTTCCATGGCTCCTTCAGCTTGTTCCGGTTGCGAGCGAGCACAGGATAGCTCAGCCTGATTATGCAGAAACGCGCAGATCTCCAGCAAATGTTTAGCAATCAGCGTATCGCCATGCTGGATCAGGCCGACATCCTGCTGATTCTCTTCTGAGACAATAAGCTGCCGTCCGGCGCGCATCGCTGCCATCGTAGCCGGAATCGCGCCCTGAACGCCACAGAGCGTACCGTTAAGCCCGAGCGCCCACATCATACTGCGCCAGTTTCTCTTCAGGAAGCTGTTCAGACGCCATAAGAATGGCTATAGCCATAGGTAGGTCATAGCGGCCGCCCTCCTTGGGCAGATCGGCGGGTGCCAGATTGATGGTAATACGTTTTGCCGGGAAGCTGAACCCACTGTTAATGATGGCGCTACGCACCCGTTCGCGTGCCTCTTTCACCGTGGTTTCCGGCAAGCGAACTAACGTCAGCGCTGGCAACCCGTTATTAATATGCGCTTCGATAGTTACCAAAGGCGCTTCTACGCCAATCGCAGCTCGGTTAAGAACTCTGGACAATGTCATAACCGCTCCTTAACGCGGCGATTATGGTGTGGCGATGACAGGGCAAAGACTTCAAATTTTGCAGGTATCGACAACTGCCGTAATAAAGCGGGCTGATATTCATGTGCATACATTTTTTAAGAAGTTGGTTCAGCAAATATTGACCTTAATCGTTGCGACACGGTCGTGATGAATATTTATCAACCATGAAATAAGCGTTTATTTACATACTGATATACATAGGCAGCAAAAAGAGACATAAAAAACCTGATGGAAAAAGTTGTCATAGCACCCGTAACTGTGATAACTCTGTAGGTATTACTTCGAACAAACGAAAAAACAGACTGAAAATGAAAGCCCTTCTACAAGTGATTAGCCTAGTCGTGATTAGCATGGTGGTGATTATTAACCCACCGTGCGGGGCTTCGCCTGGAGAAAGAAAGGCTTAAAAATCAAGCTTGGAACTCGAAAAACCCCCGCACCGAAAGGTTCGGGGTTTTTTTTTCGGCCAGTGCAAATATCAGCGAATTACCGAGGAGCAAACAATGAGCAGCAGCATAAAGTTCTGTTACTCCCCTAAGGATACAGGAGAATAACCATGACAGGTGCACAGTGGGTAGTTCAGGCTTTACGCGCGCAGGGTGTCGACACAGTGTTTGGCTATCCTGGCGGTGCCATCATGCCAGTGTATGACGCTCTCTACGATGGCGGCGTAGAACACCTACTGTGTCGTCATGAGCAAGGCGCGGTCGTTGCAGCAATCGGTTATGCACGTGCGACCGGCAAAACAGGCGTCTGCATTGCGACCTCTGGGCCTGGCGCGACCAACTTAATCACCGGTCTGGCCGACGCAATGATGGACTCTGTGCCGGTTGTCGCCATTACTGGCCAGGTTTCCTCCGCCTTCATCGGCACCGACGCCTTTCAGGAAATCGACGTATTAGGCCTCTCTCTGGCCTGCACTAAGTACAGCTTCCTGGTTGAATCGCTGGATGATCTGCCGTCGATCATGGCTGAAGCTTTTGCTATCGCTCAGTCAGGCCGTCCGGGACCCGTACTGCTTGATATTCCTAAAGATATCCAGATTGCCAGCGGCGAGCTGATGCCTCACCTGCTGCCGGTTGAAGAGCAAATCACGCATTCGCTACAGCATATCGAAGAGGCACGCGCGCTGATGGCGCAGGCAGAGAAGCCCATGCTCTACATCGGCGGCGGTGTAGGAATGGCGCACGCGGTCCCCGCGCTGCGCGCGCTGGCAGAAGAGACTGGCATCCCGATGGTTGCCACGCTGAAAGGTCTTGGCAGCGCCGATACGGAAAGCGAAGTTTACCTCGGTATGTTAGGCATGCACGGCACCAAAGCGGCCAATCTCGCCGTGCAGTCTTGCGATTTACTGATTGCGGTTGGCGCGCGTTTTGACGACCGCGTGACCGGCAAGCTGGATACGTTCGCCCCGCACGCCAGCGTCATCCACATCGACATCGATCCGGCCGAGCTGAACAAGCTGCGCCGCGCGCACGTTTCGCTGCAGGGCGATCTGAACCAGGTGCTGCCCGCGCTAAGTATGCCGCTGCACATTGCGAGCTGGCGTGAAGAAGTGAAGGCGATGAAAGCGGAGTTCAGCTGGCGCTACGACCATCCTGGCGATGCCATTTACGCGCCGCTGCTGCTGAAGCAGCTGTCGGAGCGTAAACCCGCCAGCGCTGTGGTCACCACCGATGTGGGACAGCATCAGATGTGGACCGCGCAGCATATGAACTTCACCGCACCAGAAAATTTCATTACCTCCAGCGGTCTTGGCACCATGGGTTTTGGCCTGCCGGCTGCGGTAGGTGCCCAGGTCGCGCGGCCCGACGACACCGTGATCTGCGTGTCAGGTGACGGCTCAATCATGATGAATATCCAGGAGCTGGGCACTATCAAACGTAAAAAGCTGCCGGTAAAAATCGTGCTGCTGGACAACCAGCGCCTCGGTATGGTGCGCCAGTGGCAGCAGCTCTTTTTCGACGGTCGCTACAGCGAAACCATTCTGACTGACAATCCCGATTTTCTGACACTGGCCAGCGCATTTGATATTCCAGGCCAGCGTATTAGCCGCAAAGATGAGGTCGACGCCGCACTTGATGCTCTGCTGAACAGCGAAGGTTCTTACTTCCTGCATGTTGCGATTGATGAGCATGAAAACGTCTGGCCACTGGTGCCGCCTGGGGCCAGCAACGGAAACATGATGGAGAAAACCGTATGAACCAGCACCAATTGTCTATCGAAGCCCGCTTTCGTCCTGAAATATTGGAGCGCATTTTACGCGTCGTCCGCCATCGCGGTTTTCAGGTGTGCGCCATGAACATGGGTGCCGTGGCGAACAGTGAAAACATTAATATCGAAATGACCGTTGCCAGCCAGCGCTCTGTCGATTTACTGTCTTCGCAATTAAGCAAATTAATGGATGTCGCGTGCGTCCAGATTCAACAACATGCAACACAACAAATCCGCGCTTAGTCGCGAAAGGAAATAAGAATGAGCACGAAGAAAGCAGACTTTATTTGGTTCAATGGCGAGATGGTTAAGTGGGAAGACGCCAAGGTCAGCGTTATGTCTCACGCACTGCATTACGGTACTTCTGTGTTTGAAGGCGTGCGCTGCTACGACTCGCACAAAGGCCCGGTGGTGTTCCGTCACCGTGAACACATGCAGCGTCTGCACGACTCCGCCAAAATCTATCGCCTCCCGCTGAAATACAGCGTCGACGAGCTGATGGAAGCGACCCGCAAAGTGCTGCGCGACAATAACCTGAAAAGCGCCTACATCCGTCCGCTGGCGTTCGTTGGCGATGTGGGTCTGGGTGTGAACCCGCCAGGTTACACCACCGACGTAATCATTGCTGCTTTCCCATGGGGCGTGTATCTGGGTGCGGAGGCGCTGGAAAACGGCATCAACGCCATGGTCTCTTCATGGAACCGCGTTGCGCCAAACACGCTGCCGACTGCAGCGAAAGCAGGCGGTAACTACCTTTCCTCTCTGCTGGTGGGCAGCGAAGCGCGTCGTCACGGCTACCAGGAAGGCATCGCGCTGGACACCAATGGCTACATCTCCGAAGGCGCGGGCGAAAACCTGTTTGAAGTCAAAGACGGCATCCTGTTCACGCCGCCGTTCACCTCTTCCGCGTTGCCGGGCATCACCCGCGACGCCATCATTAAGCTGGCGCAGGATCTCGACATTGAAGTGCGCGAGCAGGTTCTGTCGCGTGAGTCGCTCTATCTGGCTGATGAGATCTTCATGTCCGGTACCGCGGCAGAGATCACCCCGGTACGCAGCGTCGACGGCATCCAGGTTGGCGAAGGCAAACGTGGCCCGATGACCACCCAAATCCAGAAAGCGTTTTTCGGCCTGTTCACTGGCAAAACTGAAGACAAATATGGCTGGCTGGATCAGGTAAACGCATAACAAGACAGTAACGCGGGCGCAGCAGTGCCCGCGTCATTTTTCAGACTGGAGTAAACAGAGCATGCCTAAGTACCGTTCCGCCACCGTCACTCATGGCCGCAATATGGCGGGT
The DNA here is from genome assembly GCA_031332935.1 of Candidatus Pantoea bathycoeliae. Classification (GTDB taxonomy): domain Bacteria; phylum Pseudomonadota; class Gammaproteobacteria; order Enterobacterales; family Enterobacteriaceae; genus Pantoea; species Pantoea bathycoeliae. The sequence continues at coordinate 9,962 of JAUHTP010000047.1, read as the reverse complement.
GCCCGCGCCTTGTGGCGCGCGACAGGAATGACCGACGCCGATTTTGGCAAACCGATTATCGCCGTGGTCAACTCATTCACCCAGTTCGTACCGGGCCACGTCCACCTGCGCGATTTCGGCAAGCTGGTTGCTGAGCAGATCGAAGCAGCGGGCGGTGTGGCGAAAGAGTTCAACACCATTGCGGTGGATGACGGGATCGCCATGGGCCATGGCGGCATGCTCTATTCACTGCCGTCTCGCGAGCTGATCGCTGACTCAGTGGAGTACATGGTCAACGCGCACTGCGCCGACGCCATAGTCTGTATCTCCAACTGCGACAAAATCACCCCGGGAATGCTGATGGCGTCGCTGCGCCTCAATATCCCGGTGATCTTCGTTTCCGGCGGTCCGATGGAAGCCGGGAAAACCAAACTCTCCGACCAGATCATCAAGCTCGATCTGGTGGATGCGATGATTCAGGGCGCTAACCCGAACGTCAGCGACGCCGACAGCGAGCAGATTGAACGTTCCGCCTGTCCGACCTGCGGTTCCTGCTCCGGTATGTTCACCGCGAACTCAATGAACTGTCTGACCGAAGCGCTGGGCCTGTCGCAGCCGGGCAACGGCTCGCTGCTGGCCACCCATGCCGATCGCAAAGAGTTGTTTATCAATGCCGGTAAGCGCATCGTGAGCCTGACTAAGCGCTATTATGAGCAGGATGATGTCAACATGCTGCCGCGTAATATCGCCACCAAAGCGGCTTTTGAGAATGCCATGACGCTGGATATCGCGATGGGCGGCTCGACCAACACCGTTCTGCACCTGCTGGCTGCCGCGCAAGAAGGCGAAATTGACTTCAATATTTCTGACATCGACCGTCTGTCACGCAAGGTGCCTCAGCTCTGTAAAGTGGCACCGAGCACCCCGAAATATCATATGGAAGATGTGCACCGCGCAGGCGGCGTTATCGGCATTCTCGGCGAGCTGGACCGCGCAGGTCTGCTCGATACCAGCGCCCGTAATATCCTGCAGCAGACGATGCGTGAGACGCTGGACCAGTACGACATCATGCTGACCAAAGACCAGGCGGTGAAGGATATGTTCCGCGCCGGTCCAGCAGGTATCCGTACCACACAGGCGTTCTCGCAGGATTGCCGCTGGGATACGCTGGATGACGACCGTGCAGAGGGATGTATTCGCACCCGCGAGCACGCCTATTCGCAGGATGGCGGTCTGGCCGTGCTCTACGGCAACTTGGCGAAAGACGGCTGTATCGTTAAAACCGCAGGCGTGGACAAAGAGATCCTGACTTTTAAAGGCCCGGCAAAAGTCTACGAAAGCCAAGACGACGCGGTTGAAGCCATCCTCGGCGGCAAAGTCGTGGCGGGCGACGTGGTGGTGATCCGCTACGAAGGGCCAAAAGGCGGACCGGGCATGCAGGAGATGCTCTATCCAACGACCTATCTGAAATCGATGGGCCTCGGCAAAAGCTGTGCGCTGATCACCGATGGTCGCTTCTCTGGCGGTACCTCGGGCCTGTCGATTGGCCATGCTTCGCCGGAAGCAGCCAGCGGCGGCACTATCGCGCTGGTGAAAGATGGCGACATGATTGAGATCGATATTCCGAATCGCGGCATCAAACTGGCTGTGCCGGATAACGAACTGCATGCGCGTCGCGAAGAGGAAGAAGCGCGCGGTGAGGCGGCCTATACACCGCACGACCGCGTGCGTCAGGTCTCTTTCGCGCTGCGCGCCTACGCATCACTCGCCACCAGTGCCGACAAGGGCGCTGTGCGCGACAAGAGCAAGCTGGGAGGCTAACTGATGGCCGAGTCTCAACCGCTACCTGCGTCGCCCTGCGGCGCAGAATATTTGCGCGCAGTGCTGCGTTCGCCGGTGTATGAAGTTGCACAGGTCACGCCGCTGCAAAAAATGGAGAAAATTTCATCGCGTCTCGGCAACACCATTCTGGTGAAGCGCGATGATCGGCAGCCGGTGCACAGCTTTAAGCTGCGCGGTGCCTACGCGATGATCGCCGGACTGAACGAAGAGCAAAAAGCGCACGGCGTAGTGACGGCATCAGCCGGTAATCACGCGCAGGGCGTGGCGCTCTCCGCCAATCGGCTCGGCATCAAATCACTGATTGTGATGCCTCTGGCCACGGCAGACATCAAGGTTGATGCGGTGCGCGCATTTGGCGGTGAGGCTTATCTCTACGGCGCTAATTTCGACGAGGCAAAAGCCAAAGCGATTGAGCTGGCAGAGCAGCAGGGCTACACCTTCGTACCGCCGTTTGACCATCCGGCAGTGATCGCCGGTCAGGGCACGCTGGCGATGGAGCTGCTGCAACAGGACGCTCATCTCGACCGCGTTTTCGTGCCGGTTGGCGGCGGCGGTCTAGCGGCGGGCGTCGCCGTTCTCATCAAACAGCTGATGCCGCAGATTAAAGTCATCGCGGTGGAGTCAGAGGACTCCGCCTGTTTGAAAGCGGCGCTGGAAGCGGGTGAACCGGTTGATTTGCCGCGCGTCGGGCTGTTTGCCGAAGGCGTGGCGGTGAAGCGCATCGGCAGCGAAACCTTCCGCCTGTGCCAGGAGTACCTCGACGACATCATCACCGTCGACAGCGATGCGATCTGCGCGGCAATGAAAGATCTGTTTGAAGACGTGCGTGCGGTGGCGGAGCCGTCGGGCGCGCTGGCGCTGGCGGGCATGAAAAAATACATTCAGCAGCACGACATCAAAGGCGAGCGTCTGGCGCATGTGCTGTCGGGCGCTAACGTCAATTTCCACGGCCTGCGCTACGTTTCCGAGCGCTGCGAGCTGGGCGAACAGCGTGAGGCGCTGCTGGCGGTGACCATTCCGGAACAGCATGGCAGCTTCCTGAAGTTCTGCCAGACGCTGGGCGGACGGTCGGTGACCGAGTTCAACTATCGCTACGCCGATGCTGATAACGCCTGCATCTTCGTTGGCGTGCGCCTCACGCGCGGGCTGGAGGAGCGCAGCGAAATCATCAGCCAGCTGACGCAGGGCGGCTATCAGGTGGTGGATCTGTCGGACGACGAGATGGCGAAACTGCATGTGCGCTATATGGTCGGCGGACGCCCGTCAAAACCACTGCGCGAGCGCCTGTTCAGCTTTGAATTCCCGGAAGCGCCTGGTGCGCTGCTGAAATTCCTGCAAACGCTCGGCACGCACTGGAACATATCCCTGTTCCACTATCGCAGCCACGGCACCGATTATGGCCGCGTGCTGGCCGCCTTTGAGATTGGCGACAACGAGCCGCGCTTTGAGTCGCACCTGACAGAACTGGGTTACGACTTCCACGATGAGGCAAATAACCCGGCGTTCCGCTTCTTCCTCGCCGGGCAGTAATTACAGCAGGTGCCAGAAGGCATGAATCAGCGGCTCCCCGAGCCGCTTTTTTTGCACGCAGACGCCCAGCTCCAGCGGGGCCACAGATTCCACATTATCCAGCGTCAGCACGCGATTGCGCACAGGTTCCGGGCTGTTCTCAAGCACCACGTCCGGCAGCAGCGCAATGCCACAGCCCAGCGCCACCATCGACACAATCGCCTCATGCCCGGAAACCGTGGCGTAAATCTGCGGGTTTGGAATGCGACGGCGGCGAAACCACAAATCGATGCCGTGTCGCGCTGGCCCTTGATCGGGCAGGATAAAGGGGATTTGCGCCCAGTAGGGCAACTCCTGCGTCGCTTGGCTGCGCACCGGGCAGGGCAGCGCTGGGGCAATCAGCACCAGCGGGATCAGCCCCAGCGGCGTAAAGTCTATGCTGGCTGGCAGCGACTCGGGACGACCGGCGATCGCCAGATCCGCCTCGCCGGACTGCACCATCTCAATGGCATCGGCGGCATCGCCGGTGGTCAGCTTAATCTCCACCTGCGGATGCTCGGCGCGAAAGCGATCCAGAATCGGCGGTAAATGGCTGTAGGCGGCGGTTACCGAACAGAACAGGCGCAGCTCGCCGCTCAGCGACGGGCCATTAAGATCCATGGCGTGGCGCAGCTGCTGGTACTGCAACAGCGTCTGCTGCGCGAACTGGCGCAGACGTTCGCCCGCTTCGGTCAGGGTCACGGTGCGGTTATCGCGCAGGAACAGCGCGTGCCCGACATCATCTTCAAGGCGCTGGATCTGGCGCGACAGCGTTGACGGGCTGACGTGCATGGCCCGCGCGGTGCGGCCAAAGTGGCAGCTTTCCGCCAGATGAAGAAACAGCTTAAGATCTCGTAAATCCACGCGCTTTTACCTCCATAGTAATGTTGCAAATCCTGCAATGTAACCTTGATAATATATCAATTTAAGCAACAGATTTCCTGTCATATGATGGGGTCATTCGCGGCGCTGCTAACGGCGTCGTTACCAGACAAAAGCAAACACAACATCTGACCGGAGTGCCCATGGCTAACTACTTCAACACACTGAATCTGCGCAACCAGTTAGCGCAGTTAGGCAAATGTCGCTTTATGGCGCGCGATGAATTCGCAGACGGTGCCAGCTTCCTGAAAGTGAAAAAAGTGGTCATCGTGGGCTGTGGCGCACAGGGCCTTAATCAGGGTCTGAACATGCGTGATTCTGGTCTGGACGTCTCCTATGCGCTGCGCGCAGAAGCCATCGCTGAGAAGCGCGCCTCTTGGCGCAAGGCTACCGAAAATGGTTTTAAAGTGGGCACCTATGAAGAGCTGATCCCGCAGGCTGACTTGGTGGTTAACCTGACGCCGGACAAGCAGCACTCTTCCGTTGTACAGGCCGTACAGCCGCTAATGAAAGATGGCGCGGCGCTGGGCTATTCACACGGCTTCAACATCGTTGAAGTGGGCGAAACTATCCGTAAAGACATCACCGTTGTCATGGTGGCGCCGAAGTGTCCGGGCACCGAAGTGCGTGAAGAGTACAAGCGCGGCTTCGGCGTACCGACGCTGATCGCCGTCCACCCGGAAAACGATCCGAAAGGCGAAGGCATGGCGATTGCTAAAGCCTGGGCAGCGGCGACCGGCGGCGATCGTGCGGGCGTGCTGGAGTCCTCTTTCGTTGCCGAGGTGAAATCGGATCTGATGGGTGAGCAGACCATTCTGTGCGGCATGCTGCAGGCCGGTTCGCTGCTCTGCTTCGAAAAGCTGGTGGCTGAAGGCCACGACGCGGCCTACACCGAAAAACTGATTCAGTTCGGCTGGGAAACTATCACCGAATCGCTGAAGTTTGGCGGCATCACGCTGATGATGGATCGCCTGTCTAACCCGGCGAAACTGCGCGCCTATGCACTGTCAGAGCAGCTGAAAGAAATCATGGCTCCGCTGTTCCAGAAGCACATGGATGACATCATCTCCGGCGAATTCTCTTCTGGCATGATGGCTGACTGGGCCAACGACGACAAAAACCTGCTGACCTGGCGTGAAGAGACCGGCAAAACCGCGTTTGAAACCGCGCCGCAGTTTGAAGGCAAAATCGAAGAGCAGGAGTACTACGATAAAGGCGTCGTGATGGTGGCGATGGTTAAAGCGGGCGTTGAGCTGGCGTTCGAAACCATGGTTGACGCGGGCATCATCGAAGAGTCAGCGTACTACGAATCACTCCATGAGCTGCCGCTGATCGCTAACACCATCGCGCGTAAGCGTCTGTATGAGATGAACGTGGTGATCTCCGATACCGCCGAGTACGGCAACTACTTGTTCTCCTTCGTAGCAGTACCGCTGCTGAAAGAGTTTATGACCACGCTGCAACCGGGCGATCTGGGTAAAGCCACTGAAGGCACGCAGGTTGATAACGCGCAGCTGCGTGACGTCAACGAAGCGATTCGCCACCATCCGATTGAAGCCGTGGGCCGCAAACTGCGTGACTACATGACCGACATGAAGCGTATCGCCGTCGCGGGCTAAGCAGCCAACAACACGATTTTCAGCATAATAAAACCCCGGCTTGCCGGGGTTTTTCACATCAGGCATTCACGCCTTTCATGCCCTCTTCAGAGTAGCGATCGCCTTGCACCTGGATACGCTGGTGGAGGTTGTTCAGCAGCACAACGTCCGCGTCATCCAGCACCAGCTCTGCCGCCACTGCGTTTTCCTCCAGATAATGAATATGTTTAGTGCCGGGAATGGGCACCAGTTTTTCATACTGCGCCAGCAGCCATGCCAGCGCAATCTGGCCCGGCGTGCAGCTGTACTTCTCCGCCAGCGGATGCGCCAGATTTATCAACGCCGCATTATGATCGAGGTTCGACTGGCGGAAACGCGCATTATTTTTGCGGAAATCGCCTTCAGCAAAATCGCTGTTGTTCAGGTATTTCCCGGTCATGAAACCTCTGCCCAGCGGTGAGTAGGCGACCAGGCCCACATCCAGCGCTTTCAGAGTTGGCAGGATCTCTTCCTCAATATCCCGCGTCTACAGCGAATATTCCGTCTGTAAAGCGGTAACAGGATGGACCGCATGCGCGCAGCGTGGCGGCGGAGACTTCACACAGGCCGATATGGTTAATTTTTCCTTCTTTTACCTGGCGGCTCAGGCAGGCCATACTCTCCTCAATTGGAGTCGCCTGGCTGACGCGGTGAAGATAAAAAAGTCGATTTGCTCAACGCCAAGCCGCTTTAGCGAGTCGTGGCTATAGCCAGGCTGGCGCAATGTGTTGCGGGCAGGGCGATCAACAACGGCTCACGACAAATCCAGCGATACTGGATGTTATTCGCGTGACCCACACCTTTTTCCCCTGTCAGGACCATATCCAGCGTATCCTGCGCCAGACAGTGCAGCAGCTGCGCGGATGTCAGGAGAGTCAATATCATCACCGGTTTCCAGCTGAGCCAGCGGTACACCGACAGGCTGCATCTTTTCAAAGTTAAGCGTTCGGGTAAGCCCGATGCGCAGGCGCGCCTGATGGAGAAAGGCATCGGCAGTGAGCGCATTAAGCGCCTCAAGGATCTTTTCTGCTCTAGGAACCAGCATGCGTCCGGCGTCCGTTAAGCTGACCTCGTGGGTGCTGCGGCTGAACAGCGGCTGGTGGAGCAGGGCTTCCAGATTCTTGATCTGACGCGTAAGCGGTGGCTGGGTCATGCTGAGACGTTAGGCGGCCCGGCGGAAATTAAGCTCATGGGCAACGGCCAGGAAGCATTGAAATTGTTTGATGCTGGGAAGGTTATTGCTTATCAGGTGAGCTGCCGTCGCCATCGTTCTTTCCTGAATACCAAAGAAAGCACTATAACACGGCGAGAAACCCGGCCTGAGCCGGGTTTATGATTCTGTATCAGACCGCTTCGTACAGCGTCTGATGACGCGTCTCTTTACAGGCGATCAGGGTAATCAGCATCAGCGCCGCCATAGCCGCCAGATAGTAGCCGACTGCCTGCAAACCGTAGTTAGCGTTTAACCAGGTGGCGATATAAGGCGCAACCGAGGCACCGAGAATCGACGACAGGTTAAGGAGAAAGAGGCACCGGTATAACGCACTTCGGTCGGGAACAGCTCCGGCAGCAGCGCGCCCATCGGGCCGAAAGTCAGCCCCATCACGCTCAGGCCGCTCAGCAGGAAGGCCATACACCAGCGCCTGCGAGCCAGAACCCAGCATCGACGGGAATAGGAAGGCAAAGGCGATGAGCATCAGCGTAATGGTAATCATGGTCTTACGGCGGCCAAAGCGATCCGCCAGCAGCCCGGCAATCGGCACCATCACGCCGAAACCAATCACCGCCACCATCAGCATCCACAGGAAGCAAGGCCCACCCGGCCCAGGCGCGGTGCCGTAGCTCATTGAGTAGACCGTCATAATGTAGAACAGCGTGTAGGTCGCCAGCATGATAAAGGTGCCAAGAATCGTTGCGGTCAGGTGCTTGCTCAGCAGCGCCGCGATGGGCACCCGTACCTGTTTTTCTCTTTCTGCACTTTCGCGAAGACCGGGCTCTCACGCAGCGAGACGCGCATATAGAGGCCGATCAGCACCAGCACTACTGAAAGAATAAAAGGCACGCGCCAGCCCCACTGCATGAACTGCTCGTCGGTCAGCAGCCAGGAGAGCAGCAGGAAAGTACCGTTGGCAAAGAAGAAGCCAATCGGCGCGCCGAGCTGCGGGAAGGAGCCATAGAGCGCGCGCTTTTTCGCAGGCGCGTTTTCTGTCGCTAGCAGCGCCGCGCCGCCCCATTCACCGCCGAGGCCAAGGCCCTGGCCAAAACGTGCCAGCGCCAGGCCGACGGTGGTGCGCTGCTAAATCGCCGTGTTCACGCTATTTTTCAGCGTGGTGGCGAGTATATGATTGCTGATACTGTTAACGATCTTATTGATCAGTTCCGACAGCAAATCCTGGTTCGAAGCCAGCACAAAACCGACGGCGGCAAACGAGACCATCAAAATCGGGATAAGCGACAAGAAAGAGAAGTAGGTAATGGCCGCACCAAACTGGCTGCCCAGGCGATCGTTAAAGCGTTCCAGCGCGCGGATAAAGTGCGCTACCGCTGGAATAGCCTGAAACCAGGCGGCCAAGCGCTGTAAAAAACCACGCGACAGGGTGCTGTCGCGGGTGGCACGGCCCGATCGCAACGTTGCTTAGCGCATCCATGTTCTTCGATCCGTGTCACCCGCTCTTGGAATCTGGCTCCCACTTGTCCTACAGCGCGATAGTCCCGTCGATGACCGTCACGGTCTTACCACCGATCCAGATCTGGTCGCCTTCATAGCGCACCTGCACGCGGCCCTGGCGTTGAATTGCCGTTCCCTAGCGCGTGCGGTAATCACGCAGCTGGCCCTGTGCGGCAAAGTATCGCGCTAGACAGGCGTTGGCGCTGCCGGTAATGGGATCCTCCATCAGGCTGCCGTTCTCCACCAGCAGGCCGGGTACTTCATACTGTTCATTCTCACCGTGCGGCAGCGGACCAAACGGCATCACGCCGTTCGCGCCTGCATGGACGATCAGGAGCTGCAAATCGCTCGCGGCGAGTTTAATTGGCCAGCACCGCATCGGCGCTAATCATCGGGATTAGCAGCCAGCGGATACCCATATCCACTACAGCGGGCGTTTGCGTGGTATCGAACAGCTAGCAGTTAAGCGCATTGCCCATCAGCGCGTCGGCGAAAGGAGTAGTCGTCACCTCCGGCGCGGCGAACGCCAGAAAACCGTCGTTGGTGATATCGACCGTCACGTTACCGACGCCGCACTCCTGCATAATCCTGCCGGGATGTTTTGTTTGCCATCCCGCTTCCAGCAGCGCATGCGCAGTACCCAGCGTCGGGTGTCCGGCAAACGGCAATTCACCTTCAACGGTAAAAATCCGCACGCGATAGTCAGCCTGCGGATGCTGCGGCGGTAGCACAAAGGTGGTTTCCGATAAATTGGTCCAGCGGCCAAGCTGCTCGGTGGCCTGCGCCAGCTGCGACGCGGATATCGGGCGTATTCAGCTCGCGGCGCAGTAAGCCGCCGTTGGCATAAGGCGATGCGCCCATAGGTTTATCGCCTTGCGGTGCCAGCGCGTGCAGCTCTGGCTTCAGCCGACCCCGTTCGTCAAACAGATCGTCTGGCTGGTAGCTACGCATCCAGTTTTCCAGAATCTGGCGGTGTCCCTCATCTTCACGGCAGGCCGCAACCGGCACATGATGCGCGCGCCAGAAACCCTCTACCTTTTACCATCGACCTCTTGTGGTCCGGTCCAGCCTTTGGGGCTGCGTAGCATAATTATCGGCCAGCGCGGAATGCCTTCCTGCTCTCCACCTTCGCGCGCCGCCTGCTGATAGGCGGCAATTTTGTTGAAGGCGTTGTCCAGCGCCTCGGCCATCTGCTGGTGCATCTTCTCTGGCTCGTGGCCGCAGACGAATAGCGGCTCATAGCCGTAACCGCTGAACAGCTGTTGCAAATCATCGTCACTGGCACGGCCCAGAATTGTTGGGTTGGCAATTTTGTAACCGTTGAAATGCAGGATTGGCAGCACCGCATCTATGCGGCGTCTCTAGTGGGCAGAGATGCCCGCGCCTCGATGAATTCTGCGCCCGGT
>JAUHTP010000046.1:0-17797 GCA_031332935.1 Candidatus Pantoea bathycoeliae | reverse complement strand
TTGAGCAAGCCCACCATTAGTCAAAAATCAGTGTTGCAAAAATGGGGGGGACCATCGATTTTCTATCAGTTACATGCTGCGAATGTAGTCATCCATATCGGTTTTCAGGTTATCGGACTTGGTACCGAAAATCGCCTGCACACCCGAGCCAGCCACGACTACGCCGCGCGCGCCAAGGCTTTTAAGCTCGTTCTGATCCACTTTGCTCACATCCGCCACGCTGACGCGCAGACGAGTAATACAGGCGTCCAAGTTAGTGATGTTCTGTTTACCACCAAACGCCGTTACCAGTTTGCCCGCCATCTCGCTACCGGTTGCTGAGGTCGACTCGGTGGTCGTCTCTTCGCGGCCAGGCGTTTTCAGGTTCAGCTTAACAATCAGCACGCGGAAGATGGTGTAGTAAACCAGACCATAAATGATGCCGATAACCGGGAACAGCCAGATTTTGCTGCTGTTGCCGCTCAGTACGATAAAGTCGATCAGGCCGTGTGAGAAGCTGGTGCCGTCACGCATGCCGAGCAGGATACAGATTGGAAATGCCAGACCAGCCAGAATCGCATGGATGACATAGAGCATCGGTGCCACGAACATGAACGAGAACTCGATCGGCTCAGTGATGCCGGTCAGGAACGCGGTCAGTGCAGCGGAGATCATGATGCCGCCCACTTTGGCGCGGTTTTCAGGTTTCGCAGAGTACCAGATAGCAATGGCAGCCACAGGCAGGCCATACATCTTGAACAGGAAGCCGCCTGACAGTTTGCCAGCGGTAGGATCGCCCGCCATATAGCGAGGGATATCGCCGTGGAACACCTGACCTGCCGCATTGGTGAACTCGCCGATCTGCATCTGAAAAGGAACGTTCCAGATATGGTGCAGGCCAAACGGCACCAGCGCGCGCTCAATCACACCGTAGATGCCGAAAGCCACCACTGGATTCTGATAGGCCGCCCACTGTGAGAACTCCTGAATCGCCGCACCAATGGGTGGCCAGATAAAGGAGAGCAGCACGCCCAGCACAATAGCGGTCAGGCCCGAAATAATCGGTACGAAGCGTTTACCTGCAAAAAAGCCAAGATATTCAGGCATTTTAATACGGTAGAAGCGGTTAAACATGTAGGCCGCAATCGAACCGGCGATAATACCGCCGAGTACGCCGGTATCAGCCAGGTGTTTAGCGGCGATCTCTTCTGCCGGGAGATGCAGCACCAGAGGCGCAACCACCGCCATGGTTTTCACCATAATGCCGTAGGCGACGACCGCCGCGAGTGCGGAAACGCCATCGTTATTGGTAAAGCCAAGCGCCACGCCGATAGCAAAGATCAACGGCATATTGGCGAATACAGAACCGCCCGCCTCTGCCATAACGTGGGAAACCACCGCTGGTAGCCTGCTGAAGTTTGCCGAACCTATACCTAATAAGATGCCGGCGATCGGCAGAACCGATACCGGCAGCATGAGCGATTTACCGACCTTTTGCAGGTTCTCAAATGCGTTCTTGAACATAGCCTGAAGCTCCTGAGTATGAGTGCGATTTTGCGCGGTGCGCTGGGTCACAGAGGAGGATCCGTAACCCGGTTGGCGGTGACCGCCTTGCAATTGTTACGAAGGGTAAAATAAATCAGCTGGACTTACTTTGATGGCTATCACGTTCCTGGATTAACCGGCTCGAATAGCGGTGGATTCTTACTGACTCAGCAGTATTTTCACTATAAAACAGTAGCCCTGTCGCGATTAACAGGGCTATTAATGGGTATCTTTGAATTATTATAGATGTCGAAATAAAGGGTTAGCCGCCCAGGCGACTTGCTGGGATCTGGAAAAGCGTGGCGAAGTTTTGCGTAGTGGTCGCTGCGAGGGTTTCGATATCAACGCCTTTCAGCACAGCAAGGTATTCTGCTACGTTGCGCGTATAGGCCGGCTGGTTCTCTTTGCCACGATACGGTACGGGTGCCAGATAGGGTGAATCGGTTTCTACCAGCATACGGTCCAGCGGAACATAGCGTGCCGCTTCACGCAGCTGTTCAGCATTGCGGAACATGACAATGCCGGAGAAAGAGATATAGAAGCCCATATCCAGCAGCTTTGCGGCTGTTGCCTGATCTTCAGTAAAGCAGTGCAGCACGCCGCCACAGCGCTCGACCTGCTCCTCACGCAAAATAGCCAGCGTATCTTCGCGCGCGTCGCGGGTGTGCACGATAATTGGCTTGTTAAGCGCAATGCCAGTACGGATATGCTCGCGGAATGACGCCTGCTGCTGCGCTTTGGTTTCCTGCTGGTAGTAGTAATCGAGACCGGTCTCGCCCAGTGCGACGACCCGCGGATCGGCGGCCAGACGACGAAACTCTTCAACGTCGTAAGGATCTTCCTGATTCAGCGGATGCACACCTATCGACAGCGCAATATTTTCACGCTCGCCGACCAGCGCTTTCAGGCTGTGAAAACCCTGCAGAGTGGTCGCAATCGCCAGCATAAACTTCACGTCGCGTGCGGCGGCTTTGGCAATCACATCGTCCAGATCGCGATGGTTCTTTTCATAATCCAGGCCATCAAGATGGCAATGGGAATCCACAATAAACATAGTTCGTATCTTTTTGCGTTAAGCGACAACGCCAAGCTTAAGTTTATCAGCCCAGTTCAGAAGTCGGTCGGTTAACAGAAGTTCGCGGTTAACAGCAGCGACATGCAGCAGCTGCTCACGGCACTGCATCCATTCGCGCGCGCTCTCGTCCAGCGCACGGGCAGAAAAGGTCTCTGACAGCAGCGCGACCACATCCTGCCGGTCGGGATTGCTCAGCCAGCGCGTTGCGCCCTGCTGCCATTTCAACGCGTCCACCAGCAACGCCAGTAGCCAGCTGATGCGTGCCGCTACATCCTCACTGTTCAGCAAGGGTAGCAGCTGCAAAATATCCTGCTGAAGCGCGCCGGGCAGTGCGTTACACAGGCTTTCGCGTGCCTGCCAGCGTGCAGGCTCCAGCAGTTGCAGCGCGGCGGCGGGCGCGCCTGCGCTTAGGCGCAGCGCGGTTTGCAGCGCCGCCTCATTCTGCGGCATCTGCCGACTCAGCCATGGCAAGCTCTGGGTTTCATCCGGTGGCGTGAGTGCGAGCACCATGCAGCGGCTGCGCAGCGTCGCTAACAGACGCGAAGGTTCGCGGCTGCTGAGGAAAAACCAGCTGTTGGCGGGCGGCTCTTCAAGGGTTTTTAACAGCGCATTTGCCGCCGACTCGCTCAACTGTGCTGCATCGGGCAACCAGACAATTTTTGCGCCGCCCCGCTGGGCGAAGTGATAGAGTTTTTCCGTCACCTGACGCACCGCGTCAATGCCCAGCGTGCTTTTGCCCTTTTCCGCTTCCAGCCGGTACCAGTCGGGATGCGTCTGCGCCTGCATCAGCTGGCAGCCGTGGCAGACGCCGCAGCTTTTCAGCCCATCAGGCTGCTGGCACATCAGCCAGCGGCTGACGCCCCACACCAGCGCATCGTCCCCCATCCCGTCGTTCGCCTGCACCAGCAATGCATGATGGGCGCGTTCGGCCTGGTGCTGGCTGATAATGTGGCGGTAGGGCTGATTCAGCCACGGATACCAGTTCATGCCTGCTGTTCCAGCCAGCGCGCCAGGGTGGTTTTAATCGCCTGCGTGACGCTGTCGAGCGGCTGCGTGGCGTCCACGGTCAGAATTGTGCTGTCCTCTGCCGCCAGCGCCAGATAACGTTCGCGTGTGCGCTCAAAGAAGCGCAGCGATTCCTGCTCAATGCGGTCCAGCTCACCGCGGGTGCGGGCGCGCTGCAGGCCAATTTCTGGCGTGACGTCGAGATAGAGGGTGAAATCGGGACGGAAGTCGCCCAGTACAGCGTCACGTAAGGTACGCATCAGCGCGCTGTCCAGCCCGCGTCCGCCGCCCTGATAGGCCTGAGAAGAGAGATCGTGACGATCGCCAATCACCCAGGCTCCGCGCGCCAGCGCTGGCTTGATGACAGTGTCAACCAGCTGTACGCGTGCCGCATAGAGCATCAGCAGTTCTGCTTTATCGGTGACCTGCTCGCCTTCAATGCCCTGCTTTACCAGCACGCGCAGCTGTTCCGCCAGCGGCGTACCGCCCGGCTCGCGGGTGAACACTATATCTTCAATGCCCCTGTCACGCAGTGTGGCCACAATGGCTTCGCGCACGGTGGTTTTCCCGGCACCTTCCAGGCCTTCAATGACGATAAACTTACTTTTCATCTTTTTCCTTTAGCGCCCGGCGGTAAACCTGTACGGCCCGGTTATGGCTGGCAAGATTGGTGGTAAAAGTATGACCGCCCTTTCCGTCAGCCACAAAATAGAGGTAGTCCGTTTTTTCCGGATGCGCGGCGGCTTCCAGCGTGGCTTTGCTCGGCACGGCAATCGGGCCTGGCGGTAAACCGCTAATGGTATAGGTGTTGTAATCTGTCGGCGTCTCAAGGTCTTTGCGCGTCAGCGTACCGGTGTATTTCTCACCAATACCGTAAATGACGGTTGGATCGGTTTGCAGCTTCATACCGGTACGCAAGCGGTTGATAAACACCGACGCAACGCGCTCGCGCTCGGTGCCAATGGCCGTCTCTTTTTCGATAATCGACGCCATAGTGACCATCTCTTGCGGATTCTTATAGGGCAGATTCTCCATCCGGTCCTGCCAGAGTTTATCCACCAGCGCCGTCATACGGGTATGCGCGCGCTGCAAGAGTGCTATATCGCTGGTATTCGCCGTGTAGAGATACGTGTCCGGGTAGAAATATCCCTCCAGCATACGCGGCTCAATATTAAGTGCGGCAGCCAGCGTCGCGAACTGATCGTCTTTCAGTGTATGGGTGATGTAGGGCGCGGAGCGGAGCTCGGCTAGCCACTCGCTTAACCGCTGCCCCTCGACCAGCCGCCGCGGAAACTGCGCCTCTTTGCCGCTGGCGAGCAGCTCCAGCAGTGCGCGCACCGTCATGCCTTGCTCCAGCCGATATGTCCCGGCCTTGAAACGGGCCAGCTCAGGCTCCAGCTTAAGCAGCGGACCGAACCAGATGCTCAGTGGAATCAGGTGCTTGCTCTCCAGCTGCGCTTCCAGCACGACACTGCCAGTACCAGCAGGCAAGGTGTAGAGAGTTTCTTTATTGATGGTCAACGGGGTCGCGGCGAAGCGCTGGATCTGCCAGTAACTGAATGCAGCCGCCAGCACCACAATCACCGTGGCCACGGCGAGAAATTTTTTAATTCGACTCATTTTGCTTCCATTAAATAACAACTGTCCTGTAACCGATGGTAGAGCGTGCGCTCGCTGAACGCTCTGCTATCCAGCTGTCGCACCGGCAACACCGGCATCAGCGCATTGCAGATAACCACTTCATCAGCAGCAAGCAACTGCGCCAGTTCACAGCGCACAACATGACAAATCTGGCCTGCGGCGGCCATCTGCGCCATCAGATAGCGCCGCATTATGCCGTCTACGCCAGCCAGCGCCAAGTCAGGCGTAAAGACGCGCTCGCCCTGCCGCCAGAATAAATTGGCCGCACAGCATTCCACCACGTAGCCCGCAGTGTCAAGCACCAGCGCCTCATCGGCATCACTCTGATCGAGATGCGCGCGGATCAGCACCTGCTCCAGACGGTTCAGATGTTTGATGCCCGCCAGCAGCGAATTTTGTGCCAGTCGGACAGTGCTGGTTTGCAGTTTTGCGCCCTGCTGTTGCAGCATCTGATAGTGATGTGGCCAGGGTGAAACGGAGACCATTCGCGTCGCGCTGCTGATACCTTTACGACTGTAACCGCGTCCGCCAGATCCAGCGCTAATGATCACTTTCAATACGGCCTGGGTTTGCGGCAGTGCGGCTGTGCGCATTTCGCTCTCCAGCTGTGCCCAGTCAACGTCCGGCATCATCAGCCGCTCGCAGCCTTGACGCAGCCGTTGCAAATGCGCGTCCAGCAGCTGGATGTCGCCATTATGTACCGCCGCCGTAGTGAAACATCCGTCGCCGAACTGCGTCGCACGATCGCTGGCTGGCAGCAAAGATTGCTCAGTTCCGTTAATCCACATGGCTCTCTCTCGTGGGGAAAAAGGCTATGTTAACGCGTTATTTTATGCGGATCCGTTTCGGTTTTCTTTAGACAGAAAAAAGGCCCGCAAATGCGGGCCTTTTAGCAGAACGTGAATCGTCAGACCTTACGGAAGATCAGCGAGCCGTTAGTACCGCCGAAGCCGAAGGAGTTACACAGCGTGTACTCCAGGTCACTGACCTGACGCGCCGTATGCGGCACAAAATCAAGGTCACAACCTTCATCTAGATTATCCAGATTGATGGTTGGCGGAACTGCCTGGTCGCGCAGCGCCAGAATCGAATAGATCGACTCTACCGCGCCCGCTGCACCCAGCAGGTGGCCGGTCATGGATTTAGTCGAGCTGACCATCACGGTTTTAGCTGCTGCGCCAAACACAGATTTCACCGCCTGGGCTTCCGCTTTGTCACCGGCTGGCGTTGAAGTGCCGTGCGCGTTGACATAGCCGATCTGCTCTGGCGACAGCTGCGCGTCACGCAGCGCATTTTCCATCGCCTGAGCAGCGCCTGCGCCATTTTCCGGCGGTGATGTCATATGGTAAGCATCGCTGCTCATACCAAAGCCGACAATTTCCGCATAGATTTTCGCGCCGCGTTTTTTGGCATGTTCGTACTCTTCCAGCAAGATAATGCCTGCACCGTCACCCAGCACGAAGCCATCACGATCTTTATCCCACGGACGGCTTGCCGCCTGCGGGTTATCGTTGCGCGTAGAGAGTGCACGCGCCGCGCCGAAACCGCCAACACCCAATGGGGTACTGGCTTTTTCTGCGCCGCCTGCCAGCATGACGTCAGCATCGTTATAGGCGATAATGCGCGCCGCATGGCCGATGTTGTGCACGCCGGAGGTACAAGCCGTTGCGATAGAGATACTCGGGCCTTTCAGACCGTACATAATCGTCAGATGACCCGCGATCATGTTAACAATGGTCGAAGGTACAAAGAACGGGCTGATTTTACGCGGACCGCCGTTGACCAGAGAGGTATGGTTCTCTTCGATCAGACCCAGCCCGCCGATGCCGGAACCAATTGCCGCACCGATGCGGGTAGCGTTTTCATCGGTGACAACCAGTCCCGAATCCTGCATCGCTTGCACGCCTGCAACAACGCCGTATTGAATGAAATCATCCATTTTGCGCTGATCTTTGCGCGAGATAATTTCATCACAATTAAAATCTCTTAAGATGCCAGCAAAACAGGTTGCGTAGGCACTCGTATCAAAATGGTCGATCAGGTTAATGCCACTCTGACCGGCAAGGAGAGCACTCCAAGTAGACTCTACGGTTTTGCCGACAGGAGACAACATGCCAAGACCGGTCACAACTACACGACGCTTAGACACGTTCGTCCTCCAGGGAGAGGAAATAAAAACGCTGTGGGACAAGGATAAAACTCAGGCGGTCGAGCGACCGCCTGAAGATATTCATTAGCCTTGGTAGCTATTGATGTATTCGATCGCTGCCTGAACGGTAGTGATTTTCTCAGCTTCTTCGTCTGGAATTTCAGTATCAAACTCTTCTTCCAGAGCCATTACCAGCTCAACGGTGTCAAGAGAATCAGCACCCAGGTCTTCAACGAAAGATGCAGAGTTAGTTACTTCGTCCTCTTTCACACCCAGCTGCTCAGCAATGATTTTCTTAACGCGTTGTTCGATATCGCTCATACTATTTAATTTCCTATCAAAACTCGCTTTCGCGATGGTTTTCGTAGTGTATAAAATGTTGAAAAAGATGCAACAAAATCCCGGCTGGTCGAACCACGATTTTACGCTATTTTGCGGTTTTTACCGCAAATAATGCAAATGATTTCGTGAATATCAGACCATGTACATGCCACCATTGACGTGCAGCGTCTCACCCGTGATGTAGGCTGCTTCGTCAGAGGCTAAGAATGCAACAGCAATGGCGATTTCCTGCGCGTCGCCTAAACGACCTGCCGGAACCTGCGTCAAAATGCCGGAACGTTGATCTTCGCTCAGTGCACGCGTCATGTCCGTCTCAATAAAGCCCGGTGCCACGACGTTTACGGTAATGCCACGTGACGCCACTTCGCGCGCCAGTGATTTGCTAAAGCCAATCAAACCCGCCTTGGCTGCTGCGTAGTTTGCCTGGCCCGCATTGCCCATGGTACCGACAACGGAACCGATGGTAATGATACGGCCCACACGTTTTTTCATCATGGCACGTATAACCGCCTTAGAAAGGCGGAAAACAGACGTCAGGTTGGTATCGAGGATATCCGCCCATTCGTCGTCTTTCATGCGCATCAACAGATTGTCACGCGTAATGCCTGCATTATTGACCAAAATGTCTGCTTCGCCAAATTCTGCACGCACCTTCGCCAGCACGCTGTCGATCGATGCGGAATCGGTCACGTTCAACAGCAGGCCTTTGCCGTTGTCGCCGAGGTAAGCGCTGATCGCGTCTGCGCCGCTTTCGCTGGTCGCAGTGCCAATAACTTTCGCACCGCGTGCTACCAGCGTTTCTGCAATGGCGCGACCAATACCGCGGCTCGCGCCTGTAACCAGCGCAACTTTACCTTCAAAGCTCATGATTTTCCTCTTATTTCCTGTTCAAGGGCCGCAGAAAGCGACGCTGGATCGTTAACCGCCGCCGCCGTCAGGCTATCCACAATGCGTTTGGTCAGACCTGTCAGCACTTTGCCCGGCCCCATCTCCAGTAGCTGGGTAATGCCCTGCGACGCCATAAACTCTACGCTTTCGGTCCAGCGAACCGGGCTATAGAGCTGACGCACCAGCGCGTGGCGGATAGCCGCCGCATCGCTTTCGCATTTAACGTCAAGGTTATTCACCACCGGAACCGATGGCGCATTAAATGTGATATTTTCCAGCGCAATCGCCAGCTTATCTGCTGCAGGCTTCATCAGAGCGCAGTGCGACGGCACGCTGACCGGCAGCGGCAGCGCACGCTTAGCGCCTACGGCTTTACAGGCTGCGCCTGCACGCTCAACCGACTCTTTGTTTCCGGCGATCACTACCTGGCCTGGCGAGTTGAAATTGACCGGCGAAACCACCTGACCCTGCGCACTCTCTTCGCAAGCTTTACGAATCGCAGCGTCGTCGAGGCCAATGATCGCCTGCATCGCGCCAGTCCCTTCCGGCACGGCTTCCTGCATTAGCTTGCCGCGCAGCTCAACCAGCCTGATAGCGTCAGCGAAATCAATCACGCCCGCGCAAACCAGCGCAGAGTATTCGCCAAGGCTGTGTCCGGCCATCAGCATAGGCTGTTTACCGCCCTGCTGTTGCCATACGCGATAGATCGCGACGGAAGCGGCCAGCAGCGCAGGCTGCGTCTGCCAGGTTTTATTCAGCTCTTCAGCCGGACCAGCGCTGACCAGCTGCCACAGATCGTATCCCAGCGCGTCTGACGCTTTGCGGAAGGTTGCTTCCACTTGCGGATAAGCGGCTGCCAGCTCTGCCAGCATGCCAACGGTTTGTGAGCCCTGACCGGGAAAAACAAATGCAAATTGCGTCATCTTCAGTTCCTGTGAATCAAAAGCGAACCAGTGCAGAACCCCAAGTGAAACCACCACCAAAGGCTTCCAGCAGAATCAGTTGTCCGGGTTTGATACGGCCATCGCGTACGGCTTCATCCAGCGCGGCAGGTACCGATGCGGCTGAGGTGTTGCCGTGACGGTCCAGCGTGACCACGACTTTATCCATGCCCATGCCGAGCTTTTTCGCTGTCGCACTAATGATGCGCAGGTTTGCCTGATGCGGCACCAGCCAGTCGAGCATTTCGCGATCGAGATTGTTGGCCTGGAGAGTTTCGTCAACGATGTGCGCCAGTTCAGTCACCGCAACCTTGAACACTTCATTGCCAGCCATGGTGAGATAGGCCGGTTGTTCCTGGTGTGCGCGGTCCTGATAGGGCAGCGTCAACAGCTGACCGTAACGACCATCGGCGTGCAGATGGGTAGAAAAGATGCCCTGCTCTTCGCTTGCGCCCAATACCACCGCGCCCGCACCGTCACCAAACAGGATAATGGTGCCGCGGTCGTTCGGGTCCAGAGTACGCGCCAACACATCAGAACCGATGACCAGTGCATGTTTCACTGCGCCATTTTTGATGTACTGATCGGCAATGCTCAGGCCATAGGTAAAGCCTGCGCAGGCAGCCGCAAGATCAAATGCGGCGCAGTCTTTAATGCCCAGCATCTGCTGGATCATACAGGCCGAACTAGGGAAAGCGTGGCTGGATGAGGTGGTAGCGACGATAATCAGCCCGATTTCGCTGGCGTCTACGCCTGCCATCTCAAGCGCGCGCTGCGCAGCAGCGCAACCCATGCTGGCAACGGTTTCATCCGGCGCGGCAATACGGCGCTCACGGATGCCGGTGCGGGTTACGATCCACTCGTTTGACGTCTCCACCATTTTTTCCAGATCCGCATTTGAGCGCACCTGGTCAGGCAAATAGCTGCCTGTACCGATAATTTTGGTAAACATCTAGGCTTTGTCACTCTTGGCTAATACAGCATCAAGGCGCGCGGCGATTCGTTCGGGAACCTGCCGTCGCACCGCCTGCTCTGCCTGTTCTATTGCCACAGCAAACGCACGTTGATTCGCCGCGCCGTGGCTTTTGATCACTGTTCCGCGCAATCCTAACAGACAAGCGCCATTATACTGGTCGGGGTTGAGATGACCAAAGCGCTGCGCCAGAAGTTTCTGAATCCAGCGCCCTAGCAGCTTCAGCCACCACGACCGTTTTTTCCCTTCCCCTGAGGATTTCAGCAGAGAAAGAAACATTCTTACCACGCCTTCCATGGTTTTCAGCGTGACGTTGCCGACGAATCCGTCACACACCAGCACATCTGTCTTACCGGTAAGCAGGTCGTTGCCTTCCAGATAACCAATATAGTTAATCTGCGTCGAGGTTTTCAGCATGCTGGCTGCGGCGCGAATGCTCTCCAGCCCTTTGGTCTCTTCATGACCAATATTCAGCAGGGCCACGCGCGGATTGGCAATATCTAATACCTCTTCAGCTATTACCGCACCCATCACGGCAAACTGTACCAGTATGTCGCTGTCGGAATCGACGTTAGCACCTAAATCCAGCACCACCGTTTTACCGCGCTGCTGATGCGGCAGCACGGTCATTAACGCCGGGCGCTCAATGCCGTCCAGCGGTTTTATCATTAATTTCGCCAGCCCCATCAGCGCACCGGTATTCCCCGCGCTAATACAGGCCTGTGCTCGTCCCTCTTTGACCAGATCGAGCGCAATAAGCATTGAGCTGCCGCGACTGTTGCGGATCGCCTGAGAGGGCCGCGCATCACTTGCAATAACCGATTCAGCAGGAATAACCTGCAAACGCCCCAGTAAGGAGGAATCCGCTTTTGCAAGCAATGGAGTGATGTCGTCGGGGATGCCAACCAGAAGAAGATTGAGATGCGAATGAGAGGCCAGTGCCTGCAAAGCTGCAGGCACTGTCACGCAGGGACCGAAATCCCCGCCCATGGCATCAACTGCCAAGGTCAAACGTATCAAAGTATCACCTTGCTAAGCGCAAGTCTTACTTGGTGATAACCTTGCGACCGCGGTAGTAACCATCCGCAGTGATGTGGTGACGCAGATGCGTTTCGCCAGAAACTTTATCTACAGACAGAGTTGCAGTGGTCAGCGCATCATGCGAACGACGCATACCACGCTTAGAACGGGTGGGTTTATTCTGTTGTACGGCCATGGACCTTACTCCTATTACTTGCGCTTTAAACTGGCTAATACGGCAAATGGGTTTGGTTTTTCTGCCTCAGAAGGCAATTTGCCAAAGACTATGTCCGCCTCGGACACTTCACAGTGTTCAGAATCATGCACCGGAACGACCGGCAGCGCGAGGATGATTTCATCCTCAATCACCGCCAGCAGATCGATTTCGCCAAAATCATCGATATCGACCAGCTCGTAGGCTTCCGGCAGTACCTCGGCCTGCTCATCGCTTGAGACAGGACTGAAGCAATAGCTTACGTGGACAGAGTGAGGAAACGTTTGGTTGCAGCGCTGACAGCGAAATGTAACCTGCACGTCCGCTGTACCTTGCAGTACGGCGAGGCGCTGGCTGTCAATCGCAAACGACATGGAGCATTCCACGTCACTGTCCACACTAACAACTGATTCTGCCACACGCTCCACCTGTTCAGGGGTGTAAACGCCCTGATAATCGAGGAGTTTCTGAGCGGTACGAACCGGATCCACCGTCTTTGCATAGGGCGCGCATATTAACTTTGTAACGTCATAGAGTCAAAGAAAAAGGCCGCGTAATAGCATCTTTCACCAGTTATTCGCATCCAGTGCGGCGCACAGTTTAAAATGAGTGCCACCAATTCGCCATTACTATTGTGAAAAAATGCCTGTCTCTATTCTTTTAGCTTCAACCTCACCTTTCCGCCAGGCGTTATTAGGCAAATTTGGTTTGCCTTTTATTACCGCCGCGCCAGAGGTCGATGAAACGCCACTGGCCAGTGAAGATGCCGAAACGCTGGTGACGCGCCTGCCCTTGCTAAAGCGCAGGCGCTGGCTGCCTCCTGCTATCCCGATCACTGGATTATCGGCTCGGACCAGGTGTGCGTGCTTGACGGCGCAATTACCGGCAAGCCACATCCGGCCGAGCGCGCCTTTGCACAACTGCGCCAGGCAAGCGGCAGCGCCATTACGTTTATACCGGATTAGCACTTTACCATCCGCGCAGCCAGCGGCTGCTGCAGTGCAGTGAACCCTTTGTAGTGCACTTCCGCGATCTTAGCGACGAGGAGATCCGCACTTATAATTAGAGAAGGAACAGCCGTTGCAGTGCGCCGGGAGTTTTAAAAGTGAGGGGCTGGGGATCTGCCTGTTTGAACGGCTGGAAGGGCGCGACCCCAATACGCTGGTCGGCCTGCCGCTGATTGCGCTCAACGGCATGTTGCGGTCGGTCGGCATTACCCCCCTGAGATAATGCCGACCGCGCGTTAGCTCTTTTGCTGACGCAGTGCTTTCAGGCAGCGCTTCAGTTCTTCATCCAGCGGTGCTTCCAGCCGCAGGGTTTCGCCGTTGTTGGGATGCGTAAACGTCAGCGCCGCTGCGTGCAGGAACAGCCGTCGCAGCCCGGTGCTGGCGAGCTTGCTGTCAAACTCACGCTCGCCATAGCGATCGTCAAAAGCGATAGGATGGCCCACATGCAGCGTATGGACGCGGATTTGATGGGTGCGGCCAGTCACCGGACTCGCCTTCACCAGGGTGGCGAATGCGAAACGCTCCTCAACCTTGAAACGCGTTTCTGACGGCTTGCCTTCGCTGCTGACGCGCACCACACGCTCGCCGCTTTGCAGAATATTTTTCAGCAGCGGCGCCTGCACCACTTTCAAATGTGACGGCCAGCTGCCGCGCACCAGCGCCAAGTAATCTTTTTGCATCCCCTTTTCGCGCAGCTGCTCGTGCAGCGAACGCAGCTCCGACCGCTTCTTAGCAACCAGCAGCACGCCCGAGGTGTCGCGATCGAGACGATGTACAAGCTCCAAGAAACGCGCTTCCGGACGCAGCGCACGCAGCCCTTCGATAACGCCAAAGCTCACTCCGCTACCGCCGTGCACCGCCGTGCCTGAGGGTTTATTCAGCACCAGAATATGGTCATCTTCATAGATGATCGCCTCCGCCAGCGCCAGCGCCGCTACCTTTTCCAGCTTTGGCGAAACGGCCTGCTCTTCACGCTCAGCAACGCGTACTGGTGGTATACGCACCTCGTCGCCCGCTTCGAGCTTATATTCAGGCTTAATGCGTTTTTTATTTACCCGCACCTCGCCTTTACGCAAGATACGATAAATCATGCTTTTCGGCACGCCCTTAAGCTGGGTTCGCAAAAAATTATCAATGCGTTGTCCGGCATTTTCAGCCGTAATGGCGACAAGCTGTACGCCAGGATTCTCTGTTTTCATGGCGGCGATTCTAAATAGTGTCCTTTGATAGCGCCACCCCTTTTTCTGTGCTTAACTCTGCTCTTGTCGCGCGATTAAAGCGCAGCGTGCGCTGGCTTTTTCAGCAGCCTGCTCATTCGTCCGACATATTAAGGTGTTATGCATTACTAATCTTTATCAGGCGGTGAAAGTCGCCTTGCTATCTGAAGGTTAGCAATGGAATAATGCTAATGTTTCTTGTCTGTTGCATTTCAGGCGAGAAAAAGAGCGAATTAGTCATTTTGCCGGATGAAACGGACACGCAGCAATGGCGTAAGACGTGATGTTAATTCAGGCATTTAGCGGGCTGCGGGTTGCAGCCTGGACGGAATTTGGGATGCACTGGTTTTAACTTTCTCTCAGGCATTTCAGCACAACGGCGCTGTTTTTCCTTATGAAAACAGGCCACCGACGTTATTTGCGCCCCTCGCGCAGTCGACAACCGTGAGGTTGACGTTAAGCACTCAGTCACGGGGCCATCGGTCAACACTCGTCTAGGGTAACTATGCCCGCAGCTTTATCACTCATGTGAGAATAACGAGTCAGAAACGATGAAAAGAATGTTAATTAATGCAACTCAGCAGGAGGAGTTGCGCGTTGCCCTTGTTGATGGACAACGTCTGTACGATCTGGATATTGAAAGTCCCGGACACGAACAGAAAAAAGCCAACATCTACAAAGGTAAGATCACCCGCATTGAACCCAGCCTTGAGGCTGCGTTTGTCGATTACGGCGCTGAACGCCACGGTTTTCTCCCCCTCAAAGAAATCTCCCGCGAATATTTCCCAGCCAGCTACAACGTGCAAAGCCGTCCCAATATCAAAGACGTATTGCGTGAGGGTCAGGAAGTTATTGTTCAGATCGATAAAGAAGAGCGCGGCAATAAAGGCGCAGCGCTGACGACCTTTATCTCTCTGGCGGGCAGCTATCTGGTGCTGATGCCGAACAACCCGCGCGCGGGCGGCATCTCACGCCGCATTGAGGGCGACGATCGCACCGAGCTGAAAGAGGCGCTCTCTTCGCTGGAGCTGCCAGACGGTATGGGCCTGATTGTCCGCACCGCGGGCGTCGGTAAATCTGCCGATGCGCTGCAGTGGGATCTAAGCTTCCGCCTGAAGCACTGGGAAGCGATCAAAAAAGCCGCGGAAGACCGCCCGGCACCGTTCCTGATTCACCAGGAGAGCAACGTGATCGTGCGTGCCTTCCGCGACTATCTGCGTCAGGACATCGGTGAAATCCTTATCGATAACCCGAAAGTGCTGGAGCTGGCGCGCCAGCATATCGCTGCGCTCGGACGTCCGGATTTCAGCAGCAAGATCAAGCTTTACACCGGTGAGATCTCGCTGTTCAGCCACTACCAGATCGAATCGCAGATTGAATCTGCCTTCCAGCGTGAAGTGCGTCTGCCGTCTGGCGGCTCAATCGTTATCGACAGCACCGAAGCGCTGACCGCTATCGACATCAACTCAGCCCGTGCTACGCGCGGCGGTGATATCGAAGAAACGGCGTTTAACACCAATCTAGAAGCCGCTGATGAGATTGCGCGCCAGCTGCGTCTGCGTGACTTGGGCGGCCTGATTGTTATCGACTTCATTGATATGACGCCGGTACGTCACCAGCGCGCGGTGCAAAACCGTCTGCGCGAAGCGGTGCGCCAAGATCGTGCGCGTATCCAGATCAGCCATATCTCACGCTTCGGCCTGCTGGAGATGTCGCGTCAGCGCCTCAGCCCGTCGCTGGGCGAGTCAAGCCATCACGTCTGCCCGCGCTGTAGCGGTACCGGCACTATTCGCGACAATGAATCACTGTCGCTGTCGATTCTGCGTCTGATTGAAGAAGAAGCGCTGAAGGACAACACCAAAGAAGTGCACGCCATCGTTCCGGTGCAGGTTGCTTCTTATCTGCTGAACGAAAAACGTGAAGCGGTGAATGCCATTGAGAAACGGCAGGGCGGCGTTCGCGCGATTATCGTGCCGGACGATCGCATGGAAACGCCGCACTACTCTGTGCTGCGCGTGCGCAAAGGTGAAGAGACGCAAACCCTTAGCTATCACCTGCCGAAACTGCATGAAGCTGAAAAGTCGATGCCGTCGGAAGAAGAGCACGCCGAACGCCGTCGTCCGCAACAGCCTGCGCTGGCAGCTTTTGTTATGCCTGACGCACCGCCTGCTCCCGCCGAGACGCCGGCAAAACAGCCCAAAGTTGAAGCGCAGCCTGTTGCAAAACCCGCCGTTGCCACCGCACCTGCCGCGACCGGCGGTTTCTTCAGCCGTCTGCTGAAAAAGCTGTTCGGCAGCAACCAAGCGGCTCCTGCTGCACCTGTTGAAGAAGCGGCTGCGCCGCAGAAAGCGAGCAGCGTCGAGAGCGACAGCAGCACGAAAGAGCGCGGCGATCGTCGCAATAACAGCCGTAACAACAACCGCTGTGAGCGCACGCCGCGCAACGGGGAAAACG
Source organism: Candidatus Pantoea bathycoeliae (assembly GCA_031332935.1). GTDB lineage: Bacteria > Pseudomonadota > Gammaproteobacteria > Enterobacterales > Enterobacteriaceae > Pantoea > Pantoea bathycoeliae. The sequence goes on along the minus strand of JAUHTP010000046.1, from coordinate 1,347 downwards.
GTGCGCCGCGTGAAAGCCGCGAGCCGCGCGATAACGCCGACCAGCGCCGCAATAAGTGCCAAGCTCCGCAGAACGAGGTGCGTGAAGAGCGTCCAGCTCTGACTGAGGAAGCGCGTCAGCAGTGTGAAGAGCAACAGCAGCAGCGTCGCGAACAGCGCGCTGAGCGTCAGCGTCGTCAGGAAGAGAAACGCGCGCAGCAGGAAGCCAGCAAAGTTGTTGAGCCGATCGTCGCTGAAGTTGTCGACACGCCAGAAGCGCAGGAAGAAGAGCGCGTTCAGGTGATGCCGCGTCGCAAGCCGCGCCAGCTGGCACAGAAAGTGCGCTTCGGCGGCGATAGCGAACCGCAGCCAGTAGCAGAGGCTATTAAGCCGACGACAGAGGTTGCGTACAGCGCGCCGCAGAGCGAAGAGCCGGTACTGAACGACCAGGACGAAGTGGACAGTCGCGACAACGGCAATATGCCGCGCCGTTCGCGCCGTTCGCCACGCCACCTGCGCGTCAGCGGCCAGCGTCGTCGTCGCTATCGCGATGAGCGCTATCCCACTGAGTCAGCAATGCCGCTGGCTGCCGCAGCCGCTTCACCAGAAATGGCTTCAGGTAAAGTCTGGGTACGCTATCCGGTCGTCCAGCCAGTAGAACCCCAGGAGCCGCAGAACGACGCACAGATCGACCCGCCGGACTACAGCCTGCAAGAAACCGCTATCGCTATCGCCCTGCCGGTTGCTGCAGCTGAAACTGAACCGCAGACTGAACCGCAGGCGGAAACGCCAGTGACGCTGGTTAACACCGACGACACTGCGCCGATTGAGGCACCGGTTAACCATGAGCCTGCCGTGATCCATGCAGCTGACGAAGCGAAAGCCGAAGCGATTGCCAAGCAGGTCGTTCCGGCTGCACCGGTTGCAGAGGAAGAGACGCCAGCCGTCGCGACCGACATTGCCGCAGAAGCTGCACATGACGTCACGCCGGAAGCAGAAGCACAGGTTGAAGAAGTGCTGAACGCGCCAGTTGCGGCGGAAAGCAAACCGGAGCCCGTTACCGAACCGCATGCGCCAGTGCCTGCGCGTGATGCTGCGCCGCAGGAAGCGACTGCGACCCGCTTTAAGCATCATGCTTCTGCACCGATGACGAAAGCGCCAGCCTGGCAGCCGGAGCCGGAGCCGACACGTCACAGCGACTGGGTACGCTCACCGTTTGCCTTCGAAGGTAAAGGTTCTGCGGGCGGCCATAGCGCCTCGCATCAGGCCACCGCGCTAGTGACCCGTCCTGAATAATTAGCTGAGCTACTCTCTAAACCCCGGCCTGCCGGGGTTAATGAGATGGTCCCCCCCGCTCAGTGAGCGGTAC
>JAUHTP010000045.1:0-18032 GCA_031332935.1 Candidatus Pantoea bathycoeliae | reverse complement strand
ACAACCTGAACCTGATTCAGTGCTTGCAAAACAGAGGTAGTCCATAGATGTAAAACGTGGCATCGGAGATACCCGGCTTGCGGCAGACATCCGGCACAGACGTACCCGGTTCGGCCTGTTTCAGGGCAAAGACAATCTGCTCTTCGGTGAATCGTGACTTTTTCATCGGCACCACCTCCGCTCAGGGGGAGTGTTTATCATGCCGGAATTCTGTTTCTGAATGGAGCAGAATTTGGGGTCAGGGTCACCTTAGCGTGAGCGATGCCGCGCTTATGAAGTTTTATTGAGGGGACAGTTGAACACAGGCTGTGGCAGGAAAAATGCTCCTTAATCAAACCCTGCGTTACGACGGCGTAGAAGACAATTTCCTGATTTGTTTTTAAAGGCCTTCCTAGTTTGGATGTGCTTGCGATGGAAGTCTCCAAGAATGTACACCCCTGAGTACGTGTTACGAATCGCACCTGCATGATCACGGCCGGAAAGGAAGGTGATCATTAAGGGAGTTGTCTTACCTTCTCCAGTCGGAGTTATTTGCGTCCGGTTTATGGCTAAATTGCTTATACTTTATCCGACTTTTTTCTGAGCATTGCTCATCGCCAAGCGATGAAAACGAATCCTTTCTTTCAAACCCACACGCTTGTTGCCGAAAAACCGGCTTAAATCGACCTTTCAGGATTACAGAAAGAGCCAGCCCTGAGCCATAGCCGGCAGTGTCCTCATAGGGGCTCTTTATAAAATTGCTGGAAATTTTTAAACGAGGGCAATGGCTAAAGCTGTCAGTTATAAAATTATCTGAATACAAACTGATCTTTTATTGATATAAAAATGTAACACCTGATTTACTATTTGCGTGGCTGGTCATATCTTATGAACTGAAGGTGCAGGTATCCTTACAACATTTTAAATTTAACGAATCTTAGGGAAAAGCGATGCTTTATAAGCCTTCATTGAAGGGGCTGCTGTGTCTCCACTCGGTGTGCTGCATAGTCATTACAGCAATACTGCTTGTTGCAGTAACTGGTTTTGTGCTGAATATTTTGACGGAACAGCGGATCCTTGAATCGAACACCGCTTATGCCCGGAAACTGGCAGACAGTGCTGACAACCTGTTCCGGACGGCACAGCAGGAGCTTGCTTTCAGTGCAGGCCAGATCAGGAGCTTCAGGGACCTGGATGCGTTGAATTATGAAACCGGCAGACTGCGCCTGCAGCCAGACATGTTCAGTTCAGTGCTGGCCCTGTCGCCGGACGGACAGGTTGTAACTGCGTCGCCGTTAAACTTTATTCCGTCCGGCACGTCACTTAACGTCGCTCCTGAGCAGTTACAGGCGGTCAAAAAAGCCCGTTCGTTTCGGAACCCCTTACCCCCTCTACAGGACACTTAGTCGTTTTTTTGTCGAACCCGGTATATTCCACGGCAGGTGAATATCTGGGCTATCTGGCAGGCTCAATCTATTTAAAAAAAAAAGCATGCTGAGCCGTCTACTGAGTCAGCATTTCTATGCGGACAAAACGAATATCAGCATCGTCACTGACATAGGCGAAGTGGTTTACTCACCTGATGAGACGCTGACCGGAAAAAAGATCACACTGAGCGCCGATCTGGCAGCGAAGCTTAAACAGGAAAAATACGGCGTACTGAAGACAACGTTAAATCGTCAGGACTGCCTGCTGGGATATTCAGACGTGGTTAAAACAAACTAAAACAAACTGGCATGTATTTGTCTGCGTTTCACCTGATGTGACCGCAGCTGTACTGATGCGAATTGTAAGGGACGTCATGCTCTACGGATTGTTAATGACGCTTCTGCTTGTCATCGCAAGTGTGTACATTTCCGGCCGGATTTCACAACCGCTTGAGAAACTGGCCCGACTGACAGGTTCAGGCACGACAGAACGCCTCACCGGAAGAATGAGTGAAGTAAAAATCTGGTATAGAGAAGCGGACAGGCTGAAAAAAGAGTGCCGGACACAGGATATTATCAGTCGGTTTGGCGGTGAAGAATTCGTTATTTTTTTTCCCAGCACGACGCTTTCGGAAGCATGGTCTGTTGCAGACCGAGTTCGTGAAAAAATAGCCAGCATGCCCTTCCCCCGGTAGGACACATCACGATTTCAGCAGGCGTCTGCGCGCTCAGTCATCATGAAGGCAATATTGAAAGAGCCCTGTCTTCAGCAGATCAGCTTTTATACCGGGCAAAGCATGAAGGTCGAAACAGGGTGATAGCCTCAAGGGATATGGGCTGACACCCTGACGGAGCCCTTCAGGGATGGCGTCGACCGGAAGAACGACGTTATAGTGAGCTTATTGAGCAAAACTGTTAATGACTTCTTTCACATACGAAAATGGTGTGTTTTCGGGATAAAAAATCTAGGCGTTATTCCCGTAGGGTCTAATTTTCATTAAAAGCGGTTTGTCGGTTTCAATAAAAAAATCAGGTATACAGTTCTTCTGGTCGGTAATATTCATCGTCATTTGTGGTGAATTCATGATCAGTTCAGACCTTAAATGATAATAATTTTTATCCTGCTGGTATGAAAAAGAAATTGTCTTGCTCAGATAGGAGCTGACCTTATCGTTAACATAAGAAATTCCGAAAATTGAAAGAAAACCCTTGCCGTTATTAAGGTTTTGAGTAATGAGCAAATCCAGCTGTTTGTCTTTCCAGTGATTGGATATATCCGCTTTACAGGAGATCAGGTCTCCCCCCTGTCTGCTGAACGGACTGAATAAATAGAAAATGATACACAGGGCGATTAAGAGAAGAGTCTTACTCATCATCAAGATTATTTATAAAATAATACGATCGGCAGTTCGCTCTGGAACTGGTTTTTAACGGATGCTGGCAGCTAAAGTAAGAAAGACTGTCTGCATGTTTAAAAGCCGTAAGGTAAATGTAGGGAGAGTCACTACAATCGATTTTAAGTTGGTCTATCTGTTTATCTACCTCATCTTTGCTCATCCAGCCATAAGTATTATTGAAAATCTTACAGCCTTTATAATCTGTACTGTAGACAAATAACGCATTTTCTGCGTTCAAATCAGTTTTGGGGTAAAAAAAATAAAAAAGAATACCTGAGCTGCCAAGCAGCAAGATCAGCTCCAGCCGTTTTATAAAGGACAGTGTCATCCAGTGAAGACGATCTCTGGTCAGAAAAGAATGTAAAAAATGCGTAATGTGAGAACCTGCTTTTTTCATTCTGTCCAAGTGACAGTTTTTCCTTCAGGACTTCTTCGTTACTCCCCGTCAGATTCGCACCGGAAGAATCATCAGGCTGACCACCGACAGGGAAAGAGCCTGATAAACTTTCTTTTATAATTGTTGTTTGTGGAGAGAGAAGAAAACCGTTCCTTGGCAGAGTCCGGATAATGTCTTCCTGAAAACCGGTTTTAATAAATGCTCTCCTCAGGGCCGAAATATTCTGATAAAGGGAATTTGAAGCAGGTTCTGTACCCAAACGACGCCATACGTAGTCATAAAACTGCTGATGCGTGACCAGGTGCCCTACATTTTCAATCAGTAGCTTTAGGCACATCGATAATGAAGAACTGATAGTCACCGTTCTTCCTTTAAACGTCAGAATTTTTTCCAGCTCAAAAATCAGAAAGTTGTTAAGGATTATCTTTTGGCTCAAGGCATTCTCCATCATAACTAAAAAAGAACATAATAACCTCACATGATGCATATCTGAATATGCTGGACAGTGATTTCTGTAAGGAGTGAGCATAAGGCTGAAAGGCTTCAAAATCAATCTAAATAATCACCATGTAACATTATTTATGACAATGATTATTTGTAGTTATTGCGATATGAGAAAAATCAATGCTCAACTTAACTTTATGACATTTAGGGTATAAATGAAAAGAAGTTTAAGCTTATTTGGAGGAATTTAAAGGTGCCTTTTCCAGGTTCTCTCTGTATCTTCCATCTCCGGAATTTCATGCCGCTATGTGACCCCCCCCACTATTAAGTAGTTTGGGGTTACAGGCGTGCTTGATAATTTTAAGGCGTTAATTAACCCAGCCATGTTTATTTGAAAACCTCGATTTAGTCCATGCTGAAGAATATGAATTCAGCCCCGCCATGCTCAAGGCAAGTGGCATGCATGGTGTCGCTGCATTATCAGGCGATGAAACGTTCTACAAACCTGGACTGTATAATGTTTCGGTTTATCTGAACGATAAATTATTCTCTAAAAAGACGCTGATGTTCAAAATGAAAGGTAAAAGCCTGACGCCGTTATTCACCGCTGAATTTATTAACAGTCTCCTCCTCAAAAAAAAGCCCGGAGCCCTTGTTGAGGGCAAAAACTACAGCCTTGAGGCTGTTCTTCCGGATGCTGAGGTAGCGCCCGATCTTTCATCACTGCGGGTTAACGTTACTGTGTCGCAGTCACTGCTGGTAAACCGACCTGATGACTTCATTCCACCGGATGAGTTTGAGGCAGGCAGCAGCGTTTTATTCTCAAACTATACGACGGTAAACCAGTACGAGTCGCATAATGCCCAGTTTGGCGGGCTGAGTTCAACGTATCTCGGGCTAAGCAGCGGCTTTAATGCTAGTAAGTGGCAGTTCCGGCAGCAGGGTAATTTCAGCCGAAGTCGTTACGGTTCGCGTTGGAGTTCTTCACGGCTGTATGTCAGACGCGGCTTACCAGCACTGTGAAGTGAACTATCGCTGAGGTAACTCAGCTCGGGCTCTGAGACTTTCAGCGGTCTCAGCTTCACTGGCATAAGCCTGAATACGGACAACCACGTTTTACCCACTTCCGTCGTTGAGTACGCGCCGGTCGTAAGAGGAACGGCGCGTACGAACGCGAAATTCGAAGTATTTCAGAAAAAAAATAAAATTTATAAGACGACGGTTCCGCCGGGTAAATTCAGTATTGATAGCCTGGCACCGGCATATTATGGCGGCGATCTGAATGTCAGGGTGACGGAGAGTAACGGCAGCATCACTGAATATTCCGTGCCCTATTCCTCTCTGCCGGGTTCTGTCCGCCCCGGGCGGCTTATACTTTTTCTGCCGGGAAAATCAGCGACTACGCCCGTTACAATACGTTCTCAGAGCTTTCTGTTAAATACGGGGTATCAAATGCGGTTACGGCAAACGGCGGGCTAAGTACCGGCAGCGGTTATCAGGCCGCCAGCGGCGGGGCGGTGATCCGACCGCGCACTACGAATGCAATGGCCCGGCTGATGATAATACTATCGAAACAGGCTACACCTGCTCACAGCCCAATGGTTATACGGTTTTTGTAGGGCCGGGCTGGAATGACACTCAAAACATTAAGCCCGGCAAGGACAGTAACAATAACTGGGGGGCTTTGCTCCCACTAACTGGATTGGTTTTGGCATGCGCTACGCTTCAGCAAACCATTTTTTCAGTAAGCCCTATGGATGCCACGTGTCAGGCTACACGAACCCTGTCACTTTACCCCCGGTAACGGCCGATGAACTGAAGTCGGGTATCAAAAAGGGCGTGAATTTTAGCGTAAATTACCATTGCGGTGGCGCGCTTATTTTTGCCTATATGCGGCAGCATGCGGGCGTCGGGCCCGGTATGATATCGGTTGCCTTCAATACCAATAATCCAACGCTTGGCATTACAGGTACCTGGTCGCCTTACATTGTATCGGATAATTATGGCCAAGAAGGATATGCCTCGAATTTCGGCATAAGCGTGTCTGTTGACGATCAACTGGTCGGGTTCATAACCCACGGATACACCGATGATTACACTAATCCGGGATGGTTTTCCATTCGCGCCGGCGAAACCTCATATTCATACAACACGCAACGCCTCTCTCTTAGATATCACTCTCAGTTTTTCTCATTCTACGGCATAATTAATCTGGGCCGGCCTGTCACGCCCGGGAAGATCGAAGCTACGGCTAATATAATTGTGAGGTACTGGTAATGGGCTGTTTTTTTAACTTACTCCGTCTTGCCTTTCTGTTTACTTCGTTGAGCAGTCAGGCGACGGTAGTCCCGTTGCAGGACTGAATTTTGTTCAGCAGTGCGGACAGCAGCAGGCGACTGCTAATCGTCAACAACGACAGCCATGCGCCAGTGTTACTTCAGAGCTGGATTGATAATGGGAGTGCAGGCGATATTAACAAGGAAAAATTTTATCCTTTCGTCGTTATTCCGGCGGTGGCCAGAATGCCGCCGGGAAAAATATTGAACCTGAAGATACTGCCTACAGAAAAAATTCGTGACCTACCCGGGAACCGTGAGTCCGTGTTCTGGATCAATCTATATGAAATTCCCGGCGTTAAAAAGACCACGAAGATGGAAAGGGCGAACAAAATGGAGAACGCATTAAATACTCAGCTGAAAATTATTTACCGGCCGTTTAAAGAGAGTATGAATATTAACAGTATTGCAGACGCCATAAAATACGCGTCACAGAGCGTCACAGATAACGGACATTCACTGGAGCTGGATAACCCTTCCCCTTATTACGTGACGCCTGTTGCGATAAAGGTTAAGTCGCTTTCCGGGGAGCAGTTTTTGACGCTGGGTATGACCAGAATGATCGCACCTTTCAGTCACAGGCGCTTTAATTTAGCGGGGGCTGAAAGAAATAAAAATGTAACTGTGGAATATACCCTTGTCGACGAAGAAGGAAAATATTCCAGTTTCATTCGAATCCTGCACTGACCTTCAGACCACATACTTTTTATTTTTAACTGGCAGAGATAATCTGCCAGCAAGTTATCACGACATTATTTAATCCATAATTAGACAAAGGAGAAACTGTGACGTTTATGGATAACACTCAGCGCTGCCTGTCATTCAGTGAGAATGAAGTTGCTGTGACCTAGTTCTTTATGACCGGCATGACCCTGAAACAGATAGCTGAATGGTCAGGAATAAGCGAAAAATCAGTAAGTTATTACAAAAGGAGGGTGATGAAAAAAATTGGCGTAAAAAATAACAATGAGTTCATTATCTGGTTTTTAGAAAACAGAAAGAATTACCAGAGCAGTTGCTCGCAATTCAGTATCCTGCGCCGCAGGCTTCCTGTCTCCGGAATGGATATCGGAATTTAGCACACAAAGGACTTCTATCTTGCAATAAAGACCACGCGACGCCTGTCATGACCCTCAGTGCGGTGAGGCAGAGGTTCAGAGAACGCCGATCAGGGGGGCGGAACCCTCCGCCCGTGAAAGACCGTTCGGACTTGGGATCCGGGCCGGAACGATGAAAGGCGGGAGCAGCCTGTTACAGCCAGTCTTCCAGCACTAGGTCCGGTACCCGCTCAAACTCCCTTGTGTTATTCGTCACCAGTATTGCGCCCACGGCTATCGCGTGTCCGGCGATGGCCGTGTCGTTCGGGACAATCGGCGTACCGGCCAGCCGCAGCGCGACCTTAATGTCCGTGGTGGCGTCGACCGCCGCTCGGTCCCAAGGCAGGACGGCATCGAGCCGCGCGCAGAATGCGTCAACCAGCTCAATGTGGCGCGGCGATGCCTTCGGACCGGTGGCCCCGAAGCGCATCTCGGCGTAGGTCACGGCCGAGACCACGGTGCGGTGGCTGCGCAGCACCGCCTGCTCTAGGCGCTCAATGACGGCGGCCGGCTGCTCGCGCATGATGAACGAGCAGATGCAGGTGTCGAGCATATAAGTTTTGTTCACAGGTCAAACTGTCCTTCGTCTCTGACAACGACCTCGCGCTCCGCCATAAAGTCCGGATCGGCCTTTTCCTGGCTGGCGAACGAGCCCCAGGTGGGTCGAACGGGGCGCAGAATGATTCTGTCCCCTTCCCGGAAAATCTCCAGTTCGCTCACGCCTTCAAAGTCCATATCCCGGGGCAGACGGATGGCGCGGTTACTGCCGTTTTTAAAAATCGATACGGTTCTCATCATAACCTCCTAGCCTTTATGCATATGTCCAGTATAGGTAGATGTCCGGCATATGTATAGGGGGTGTACATGCATATATCTTATATATGCTTAACACGCATGTTTTTGCAGAGATCCGAAAAGAACCAGAACCGGATCTTTCCCTCACAGGTGGCGGTTTTTTGCGCAGTGCCCTATATAGTGGCTCAGTCATCTGATGATCATACAATATATGGGATAAAGACTCCTGCCGGACCCGGCAACATCGCGCTTTCCCCCGCCCCGCCGCTGTGCTAAGCTTCCGGTTACTGCTAAATAAGGAAAATGTCGGATTCGGACGGAACGGACTTCCGGTAATTTCTGAGAGATATAGTTTTCATGGTAACTAATGCGAATTTCTTTCTGTGTTTTCTTTTTGACTGAAAATGTATTCATTCATTAATTATTATTCTGTTATTCTGGTGCATGATGGTTTTTTGTGTCATGCAACAAAAACTGTATTCATTAAGAAGCAAGGATGATTCATGGCAAAAATCCAGGCCCGCAACGTGGATGATGCGCTTTATGAGCGCATTGAACAGGCCGCGATGAAAAATGAGCGATCGCTTGAGGGCGAAATACGGACCGCACTGCGGGAATATTACCAGCCCGCTGTTAGTGCTGAGCCTGCGGTATCAGAACGGGAACGCTGGCAGCGCGAAACGGGCAGGCGACTGAAGTGGCTGTTTGACCGGCTGATAGCAGACAATTATTACCGTACGTCCGGGGGGGCGAATAATGCAGGTGTACCTGAACTTATAAAGATGGCCCGTCAGCTGAGTACGTCACCCGGCCTTCTGATGGATATCATAGAGGGAACTGAGGAGCTGCTGTTTAATCTTGCCGATTCGATCGCTGAAAACTTTGATGCCAGCGCCGGGTGGCTGCTTGACGGAAGGTCGACTCCGTTCCCGGTGGTTAGTCTGGGCATGGACTATCATCGGTTTTTTCTGCCGGCTGGTGATAACGCCCGGTATGCCTTCGAGTTTACCCGGATAAGCCGCGGTCGCCACGAAGGTACACTGATATGCCTGCGAATTCATCCGGAGACAGGACGAATGGCGCTGGGAACGGTTACCGCAGAATTTAGCCTTTGTAGAGACGGCTCAGGCGGAACCGACCACGGCAAGCTGCTCGCTTTTATGCTTTTCCTTAAAGAAAGCTGCGCACACCGCTCCATGAATGCGTTTGACTGGGAGGTGGAGGACGGCTTCGATTTGTGGTCCGTGGTTGGTCAGCATCACCCGGTATATTTTCAGGATTTCCGCCGCCGTGCCACGTCCGGCTGGCTGCAGCAGGTGTTTACGGGGAAGGATCCTGACGGCTGGTTCAACGGCTGGGAATGTGACCTTGAAGAGATCCAGAATATGCCTTTTGGCGGGCAGGAACATACCAAAGCAGACATAACGACATTAATCAGTGACGGAGCTGAGTCTGAATGAACCTGCCCGTTCTTCCGCCGCAGGGTGGTTTATCTTCGTCCGATGGGCTTCCGGTACCCATCGACTATCCCGCCGCGCTGGCGCTGCGTCAGATGGCCGCACTGATTGACGATTTACCGAAATACCTGCTGGCCCCGGAGGTCAGCGCCCTGCTGCACTACGTACCCAATCTGCACCGCAAAATGCTGCTGAACACGATGTGGAACACCGGGGCCCGCATCAACGAGGCGCTGGCCCTGACCCGGTCCGACTTCACCCTGACATCCCCTCATCCCTTTGTGCAGCTGGCCACGCTGAAGCAGCGCGGTGAGAAGGCCGCCCGGGGGGCGGGTCGTACGCCGTCAGGCGTTGTCCCTCACCGGCTGGTTCCGCTGTCCGATCCGCAGTACATTGCCCAGCTGGAGATGATGGTCGCCACGCTGCGTATTCCGGTCGAGCGTCGTAACCCTTACATCGGCCGGACGGAAAAAGTGCGTCTCTGGACCGTCACGGACCGCACGGTACGGACCTGGATTAACGAAGCGGTGTCGGCCGCAGCGGAAGACGGCGTGACCTTCTCCGTTCCCGTGACGCCGCACACCTTCCGGCACAGCTACGCCATGCACATGCTTTATGCGGGGATCCCGCTCAAGGCGCTGCAGAGCCTGATGGGCCACAAGAGCATGAAGTCTACCGAAGTGTATACGAAGGTGTTTGCGCTTGACGTGGCGGCGCGTCACCGGGTGCATTTTTACATGCCGGGCAATGAGGCAGTTCTTATGCTTAGGAATAAGAGAGATAAGGCATAGTAAGTGGATTGTTAGCAGAAAAAGAGGCCACAGGCGTGGCCTCTTACCAGTTTATTAAATAATTATGGGTTCCGTTTTGGCGCCATTATCATTAAACGTAATTTACTTTGCAAAAGCAGACGAGTTCAAAATTTAATTCGTCTCTTTTTAAGAGACCGCTTTTACCTGCTTTCCTGAGTCAAAATTAATATTGCAACTTTTCAAAATTTAACAGGCAATTATAGGACCATGTAAATTCGTTAGTCACTGACGTAGTCTTATGGATAACCTCACATCAGAAGATAGTGCAATCAGCGTAGTAATCTTAAATGAAGGCTGGTAACTAATTAAATAACACCATTTAAAAAGTTATTGCCGCCACCCTGCTCATCTATTTCTTCACTAGTAAGGGTGAAAGAGGCTACTTTTTCAATTTCTTGACTCATAATTTATCCTTTCATAACGATTAATTTCATTAAGATTTTTTCAAAAAAAATAGCTTAATCTAGCTAACTGACCAGTTTTGATAAGAGTCAAGCGTTGCGGTGAGATCATATACGTTTGCGGGAAACTGCAGGTTTTGGCACTTACTCACCGCTTGTGAAAGTACCTGGCCCGACTGCACAGAGGTGCCGACAGCAAAGAAATATTCGAGCTCAGGAGTGTATATTTGCTCAATATTAACAAGGGCCTGCTGAACTGCAACAGGTCTTCCTGACATGCCTATACCCGTTGAAATTTTTTGCGGGAAAACTTTCTCCTGCTTGAACTGTCAGGCTTCCAGCAGTACCTGCGGAGGTTGCTGGATAAAAATCAGGTACATCATATCGAACAGGGTGATATTATTTGTTACAGGGTCTGCTGGCTTGACCTCCTGCGCTTCAAAGATAACCGCATCAGATAAAGCCCCAGTGATTCCCCACACGAATGAATAATCGATCGACCAGATGAACTTGAATGAAGCATTAACAGCAATTTTGAATGGACTAACCTGCCAAGCGGTTGAAAATACGTCAGCTGGCTAGCTGGGTACTTTCTGAAAAAATACACTAACCACGGTGCTGAAGAGTCATTTTTGAAAGTAACGTTACACTGAGTTCCATTAGATGAACTGATATCTAAAGTGTTCATAGCCGACCATCCTTTTTACCAAGAGGAAAGTGGAATGTTAAAGCATAAGATTACTTAAATTATTGGTGAATCTTCACGGCGAAATTGATGATCCTCGGGATTAATTATTAAAGCAATTTAAGTTCATTTAAATATAAGCTTATGATAGTATGAGTTTTTACATTTCCTTATTTTACTGCTTACTGCTTACTGCTTACAGTTTAGTTTTATTACGATATTTTTTATTTTTTTACCATATATTTTGTCTTTTTATCTCATTTTTATAAAAAATGATGAGTTGGGTTATTTAGGAGGGAGATGTCTTTTTTCTGTAGTAAATTAAGAGAGTTGTGCAGGTTTAACTTAAGTCAATGAAATGTTTTATTTTTTATTATATTCAAACTGACCTGCCGATAAGCATATTTTCCTTAAGGAAAGCTAAGAGTTAATGGTGTGCCGTCAGCAAAGCGAACAATAAAGCATAAGGACTGTAGGCCTCGGTACAGTCAGTCTTTTCATCGCTTTTTGAGCCATCGTTTATTTTAAAATAAACGTATATTTTATCGTTTATCACCTTTCGCAGGTATAGATGAATTCCCTATATACTGTTTGCAGAATATTTCTTATGTTCATATACATGAGTCCTAATTACTTCAAAAACACACGGACTGTACATCCCCGCTCCCCAGTTGCTTAAGGTGCAATACGGTCGCATAAAAGCTTAGTCAGGGACGATTATCAGATCAGCCGTAGACAGTTCTGCTGCTCAGTTATTTTCCCTTTCGCTGGCCACGTTCAGTCAGTTGCGCTGAAAAGGCCGCTCGCGCCTTGGGTCGACTCCGCGGCCCGACCTACAGCACATCAATTTGAGGTGATGGTCGACCGCCCTGAACATCCCGCGGGAGTATCTCAGCCCCAACTTCGGGCGTAAAGAAAAAGCGCGCAGCTGAAGGCATCACGGGTCGCACTCCAGGCTCCTGGATCAAAGAAGCGGTAAAGAGCGCAGCAACTGACGGCGTAACGATCTCCATTTCCTGCGCAGCTACATCAGGCAAATGCTGGAAACAAAATTCCGCTGAAGTCGCTGCAAAATCTGATAAGTCGCAAATTCCTGAAGTCCAAGAAGGTTTACAGCAGGGTGCTTATGCTGGACCTGACGTCTCGCCAGAAAGTGCAATTTCGGTTGCTGAGCAATAGAGCTTTTGGTATGCCAAGGAAGGAATGACGGCAGGTATGCTTAAATTGGCCTTTTAGTTTTCACAGGCTAATAATAAGTCAAAGCAGTTTAAATTGGCTAGTTATTTATTAGCTATCTAAAATGTCCTTTTAAAAGGAAACCATTAATACCGCAAGGTATTTTATTTTTTGTTATTTTAACCTAGAGTATTGTAACGTTAGCTATTAATTGGATTATTCTATAATAATAGGTGGCTAATAAGTAGCTTGCTATTATGTATTTTAGTAAATGTTAACAGGCTATTTATATTGCCCTTTGGCCTCATTGGTTGTGATTAATGTACTGTAAATAATAGGTGGTAAAATTTGTTATAAATATTGACTCTCTTAATGGATCTTGCTATCTTCCACTATGACACATGTGTTACAACCATTCTGATTGGCGAATCACTATATGAAGTAAGGCAACCGGCTCACTTAAAACGAGTTGCCAAAATATTAGAGGTAAAAACGATGACAACGATTTCGCAGAAGTCGGCCCGCGAAATGCTCGGTTCCCCAGAGCAATTCAGAGGCGGTGTCTTTGTGACAAAAAATGGTTCAGCTGAGCTCTTCATCCAAACTGCTGAAGAACGTGAAGCGGAATTGGCTGAACGCTATCAGCAGCAGGTAAACGCCATGCTGAAACCGGTCAACCTTTCTCAGCATGATTATTCGCTTTAGCTTAGCCCAAGACCTACTGGCACGGAGGCGAGCATCGCAAAACAAATAAAGTAGGAGATATAATGGCAAAAGCTTTCACAACAGTCTCAACTGAGCACACCTTAAATATTATGAGTCCTATAAACAACAACGAAAGAACAACGGATCTTACGAGCCGATACGCAGGCTTTCACTTCTTATCTTCTTGAACATGCTATCAATGATATTGAAGAAAACCTTCTCCAGTACCGTGAAGATTCTGACGCATTAGAGCTCGGCGTTCGTTTGCGACGTTGGATTGATCCCACCGGAAATTACATTTGCCTTTCCGATACAATGAAGCAACTGATGAAGCAATCTTAGATATTTTTGCCAGTACTCGGCAGGACTAGTTTTCGCTGCTTTATTTAGTACAGATTATCCGCCCATAGATTACCAAGTCTTGATCTAAATGCTCAACCTAAATGTTGTTAATTCAATAATTAGGTTTCTGTTTTCAGTATCCGCAAGATAATGTGATTGGACTACATTCTATAATTATCGGATAACGTCATGGATACGCGCAGAAAGATCCAGTTTTACATCAATCCTAAAAGCAGCCTAGGTGAGGCTTATGCTGACAGTCACACCGATGAAACTCCGCAGGGTGAGCGCGGCCGTCTCTGGAAGGCGGGCATGCTCAGCAGGTTTGCACTTGAGCGGATTGATCCGCGTCTCCCGTTCATGCTGTCTGAACTGCTGAGTGAAAACACGACTGCAGAAGAAGTGCTTCAGGTGATACATGCTGTCAGCACTAAAAACGCCACAGCGCAAACTACATCTCAGGCTGAAAGCGTTCCTGAGCCGGCTGAAGCATCCCCAAATGCCACTGTCGATGAAACTCGCAGTAATGCTAGAGGCATGTTTGGTGGCAGCTAATTTAACGAGGTCATCATGAACAGAGTGGTTCTGATGGTATCGGGATCTCTGGGGTTCCGAAAGCTCACCGGCAAAGACAGAAAAAGTGCAGGGGAGTGGGAATTTCTGCTCAGCATGCTCTTCATCGTCCCGTTGTTACTGGGGCTGATTGAAAAAGAGGTCATTAAAATTGTGCTGCAGTTATTCTGGGCGGGTTTTCTGACCCGATCAGCTTTTCTGGCCAATGAAACCTGGAAAAAGAATAAGCAGCAGCGCCGAAGCTCAATTTTAAATTTCTGATGAACATGAGCGCATATCTTCACGACAGTCTCAGACTATATAATCAAGGCAGGCATAATGAGCAGCTTGATATCCAGCTAATTAATATCACTCACGAAGGTTTTGAATGGAGCCACAACTGCCGGTATTTCCAGACTAAAGACCTGGATATGGAATACGGCATGGCCGAATACTGCATCTTCAACGGGCAGCTCTATCAGAATGTCAGTAAAGCCGGGGCAGGTTCGGAGGCCGCAGTGCCTGTGCCGTATACGGGCATAGTAGATATGTACACGTCAGTCAAAGAGTGCGATGGAAAGCTGATTTACTGGGTGGAATATCAGCTCGTTTTTGAAGCAGGGAAACTTATGACCGTCGAACTTATGGATAAAACGCTGCAGGAAAATCTGCGGGACCTGTCTAGGTTACGTCCGGCCAAACCGGCCAATCGGGTGGAAGTTACGAGCAGCGTGAAAGAACTGAGCAGGGAAAGGAAACAGGCGTTTGCTGCCACGCTGACGGATGACAAGCTGACGCGTATCCGGGACATTCTCGGCGAGCCGACGGCATCCATTTTCTTTCCGGCTGTACCTGTAGTGGACAGTAATAATGACCCTTTCTTTCGCTACCCGTCAGTCATGACGGTGGCCTTTGTGGTACAGAGCATGGAAGATTTACGGGGTTCAACTGACGAAAGCCTGAACGTCGTCTCTCCCGCAGGGGACAGGATTATGCTTATCGATGAATCACATCTGACAACCGGCTCCCACCGGTTCAGCCAGGGTGACATGAAGTCTGAATGACATTTGTCAGGTCACCCGCTCAGCGCGCTGGTTCAGATTACCCGGGCAACCGGTATATCTCTCCAGCGCGTCGTCCAGGCCAGTGACAGCATGTCCCGCTTCATCCTCCACTCCGTATCAATTCCCTGACCCGCAAACCATACCCGTCCCAGACCTGACTGGTTGATGCCGTCCAGCACCTGCATCAGCTGCGCGCTGTTCGCCCGCGGCCGGTTGTCGTCAAACAGGTTCAGCTGGCTGACGCCGTGAGGGGTGAAGTCATCGAGTATGACGCCGGCCTTCATGTACCGGTGGTCATCCAGCCAGATGCGGTCCAGCGCGCGCATGGCCACGCCGATGATATCGCGCGTGTCCTGCGTGGGCAGAGTGAGTTTTTCCCCGGCCGTGTTGCCGTAAAACGTCTCACCTACCGCATGCGGCGAGGTCCGGACGAACACGCTGATGTGCCTGCAGTTCTGGCGTTCGCCACCCAGCTTCTCAGCAGCGCGTGTGGCGTACTCGCAGAGTGCCTGCTGCATGGCCACTTTCGTGGTAATGCGTGAACCGAAACTGCGGCTGCAGACAATCTGCTGCTTTGCCGGAGGCATCTCCTCGAGGGAATGCACGCCTCGCCGTTCAGCTACCGCACCGTCCTTTCCAGCACAACCGAAAAGTTCTTCCGGATAACGGCGGGGTGCGTACGCGCCAGCTCCAGTGCGTTGGTGATGCCGAGCAGGTTCAGCTTTTGCCAATACGTCTGCCGACGCCCCAGATTTCCTCCACGGACTGGCGAATCAACAGCGCCTCGGTCCGCTTCGGGTTTCCGGGCGTCAGCGCCAGTACGCCTTTAAACTGTGGCCACTCTTTCGAGGCCCACTGCGCTGATTTGGCCAGCGTTTTGGTCGGACCGATGCCTGCGCCAGTCGTCCGTCCTGTTCTGGCCAGAACGTGAGCACGCAGCCGGTGGCCAAAGTGCTCAAAGTCCTCGCAGCCATCAATGCCCGTCAGATCGAAGAACATTTCATCAATGGAATACTGCTCGACTCTGGGCGTCATTTCCTCAAGCGCTGACATGGTTCTCTGGTATAATGAATGATAAAGCCCGTAGTTAGAACTGAAAATATGAACCTTTTCAGGGAAATGCTGCGTTTTTAACTGAAACCATGGAATTCCCATTTTGATTCCTAGGGCTCTGGCCGCTTTGCTGCTTGCGATTACGCAGCCATCATTGTTTGAAAGAACAACGACGGGTTTTCCCCGCAAATCAGGCCTGAACAGCGCCTCACAGGACGCATAGAAGCTGTTGACGTCAGCCAGACCAGGCATCGGCATGGTTACCTCCGGCGAGCCTCGGTATTGTGGAAAAACCAGGTGACCACGCCCAGCAGGTGCAGCTCCTCCGGGTAAATCACCGGATAGGCCGGATTCATCGGACGCAGGGCAATTTTGGGGTGCAGCTGCAGGTGTTTGACGGTGAAATCCCCACCGACCTCCGCGATGACGATGTCCCCGTGTGTGGCTTCCTTCGCGCGGTCGACGACCATCACGTCGCCGTCATACAGTCCCAAGTATTCCATGCTGTTGCCGCTGGCGCGCACCAAAAAAGTGGTGGCGCGGTGAGTGATGCAGAGCTCGTTCAGGTCCAGTTCCGCCTCGACATAATCTGTGGCAGGGGAGGGGAAGCCGGCGGCGTAGCGCTCAACAAACAGCGGGATACGCATGACGGGGCGTATATCGGCAGGCCTGAATAGCGTCAGCACATCCTGAGAGGATGGTCGCTTTCATGGCGCCGTTCTCCGGACGGGATGACCTGGAGCCGGCATGAAAATGAGTGATTCTGACATGATAAATTTCCCCTCTAAATAATGCTGTATATAAAAACAGTATCGTTGAGCCGGAAGCGTATGGCAACACGAACTAAACGGTACTCTAATGATGAAAACCTTAACTTACTGAGCAGACTAATGATTTTTTTGTTGCGTAGTTTCAGTCAGGGGAGCGCGTAAGCAGCCGTTGCTGACGTAAGTGAAATTACGCTTCTTGGTCCCGGCTGTTAGTTCTTCGCTCCGCTGCGGTACGCCTCAGCTTGGCCTGCGACGAGCGTGGCCAGCTCGCGTTTTAAGGGTAGAATTATCGGGCTGTGTAGGCTTTGAGCAGAGCGGATGACTGTTTTATCTTCCGGAAAAGCCACAGACGGAGGAGGTTTTTTATGGATGAGCATGAATCAGTGGGCCGTTTTCTGGCGTCTCTGCTGGCCGAATACGATATGAGCGTGGACAAATTCTGTCGGCGTTCCGGGCTGCAGGAGCATAAGGTCAGGTTTATTCTGCGGGATGAGCGAGTTGTCACACCGGCAGTGGCGGAAAATCTGGGGCGGGTGTTTTACTCACCCGGCTTCTGGATGGTGCGCCAGGCGATGTCTGAGCTGAGAAAACTCAGTGGGGACATTTTAAAAACGCCCGGCATCCCGGGCCAAATGCAGCAAAAACGACCATCTTCAGACTGAGATGTCGGTGTGCAGCGAAGAAAGCGTAGCCGCTTTTACGTCGCTTACTGTAAGCAGGGGGTATAACTTTGTGAGCAGCTGTTTGACGGCAGGACAGGCTGAATAAACGTGGCCAGAAGTCTTACCGCTTACAGGTATTCGTCGGGGCGGCCAGACTTAGGGTTCCGCAATTTAAGCAGGCTTCTGAATGCCTGACAGTTCAGCCGCCCGGCACTGGGCGGTTTTTTATTTCATCTCAGCTCAAGACCTGCCGGTATTCAGAAAAAATGACTGACGAAAAGCGCACAGCAAATATGCGCTCAGGATGAAGTGCGCAAGAAAAATGGCAAAAGGCACTCCACCGAGCAAGACCCCCGAAAGGAGTGTTCTCCTTAAGGATGAACGTCAGTCCGGACAGCACCGCCAGTGAAAGCAGGGCCTGTAGTGCATGACTCACCGGGAGCAGCCAGTACTGGCCTGCATAGACGCACGCCCCTGTCTG
>JAUHTP010000044.1:0-18091 GCA_031332935.1 Candidatus Pantoea bathycoeliae | reverse complement strand
GGGGGGACCATAGATTTTTTTTGCCTGTTTTTTTAGCCATCCATCTTTACAAAAAAATTTACTGCCCTTCTCAACTACCCTAACCCGCATGGTGCCTGGCGTTAGCAGATTTTTGCCGACTCAATGCCAAAACCCCTATATCTGGTATGCTTGAATTTAAACACCGCTGTATCTAGTATTCTCTCTATCAAACAGACACAAGATGTGAGCGAGGCGAAGCCAGAAAATTTAGGCACTCTTCCTCGCTAAACAGAACCTTATACATGAACAAAGGGAAATACGAACCATGCGCATTATTATTTACACTAAGAACAACTGTGTCCAGTGCAACGCCACTAAAAATGCCATGGACCGCCACGGCATCGACTATCAGCTGATCAATCTCGACGCGCAACCGGATGCCATCGACAGCCTGAAATCCCTTGGGTACCGCCAGGTGCCGGTGGTGATGGCCAACGACGACCACTGGAGCGGCTTCCGTCCGGACAAAATTGCCGGTCTGCGTCAGCTGGCAGCGGCTGGAGAGTAATGCCATGTTCCCACTGGTCTATTTCTCCAGCCAGTCGGAAAACACCCACCGGTTTATTACCCGTCTGGGTCTGCCGGCGCGCCGCATTCCACTGGATCTCTCCGCGCGCCTGCAGCAGCAGCCCTATATTTTGGTTGTGCCCAGCTATGGCGGCAGCCGCCGCCGGGGCGCGGTGCCCAGACAGGTCATTCACTTTCTTAATGACGAATCGAACCAGCGCAGCATTCGCGGTGTGATCGCAGCGGGCAACCGCAATTTCGGCGAGGCCTATTGCCTTGCTGGCGACATCATCGCGCAAAAATGCCAGGTTCCCTTGCTCTATCGCTTTGAGCTAATGGGAACGCCAGAAGATATCGCCAAGGTAAAAGCGGGAGTAACCCAATTTTGGCAACAACAGACACCCTCAATGGCGTAGCGCTGGACTACCACGCGCTCAACGCCATGCTGAACCTTTACGATGCCGATGGCCGCATCCAGTTCAGCAAAGATCGCGACGCGACGCGTCAGTTTTTCCTGCAACACGTCGCGCCAAATACCCTCTCCTTCACCAGCGCGGCGGAGCGCTTGCGCTATCTGGTGGCAGAAGGTTATTACGAAGCAGAGGTCCTGAACCAATACGATTTCGACTTCCTGTGTCACTTCCACGATGACGCGGCAGCCTGGGGCTTTGAGTTCAAAACCTTTCTCGGCGCGTGGAAGTTCTACACCAGCTATACTCTGAAAACCTTCGACGGCAAGCGCTATCTTGAAAGCTTTGAGCAGCGCGCCTGTATGGTGGCGCTGACGCTGACGCAGGGTAATGAAGCCCTAGCACGTTCGCTGCTGGAGGAGATACTGAGCGGCCGCTTCCAGCCCGCCACGCCAACTTTCCTTAACTGCGGCAAACAGCAGCGCGGCGAGCTGGTCTCCTGTTTCCTGCTGCGTATTGAAGATAATATGGAGTCAATTGGCCGCGCGGTGAACTCGGCGCTTCAGCTCTCTAAGCGCGGCGGCGGCGTGGCATTCCTGCTCTCTAACCTGCGTGAGAACGGCGCGCCGATTAAGCGCATCGAGAACCAGTCTTCGGGCGTTATCCCTGTGATGAAGATGCTGGAAGATGCCTTCTCCTACGCCAACCAGCTTGGCGCGCGCCAAGGCGCAGGCGCGGTGTGGCTCAACGGCCACCATCCCGATATTCTGCGCTTCCTTGATACCAAGCGGGAAAACGCCGACGAGAAGATCCGCATCAAAACGCTGTCGCTCGGCGTGGTAATCCCCGATATCACGTTCCAGCTGGCAAAAGAGAATCGCCAGATGGCGCTCTTCTCTCCCTATGACGTCGAGCGCATTTACGGCCAGGCGTTCGGCGATATCAGCATCAGCGAGAAGTATGATGAGATGGTCGCGGACGACCGCATCCGCAAAAGCTGGATCCAGCCGCGCGACTTTTTCCAGACGCTGGCAGAAATCCAGTTTGAATCGGGCTATCCCTACATCATGTATGAGGACAGCATAAATCGCAGCAACCCGATCGCCGGCCGCATCAATATGAGCAACCTCTGCTCGGAGATTTTGCAGGTCAACAGCGCCAGCGAGTTCAACGACGACCTCAGCTATCGCCACATCGGTAAGGATATCTCCTGTAACCTCGGCTCGCTGAACATCGCCCACGCCATGGACTCGCGCGACCTAGCGCGTACCGTGGATGTAGCCGTGCGCGCGCTGACCGCCGTTTCCGACATGAGCTTTATCGGCTCGGTGCCGTCAGTGGCGGAAGGCAACCAGCGTTCGCACGCGATTGGCCTCGGGCAGATGAACCTGCACGGTTACCTAGCGCGAGAAGGTATGGCTTACGGATCGCCAGAAGCGCTCGACTTCACTAACCTCTATTTCTACTGTGTCACCTTTTACGCGCTGCGCACCTCAAACCAGCTGGCACGCGAGCGCGGGCAGCGCTTCGACGGCTTCGGGCGCTCGACCTACGCCAGCGGCGCGTACTTTGACAAATATGTCGAGCGTGACTGGCTGCCGCGTACCGAACGTGTGGCGCAGCTGCTTGACGGGGCTAGTATTACGCTGCCGACGCGCGCCGAGTGGCTGGCGCTGCGCGCAGCGGTGATGCAGCACGGTCTCTACAATCAGAATCTGCAGGCGATCCCGCCTACCGGCTCCATCTCCTATATCAACCACGCGACTTCGAGCATTCACCCTATCGTGTCGCGCATCGAGATCCGTAAAGAGGGCAAAACCGGTCGCGTTTACTACCCTGCGCCCTTTATGACCAATGAGAATCTTGAGCTCTATCAGGACGCGTATCAGATTGGCCCGGAAGCGATTATTGACACCTACGCCGAAGCGACGCAGCACGTCGACCAGGGGCTGTCGCTGACGCTGTTTTTCCGCGACGACGTCACCACGCGCGACATCAACAAAGCGCAAATTTATGCCTGGAAGAAAGGCATTAAAACGCTTTATTACATTCGACTGCGCCAGATGGCGCTTCAGGGCACCGAGGTGCAGGGCTGCGTATCCTGCGCGCTGTGATGAAAACTATGCTACTACAACAAATTCAGGCCATTAACTGGAACCGTCTTCAGGACGAAAAAGATCTCGAAGTGTGGAACCGTCTGACCAGCAATTTCTGGCTGCCGGAAAAGGTGCCGCTCTCTAACGATATGCCCGCCTGGCAGACGCTGGACAAACAGCAGCAGCAGCTGACTATTCGCGTGTTTACCGGTTTGACGCTGCTCGACACCATTCAGAACGTGATCGGCGCACCGGGCCTGATGCCAGATGCGCTCACACCGCATGAAGAGGCGGTGCTCTCTAATATCAGCTTTATGGAGGCGGTGCACGCGCGCTCCTATAGCTCGATCTTCTCGACGCTGTGTAACACGAGCGACGTGGATGCCGCCTATCAGTGGAGCGAAGAGAATGAGGCGCTGCAAAACAAGGCGCGCATTATTCTGGAGCACTACCGCGCCGAGGACCCGCTGAAGAAAAAGATCGCCAGCGTGTTTCTTGAGTCATTCCTGTTCTACTCCGGTTTCTGGCTGCCGATGTACTGGTCAAGCCGCGGCAAGCTGACCAACACCGCCGACTTGATACGGCTGATTATTCGCGATGAGGCGGTGCACAGTTATTACATTGGCTATAAGTACCAGAAAGCGCTGGAATGGGTTGATGAGGCACGCAAAGAGGAACTCCAGCAGTTCGCTTACGATCTGCTGCTGGCGCTGTATGAAAACGAAGTGGTCTATACCGAGGCACTCTACGGCGACACAGGCTGGGCAGAAGAGGTAAAAACCTTCCTGCTCTATAACGCCAACAAGGCGTTGATGAACCTAGGTTATGAAGCGCTGTTCCCGGCGGAGCTGACCACGGTGAACCCGGCAATCCTTTCCGCACTGTCGCCCAACGCCGATGAAAACCACGACTTCTTCTCTGGCTCTGGCTCCTCCTATGTAATGGGTAAAGCGATAGAGACCGAAGACGAAGACTGGAACTTTTAAGCATCTCATATCGGACCTGTCGCGGTCCGATATTTTTATTTCCTCCCTGCCTTTGCCACCTGCTATTTAGCTAAAAAACGCCTTTTTATTTCCGGCATATTACATCCTGATGACGGTAAAATTATGCCAATCCGAATGGCCCTTTTCTGACAACTTGCTCGATTCCAGCGTCAAATCTGCATAATTTCTGCTGCCGCTGGCAAAAAATTAAACGCCAGTCTGGGCATTGAAGAAGGCGAGATATTCGTCATCATGGGACTCTCCTGCTCCAGAAAATCGACCATGGTTCGCCTTCTCAATCGTCTAATAGAGCCCACAAGGGGCCAGGTGATCATTGACGGCGTCGATATTGCTAAAATATCTGACAGCGAACTGCGCGACGTGCGCCGAAATAAAATCAGCATGGTATTCCAGTCATTTGCGCTGATGCCGCATATGTAACGTGCTAAATAATACCGCCTTCGGCATGGAATTAGCGGGCGTTCCACTGGCAGAACGTCAGGAAAAAGCGTTAGACGCACTGCGTCAGGTCGGTCTGGAAAACTACGCCCATTCGTATCGGGATGAACTTTCTGGCGGTATGCGCCAGCGCGTCGGATTAGCGCGCGCTGGCAATTAATCCCGATATTTTGCTGATGGACGAGGCATTTTCCGCGCTCGATCCGCTGATCCGAACTGAAATGCAGGATGAGCTGGTTGAGCTACAGGCAAAACACCAACGCACCATTATTTTTATTTCCCATGATCTCGATGAAGCGATGCACATCGGCGACCGTATTGCCATTATGTAAGGTGAAGTGGTGTAGGTCGGCACGCCAGATGAGATTCTCAATAATCCGGCCAACGACTATGTGCGTACCTTTTTCCGCGGCGTCGATATTAGCCACGTCTTTAGCGCCAAAGATATTGCGCGCCACAGCGCAGGCGCGCTGATCCGTAAAGCGCCCTGCTTGAGGCCCCCGCCGCCGTTCCCTCCGATACCTCACTGCTTAGCCACGTTGCCCATGCGCCCTGCGCGGTGCCCGTGGTAGGCGAAGAGAATCAGTATGTCGGTATGATTTCCAAAGGCATGTTATTACGCGTCTTAGATAGTGAGGGAGCTTCATCATGAGTGCACAAAACAGTAATCCGTGGGAGAACGCGAGCGCTGCGCCGCAGGCCGCCGATTCCGCTCAGACAGCGAGCGATCCTGGTCTGGTGCGGGTGATACCGCGACGCCAGCCAATAATGGGGCTGACGCCTGGGGTACGCGGCAGCAGAGCACATGACGCTGCCAGCAGCGACTGGCTTAGCGGCGCGCCCGCGCCGCAGCCGGAACACTTCAGTATTCTCGAGCCCTTCCATAAAACCTGGATCCCGCTGGATAGCTGGGTGACCGAAGGTATCGACTGGGTTGTTAACCATTTCCGTCCGGTATTCCAAGGCATTCGCGTGCCGTCGATTATATCCTGAGCGCCTTCCAGCTGCTGCAAAGCCTGCCTGCGCCGATCGCTATTGTAGTGTTCGCGCTGATTGCCTGGCAGATAGCCAGCCCGGCGATGGGCGTCGCGACGCTGATCTCACTGGTGCTGATTGGCGCTATCGGTGCCTGGTCGCAGGCGATGGTAACGCTGGCGCTGGTGCTTACCGCGCTGCTGTTCTGTATCGTCATTGGGCTACCGCTTGGTATCTGGCTGGCGCGCAGCGAACGTGCAGGTCGCATCATACGGCCACTGCTGGACGCGATTAAGCAGGTCCCTGCCGATCTGATTGAGGCCAGTGAATCCTTTGGTGCCAGCCCGCGCCAGATGCTGTTCAAAGTGCCGCTAGCGATGCCGACCATTATGGCTGGCGTTAACCAGACGCTGATGCTGGCGCTGTCGATGGTGGTGATCGCCTCGATGATCGCCGTTGGCGGACTCGGTCAGATGGTGCTGCGCGGCATTGGCCGCCTTGATATGGGGCTCGCCACGGTCGGCGGCGTCGGCATCGTTATACTCGCCATTATCCTGGACCGTTTAACACAGTCTGTGGGCCGCAATGGTCGTAGCCGCGGCAGCCGCCACTGGAGCCATAGGCCCGGTTGGCCTGCTGACGCGCCCTTTCCGTAAATCCTGATTTTTCGGGCAGCCCGTCGAGGCTGCCCGCCTCGCAACACCGACAATAAGGAATAATTATGCGCAAGACCGCACCTCTCCTCGCCGCCGTGTTGACCACGCTTGCCGTTTCCCAGGTTTACGCCGCCGATCTGCCGGGCAAAGGCATTACCGTTAAGCCCGCACAAAGCACCATTACTGAAGAGGGTTTCCAGACGCTGCTGGTGAGCTGTGCGCTAGGCTGGGGCTGCGAAGCGGTGATTAACCATCAGAACACGGCCTTCGACCTGAGCGATACCGTAACCGCCAATATGGGTAACTACTCGGCGATGGTGGCCGATACCCTGGCGCGCTTTAAACAGGGCAAACCGATCCTTTACTATACCTAGACGCCCTACTGGCTGAGCGACGTGCTGAAGCCGGGCCGCGACGTGGTGTGGTTGCAGGTGCCGTTATCTGTCACTGTCGGGCGCGCTGGCACAGCTTGGCGGCTGGCGCACCGTTTACTGGACCGCCAGCGTGTTAATGGTGCTGATGGCGCTGGCACTGTGGCGCTTTCTGCCACGCGTTAAGCAGTCGGTATCGCTTAACTATCCGCAGCTGCTGGGATCGATTTTCCAGCTTTATAAGGCGAATCGTGTTATCCGCACCCGTGCTTATACCGGCTGCCTCTCCTTCGCCAACTTCAGCGTGCTCTGGACCTCGATGGCATTTTTGCTCGCCTCGCCGCCTTACAACTACTCCGAAGGCGAAATTGGCCTGCTCGGCCTAGTTGGTGCAGCGGGCGCGCTGGCCGCGCGTCAGGTTGGCTCACTGGCAGATAAAGGTAAAGCCAAGCTTACGACGACGCTGGGGCTGCTGATTATGCTGGGCTCATGAGGAATGATGGCGCTGGGCGCACACTCTTTGCTGGCGCTTATTGTCGGTATTCTGCTGCTGGATCTCGCGGTTCAGGGTGTCCATATCACCAATCAGAGCGTGATCTATAGCCAGATGCCCGAGGTACGCAACCGCCTGACCGCAGGTTACATGACCAGCTATTTTATCGGCGGCGCGTTTGGCTCTGTTCTCTCGGCTAATGCCAACCATATGGCTGGCTGGTACGGCGTTTGCGCCGCAGGCGTAGTCATGACGCTGCTCAACCTGCTGATTTGGTGGCGCGGCTATTGCTTCGAAAGTCGTTAAAGAAAGTAAATAAAAGACCGAAATTGTGATTGAGTATGATCACAAATGGTTGTTTTTAGTATGGTTAGCAACAAATTTATTCACAGGAGTTATTTTTCTTGTGAAATTATTTAGCAAACAAAAAGTTTGTGCCACATTTGATAACGCGTACTACAAATTCAGACTGCAGAATGCGAGGGTTTTTTGCCCAGGGATAGACCTCGAAAAACCTGATGACGACAGTGTGATCTTCTGAACAACCGCGCGGAGTAAAAATGACTATGCTCAATCTGTCACCATCGTTACTATACAAGTTGCAACTAGTGAGGTTTTTTATAATGGAAAGTTCGTTTACTCCCATTGAACAGATGCTTAACATCCGCGCAAATCGCCATAAAGATTTCCCGCTGCACGAAATCATTCTGACGCGTTTGTGCATGCACATGCAGGGAAAGCTACTGGAAAACCGCAACAAGATGTTAAAGGCGCAGGGAATTAACGAAACGTTATTCATGGCGCTGATCACGTTGGATGCGCAGGAAAACCAGAGCATTCAGCCGTCTGAGCTGAGCGCCGCGCTGGGTTCTTCGCGCACCAATGCGACACGCATCGCGGATGAGCTGGAGAAACGCGGCTGGATCGAACGTCGCGAGAGCGACAACGATCGTCGCTGCCTTCATCTGCATCTGACCGAAAAAGGTAATGAGTTTCTGCGCCAGCTGTTACCGCCGCAGCATCAGAGCCTGCAATATCTCTGGTCCTCGCTGTCGAACGACGAGAAATCGCAGCTGGAAGGCATTACGCGTAAGCTGCTCAATCGTCTCGACAAAATGGATGAAGACCAGGTCATCGCTTCCCTGTCTCGCTAATAGCAAGAACTGCGACACAATCACCTGCCGAAACCGTTATTTTAATCCCCTTTTATCCGGCCAGCGTTCTGTCGCTGGCTTTTTTCGACCTCGACTCCGTGAAAAGGACCTTTGCGCCCCGACAATATGAAACAGGTGGAGAAAAACATGAGTGCATCGGCAGAGGCGCAAAGCCCGCAACAGCCAGCCAATAAAAAGAAAACACGCAAAAAAGTGTTGCTTCTGCTGGCGCTGCTTTTTGTGCTGACGGGTATCGCATGGGGCGTTTACTGGTTTTTAGTGCTGCGTCACTTTCAGGAAACAGACGATGCCTATGTAGCTGGAAACCAAGTGCAGGTGATGGCGCAGGTTTCGGGCAGCGTGAATAAGTCTTGTTTGATAACACCGACTTTGTGAAAAAAGGCGATGTGCTGGTGTCGCTCGACAAAACCGACGCCGAGCAGGCCTTTGAGAAAGCGCAGACTGCGCTGGCGCAGGCGGAAGCTGACCTGAAACGCAGCGAGCCGCTGGGTTGCCTCTAACCTGATTGGCCGCGAAGAGTTGCAGCACGCGCGCGACGCGGTTGCCACTGCCAAAGCGCAGCTCGACGTGGCGATCCAGCAGTACAACGCTAACCAGGCGATGATCCTCAATACGTTTCTGGAGAACCAGCCAGCGGTGCAGCAGAGCGCGGCCGCGCTGCGCGACACCTAGCTAGCCCTGCAGCGTACCGATATTCGCAGCCCAATGGACAGCTATGTATCGCGCCGCAGCGTGCAGGTTGGTTCGCAAATTGACACCGGTACTGCGCTGATGGCTGTCTTACCCGCTACCAACCTGTGGATCGATGCCAACGCTGGCGGCGTACGCATCGGCCAGTCGGCCACGGTTGTTGCGGATATCTACGGCGATGACGTGGTCTATCACGGCAAAGTGATCGGTCTGGATATGGGCACCGGCAGCGCCTTTTTGCTGCTGCCTACGCAGAACGCCACCGGCAACTGGATCAAAGTGGTCCAGCGCCTGCCGGTGCGTATCGAACTGAACTAGGAAGACATTGCTAAACATCCGCTGCGTATTGGACTGTCGACGCTGGTCAAGGTTGATACGACAGATAAAGAGGGCAGCGCGCTCGCCATCAGCGTTTGCCAGCAGGCCGCCTACAGCAGTAACGCGCTGGTAATCGACCTGGCCCCGGTGAACCAGCTGATCACTGAAATTGTCCGCGCTAACGCCGGATGATGATGCGGAGGCTGTCATGGCACAAAAACCGCTAGAAGGCGCACCGCTAGTCTTGATGACCATTGCACTGTCGTTAGCGACCTTTATGCAGGTGCTGGATTCGACCATCGCTAACGTGGCGATTCCGACCATTGCGGGGAATCTGGGCGCGTCCAACTCGTAGGGCACGTGGGTTATCACCTCGTTTGGCGTGGCGAACGCGATTTCCATCCCAATCACCGACTGGCTGGCGAAGCGTATCGGCGAGGTGAATCTGTTTACCTGGGCGACGGTTCTGTTCGCCCTTGCCTCCTGGGCATGCGGCATGTCAGAGAGCCTCGAGATGCTGATATTCTTCAGCATCCTGCAGGGCATCGTGGCCGGCCCGCTGATCCCGCTATCGCAGAGTTTGCTGCTCAGCAACTACCCGCCGGCGAAACGCAGCATCGTGCTCTCTGTTATGGGCGATGACGGTGATCGTCGCGCCAATCTGCGGTCCGATTCTGGGCGGCTGGATTAGCGATAACTATCACTGGGGCTGGATCTTCTTTATTAACGTGCCGATCGGCGCGGTGGTTGTCATGGACGCGTACGGAGATTCGCCCTATAGACGTGGTCGGGCTGGTATTGCTGGTGGTCGGCATTTGCTGTTTGCAGGTCATGCTGAATCGCGGCAAGGAGCTTGACTGGTTTAACTCTACCGAGATTATCGTGCTTACGGTGGTCGCCGTCGTCTCGCTGGTGGTGCTCCTGGTGTGGGAGCTGACCCACGATCACCCTATTGTCGGTCTGGCGCTGTTCAAGTCGCGGAACTTTACCATCGGCTGCCTCTCTATTAGCCTGGCCTATATGCTCTACTTCGGCTCGATAGTGCTGTTGCCGCAGCTGCTACAGGAGGTATACGGCTACACCGCCACCTGGGCAGGCCTGGCGTCCGCGCCGGTCGGGATTATTCCGGTGATCCTGTCGCCGATTATCGGCCGCTTCGCCCACAAGCTGGATATGCGTCTGCTGGTGACCTTTAGCTTTATTATGTACGCCGTCTGCTTCTACTGGCGCGCCTATACCTTTGAGCCGTCAATGGACTTTGGCGCATCGGCCTGGCCGCAGTTTATCCAAGGCTTCGCGGTTGCCTGCTTCTTTATGCCGCTGACCACCATGACCCTGTCCGGACTGGCACCGGAGCGGCTGGCGGCGGCGTCGAGCTTGTCGAACTTTGTGCGTACGCTGGCGGGTTCAATCGGCACCTCGATTACCACCACGCTGTGGACCAATCGCGAGTCGATGCATCACAGCACCTTTACCGAATCGATTACGCCCTATAACCCGAATGCACAGCAGATGTATCAGCAGCTGGAAAGGATGGGCATGACGCATCAGCAGGCGTCGGCCTATATTGCGCAGCAGATCACTAATCAGGGATTAATTATCTCTGCCAATGAGATCTTCTGGGCATCGGCTGGGGTGTTTTTGATTTTGCTGGTGCTGAGCTGGTTTGCCCGTCTGCCGTTTGGTTCGGGTAGCTGCGGCGGTGGCGCGCACTAAACGCCAGAAACAAAAACGGGCCTTTCGGCCCGTTTTTTTATGCGTTCTGTCGCCACCATTCGGCAAGCAGAATGCCGGTTGCTAACGAGACGTTAAGACTCTCGACGTTGCCGGTTCCGCCAATCGACAGGCTGATATAGCCCTGCTGGAAGGCGCTGTCGGACAAGCCTTCGCGCTCCTGACCCAGCACCAGCACCATCTTCGCTGGCAGCTCGGCTTTCGCCAGCGGCGTACCCTGATGGCTTGAAGTCGTCACAATGGTGTAACCCGCTTTACGGAACACTTCCAGACCGGCCGCAAAGCTGTCGCCGCTAATCGCCTGTACATGCTCCGCGCCGCCTTCAGCGGTACGAACCGCCGCGCCAGATTCCAGCAGCGAGGCGTCATTCACCAGCAAACCTTTAACGTCGAAATGCGCGCAGCTGCGCATAATGCCGCCCAGGTTATGCGGGTTGCTGACATCTTCCAGCGCCAGTACGCAATCTTTCTCACCGGCCTGACGCAGCCATTCGCTGACCACCATGCCCATGCGTTTTTTAATAAAAAAGCAGACGCCGCCGTGATGTTCGGTGCCAGAGGCTTTCGCCAGCTCGGCGTCATCGACAACGTGATAGGCTTTACGGTTCGCCGCCAGCCAGCGCAGCGCTTCGCGGAAACGTGGCGTCACGCTCTGCACAAACCAGGCGCGCACGATCGCTTCCGGACTGCTCTGGAACAGCGCCTGACAGGCGTTTTCACCATAAACACGCGTCTCTTCCTGACGCTGACTGCGGATCACTTCGGGATCGATAGTGACTTTACCGCCCTGCTCCGCCTGATTTTCTTCGACCGGTGCGCGCTCGCTCGGCGGACGCGACACGGTCGGTACGTCAGGGTGAGAATGACTCGTCGCTGCGTGGCTTACGGCTGCCCTCGTCATTACGTGGTCTGCGGCTGCCTTCGTCGCTACGCGACTTGCGGCTACCGCCTTCTTCATTACGACGACCAGTGGAGCGGCGAGAATATTCCTGTTCATTACGACGGCCAGAGGAACGACGCAAATCTTCCTAACGGGCTGGGCGGCCACCTCCTTTACCGGTACGCTGGTTCGGCGCGCGTGAGCCTTACTCGCCCTAGGCAACCGTGTGCTGCGCTGCCAGCGCTGCCTGCTGCCGCAAAAAAACTGCCTGTGTGCCACTATTCAGCCGCAGACGGCGCGCAGCCGTTTTGCCTGGTAATGTTTGATACCGAACCGATGAAGCCCAGCAATACCGGTCGTCTGATTGCCGATATTCTGCCGCACACGGAAGCGTTCAGCTGGTCGCGCACAGAGCCCGATCCGGCTCTGCTGAGCGCGGTCGCTCGGCCTGACTACCAGCCGATGGTGGTCTTTCCCGCCTCCTATGCCGATCTTATGCTGGATGGTACCTGGACGGAAGCACGCAAAATATTCCGTAAAAGCCCTTGGCTCGATGCGCTGTCAGTGATGTCGCTGAACGTGACTTCGCCCTCGCTATACCCTGCGCGAAGCGCATGGCGAAGGCCAGCACTGCACCGCTGAAGTTGCCGCCGCGCTGTTTGAGCAGGCTGGCGAAACTCTGGCCGCTCAGGCGCTTTATCAGCACTTTGAGCAGTTCCGCCACGCCTATCTGGCGGGCAAGCTGCACCATCCTGTACATCAAAATGCGATCGCCGATAGTCTTTAAACACTGTACAAAGGCTGTCTGCGCTCTCAGCCTGGGATCGCCGAAACGGCAAAGCGATTAAAAAGCGTTTACACTCACACCAGTCGACTTCGGGAGGATGGGATGAGCCAACGCGGACTGGAAGCGCTGTTACGACCTAAATCCATTGCGGTGATTGGTGCCTCGGTCAGGCCGGGACGCGCTGGGCATTTTATGATGCGCAATTTGCTGGCAGGCGGTTTCAGCGGCCCGGTGCTGCCGGTAGCGCCGAAATACAAAGCGGTCAGCGGCGTGCTCGCCTGGCCGACTATTGATAGCCTGCCGTTTGCACCCGATCTGGCGGTGATCTGTACGCATGCGAAGCGCAACCTCGACCTGCTACAACAGCTGGGTGAAAAAGGCTGCAAAGCCTGCATTATTCTCTCTGCGCCCGCCAACCAGCTGGATGAGCTTAAAACCTGCGCCGCGCAGTGGCAGATTCGCCTGCTCGGCCCCAACAGCCTCGGGCTGCTCGCGCCTTGGCAAGGACTCAACGCCAGCTTCTCACCGGTGCCTATAGAAAAAGGCCGCATCGCTTTTATCTCCCAGTCGGCGGCAGTCTCTAACACCATTCTTGACTGGGCGCAGCAGCGCAACCTGGGCTTCTCCTGGTTTATTGCGCTGGGTGACAGCCTGGATACCGACGTTGACGATCTGCTCGATTTTCTGGCGCGCGACGGCAAAACCAGCGCGATTCTGCTCTATCTCGAACACCTCAGCGATGCGCGGCGTTTTGTATCCGCCTCGCGTAGCGCCTCGCGCAATAAACCCATACTGGTAATAAAAAGCGGCCGCAGCCATCAGGCGCAGGCGCTGCTTGGCATCCATAGTGGGCTCGACGCGGCCTGGGATGCAGCGATTCAACGCGCAGGTCTGCTGCGCGTGCAGGATACGCATGAACTGTTTACCGCCGTAGAGTCGCTTAGCCACATGCGACCGCTGCGCGGCGAGCGGCTGATGATTATCAGCAATGGCGCTGCACCTGCCGCGCTGGCATTAGACGAGCTCTATGCGCGTAACGGCAAGCTGGCCACGCTGAGCGATGAAATGTTGTCGACGCTTGCCGCACTGCTGCCGGAAGGTGTCGGCCGCGGCAATCCGCTCGATCTAAAAGATGATGCTACACCACAGTGCTATGTAGACTGCCTGAACGTTCTGCTCAACAGCCACGAGCTGGATGCGCTAATGATTATTCATGCTCCGAGCGCGGTCGCACCGGCTACCGAATCGGCAGAGCTGATTATTCAGGCCGTCGCCGTCCATCCACGCGGTAAGCAGGTGACGTTATTGACCAACTGGTGCGGTGAATTCTCATCCCAGGCCGCGCGGCGAGCCTTCACCCAGGCGGGTATTCCTACATGGCGTACGCCGGAAGGCACCGTAACGGCATTTATGCATCAGGTGGAATACCGTCGAAACCAGAAGCAGCTGCGCGAAACCCCGGCATTGCCTGCCAGTCTGACGCAGGACAGCGCCCAGGCGCACCAGCTGCTGTCACAGGCGTTAGCCAAAGGTGTGACCACGCTGGATACCTATGAAGTGCAGCCGGTATTACAGGCTTATGGTCTTGCTACCTTGCCAACCTGGATTGCCAGCGATAGCCTGAAAGCAACGGCGATTGCTGAACGGATCGGCTATCCCGTAGCGCTGAAACTGCGTTCGCCCGATATTGCGCATAAGTCTGAGGTTCAGGGCGAGTTGCTTTATCTGCGCAACGCGGCTGAAGTGCAGCAGGCGGCAGAAGCGATTGTTGACCGCGTGCGGCAAACGCTGCCGCAGGCACGTATTGATGGCCTGCTGGTGCAGAGCATGGCGAACCGCGCCGGAGCACAGGAACTGCGCGTGGTCGTGCAGCAGGATGCGCTATTTGGCCCTATTATTTTACTGGGCGAAGGTGGCATTGAGTGGCAGGCAGATAAACAGGCCGCTGTCGCGCTGTCGCCGCTCAATATGACACTGGCGCGTTATCTGGTGATTCAGGCGATCAAAAGCGGCAAAATTCGCAGCCGTGGTGGACTGGAAACTCTGGATATTCCCGCGCTCAGCCAGCTGCTGGTGCAGGTCTCTAACTTGGTGGTGGGCTGCCCTGAGATTCAGCGGCTCGATATCCATCCGCTGCTGGCGTCGGGCAGCGAATTTACCCTGCTCGACGTCACGCTTGAGCTTGCTCCTTTCAATGGCGATAACGAAGCGCGGCTGGCAATACGCCCTTATCCGCAGCATCTGGAAGAATCGGTGACGCTGAAAGATGGCCAGCAATGCCTGTTCCGCCCTATTTTGCCGGAAGATGAACCACTGCTGCGCGACTTTATTGCCCAAGTAACCAAAGAAGATCTGTACTATCGCTATTTCAGCGAAATCAATGAGTTTACCCATGAGGATCTCGCCAATATGACGCAAATCGATTATGACCGCGAGATGGCTATCGTTGCGGTACGCCAGCAGCAAGGCGTTAGTGAAATTATCGGCGTCACACGCGCCATTTCCGATGCAGACAATATTGACGCGGAATTTTCCGTACTGGTGCGCTCCGACTTAAAAGGTCTGGGCATGGGACGGCGTCTGCTGGAAAAGATGATCCGCTATACGCGCGATCACGGTTTGCAGCAGCTTAATGGCATTACCATGCCGCACAACCGTGGCATGATTACCCTGGCGCGCAAACTGGGTTTCGGCGTAGATGTTCAGCTTGATGAGGGCATTGTTAGCCTGAATTTACCTTTACACAGGTACATCAGCTAACCTTGTACAGAAAGGTAAAAAATGGCCGACCGTAGCAGGTTGATGTTATAGTTTACCGTTATGACCCTGATTTGATGGCAAAAGGCCATGCAATGAACCGAGAAGAAGCGCACTGCGATGCTGTCTAAATTTAAACACAATAAGCATCAACAACACCTCGCACAATTGCCGAAACTGTCACAGTCCGCTGCGGATGTGTCGACACTTTACTCGCCAGCCGATTTTCGTCGTACGGTGCTGGAAAAAATTGCGACGGCGCAGCACCGCATCTGCATTGTTGCTCTCTATATGGAAAATGATGATGCCGGACGCGTTATAATGGATGCGCTGTACGCCGCAAAGCGCGCACGTCCGGAACTCGATATCAGCATCCTTGTCGACTGGCATCGTGCTCAGCGCGGACGGATTGGCGCGGCGCGCGGCGTCACCAATGCCGACTGGTATTGTGAGATGGCAACGCAGCATGCGGATATTGCTATTCCGGTGTACGGGATTCCGGTCAATACCCGCGAAGCGCTCGGTGTATTGCATCTCAAGGGCTCCATTGTCGATGATACGCTGCTCTACACCGGTGCCAGCATTAACGATGTTTATCTGCATCAGCATGACAGATACCGTTACGATCGCTATCAGCTGATTCGCAATGCTCAGCTGGCCGACACCATGTATGTGTGGATTAACGTTAATCTGAAGCATTCGGAAGCGGTTAACCGCCTCGATCGTGAAGAGCGTCCTTCCAGTCCTAAAATTAAAAATGAAACGCGCCAGTTCCGTCAGGATCTGCGCGGCTTTAATTATCAGTTTGAAAGTAATGGCCATAACGAAGAGCTGACGGTGACTCCCTTAGTCGGGCTCGGCAAACGTAGCCTGCTGAACAAGACCATTTTCCACCTGATGCCCTGCACCGAGCAGAAGCTGACGATTTGTACGCCTTACTTTAATCTGCCCGCGATCCTAGTGCGCAACATTATTCATCTGCTGCGCGAAGGTAAGGAAGTAGAGATTATCGTTGGTGACAAGACCGCAAATGATTTCTATATTCCGCCGGAGCAGCCATTTAAGATCATCGGCGCACTACCCTATCTTTATGAGATTAACCTGCGTCGCTTTCTTAGCCGCCTGCAGTATTACGTGGATAATGGGCAGCTAGCGGTACGCCTGTGGAAAGATGGCGAGAACAGCTATCACCTGAAAGGGATTTGGGTAGATGATGAGTGGATGCTGATTACTGGCAATAACCTTAATCCGCGTGCATGGCGTCTTGACCTAGAAAACGCTGTGCTTATCCACGATCCACTACAGCAGCTGGCCGAGCAGCGTGAAAAAGAGCTGACGCTGATTCGCACCCATACTCACGTTGTTAAGCATTTCCGCGAGCTCGAGAGCATCGCCGATTATCCGGCCAAAGTACGTAAGCTGATTCGCCGCTTGCGCCGTATCCGTATCGACCGTCTGATTAGCCGTATTCTCTGATAGAGTGCGGTTTCTCTATGGCGGTTGTAAGTCTTTCTCTTACAACCGCCCTTCCGACTTAACCGTGCAAAACCTCAGAGTTTGATGCCTTTACCGCGTTTGTGTAGCAGCAGCGACACCAGAAATGCCAGCGCGCCCATCGCCCAGACATACCAGAAGAAGGTCGTTTCAATGCCCTGCTGTTTCAGCAGAAGCGCCACATATTCTGCCGAGTCGCCAAAAATTGCGTTAGCGACGGCATAAGAAAGACCCACGCCCAGCGCACGCACCTCTGGTGGAAACATCTCTGCTTTCAGAATCCCACTGATCGCGGTATAGAAGCTGGTGATTAGCAGCGCCAGCATGATCAGGCAGAAAGCGATGGCAGGACTTTGCACGCTTTGTAGCGCAGTAAGAATCGGAACCGTACAGATGGCCGCGCCTGCACCAAAATCATCATCGATCGACGGCGGCCTATTTTATCGGAAAGCGCGCCAATAACTGGCTGAATCAGCATAAAGACCAGCAGTGTACCGGTCATCAATCCACTGGTGCTCTTCGCATCCATTCCCGCCGTGTTCACCAGATACTTTTGATATAAGTCGTAAACGTATAAAAACTCAGCGAGCCGCCTGCGGTAAAGCCCAGCACCATCAGGAAGGCACGCGTATGGTTGCGCAGCAGGCCGGAAATGCTGCCGGCATCTTTATGCTGGCGGCTCTTTTTATCGGACGTTTCGTTGAGTGAACGACGATAGCCGGGCAAACAGGCAATGACTAACGAGCCAAAGCACATCATACAGACTGAAATCAGCATCGAGTTTTTGCGTCCGTGGCGATTGGCAATATAGCCGAACAGCTAGCCACCAATAGGACGCATCAAAAATCCTGCGGCAAATACGCCCGCGGTTTGCAGCAGCTGCGTGGTAGTGTCGCCTTTGGGAAAGAAAATATGCGCAAAATAGAGAGAGAAGAAAGAGTAGACGTAAAAGTCGAACCATTCGACCAGGTTGCCCGATGATGCGCCAACGATTGCCCAGACGCGTTTCTTGTTAATTCGCTGCTCTTCTGCGCTCTGGTCTAAGTCGCTGTTAGATTCTGCCATGCAATACCTCAAGTTCCTTGCTGATAACCAGCGTTAAAACAATGAGTAAAGCATTTGATCCGGTGTAACGGAACGTTATAGACGTTGTGGTGTGGTAAATGTGACGTAGCGAAGATTTTCAGTGTAACACGTGAAATATGGCGAACTGATTTTTGTTTCGTTAAAACGCAAAAAACCCTGACCGTCAGGTCAGGGTTATCGCGATTGTTTGATGCCT
>JAUHTP010000043.1:0-18568 GCA_031332935.1 Candidatus Pantoea bathycoeliae | reverse complement strand
TATGTTCAGTTCAGCGCAGAGGGAAGAGGTAGTCCATACCATTACATGGAGCCTGTTCAACGGCCAGCTCCCGTCAAAGCTGGATGCACCGGTCAGCCAGGTTGCCTTTTCCTTTGGCCTGTTGAGCCTGGGGCTGGCAGTCGCATCATCGCTGGCGGGCAAGTTGCAGGAGCGTTTTGGCGTGCGTCGGGTCGCTATCGGCGCGGGCATCCTGATGGCTGTTGGTTTCTGGCTCACCGCTCACGCCGATAACCTGATGATGCTCTACCTCAGAGCGGGCGTGATGGTCGGACTGGCTGATGGCGCAGGCTATTTAATGACGCTGTCGAACTGCGTGTATTGCAGGCGGCGGTTCGCCAGGCGCAGGCCAGCATGGATCAGGCGCGCCTGAACCTCTCCTATACCCGCATCGTTGCGCCGGTGGATGGCATGGTGGGCCACGCGCGGTGCGCGTCGGCGCTTACGTCTCGGCGGGTACGCGGCTGCTGGCGGTTGTGCCGTTCCGCAGACCTATATCACCGCGAACTATCTGGAGACGCAGCTCAGCGACGTTCGCTAAGGACAGCGGGTACGCGTGAAAGTGGATGCGCTGCCCGGCAAGACTTTCAGCGGCCACGTCTATACTAAGGTCGTCCAGCGGCTTCCGGTCAAAATCGTGCTGTATACGAGCCAGCTGGACCTGTCCAGCTGCGGGTTGGTATGTCAGCCATCCCAGAGATTGAAGTGCCGTAAAAATGTGATGAATATCTCAGGCTGGACCTATTTATTATTTTAGGATCGTTTGCGCGTAAATTAGCGCTCGATCCTGTTCTGAGTTACTCAGAACGACCTGAGAAAATCCCTGAGGCGAAGATGACCTGATGCGTTTTTCTCATTCTGTTCGTGTTGCGCTGGCCTGGGATCGCTACCGTCGTAACCGCTCAGAGGAGTTGTGTGTGAAATACGCCTTAATTGCAATCTCTTTCTTTGTGCTGCTTTGGGTCGGCACATTTGTGCTGATGCTGTAGCGTTAGCCTAGGGCGACAGCGCTGTCGCCCCGATTCGTTTTATTCTGCTTCTTCTGCCGCTTTCACGCTGCCCGGCAAAATACCATCCGCGCGGAACATCGCTTTAATCCCTCGCACCGCCTGACGAATACGATCGCTGTTCTCTATCAGCGCGAAACGCACATGGGTATCACCGTAATCGCCAAAGCCGATGCCCGGCGACACGCACACTTTTGCCTCCTGCAGCAGCTTTTTCGCGAATTCCAGCGAACCGAGGTGGGCATAGTGATCCGGGATCTTCGCCCAGACATACATTGAGGCTTTAGGGTTATCGACCATCCAGCCCGCTTCATGCAGCCCTTTGACCAGCACGTCGCGACGACGCTTGTACTGCTCAGCAATGTCGCGCACGCACTGCTGATCCCCTTCCAGTGCCGCAATCGCCGCGACCTGCAAAGGCGTAAACGTACCGTAGTCGTGGTAGCTCTTGATCCGCGCCAGCGCGGAAACCAACTCTTTGTTGCCGACCATAAAGCCGATACGCCAGCCCGCCATGTTGTAGCTTTTTGACAGGGTAAAGAACTCAACAGCCACCTCGCGCGCGCCAGGCACCTGCATAATAGAGGGCGCTTTCCAGCCGTCATAGACGATGTCAGCATAGGCAAGATCGTGGATGACCAGCACGTTGTACTGTTTCGCCAGCGCGATCACCCGCTCGAAAAAGTCGAGTTCGACGCACTGCGCGGTCGGGTTCGACGGGAAGCCGAGGATCATCATTTTCGGTTTCGGGTAGCTTTCGCGGATGGCACGCTCCAGCTCGGCGAAGAAATCCACGCCAGCCACCAGCGGCACCGAACGCACCTGCGCCCCGGCGATCACTGCGCCGTAAATATGAATTGGATAGCTGGGATTGGGCACCAGCACGGTGTCACCGTGGTCCAGCGTCGCCAGCATCAGGTGCGCCAGCCCCTCTTTCGAGCCGATGGTAACAATCGCTTCGGACTCGGGATCGATCTCAACCTGATAGCGCTCGGCATACCAGCGTGAAATCGCGCGGCGCAGACGCGGAATGCCGCGCGAGGTCGAGTAGCCGTGCGTGTCTTCGCGCTGCGCCACCTGGCAGAGTTTTTCCACGATGTGCGGCGGTGTCGCGCCGTCAGGATTTCCCATTGAGAGGTCGATGA
Source organism: Candidatus Pantoea bathycoeliae (assembly GCA_031332935.1). Lineage (GTDB taxonomy): Bacteria > Pseudomonadota > Gammaproteobacteria > Enterobacterales > Enterobacteriaceae > Pantoea > Pantoea bathycoeliae. Next base: position 16,398 of record JAUHTP010000043.1, on the reverse strand, counting down.
TATCTTCGCCGCGCCGACGCGCAGCCATCTTCAGCTCAGCGGTAATATTAAAAAAATAGGGAGGAAGGCGATCGATACGCGAAAAACGACGGGGTGTGCTGTTGTCAGCCATAGTGTCCTCTTGGATTACGTAAGCGCCCGGACCGTCCGAGCGACGCAGGTTACGTTCTATGTGACCGAAAAAAGAACATAACGCATCGACAATCAGCTTGTCGATAGCAGGATAAAATTTTTTAAATTTTCCTGATTCAGACGACCAAACATCCAGTCGTTCACCCATTGACCTTTTAGCAGATAATTATCTCGCAGCGTGCCTTCGAGCTCAAAACCGTTCTTCTCCAGAATGCGGCGCGAAGCCTGATTGCCTTCCACCACCAGCGCTTTCAGTTTGTGGAAGCCTGCCGACAAGAGAAACTCACTTAATCCGGCCAGCGCCTCGCTGCCATAGCCCTTGCCGCAGTGGCGATGCAGTACATGTAACCCACTTCCACCTGGCGGTACGGCTGCCATTCAGGGCTACAGCCAAACAGGCCGATCGGCTCGCCGCTGTCGCGCAGGCCGCCACCACACACAGCATATGGAAGCTGGTTACCTGCCAAGGCGTGAGACGCTCGTTAAAGCGCTGGCGCAAATCGTCTTCGTCGGGAATTTCGCTCACCTAGGTCATGGTGGCCGCATCTTCATGAACGGCGCGGAACAGCAGCCACTCTTCCGGCTGGAGGGTCTTGAGGGTGAGACGTGGCGTGATTAACTGCATGAACAGGCTCCGGCTGCGGATAGCCACAATGGCTGTCAGAACATAACAAACTCACCTGCCGCTCACCAGTCTGTAACCAGCAAAAATGTGTTCCCTATTTTGTTACTCAGGTTTCCTCTTTTTTTTGCCGCATCATGCTAAAAGTTGATCCACAGTTAGGAAGAGTCCGCTCAGCTGCTTTCCCGGCTGGCGCATCGCGATCACATTTATAATAGGCCCCTGACTTTTTCTTATTCCAGGGCTGGCCGTGATTTCCCACTTCGATATGCTGCTGGCGGTGTTTGACCGCGCCGCCCTGATGCTAATCTGCCTGTTTTTCCTTACCCGCACGCGCTTTTTCCGCCAGCTGCTGCATAAAGATTACCACTCACCGCTGGAAAAAGCCGCCGTTATCGCCATCTTCTCGCTGTTTGCGCTGTTCAGTACCTGGTCGGGCATTCACGTTGATGGCTCGCTGCTAAACGTGCGGGTCATCGCCGTGATAGCAGGCGGGATTTTATTTGGCCCGTGAGTGGGCGTGATTACCGGCATTATTGCCGGGCTGCACCGTTTTCTCATTGATATCGATGGCGTGACCTCCGTGCCCTGCCTCATTACCAGTATTATCGCAGGCTGCGTCTCCGGCGCAATTAACCGCGCGTGCCGAAAGCGCAGCGCTGGCGCACTGGCATTATCGGCGGCATGCTGTGTGAAGCCCTGACCATGATACTGATTCTGGCCTGTGCAAAGCCGATGTCGCTTGGGCTGTCGATCGTGTCGGAGATTGCGCTGCCCATGATTCTCGGTGCCTCAAGCATCGGCCTGATTGTGCTGCTGGTGCAGAGCGTCGAGGGTGAAAAAGAGGCAATAGCGGCCCGGCAGGCCAAGCTGGCGCTGGACATTGCCAATAAAACGCTGCCGTTGTTCCGCGACGTAAACAGCCACTAGCTGCGCCGCATTTGTGAAATTATCTGCCACGACATCAACGCCGATGCCGTTGCGATCACCAATAAACCCATATTCTGGCCTACATTGGCTATCGCGAGCGCAACTACCAGAACGGTGACGAAGGGATCAGCCCAACCACCGCGCAGGCGATGTCCAGCGGTAAAATAATCATCAAAAACGATGATGAAGCGCACCGCACCAAAAGATATCCACTCAATGATCGTTATCCCTCTGCGTGAGAAAGGCAAGGTCACCGGCACGCTGAAAATTTACTATCGCCGCGCGCATTGTATTACCGGCTCGCTCAAGGAGATGGCGATCGGCCTGTCGCAGCTTCTCTCCACCCAGCTTGAGGTGTCGCGCGCCGAGCAGCTGCGTGAAATGGCCAATAAAGCGGAACTGCGCGCGTTGCCGAGCAAAATAAATCCCCATTTCCTGTTTAATGCGCTGAATGCCATCAACTCCTCAATCCAGATACCGCGCACCAGCTAGTGATCAATCTTTCGCGCTATCTGCGCTACAACCTTGAGCTGAACGATGACCAGACTATTGATATCAAGCGCTAGCTGTGGCAGGTGAAGGATTATATAGCTATCGAACAGGCGCGCTTTGGCGACAAACTGTCGATGATCTATGACATTGATGACGATCTGCATTTTTCACTGCCCAGCCTGCTGATCCAGCCGCTGGTGGAAAATGCGATTGTGCACGGCATCCAGCCCTGTCGCGGCAAAGACGTGGTAACACTGAGCGTGAAGGCGTGCGGCGATCAGGTGCGTATTTCCATCCGCAATACCGGGCCGGGCATTAGCGATGAGGTGATGCGCCGCGTAGCGAACAATGATATGCCGGGCAATAAAATCGGCCTGTTGAATGTGCACCACCGCGTCAAACTACTGACCGGCTAGGGGCTGGAGATTACCCGGCTGCAACCCGGCACCGAGATCGCCTTTACCCTGAGCAAAAGCGGCCAGCTGGCTGCCTCGCATCTTGCCGTCGCGGAGAGCGCCCCATGAAAGCCATCATAGTTGAAGACGAATTCCTCGCGCAGCAGGAGCTAAGCTGGATGCTCCAGCAGCACAGCGAGATCACCATTGATGCCTGTTTTGACGATGTGCTGGACATGTTGAAATACCTGCAACAGCACCGCGTCGACGTGATTTTTCTCGATATTAATATTCCTTCGCTGGACGGGATGCTGCTGGCGCAAAATATTCACCAGTTTGCCCAGCGGCCGCTGATTGTATTTATCACCGCGTGGAAAGAGCATGCGGTAGAGGCGTTTGACTATATTCTCAAGCCCTATCACGAGGCGCGAATCGTCACCATGCTGAACAAGCTTGAGGCCGCTGGACAGCAGCAGGCAGTTGCGCATGCTCCGGCCATCATCTCGCCGCAGACGGTTAACCTAGTGAAAGATGAGCGCATTATCGTGACGGATACTACCGATATTTATTACGTGGAGGCGCACGAGAAGCTAACGTTTGTCTATACGCGGCGCGAAGCCTATATGATGTCGATGAGTATCAGCGAGTTCTGCGCCCGTTTGCCGGAACAGAGTTTTTTCCGCTGTCACCGCTCTTACTTCGTGAACCTGAGCAAGATCCGCGAGATAGAGCCCTAGTTTAACAATACCTATCTGCTAAAGCTACGCGATTTAACGTTCCAAGTGCCGGTCAGCCGCAGCAAGGTAAAGCTTTTCCGCGAGCTGATGCAGCTGTAAAAAACGGCCCGCAGGCCGTTTCAGGGATTTACAGGAATCGTCCCAGCGTCTGGCGCAGATGCGCCCCTGCGCCGAGCAGGCCAGGCTGATCGTGGGTGATCATATAGACCGGAATGCGGGAAACGTAGTCGCGAAAACGCCCTTTGTCCTCAAATGCAGCGCGGAAGCCGGAAGCCTTAAAGAACTCCAAGAAGCGCGGCACGATGCCGCCAGCAATATAGACACCGCCAAAGGTACCAAGGTTGAGCGCTAGGTTGCCGCCAAAACGTCCCATGATCACGCAGAACAGCGACAGCGTGCGACGGCAGTCGGTGCAGCTGTCGGCCAGCGCACGTTCCGAAACATCCTTTGGCTTCAGGTTTTCCGGCAGGCGATTGTCCGCTTTGACGATAGCCCGATAGAGATTCACCAGCCCGGCACCTGAAAGCACACGCTCTGCGGAGACATGGCCCAGCTCGGCGCGCAGCACCTCCAGAATCAAATCCTCTTCGTCGCTGTTGGTGGCGAAATCAACGTGGCCGCCCTCGCCCGGCAGGCTGACCCAGCGGCGGTCAAAGTGCACCAGATGGCTAACGCCCAAGCCGGTGCCCGCACCATAGATCGCGATAGGTTTGTCTTTCACCGGCTCGCCGCCGCCAAACTGAATCACATGTTCAGCCGTCAGCATAGGGATCGCCATAGAAACCGCAGTGAAATCATTGATGATTTCAAGGTGTTCGAAGCCAAGGCTGGCCTTCATTTTGCTGGTGGAAAAAGCCCAGTCATGGTTGGTCATTTCGACCCAGTCTTCCGTGATCGGGCAAGCAATGGCGATGCAGCCGTCTTTCACGTCGTGCAGCTGCTCGCCAAGATAGTGGCGGATGACGGCTTCGAGGCTGTCATATTCTGACGTTGAGAACGTTTTGGCCTGAGAGATGCTGCCGGTTTCCACCTCACACAGGGCGAGTCGCGCGTTAGTGCCGCCGACGTCGCCGACCAGGGCATAGGTTGTCATTCTTTATGTTGCTCCGCTTGGGGTCCCTAAGATGTGGGACACTATAAAAGTCTGCCGGTAAAACAACAACGCTCACCGCGTCAAAAGGCGAGCGTTGAAGGTTGTGTGCACAGCCACCCCGTCCGGCAAGGCGCTTTACAGCGGCAACACTCCGAATCTTAGCCGCCGTTGCGCTGCGCCAGACAGGCTGTCACTTTACGCAATAGCGGCGGCAAGTCTTCTTTGTCCATTGCCACTTCCACCAGCGTCAGGCAGCTGGGTGCTTGCAGCCGCGCCATTACCTCTTCCAGCTGTATGCATTCGGCCACGCGCCAGCTTTGCGCCTGCCAGTGCAGGCAAAATGCCTGTGGCAGAGCAATCCAGTTCCACTGCGCTATATCATTATAACGCTGCGTGGCACCGTGGATGGCGCGCTCTACCGTATAGCCCTCATTGTTCAACAGAAAAATAATCGGCGTTTGCCCATCTCGCAACATAGAGCCCAGCTCTTGGATGGTCAGCTGTGCGGAACCGTCGCCAATAAATCAGAATAACACGCTGCGCGGACGCGGCGGTCTGCGCGCCGAAAGCTGCGGGTAAAGTATAGCCAATGGAACCCCACAGCGGCTGCACCAGCAGCTGCGCACCGGTTGGCAAACGCAGCGCTGCTGCGCCAAAAGCGGCTGTACCCTGATCGGCAAGAATAATGTCGCCAGGTTGCAGAAAAGTTTGCATCATGCTCCAGAAAGCGTGCTGGCTGATAGCCGAGGTTTCTGGCGGTTTTGCGGCTGACGGCCGCTCAGGTGCCCGCGCCCAGTTTTTCCCGTAGGGCGCAAAAATCGCCTCCAGCTCGCTTAGCGCATCGGCCATACTGAGCGGCGTAAAGCGTTCGCCCGCGACGCTGGCGACGCCAGGCTGGATGTCGATCAGCTGTGACGTTGCCAGCTGCTGGGTAAAACCCGCGGTCAGGGTGTCGGTAAAACGCACGCCAACGCAGATTGTCGCCTCGGCCTGCTCGATAAGATCGCAAACGCCACTTTCGCTGCCTGCTGCTGCCAGAGCGCGGCGAGAAAATCAGCCAGCAGTGCAACCCGCCGTGCCTGCGAAAGATGATGTTCGAACGCGGCCCGGAGAATGGCCTGCTGGAGACGTTAGGCGACAATAGCGTCTGCTGTATCGCCTTCTCACCGCTGGCGGGCGGTGTGCTGACTGACCGCATCTGCAGGGCATTCCAGAGGACTCACGCGTGGCGAGCGGCAGCAAGTTCCTGCGCGAGGATCAGCTTACCGATGAGAAGATGGAAAAGTGCGTCAGTTGAACGACGTTGCCCAACAGCGTGGTCAGAAGCTGGCGCAGATGGCGCTCGCCTGGGTGCTGCGCGATGCGCGCATTACTTCAGTATTGATTGGTGCCAGTAAAACCGCGCGAATCGATGACGCGGTGGAGATGCTGGCGAACCGCCATTTCACCATTGCTGAGCTTTCTGCTATCGAAGGTGCGCTGCTGTAACCGATTATCCGCCCCGTTCGTACCGGGCGTTTCTTCAGCCGGAATAGTCTCAATCCCCACTTTCTTCAGATTTTCCTCACAATTGTCAGCGACACTCTACTCGCAACACAGGCAATGCGCGGGCACAATACGGCCCGCACCGCAGTGGTTCTACCGCTGACAAGGAGAAGAAGATGAAATTTGCTGTTTTTGCTGCTTTGCTGACCTGCCTGTCGCCTTTGGCGATCCCGCCGGAGCCTCTATTAGCCTGGCACCGGGCGTAACGCTGAATCTGGGAGATCGCGATCGTCACGGTAACTACTGGGATGGCGGCCGCTGGCGCGAGCCGCGCTGGTGGAACGAGCGTTATCAATACAACAACCATCGCTGGTGGCGTAATGAAGAGTGGCGCCGTCACCAGCAGTGGGAGCGTGAACGTCGCTGGCATAAACGCGAGCGACGCCATCACTGGCATGAGGAAAAGCGCCATCATGACCATTAAAGAAATAGCCCGGTTTACCGGGCTTTTTTAGCGAGTGTTACAGCCCGAGCACTTCGCCAATCAGCAGATAGGCATTAAGCGCAACAACCAGCACCACAATGGCACGCCCGGCGTTCTGCATCAGACGGGAGTTCACCATCTCGCCCATAATTTCCCGATTGCCGGTAAACGACAGCAGCGGCACCAGCGCCAACGCGATACCGAAGCTCAGCAACACCTGGCTCATAACCAGAATACGCGTCGGATCCCAGCCCGCCATAATGACGATAAATGAGGGCATCATGGTCACGACGCTGCGCACCCACAGCGGAATATGGAAGCGAATAAAGCCCTGCATCACCACCTGACCAGCAAGCGTGCCCACGACAGTCGAAGAAAGGCCCGCAGCGACCAGGCTCAGGCCAAACACCGTTGCAGCCGCATGGCCGAGCAGCGGCGTCAGCGTCAGGTAGGCCTGATCGAGCTCGGCAATGCCGCTGTGGCCGCTAAAGTGGAACGCGGCGGCGGCGGTTGCCATCATCGCCAGATTAACAAAGCCGGCAATGGTCATGGCGATCGCCACATCCAGCTTGGTTGAGGAGTAGCGCTGGCTTTTATTACCGCTCGGGCCAGCCTGCGTCAGCGCCGAATGCAGGTAGATAACGTGCGGCATAATGGTTGCGCCTAGCACGCCCGCCGCAAGGAATACCGCATCTGACGTCGGTAACGAAGGCAGTACCATACCGGTCACCAGCTCGCTCACTTTCGGCTGCGAGAAGAATAGCTCGACGATATAGGCCGCCGCCACAAACAGCAGCAGGCCGCCGATCACCAGCTCCAGCGGCTTTTGGCCCCGGCTTTGCAGCATCAGGATTAAAAAGGTTGCCACGCCGGTCAGCACCGCGCCCTGTAGCAGCGAAATGCTAAGCAGCAGCTTAAAGCCGAGCGCCGCGCCGATAAACTCCGCCAGATCGGTGGCCATGGCGATAATTTCAGCCTGCACCCAGTAGAACCACACCGCCGGACGCGGGAAGCGATCGCGGATATGTTCAGCAAGGTTTTTGCAGGTGGCGATGCCCAGCTTGGCGGACATCAGCTGGATGATCATCGCCATGATATTGGCCCAGACGACGACCCACAGCAGCTTATAGCCGTAGGCTGCCCCCGCCTGAATATTGGTAGCGAAATTACCCGGGTCGATGTAGCCTATAGCGGCGATAAACGCCGGACCCAGCAGCGCGAGCTTAACTTTTCTGGCTTCGCGAGCGGCACGCTCGGCGGTACGGCTCTCAAACATAATTCTCTACCTGTCTGAACGCGTCTAACCATGGCAGCTTATGGCTCGATCGCGGAAAGTGAAATGTGGTTGTAGTTATCATTTTGATAGATAATACTATAAAGTATAGCTATTGCTATACCTTGCGGTAAAGCCAAGCTTGCTAAAAAATGTGCAATGGCTCTCACTCTATGCTTTGGATGTATTATAGACAATAAATTTCTGGATATTTGGTGTGAATGTTTGTGAACAGACTGTGACCTGTGAGAGTTTTCTGAGAAGTTAGGTGATAGCGAATCCTTATAATGTGGATTTTATCTCTTTTTAAAGTAACGCGTTACATAGAATACGCAGCAAATTACAACTCTCCTCAAATTTGGAGCAATCATGTCCCATGTTTTGCACTTCCTTTTAGCACTAGTGATGGTAGGCGTGCTGGCGTTACTCGTCAGCCATGACCGTAAAAGTATTCGTATTCGCTACATTGTCCAGCTACTGGTCATTGAAGTGCTTCTGGCGTGGTTCTTCCTGAATTCCGAAGCGGGGCTCTGGTTCGTTAAAGGCTTCGCGGGTATGTTCGATCATCTGCTCAAGTACGCTGCTGAAGGCACGAACTTCGTATTCGGCAATATGAACGATAAAGGCCTCGCCTTCTTCTTCCTCAACGTGCTCTGCCCTATCGTCTTTATCTCTGCGCTGATCGGTATCCTGCAACACTTCCGCATCCTGCCATGGGTGATCCGCGGGATCGGTACCGTGCTGTCCAAGATCAATGGCATGGGCAAACTGGAATCTTTTAATGCCGTTAGCTCTCTGATTTTGGGACAGTCAGAAAACTTTATCGCCTATAAGGATATTCTAGGCAAAATGTCGCAGCGCCGCATGTACACCATGGCCGCGACCGCAATGTCGACCGTTTCGATGTCGATCGTTGGTGCCTATATGACCATGCTGCAACCCAAATATGTGGTCGCGGCGCTGGTGCTTAACATGTTCAGCACCTTTATTGTCCTGTCGCTGATCAATCCGTACCGAGTCGACAACGAAGAAGACCTGCAGCTGCAGGACATCCACAAAGGCCAGAGCTTCTTCGAAATGCTGGGCGAGTACATCCTTGCCGGTTTCCGCGTGGCCATGATCGTGGCGGCGATGCTGATTGGCTTTATCGCCCTGATTTCTGGTCTGAACCCGCTGTTTGATTTCATCTTTGGTATTAGCTTCCAAGGTGTGCTGGGCTATGTGTTCTATCCGTTTGCTTGGGTCATGGGTGTACCGGCGCACGAAGCGCTGCAGGTGGGCAGCATCATGGCAACCAAGCTGGTTTCCAACGAGTTTGTGGCGATGATAGATCTGCAAAAACTGGCGGGCCAGCTGTCACCGCACTCGGAAGGCATCCTGTCGGTGTTCCTGGTTTCCTTTGCCAACTTCTCCTCTATCGGCATCGTGGCTGGCGCAATCAAAGGCCTGAACGAAGAGCAAGGCAACGTGGTGTCACGCTTAGGCCTGAAGCTGCTGTACGGCTCAACGCTGGTCAGCGAGCTTTCCGCCGCGATTGCTGGTCTGGTGCTGGCATTCTGATGAGAAAGGGCGAGACAGGTTCTCGCCCTTATTCTTAATTATTCCTGCTTGTTATAACGCCCATATTTCTGTTTCAGCCCCGTCATACGCCCTTCTCCGTTTAACGCAATTCCTTTGCACAATATCGAATTTTATCGCGCGCCCGCTGCCCCGTAGTTTTTCTGATGACTTAACATTGGGAGAACAGCATGAGCATTCAATTTTTGGGCATGATCGGCCACGGTCTGGCGTCTGAAATCATTCCGGCCAGCGGGCCACTATTCGATAAAAACTACATCCTAACTTTGCCCGCGCCCACTAAGAGGCGGGATTTGACCGGTTTCTGGTGGGCTACTGGTCCGCTCAACCAGACGGTTTTCTCGTTACGGCGCACGCCGCGGCCAACACGTCGCGCATCAAGTTCCTGTAGGGAATAAAAGCCTGACCTCAGAACAGGCTTATAACCACCAGGGCGACTTTTACCGCGCCGAGCAGGCCTTCTCCGCCATCAAACCGCTGCAACACAAATTGCCGGTCTACTTTGGCGGCTCCTCACTGGAAGCGATCGACGTTGCTGCACGCCATGCCGACGTCTTTGCACTGTGGGGCGAACCGCTTCAGGGCGCAGCAGAAACCGTGCAAACCGTGCGCGCCGCGGCAAAGCAGGGGCGCGACATCAAATTCAACATCTCTTTCCGACCGATTATCGGCAAAACCGAAAAAGAGGCCTAGGAGCGCGTTGAGCATATCTACGAAACGGCGCAAAAACAGCTGGCGGAATCGTGCTACACCTTCGGCCTGCCTAAACCGCAAAGCGTGGGCGCGCAGTGTCTGCTGGCAGCGGCTAACGAAAGCGACCGCCACGGTAAAGTGCTGTGGACCGGCTTAGCGAAGCTGGTTAGCGGCTGTTATAACTCTACCGCGCTGGTGGGCACGGCGGATCAGGTCTCAGACGCGCTGCTCGATTACTACAACCTAGGTATCGACAGCGTGCTGATCCGTGGTTTCGATCCCTTGAATGATGCGGTTGAGTACAGTCGCGAACTGCTGCCGCTGACGCGCGAAAAGTGGCTGCGCAAACGCGCGGCAAAAGGAGCGCCTAATGCGCCTGGCCGCCCTGTTTGCCGGAATAACCCTAGCGTTGAGCCTTAACCACGCCTTCGCTGCCGAAAAAGTCACGCTGCGTCTCGGTGACGTCAAGGCCGATCGCTTCGCTGAAGGCCTCGGGCGAGCTGGATAATCTGCCCTATGACCTGAAGCTCACCGCCTTCGACTCTGGCGCGCCGGTGCAGGAGGCGCTAAATGCGGGCGCACTTTATGTCGGCTTTACCGGCGATCTGCCGTTCCTGTTTGTTTATGCCGCAGGCGCACCGGTGAAGGCCGTTGGCGCATGGCAGAACAACCCAGACAGCATTGTGCTGCTGACGCGGCCTGATGCCGGTATTCAGAGCCTGCAGGATCTGAAAGGCAAGCAGATTGCCGTTAACCGCGGCGGCTGGGGACACTATCTGATCCTCGGCCTGCTGGAGCGCACAGGCCTGAAACCCGACGACGTGACGCTGCGCTTCCTTGGCCCAGTTGATGGCCGCGCAGCGCTGACCTCCGGCGCGGTTGCAGCCAGGGAACCGTGGGAACCCCTATATCGTCACCTCAACACAGGTGGATGGCACGGTGCGCGTGCCGCAGGGCGGCGGCAACGGCATTATGTCCGGCTACTCCTATGCGCTGGCGCGTAAAGAGGCGCTGGCCAACCCAGAAAAACGCAAAGCCATCGCCGATCTGCTGACGCGTCTGGCAAAGGCGCAGGTGTGGGCAGCGCAGCATCCACAGCCGTTTGCCTAGGCGCTGGGTAAATCCCTCAATATGCCGACCACCATCACCAGCAGCTGGATCGCCGACGCGCGTATCTGCCCGCTGGTCTTAGATGCTTCCATTATCACCACGCTGCAAAAATCCGCTAACTTCTTCCATCGCTATCAGGTGCTGCCCAAAGCGGTCGATGTCAGCAGCGCGTTTGATTTCAGCCTGGCGAACGGGGCAAATCAGGTGGCGAAGCAGTATCAGGAGAATAAATCGTGAGCGATCTTCAACATCACCGGCTGCGCGATTTTGTGGCGCAGCTTGCCGTTATGCTCGACCAGCAGCCGGACGAGGCAGCGATTCTTGAGCGCGGCAGTGAGCTGCTCGACGCCGCAGAGATTCAACAGGCGCTGCGTCCGCAGCAGGAAGTGGCGCTGGTCGACGTGCGCGACGAGGCGCTCTATGCGCAAGGTCATCCGCTGTTTGCCGTCAATATTCCGCTTTCGAAACTGGAGCGGGAGTGGCTGGATCGCATTCCGCGCCGTGATAAGGCCATCACGCTGTATGACAACGGCGAAGGCTTGGCGCAGGTTGCAGCAGAGCGCGCGGCGGCCTGGGGCTACAGCAATATTGCCCTGCTGAAAGATGACCTTGCCGGTTGGACTGCTGCGGGTGACGAGCTGTTTATCGACGTGAACTCGCCGAGCAAAGCCTTTGGTGAGCTGGTGGAGCATCATAACCATACGCCGTCGCTGGCGGCTGAGCAGGTTAATGCGCTGCTGCGCGACAAGGCCGACGTGGTGGTGCTCGACGCGCGCCGCTTTGACGAATACCACACGGCGGCATCAGCGTACCGGGCGGCGAACTGGTGCTGCGCGTGCGCGATATTGCACCCTCACCCGACACCACGGTAATCGTCAACTGTGCGGGCCGCACGCGCAGCATTATCGGCACGCAGTCGCTGGTAAACGCCGGGATCCGCAACCCGGTTTATGCGCTGCTTAACGGCACTATCGACTGGACGCTGGCGGGTTTAGCGCTGGAACAGCAGCAGAGCAGTCGCTATGGCGAGACCAGCGAAACCGCGCATCGTCATGCCGTGGCGCTGGCGCGTCAGGTAGCGGATCCGGCGGGCGTAGCACGCATTGACGCCGCTGCGCTGGCACGCTGGCAGCAGGAGGCACGCACCACTTACCTGTCTGACGTGCGCGACACCGATGAGTACAGCGCCGGACATCTGCCGGGCAGCCGACACGTTCCAGGCGGCCAGCTGGTGCAGGAAACCGATCACTACGCCAGCGTGCGCGGCACGCGTATTGTGCTGGTGGATAGTGACGGCGTGCGCGCCAGCATGGCGGCGTCCTGGCTGGCGCAGATGGGCTGGGAAGTCGCGGTGCTTGACGGCGTGCAGCCGCAGGATTTCAGCGCAACGGGCGGCTGGTCGGCGCAGGTGCCTGCTGCGCCATCCGCAGATGCTATTTCAGCTAAAGCAGGGCGATACCCAGGTACTGGATTTCACCACGCGCGCCAACCACGTGAAGAGTCATATTCCTAGCGCAGCCTGGCTGCTGCGCTCGACGCTGCAACAGCACGGCAACGCGTTGCTGCCCAATGCCGAACGTTACGTCTTAACCTGCGGCAGTAGCCTGCTGGCGGGATATGCGGTAGAACAGGTGCAGGCGCTGACCGGGAAACCGGTTTATGTGCTGCAACGCGGCATGGCGTAACGCCGGACTGCCGACGGATGCCGGTGAAGATGCACTGCTGTCGCCGGCAGTTGATCGCTATCGCCGCCCCTATGAGGGCACCGATATTGAGGCTGCGGTGATGCAGGCCTATCTCGACTGGGAATATGGGCTGGTGGCGCAGCTGGATCGCGACGGCACGCACGGCTTCCGGGTATTACAGCCGCAGGCGCAAAACGTGACCGCATAAGATTTCCACGCAAACAATGAACGGCAGCAATGTCGCTTTTTTATGCTTGTGAAAGCATCTAATCGTTTTATTTCTGGAATGTGCCTGAGAAATCAGGGCTTAGATAGTGGTGGAGATAAGCGTGATCGAACCGCATGACATCTTGCATGCCATGCAAGCGCTCTCCCAGCTGAGCTATACCCCCACATCTGGAATCGTTTTTTCAGTGCCAAATCGTTGGGAAGCGATTTGGTGGAGCTAAGCGGGATCGAACCGCTGACCTCTTGCATGCCATGCAAGCGCTCTCCCAGCTGAGCTATAGCCCCGAACCGAAAAAAACTGTCGTGTTACTCGACGGACGGCATGATATGAAACCGTCCTCAGGGTGTCAACGGCAAAATGAAGAAGCGCGCTCGATCGCTGAAAAAGCCCGCAAGTCACGGATTGCGCTGTTTTTTCACAGGCTTTTATTCGTAGCCCGCCAGCCATGCTCTCCCTTTTTCTACCCCATTCAGGTTAAATTACGGTTAATCACCCTTTAGGATTTTTCTTGTTTTCCGTTAAAAGCCTTGTAAAACTTAGCCCGCTAACCATGTGGTCATCGCTGTCCACGCCTTTACACAACACCATCCCTGTCACAACTATAATATTCGAGATACTATGTCGCTGCATTCACCTAAAGAAATCGCTCAACTGGCGATTCAGGCTGGCGTCACTAAAAGCCGCGCCTCCATTCCGACGTTGTTAATTCTTGGCTTTATGGCTGGGGCCTTTATTGCCATCGGCTTCCTGCTCGATCTGTACGTAATCAATTCGCTCCCGGCTGACTGGAGCTCGTTCGGCGGTCTGCTGGGCGCAGCCGTGTTCCCGGTTGGTCTGATCCTGACCGTACTGGCGGGCGGCGAGCTGCTGACCGGCAACATTATGACCATGCCGGTTGCCTGGTTCGCGCACCGTATTAGTGGCTTTGCCGTACTGCGTAACTGGTTCTGGGTCGCTATCGCCAACTTTATTGGCAGCCTCGCGGTCGCCTGGTTCTTTGGCCATATGCAGGGCATGACCGAAGGCGATTACCTGAAGAAAACCGTCGCTATCGCCAGCGCTAAAGTTAACGCTGACTTCATGCACGCGTTTATTTCCGGTATCGGTTGTAACTGGCTGGTCTGCCTGGCTGTATGGCTGGCGTTCGCCAGTAAAAATGTGGTGGGTAAAATCTTCGGGATGTGGTTCCCGGTAATGGCTTTTATTGCTATCGGCTTCCAGCACGTCGTCGCGAATATGTTTATCGTGCCTGCAGCTATTTTTGCTGGCCAGCTGAGCTGGGCGGAATATGCACCGAATTTCATCGCCGTGTTCCTGGGCAATAGCGTTGGCGGTGCAGTTTTTGTTGGCCTCGCCTACTTCCTTGCCTTCCGCCCTTCTGCTGAAGCGGTGAGCTCTGCCCAGTAAATTTTTTTGCCTTTTGTCGCATGGCAAAAGGCAATTTCCCTCTGGGTTACTTTCACACGTAACGATTTGCTGTAAGATGTAGAACTAATGTATTAAACAGGGACAGCATCGTGAAAAAGGAATGGTTAACCCCCGATGAGCTGGCGAATGAAACGGGTTATAGTCGTCAAACGGTGAATAAATGGATCAAGCGCGAAAACTGGACCACCACGCCGAAGCCCGGCGTACAAGGCGGTAAAGCGAGATTGATCCATATTGACGAGCGTGTGAAGAGCTTTATTCAGTCCATGCGTAATCTGAGCGAGCCTAACGCGTCTTACACTGCGCAACAGAATTCTTTACCAGCGTTACTATTAAGTTCCGTACAGCAAATGACACAGAATGAGCAAGACTTGCTCGCTGCGATGATTCTGCGTGAAGGTATTAATGGCGTACTGCAACGGTTGGGGATTAGCGAAGAATAAAAAAACCGGAAGCGTGATGCTTCCGGTTTTTTTTATCAGACCTGCGCTTCGCGTTCTGCGATAAAGGCCAGCGCTTTTTCAATACGCGCTACGCTGCGGCTACGACCAATAGCCTCAACGGTGACGTCCAGACCGGGTGACTTACCAGCGCCGGTGACGGCAACGCGCAGCGGCATGCCAACTTTGCCCATTCCCACTTCCAGCTCGTCTGCCGTGCTCTGAATCGCATGATGCACGTTTTCTGCCGTCCAGTCGGTAATGGCGTTCAGCTTGTCGCGCACCACTTCCAGCGGCTGACACGCAAACGGGCGCAGATGCTTTTTCGCCGCGTCGGCATCAAACTCATCGAACTCTTCATAGAAGTAACGGCAGGATGCTGCCATCTCTTTCAGCGTTTTGCAGCGCTCACCCAGCAGCGTAACCAGCTTCGTCAGTTCCGGGCCGGTACGGGTGTCGATGTTCTGCTGTTCAATGTGCCATTGCAGGTGCGTCGCCACATATTCCGGCGGCATGCTGTTGATATAGTAGTGGTTGAGCCACTGCAGCTTCTCGGTATTAAAGGCGCTAGCAGATTTGCTGACGGCATCAAGCGTAAACAGCTCTTTCATCTCTGGGATAGAGAAGATTTCCTGATCGCCGTGCGACCAGCCCAGGCGGACCAGATAGTTGAGCAATGCTTCCGGCAGATAGCCGTCGTCGCGGTACTGCATAACGCCCACTGCGCCATGACGCTTGGAGAGCTTTTTGCCGTCATCGCCCAAGATCATGGAGACGTGTGCATAGACCGGCACCTGCGCGCCAATGGCTTTGAGGATGTTGATCTGGCGCGGCGTGTTGTTGATGTGGTCTTCACCGCGAATAACGTGGGTGATGCCCATATCCCAGTCGTCGACAACCACGCAGAAGTTGTAGGTCGGCGATCCGTCGGTGCGGCGGATGATCAGGTCATCCAGTTCCTGGTTGCTGAACTCGATCGGGCCACGGATCTGGTCGTCAAAGATGACCGAGCCTTCCTGCGGGTTACGGAAGCGCACCACACAAGGCTCATCCGCCGCGTGATGGTCGTGGCTATCGCGGCAGCGGCCGTCGTAGCGAGGCTTTTCGCCGTTGGCCATTTGGGTTTCACGCAGCTGTTCAAGGCGCTCTTTAGAGCAGTAGCATTTATAGGCGGTGCCCGCTTCCAGCATTTCGTCGATCACATTATTGTAGAGATCGAAGCGTTTGGTCTGGTAGTACGGGCCTTCGTCCCACTCCAAGCTCAGCCAGTTCATCCCATCCATGATGGCTTCAATGGCTTCCGGCGTTGAACGCTCCAGATCGGTGTCTTCAATACGTAGGAAGAATTCGCCCTGGTTATGGCGAGCAAAGAGCCAGGAGTAGAGCGCGGTGCGTGCGCCGCCGACGTGCAGGTAGCCGGTCGGGCTGGGTGCGAAGCGTGTTTTGATTTTCATTCAGTAGTGCCTTAGATGCGCAAGTTTTGTGTCTGGATGACAAAAAACGGGTTAGACGCGAAAAAACAGTACGCACATTCTAGCATCTATGGACTACCTCTGTTTTGCAAGCACTGAATCAGGTTCAGGTTGTTGCTT
>JAUHTP010000042.1:0-18658 GCA_031332935.1 Candidatus Pantoea bathycoeliae | reverse complement strand
GTCTATGGTAGGAAACACGGAGAAAAATGAAAAACGGTCTGAACGATACGCTTACAAATAGTCTGGACATTCATACAGGCCGACTTTACCTTTTCCCGAGCAACGCGCGTCGCGAGGGAATTATGGATCAGCAGATTATTATCAGCGCCTGTCTGGCGCTCGCCGGACTGAGTATCGGCTGGATTCTGGCGCAGCTGCGCGCCAGCCATCAGGCGGCCAGCTTTACCACCGAGCGGCGTTTGCAGCAGGAGGCACAGCAGCGTCAGCAGCAGCAGCTTGAACAGCTACAGCAGCAGCTACAGCAGCGCGAACAGGAGATGCGTCAGCTGCACGGCTCCCTGAGCGGTGCGCAGGAGCGGCTGCAACAGCTCGATTACTGGCGCGGCGAGTGCGAACAGCTCAACCGTGAGCTGCGCAATCAGCTGGAGGTCAACAGCGCACAGGAAGCCGAACTGCGCGAAGTCACCATCCGCCTTGAAGAGACGCGCTTCGCCGCGGAGGAGAAGCAGCGTTTGCTCACCAACAGCGAACAGCGCCTCAGCGCGCAGTTCGAAAATCTCGCCAACCGTATCTTCGAAAACAGCGGCCGCCGCGTCGACGAACAGAACCGCCAGAGTATTAATAGCCTGATTGGCCCGCTGCGCGAACAGCTGGACGGCTTTCGTCGTCAGGTGCATGACAGCTTTGGCCAGGAAGCGCGCGAGCGCCACACGCTGGAGCATGAGATCCGCCAGCTACAGCAGCTGAATGCGCAGATGGCGCAGGAGGCAATTAACCTCACCAAAGCGCTGAAAGGCGACAACAAAATTCAGGGCAACTGGGGCGAAGTGGTGCTGAGCCGCGTTCTGGAGGCTTCTGGGCTGCGTGAAGGCTACGAATACCAGACGCAGGTTAGCCTGCAGTCGGAGCAGCAGGGCAGAATGCAGCCGGATGTGATCGTGCGTCTGCCGCAGGGCAAAGATGTGGTGGTAGACGCCAAGATGACGCTGGTTGCCTATGAGCGCTATTTCAATGCAGAGGATGAAGTGACGCGCGAGCAGGCACTACAGGAGCATGTTGCCGCCGTTCGCAGCCACATTCGGCTGCTGGGCCGTAAAGATTATCAGCAGCTTGCTGGTTTACGCTCGCTGGACTATGTGTTGATGTTTATCCCGGTAGAGCCTGCGTTTCTGCTGGCGATCGACCGCCAGCCAGAGCTGATCAACGAGGCGCTACAGCAAAACATCATGCTGGTGAGCCCTACCACGCTGCTGGTGGCGCTGCGCACTATTAATAACCTCTGGCGCTATGAGCACCAGAGCCGAAATGCCCAGCAGATCGCCAATCGCGCGGCGCGCCTGTACGACAAAATGCGGCTGTTCGTCGATGATATGAGCGGCATCGGCCATAATCTGGACAAGGTGCACAACAGCTACCGCGAGGCGATGAAAAAGCTGGCGGAAGGGCGCGGCAACCTAATCGCGCAGAGTGAAGCGTTTAAATCGCTGGGCGTTGAAGTTAAACGTTCGATTAATCCCCAGTTAGTTGAGCAGGCGATGCCAGAAAAGGCATGGGACGAAGAGCAGGTGCCCGATGCGGTATCCGATCCAGTGGGTGCACGTGTGAGGCGGCTCCACGAATAAGCTGGTCGTCGCGTGCTTGGCTACCCTGACTCTGATACACTTCGGAAAGTATTGTTTGTGGAACAGGTAAAACCGATGGCAGATGAATCACAGCACGAAACTACCCATTTTGGCTTTCAGACAGTCGCCAAAAGCGAAAAAGCTGACAAAGTCGCGGACGTGTTTCACTCCGTAGCGGCGAAATATGACCTGATGAACGATCTGATGTCGTTTGGCATCCATCGCATCTGGAAGCGTTTTACCATTGACAGCAGCGCCGTGCGCCGTGGACAGCGCGTGCTGGATCTGGCGGGTGGCACAGGCGATCTGACGGCGAAGTTCTCCCGTCTAGTTGGCGAAAGCGGCCAGGTGGTACTGGCGGACATCAACAGCTCTATGCTGAAAATGGGCCGCGACAAGCTGCGCAATCTCGGCGTAGTCGGCAACGTCAGCTACGTGCAGGCTAACGCGGAAGCGCTGCCTTTTCCGGATAACCATTTCGA
Source organism: Candidatus Pantoea bathycoeliae (assembly GCA_031332935.1). GTDB lineage: Bacteria > Pseudomonadota > Gammaproteobacteria > Enterobacterales > Enterobacteriaceae > Pantoea > Pantoea bathycoeliae. The sequence continues at coordinate 16,554 of JAUHTP010000042.1, read as the reverse complement.
CTGCATCACTATCTCTTTCGGCCTGCGTAACGTGACCGACAAAGAGAAAGCGCTGGCGTCCATGTTCCGCGTGCTAAAACCGGGCGGACGCCTGCTGGTGCTGGAGTTCTCTAAGCCCGTGCTCGATCCGCTCAGCAAGGCTTATGACGCCTACTCGTTCCATATTCTGCCGCGCGTCGGCCAGCTGGTGGCGCAGGACGCCGAAAGCTACCGCTATCTGGCGGAGTCGATCCGCATGCATCCCGATCAGGAGACCCTGAAGGCGATGATGAACGACGCCGGATTCGAGAACACCAACTTCTACAACATGACCGGCGGCATCGTCGCGCTGCATCGTGGATTTAAGTTTTAACCGGATATGGTGATGCGCTTAACGCCCTTGATTACTGCCGGTCTTGAGACCGTGCTAAACCTCGTGCTCTATCGCGATTGCAGCCTGAAAGCCGCGCGCCAGCGTCTGGCAGGGCAGGTTCTTACGCTGCGCCTCGATGAGCTATCGCATCCGCTGGTGCTGGTCTTCAGCGAGCAGCAGCTCGACGTCCTGAGCGACTGGCAGGACAGCATCCACTGTACGGTCATCACGCAGCTGAAAATCCTGCCAAAGCTGCGTGACCGCCAGCAGCTCACCAGCATGATCCGCAGCGGCGAGCTACAGGTCGAAGGCGATCTGCAAGTGGTGCAGCGCTTTTCCGCGCTAATCGATCTGGCGGAACTGGACCCGGCCGAATATCTCGCGCCCTGGATTGGCGACATTGCCGCGCAGGGCGTCAGCCAGACGGCGCAGCGCGCGCTGCGGCTGTTTCGTGGCGAGGTCTCGCGTCGTCAGGATTATTTGGGGCAGGCATTAACCGAAGAGTGGCGCGTCGCGCCCGGCGCGCTGGAACTGGCGTGGTTTTCTGAGGAGGTAGACGCGATGGAACGTTCGCTTGATGCGCTGAATGCGCGTTTAGCGCAGCTGGAGGCGAAATGACGTTTGGAGAAATTCGCCGTTTATATTTCATCATCAAGGTCTTTTTAACTTACGGTCTTGATGAACTGATCCCCCGCATGCGCCTTACCCTTCCGCTGCGCCTCTGGCGTCGCGGCGTTTTCTGGATCACCAACCGCCACAAAGACAAAAAGATTGGCGTCCGTATGCGCCTGGCAATGGAGCAGCTTGGTCCGGTGTGGATTAAGTTCGGCCAGATGCTCTCTACGCGTCGCGATCTGTTTCCACCGATCATTGCCGATCAGCTGGCGATCTTACAGGATCGCGTTGCACCCTTTGACGGTGTAAAAGCCAAAGAGCAGATCGAAAAGTCTATTTGCGGTCCAGTTGAAACCTGGTTCGATGATTTCGATATCAAACCGCTGGCGTCGGCGTCGATCGCTCAGGTGCATACCGCGACCCTGAAAGCCACAGGCAAGAAAGTGGTGATCAAAGTAATTCGCCCGGACATCCTGCCGGTGATCAAAGCGGATATGAAGCTGATCTACCGTCTGGCACGCTGGGTGCCGCGTCTGCTGCCAGATGGACGTCTTCTGCGTCCGATGGAAGTTGTGCGCGACTACGAAAAGACCCTGATTGACGAGCTTAATCTGCTGCGCGAAGCGGCTAACGCCATCCAGCTGCGCCGTAACTTCGAAGACAGCCGCATGCTCTACATGCCGGAAATCTATTCCGACTACTGTAGCGAAACCATGCTGGTGATGGAGCGCATCTACGGTATTCCAATCTCAGACGTGGCGATGCTCGAGCAGCACGGCGTCAATATGAAACTGCTGGCCGAGCGCGGCGTGCAGGTCTTCTTCACCCAGGTGTTCCGCGACAGCTTCTTCCATGCCGATATGCATCCGGGCAATATTTTTGTCAGCTATGACCATCCAGAAGATCCGCAATATATCGGTATCGACTGCGGCATCGTCGGTTCGCTGAACAAAGAGGATAAGCGCTACCTGGCCGAGAACTTTATCGCCTTCTTTAACCGCGACTACCGCAAGGTCGCGGAGCTGCACGTTGACTCGGGCTGGGTACCGCCAGATACCAACGTTGAAGATTTTGAGTTCGCTATCCGCACCGTCTGCGAACCTATCTTTGAAAAGCCGCTGGCGGAGATCTCCTTCGGGCACGTGCTGCTCAACCTGTTCAGCACCGCGCGTCGTTTCAATATGGAAGTGCAGCCGCAACTGGTGCTGCTGCAAAAAACGCTACTCTATATTGAGGGGATTGGTCGTCAGCTCTATCCGCAGCTCGACCTATGGAAAACAGCGAAGCCGTTCCTGGAAGAGTGGATTAAAGACCAGATTGGTTTGCCTGCAATCCTGCGCGCTGTTAAAGACAAAGCGCCTTTCTGGGCAGAAAAACTGCCTGAGCTTCCGGAATTGTTTTACGAAAGTATGCGGCACCATAAACTCCTGCAGCACAGCGTTAATAAGCTGACCACCGATATGCAGGAGCAGCGCACGCGGCAATATAAGTCGCGCTACCTGTTTGGCATAGGTACGACCCTTCTGCTAAGCGGTACGGCCGTATTGTTAAGCCGCCCGGACTGGGATTTCTTCCCAGCCCTGTTAATGGAGGCGGGCATCGTCACTTGGTTAATCGGCTGGCGTAAGACAAACTAATTGTCAGCCACGCCTGAATCGCGGTAATGTCGCAGCCTTAAGCCCGGCGTCATCAGGGCTTTTGGCTGACATTACTCTTCTCAATATCTCGCAACATCAGAGGCACTATCTCATGGGCGGTATCAGTATCTGGCAATTATTAATTATTGCCGTCATCGTTGTTCTCCTGTTTGGAACAAATAAGTTAAAAAACCTGGGTTCAGATCTCGGTTCATCTATCAAAGGCTTTAAAAAGGCCATGGGCGATGAGGATGAGAAAAAGAGCAAACCAAACCAGCAGGACGCTGATTTCAATGCCAAAACGCTGGCGGATAAACAGCAAACTTCGGCTAATAAAGAAGACGTTAAAAACGACAAGCAGGTGTAAACCGTGTTCGACATTGGTTTTAGTGAACTGGTACTGGTGTGCGTGATCGGGCTGATTGTACTCGGCCCGCAGCGACTGCCGGTTGCGGTAAAAACGGTAGTAGGCTGGATCCGGGCGATGCGCTCGCTGGCCGCCAACGTACAGCACGAGCTGGCACAGGAACTGAAGCTGCAGGAGTTGCAGGACAGTCTGAAAAAAATGGAAGAGGCGAGTCGTGGTACCATGTCGCCAGAGCTGAAAGAGTCAATGGAAGAGTTGCGTAAAACCGCAGATTCCATGAAGCGTTCGGTTCAGCAGAGCATTGACATAGAAAAAGCCGAGGATGAAGCCAATACCATACACACGCCGCCGCAGCGCGCGGCTGAATCCGTGACGCCAGCGACGGCTGAAACCCAGGACAGTGTGCCTGCGCAAGCTCCCAGTGTGACCGCAGAGACCGCTGTAACCGCTAAATCCGATGTGAACCAGGAAGCGCCGGTTGTGAAATCTGAACCGGCCGCTTCACGCAGCCCGGCAACAACCTCTTCTGCAAGTGATGAACGATAACCATGGCCGTTGAAGATACCCAACCGCTTATCAGCCATCTGATTGAGCTGCGTAAGCGTCTGCTCTACTGCATTGTCGCAGTGTCTGTGATTTTCATGGCGCTGATCTATTTCGCCAATGACATCTATCATCTGGTCGCCTCACCGTTAATCAGCCAGATGCCGGCAGGCGCGAGCATGATTGCCACCGACGTCGCCTCGCCGTTTTTCACCCCGATTAAGCTCACCATTATTGTGTCGGTTTTCCTCGCCGTGCCGGTGATTTTGTATCAGGTGTGGGCCTTTGTCGCCCCGGCGCTCTATCGTAACGAACGCAAGCTGGTCATGCCGCTGCTGTTCTCCAGCACCCTGCTGTTTTACGTTGGCGTAGCCTTTGCCTATTTCGTTGTCTTCCCGCTGGCGTTCGGCTTCTTTGCCAAAACCGCGCCGCAAGGTGTAACCATCGCTACCGATATCACTAACTACCTCGACTTCGTCATGACGCTCTTTATGGCGTTTGGTGTGGCGTTCGAAGTCCCGGTTGCGATTGTGCTGTTGTGCTGGACCGGCATCACCACCCCGGAATATCTGAAAAAGAAACGTCCCTACATTCTGGTCGGCGCATTCGTTGTTGGGATGCTGCTCACACCACCAGACGTTTTCTCGCAAACTTTGCTCGCTATTCCGATGTACTGCCTGTTTGAAGTCGGCGTATTCTTTTCCCGTTACTACGTTGGGAAGGGGCGTCGGGCACAGGATGAGGAACAGCACACAGATTCCTGACCCGCAATCAGGAGACTTCCCGCACCTGGCGGGTAGACACTGTTACCGAACCGCCCATCTGGGCGGTTTTTGTTTAATGAGCCATGGGAAAAACTATGTTTGATATCGGTGTAAACCTGACCAGCACACAATTGGCCGCCGACAGCGACAAGGTGGTAAAGCGTGCGCGCGAAGCGGGCGTCACCGGCATGTTAACCACCGGGACCAATGCGCTGGAGAGCCAGCAGGCGCAGCGGCTGGCCGAGCGTCAGCCAGACTTTTGCTGATCTACGGCGGGTGTGCATCCACATCACGCCAGTGAATGGTCGAATGAGACGGCCAATATGCTGCGTCGGCTGGCGGAGCGGCCGCAGGTGGTCGCCATTGGCGAGTGCGGGCTTGATTACAACCGCAATCTTGCCGCGCACGAGCAGCAGGAAAATGCCTTTGATGCGCATCTGGCGCTGGCCGCTGAACTGAATATGCCTGTGTTTCTCCACTGTCGCGAGGCGCACGAGCGCTTTGCTGCGGTACTGGCTCCCTGGCTGCCGAAGCTGACGGGCGCGGTGATGCACTGCTTTACCGGCACGCACGAGGAGCTAGAGTCCTGTCTGGCCATGGGGCATCGGGATTACCGGCTGGGTGTGCGATGAGCGTCGCGGCATTGCGCTGCGCGAGATGCTGCCGCTAATACCGGCAGATCGCCTGCTGATGGAGACAGACGCGCCTTATCTGCTGCCACGCGATATGCATCCACGGCCAACATCACGCCGTAACGAACCCTGTTTTCTGCCGCATATCGTGCAGCAGGTAGCGAAGTGGCGCGGAGAAGAGCAGGATGCGCTGGCAGCGCAGATCGATCGCAACGCGCGTGCGTTGTTTCGGATGGCCTAAAGCTTGCGGAACTGTTTGTTGTCGACGCTGCGCATCACCTGCTTGTTCAGCCGATTGAGCAACAGCATGGAGCGGGTTTCGCCGTCGGGTTCGGCAAAGATGGCTCGCAGGCCTTTAAAAGTACCTTCGGTGATGATGACTTCATCACCGACCTGCCACGTTTCTGGATCCATCAGAATTTGCGGCGCATCAGTTTGCAGCACTTCGATGACCGCTGAGGGCACCGTCGCTGGCAGCGTGCCAAAACGCACAAAGTGGCTGACACCGCGCGTGCTGCTGATGGTCGTGGTGTGAATCGCTTCTGGATCAAATTCGATAAACAGGTAGTTAGGAAACAGGGGCTCACTCACGGTGGTCCGTTTGCCGTGCACCACTTTTTCCAGAGCGATCATCGGGCTGAGGCAATGCACCTCTTGCCGCTCAAGATGCTCTTTCGCGCGCAATAGCTGTCCACGTTTGCAATAGAGTAAGTACTAGGATTCCATAAATGCTCCTATCGAATGGACGCTAAGAATAGCAAACCTGCTGCCAGAGTTATAGCGCATCGCAGCGTGGAAAGATGCAGATACGGGTAAAGTGGCTGAGGTTTCAGCAAACCGCCCGGCTGGTGAAGGAAAATTGACGAGCGGCGGTGAGCTGGTACAGACTCGTTGCCCATAACGTTTGCGAAAAGGATCGGCTGATGGAACTGTTTTTGTTAAGCAACGGCAAGCTGGCTGACGACGCGCCTTTGCTCGGTTATGCGCAGCCGCAGCTGCACGCGATGATCGCCCAGCGCGGCATCCGTTCGGCGGTGCTGGTGCCTTACGCTATTATTCGCGGCGACTACCAGCAACGCGCCGACGAACTGAGCGCGTCACTGGGTATTGAGGTTCGCTGCATGCAGGAATTTACTACGCCAGTAGCGGCCATCAAACAGGCTGAGCTGATTCTGGTAAGCGGCGGCAATACCTGGCTGCTTAACCAGATGCTGCACGAGACCGGTCTGATCGTGGCCATTCAGCGTGCGGTGCGTGAACGCAATGTGCGCTACGTCGGCTGGAGCGCCGGTTGCAATGTGGCAACGCCCTCTATTCCCACCACCAACTATATGCCGGTGCGCAGCAGCGTGGTCTTGCCTGCGCTGGGCCTGTTTCCGGTCCAGATCAACCCACACTATCTTGATGCCCACGCCAGCGGTCATATGGGCGAAACGCGCGATGAACGTCTGGCGGAGTTTTGTGCCGTCAATCCCGAAAAATCCATGATTGCGCTGCGCGAAGGCAGTTTCCTGCACGTGCATGAAAATCAGCTTTGTTACTTCAGCGTGCACGGCGAAGATTTTAAAGTGTTTCGCCATAACCAGCCGATTCAGGCATACCGCGATGCAGCGGCGTTACAGCAGCTGGTTCCCTTTCGCTGCGACTAAGGTTGCCGCATAAAACCCAACACGCCTTAAGAATCGGCCCTATAATGGCTGATTCACTTTGGCTGGAAGCGAAAGCCGCATGAAATATCACGATTTACGAGGCTTCCTCACGCTGCTGGAACAGCGCGGCGAGTTGAAGCGCATTAGCCAGTCTATCGATCCTGAACTGGAGATGACTGAGATCGCCGACCGCGCGCTGCGCGCTGGCGGGCCGGCGCTGCTGTTTGAAAATCCCAAAGGCTATGACATGCCGGTGCTGTGCAACCTGTTCGGCACGCCGAAACGCGTGGCGATGGGCATGGGCCAGGAAGAGGTCAGCGCCCTGCGCGAGGTCGGCAAGCTGCTGGCGTTTCTGAAAGAGCCAGAGCCGCCGAAAGGCTTCCGCGACCTGTTCGACAAAATGCCGCAGTTCAAACAGGTGCTGAACATGCCGACCAAACGGCTGCGTAACGCGCCCTGTCAGGAAGTGGTGTTCAGCGGCGATGAAGTCGATCTGTCACGTATCCCGGTGATGAAGTGCTGGCCGGATGACGCCGCGCCGTTGATTACTTGGGGGCTCACCGTGACGCGCGGCCCACACAAAGAGCGGCAAAACCTCGGCATCTACCGCCAGCAGGTGATTGGCAAAAACCGTCTGATTATGCGCTGGCTCTCCCATCGCGGCGGCGCGCTCGATTTTCAGGAGTGGTGTCAGACCCATCCCGGCGAACGCTTTCCGGTGTCGGTGGCGCTCGGTGCCGAGCCTGCCACCATCCTCGGCGCGGTCACGCCGGTGCCAGACACGCTGTCAGAGTATGCCTTTGCCGGTCTGCTGCGCGGCAATAAAACCGAAGTGGTGAAGTGTCTTTCTAACGATCTGGAAGTGCCCGCCAGCGCGGAGATTGTGCTGGAAGGCTATATTGAGCCGGGTGATATGGCACCTGAAGGGCCTTATGGCGACCATACGGGCTACTACAATGAGGTAGATAACTTCCCGGTTTTCACCGTGACGCACGTAACGCAGCGGCAAAACGCCATTTACCACTCCACCTATACTGGCCGTCCGCCAGATGAACCGGCGGTATTGGGCGTGGCGCTGAACGAAGTGTTAGTGCCGATCCTCATCAAACAGTTTCCGGAAATTATTGATTTCTATCTGCCGCCGGAAGGCTGCTCCTATCGCCTGGCAGTAGTAACGATGAAGAAACAGTACGCAGGGCACGCGAAACGCGTAATGTTTGGCGTCTGGTCATTTCTGCGGCAGTTCATGTACACCAAATTTGTTATTGTGTGTGACGACGACGTTAATGCGCGCGACTGGAACGACGTGATCTGGGCCATTACCACCCGTATGGACCCCGCACGCGATACGGTGCTGGTAGAGAACACGCCTATCGATTACCTGGACTTCGCTTCGCCGGTGTACGGGCTCGGTTCAAAAATGGGACTGGATGCGACCAATAAATGGCCGGGCGAAACCCAGCGCGAATGGGGACGTACGATCGTAAAAGATCCTGCCGTAACGGCGCGCATTGACGCGATCTGGGATGACTTAGGCATATTAAATCAGCCGCTGCAGCGCTGACGGCGCGCATAACCATAATGACGACCCGACAGAGGGAACGCATGACAATCTTGAGCTGTAAAGTAACCTCGGTTGAAGCGATTACCGATACCGTATATCGCGTTCGCCTGATCCCTGAAGCGGATTTCTCTTTCCGCGCCGGGCAATATTTGATGGTGGTGATGGACGAGCGCGACAAGCGTCCGTTCTCACTGGCCTCGACCCCAGAAAAAGAGATTATCGAATTGCACATTGGCGCGTCCGATCTTAATCTCTACGCCATGGCGGTAATGGATCGTATCCGCGACAATCGCCAGATCACCGTTGATATTCCGCACGGCGACGCTTGGCTGCGCGAAGAGAGCACGCGCCCGATTGTGCTGATCGCGGGCGGCACCGGCTTCGCCTACGCGCGTTCCATTCTGCTGACCGCGCTGGCGCAGCAGCCGGATCGCGATATCGCTATCTACTGGGGCGGCCGTGAACTGCAGCACCTCTACGATCTGGATGAGCTGAACGCGCTGGCGGTGAAGCATCCGAGCCTGAAGGTCATCCCGGTGGTAGAACAGCCGGAAGAGGGCTGGCAGGGTCGTTCCGGCACGGTGCTAACCGCCGTGATGCAGGATTTCGAGACGCTGGCGGAGCATGACATCTATATAGCCGGGCGTTTTGAGATGGCGAAGATTGTCCGCGATCGCTTCTGCGCAGAGCGTGGTGCGAAAGAGGCACAGATGTTTGGTGATGCGTTCGCCTTTATTTAAGGCGCAGCAGGCAGAAAAAAACCGCCCCTGACAGGCGGGAAAAGACTTCCAACGTGATCCAACGTATTACAGACGCTCGAATACGGTTGCGATGCCCTGGCCTAAGCCAATGCACATGCTGGCAAGGCCAAAGCGGGCATCGCGTCGTTCCATGATATTCAGCAGCGTGGTACTGATGCGCGCAGCCGAGCGGATGACCGAGCGCGATTGCGCCACCGTTCAGGTTCACCTTATCGTCAAGCCGTTCCAGCAGGCCAAGATCTTTGATGCACGGCAGCGCCTGCGCGGCGAACGCTTCGTTCAGCTCCACTATCTCAATATCCTCAATGCTCAACCCCGCGCGCTTCAGCGCCAGTTTGCTGGCGGGCACTGGCCCGTAGCCCATGATGGACGGATTGCAGCCGACGACTGCCATGCTTCTAATGCGCGCGCGGCGTCAGGCCCAGTTCGCGTGCGCGGCTTTCGCTCATGACCAGCAGCGCGGCTGCGCCGTCGGAGAGCGCCGATGAGGTGCCCGCCGTTACCGTGCCGTTAACCGGATCGAAGGCTGGTTTTAACGCCGCCAGCCCTTCAAGGCTGGTCTCTTCGCGGATAACCTCGTCGTAGTCATAGCGTTTCAGCACGCCATCGGCGTCGTGTCCGTAGGTGGGTACGATTTCACGCTGGAAGCCGCCGCGTTGCGTTGCTGCCCAGGCACGCTGGTGTGAGCGTAGGGCAAAAGCGTCTTGCTGCTTACGGCTGATATGGTGCATACGTGCCAGCATCTCAGCGGTGACGCCCATCATGCCCGCCGCTTTGGCGACCGTGCGGCCAAGACCGGGATGGACATCGACGCCGTGGCTCATCGGGACATGGCCCATGTGCTCAACGCCACCGACTAAGCAGGCGTGTGCATCACCGACCATGATGGCCCGTGCCGCATCGTGCAGCGCCTGCATCGACGATTCGCACAGGCGATTGACAGTAGTAGCCGGCACACGGTGAGGAATCTCTGCCAGCAACGCGGCGTTGCGCGCAATGTTGAAACCCTGTTCCAGCGTCTGCTGCACGCAGCCCCAGACCACATCATCCAGGCTGGCAGCATTTAATGCCGGATGGCGGCTTAATAGTTCGCGCATCAGATGTGCAGAGAGATCTTCTGCCGGCAAATGACGGAACGCGCCGCCTTTCGAGCAACCCATCGGCGTGCGGATCGCATCAACAATCATTACATTTTCCATTCTCTCTCCCTCAGGCGCTTTGCAGCGCAGCTTTATCTATGGGTTGGGCCGCCGAATACCAGCTTTCGTGCTGATGCGCTTTTTGCAGCAGCAGCGCGGGCAGTTCATACAGCGGGCCGAGGGTGCTATAGCGTCTGGCCTGGTCGACGACGTTGCTGTTACCCAGCGTGTCGAGGTAGCGCAGCGCACCGCCGCTGAACGGCGGGAAGCCGAGGCCGTAGACCAGCGCCATATCCGCTTCGGCCGGAGAAGCGATAATGTTCTCTTCAAGGCAGCGGACAACCTCGTTAAGCATGGGGATCATAATGCGGTTGAGAATCTCTTCATCGCTGAAGATGCGTTTTGCTTCGCAGACATGATTCAAAATCGTATCTACTTCGACGTCGGCTACCTTCTTCGCTTTACCTTTGCGATCTTCTTCCCAGCGATAGAAGCCTTTGCCATTTTTCTGGCCGTAGCGTCCGGCCTCAAACAGGACGTCGATAGCGTCGCAGTAATCCTTTTTCATGCGCGCGGGGAAACCTTCCGCCATGACGCGCTGCGCGTGGTGGGCGGTATCAATGCCGACCACGTCCAGCAGCCACGACGGGCCCATCGGCCAGCCAAACTGCTTTTCCATCACTTTGTCGATCTGGCGGAAATCCGCGCCGTCGCGCAGCAGCAGACTGAATGCGGCGAAATAGGGGAAAAGCACACGATTAACGAAGAAGCCGGGGCAGTCATTCACCACGATCGGCGTTTTGCCCATCTTGCTGGCCCAGGCCACCACTTTGCCTATAGTGGCGTCGCTGCTTTTTTCGCCGCGTACCACTTCTACCAGCGGCATACGCGGCACCGGATTAAAGAAGTGCATGCCGCAGAAATTCTCAGGGCGCTGTAACGTCTGCGCCAGCTGGCTGATGGGGATCGTTGAGGTATTGGAGGCGAGTACCGTATCCGCGCGCAGATGCTGCTCGGTTTCAGCCAGCACTTTTGCTTTGAACTGCGGGTTTTCGACTACCGCTTCGACCACGATATCGGCGCGTTCAAAACCGGCATAGTCGAGCGTTGGCTGGATCATAGCGATGGTACTGGCCAGTTTGCCGCCGTCTATCTTGCCGCGCTCCAGCTGCTTATTCAGTAACTTGCTCGCTTCGCTCATCCCCAGCGCTAAGGCTTGCGGCTGAATATCTTTCAACTTCACCGGCACGCCTTTCCACGCTGACTGATAGCTGATGCCGCCGCCCATAATACCTGCGCCCAACACTGCCGCCTGTTCGGGCGTGCTGCTGGCGCTGGCGTACTTCTTCGCCAGCCCTTTGACGTACTGGTCGTTGAGGAATATACCGACCAGCGCACGCGCCTCATCGCTCTGCGCTCTGCGCCAGCGGCACAAACGCGGCATTTTCCAGCTTCAGCGCATCGTCACGGCCCAGCGAGGCAGCGGCCTCAATAGTGTTCACTGCGGTAATGGGTGCGGGGTAATGTTTTCCTGCGGTTTGCATCACCACGCTTTTGGCGATGGTAAAGCTCATCGCCGCTTCAATCGGGCTCAGGCGCAGCGGCGCAAGCTTCGGCGCGCGGCATGCCTGCCAGTCACCCTGTTTAATTGCCTCTTTCAGCATGGTAACGGCGGCCTGATGCAGTTTATCGCTGCTGACCACCGCATCGACCAGCCCGAGCTTCAGCGCACTGGCTCCGTCAACGTCTTTACCCGCAGCAATAATCTCCAGCGCAGCGTCGGCTCCCAGCAGGCGAGGCAGGCGCACGCTACCGCCGAAGCCTGGAATGATGCCGAGGCGCGTTTCCGGTAATCCTATACGCGCAGTTGGCGTGGCGACGCGCAGATCAGTCGCCAGAACGCATTCGCAGCCGCCGCCCAGCGCATAGCCGTCGATAGCGGCGATGGTCGGCACGGGCAGATCTTCCAGCCGGTTAAAGATAGAGTTAGCGAAGGTCAGCCACTGGCTGAGCTTTTCGGTTGGCGCGTCGAACAGCGACAAAAATTCGGTAATATCGGCACCGACGATAAAAGCCGGTTTTGCCGAGCTCAGCAGCACGCCGCGCAGCGTGGTCTGCTGCTCCAGCACGCCAATCGCTTCGCCGAGGCTGGCAACGGTTTTGGTATCAAGTTTATTAACTGAGCTGGGCGCGTCGAACAACAGTTCAGCGATGCCGTCTTCAAGCCAGCGCAGGGAAAGAGTCTCGCCTTGGTAGAGCATGTGCGTCTCCTGATCGCGAAAGTTGATCTGGTCATACCAGATGATCTGGAGTGTGCGAGGCATGTTAATTTTTTGCAAACAAATGTTTGCTTATTTGCTAACAGGATCACAGCGTCGGCAACTCGGCGTTCAGGCTGTGGCTGTGCTACACTGCGGCGATTTTCGCGACACGGGAGAGCGAGCAATGGATTCACTGAAAACGCTGTATCAGACGCATATCGCCAAGCTGCAACAGCGGGCGCAGCAGGTGCTGGCGCGCAATAAACTGGATGCGAGATTCATTCCGGCGAATTACTGACGGTTTTTCTCGACGATCATGACTATCCCTTTAAGGTGAATCCCCAGTTCAAAGCCTGGGTGCCAGTGACGCAGGTGCCGAACTGCTGGCTGTGGATCGACGGCGTGAATAAGCCGAAGCTCTGGTTCTATTCGCCGGTTGATTACTGGCATAACGTTGAGCCGCTGCCGAACAGCTTCTGGACTGATGCCGTCGAGGTCATCGGCCTGAAAAACGCCGATGAGATTGGCCAGCTCCTGCCCGCACAGCGCGAAAAGGTGGCTTACATTGGTCCAGTGGTGCAGCGCGCTGCGCAGCTGGGCATTAGCGCCGACAATACCAATCCGAAAGCGGTGATCGATTTCCTGCATTATCACCGCAGTATTAAAACCGATTATGAGCTGGCCTGTATGCGCGAAGCGCAAAAGCTGGCCGTTGCCGGACATCGAGCCGCAAAAGAGACCTTTTTCTCTAGCATGAGCGAGTTCGATATCAATCTGGCCTATCTGACTGCCACTGGTCATCGTGATGTTGATGTGCCTTACGGCAATATCATCGCGCTGAATGAGCACGCCGCTGTGCTGCACTATACCCGGCTCGATCACCAGCCGCCGCCGAAGCGCCACAGTTTCCTGATTGACGCCGGTGCAGAGTACCTCGGCTATGCGGCTGACCTGACGCGTAGCTATGCCGCACAGAAGAACACGCTGTACGCCAGTATGGTTGCGGCCATGAATAGCGAAGAGCTGGCGCTGATCGGCACGCTGAAAGCGGGCGTGCGCTACACCGACTATCATCTGCAAATGCACCAGCGTATCGCTAAGCTGCTGCTTAAGTTCGATCTGGTGAAAGGGCTGAGCGAAGAGGCGCTGGTGGCAGAGAACATTACCGGCGCCTTTATGCCGCACGGTCTGGGACATCCGCTTGGGTTGCAGGTCCATGACGTTGCAGGCTTTATGCAGGATGAAGAGGGCACGGATCTGGCGGCTCCGGCGCAGTATCCTTATCTGCGCTGTACGCGCGTGCTGGAACCTGGCATAGTACTGACCATTGAGCCGGGCTTCTATATTATCGAGTCGCTGCTTGCGCCGCTGCGTGAAGGGCCGTTTAGCCATGCGCTGAACTGGCAGGCGATTGATGCGCTGAAGCCCTATGGCGGCATTCGCATTGAAGACAATGTGGTGATCCATGCGAACCGCATTGAGAACATGACGCGCGATCTGCAACTTGCCTGATGGACGCATTCGATATACCCGCTGATGCTGTCAGCATCAGCGAAGAGACCATTAAGAAAAGCCGTTTTATCACGCTGCTGGCGTATACCGACAACGTGGAGACGGCGCGTGCCTTTGTTCCGCAGGTTAAAGAAGAGCATCCTGACGCGCGCCATCACTGTTGGGCTTGGGTCGCGGGCGCGCCGCAGCATTCGCAGCAGCTGGGTTTTTCTGATGATGGTGAACCGTCTGGAACCGTAGGGAAACCGATGCTGGCGCAGCTGATGGGCGCAAATATTGGTGAGATCACCGCCGTGGTAGTGCGCTATTACGGCGGCATCATGTTAGGCACCGGCGGGCTGGTAAAAAAAGCTTACGGTGGCGGTGTGCAGCAAGAGCTAAGGTACTGGCGCGCACGTGCAAAGTGCCGATGAAGCAGTTTGCGCTAAAGTGCGACTATGCGCAGCTCAGCGATATTGAACGTCTGCTGGCCCGGTTTGATGGTCGCATCGATGACGTCGTTTACCTCGATCGTATCGCGCTGACGCTGGCGCTGCCCTATGCGCATATTGATGCGTTTAAACAAACGCTGTCTGATTTTAGCCGGGGCGCACTGAGCCTCGACCCGTTAACACCCTGACAACTCTTTTTAAGGAACGGCTGAATGCATTTTCGCGCCATTACTCGCATTGTCGGTCTGCTGGTAATCCTTTTCTCTGTCACCATGATCCTGCCTGGGCTGGTGGCTCTCATTTACCGCGATGGTGCCGGACGCGCATTTAGCCAGACTTTTTTGATGGCGCTGGCGATTGGCTCACTGCTGTGGTGGCCGAACCGTAAAAAGCGTACTGAGCTCAAGCCACGCGAAGGCTTTCTGATTGTGGTGCTGTTCTGGACGGTGTTGGGCAGCGTCGGGGCGATGCCTTTTATCTTCGCCGAGCAGCCGCATCTTTTCGTAACCGATGCGTTTTTTGAATCCTTCTCCGGCCTGACGACAACCGCCGCAACCATGCTGGTAGGACTCGACACCATGCCGAAAGCCATCCTGTTTTATCGCCAGATGCTGCAATGGCTGGGTGGTATGGGGATCATCGTATTGGCGGTGGTGATTCTGCCTATCCTGGGTGTTGGCGGCATGCAGCTCTACCGCGCGGAAATGCCCGGCCCGCTGAAAGACAACAAGATGCGGCCGCGTATCGCCGAAACAGCTAAAACGCTTTGGCTGATCTATGTGTTGCTGACTGTCGCCTGCGCGATTGCGCTCTGGCTGGCGGGCATGCCGATGTTTGATGCGATAGGGCACAGCTTCTCCACCATCGCCATTGGCGGCTTTTCTACCCATGACGCCAGCATTGGCTATTTCAATAGCGGTACGATCAATACCATCATCGCTATTTTCCTGCTGATCTCTGGCTGTAACTACGGCCTGCACTTCTCGCTGCTGAGCAACCGTAACCTGCGCGTGTACTGGCGCGATCCAGAGTTTCGTACCTTTATCGGCGTACAGCTTACGCTGGTAGTTATCTGCACCCTCGTGCTCTGGTTTCACAATATCTACGCCAGCAGCTGGCAAACACTTAATCAGGAGTTTTTCCAGGTGGTGTCGATGGCAACGACAGCCGGGTTTACCACCGACAGTATTGCGCGCTGGCCGCTGTTTTTACCTGTGCTGCTGCTCTGCTCCGCTTTTATCGGGGGAATGGCCGGTTCGACCGGCGGCGGACTGAAGGTCATTCGTATTCTGCTGCTGTGTAAGCAGGGCTCGCGTGAGCTGAAGCGCCTGGTGCACCCTAATGCGGTTTACACCATTAAGCTTGGCAACCGTGCGCTGCCGGAGCGTATTCTTGAAGCGGTGTGGGGATTTTTCTCAGCCTACGCGCTAGTGTTTCTGGTCAGCATGTTGGCCATTATTGCCACCGGGGTCGATGATTTCTCTGCATTCGCGGCGGTTGCAGCAACGCTGAATAACCTAGGGCCAGGCTTAGGCGTCGTGGCCGAAAACTTCACTTCAATGAACGATGTGGCGAAATGGATATTGATCACTACCATGCTGTTTGGTCGTCTTGAAGTGTTTACCTTATTAGTTCTGTTTACGCCGACCTTCTGGCGTGAATAAGCAAAACAGGATGTAAAGATGAAAGCGTTAATCCTCTTTTCCAGCCGCGATGGGCAAGCGCGTGAAATCGCCTCTTATATAGCTAATGAGATAAAGAGGCAGCAGGCATGTGACGTCATTAATATTCTGCACGCTGGGGCGGTTGACTGGGCACAGTACGATCGCGTACTGATTGGCGCTTCTATTCGCTATGGCAATTTTCATCCGGCGGTCGCGAAGTTTGTGAAGGAAAATTTGAACGAGCTGCAACAGCGTACAACGGGTTTGTTTTCCGTTAATCTGACGGCGCGTAAACCAGAAAAGCGATCGCCACAAACGAATGCCTATACGCGTAAGTTCCTGCAGCACTCACCGTGGCAGCCAGAGTGCTGCGCAGTATTTGCTGGCACACTGCGCTACCCGCGCTATCGCTGGTTTGACAGGGTAATGATTCAGTTAATTATGCGCATGACCGGCGGCGAAACAGATAGTTCGAAAGAAGTGGTGTACACCGACTGGCATCAGGTTGAACGCTTTGCGCGAGAATTTGTTCAGTTACCCATCAAAATGCTGTGATTAACAGCGAATTGCTGAAATTTGATGCGAACGATAATTTTTTTGAAATTAGCACTTGTCACCTGAGAAGAACTCCCTATAATGCGCCTCCACTGACACGGCACAACG
>JAUHTP010000041.1:0-19755 GCA_031332935.1 Candidatus Pantoea bathycoeliae | reverse complement strand
CCATTAGTCAAAAATCAGTGTTGCAAAAATGGGGGGGGACCATAGATTTTTTCGGGTAACTTAATGTCTTCCCTGGCAGCTTCGGTAGCCAGTTTTCTGGCCGGAGCTTTCATATCCGGTTCTCCTGCCCGGTCTGACTTGTCAGCTTCGGGCAGGGAGAGCGACGCACCCTGCGATTTTTCGAGCGCCGAGATGGCTGCCTGCAGCAGGGCCGACTCGTCGCGAACGGGACCATCCTGAGGCAGATTTCTAAGCATATCCATTAACTCATGTTGCACAAGATTCACCAGTGCAGCGTCAATCCCCTGCCCCAGAGACGTGACTATTCATCGTTTCTCCGTTCCGGCTTTTCTGCAGCACAGCAGCCTGAGCTTCGCGGGTGGCCAGCTCCCTGCCCGCCCCTGTTGTCATCTGACCAATGTCCGTACTGATTGGGTAGAGACTGACGCCGGCAGTCTTGCCATTGCCGTCAAAGACCGGCAAGGCTAGGTGGGGTTCCAGATATTTTTTAGTGGGAGTATGATCCCCTGTTCCCGCAGGAAGGTCCGGCCTATGGCCGTTTTTGACGCCGGTTTTCCCATACTCCAGATGAGTCTCGTCTGAGAGCGTTCAGGCTGAGGATCGATAGCGTCGTGCGCCGTTTCAGGCCAGTTTTCCCTGTTGCGAAGCGTGGCCATCCAGTATGCCATTTCGTCCGTGTAAATCTGCACGTGGTCAACCGCACGGGAGATACTGATGTAAAAGGCGCGCATACCGCTCATGCGCTGTCGTGCACCCTCAGTGCCGTCAAGCGCAATGACGTACTCTGCGCTGGCGCCCTGAGCGCCGTATCCCGTTACTGCCCACGCATAGTCAATATGCTAGTCTGCTGTTACCTTACCCGGCTCTATGACCTTTTCTCCTGCTTCATTCCTCAGTACCACCTCCCCATTATCCCGCAGCGCCTGTACCCGATACTGCTCATGCGCTGTGTGTCCGGCCTGTTTCTGCGTTTTGGTCATGCGGAGACTGTCGCCGACTCGCAACTCCAGACTTTTACGCTCAAACACCTCGATCGCCGTGGCGTTCAGTTCAGCCGGTGAATAAAACTTTGTCCTGCCGTCTTCATCCCGCAACACGATACTGTTAATACCAGAATCAACACTGAAGCTGCCCGAACCGTTCAGCAGTGCGGAAATTGACGCTGGATGCTCTGGCCCTGTCCACCTGCCTAGCAATTTGCTCTCTGAACATCTCAACACTGAAAGTCGCTTTAAAAAGAGATTGCAGGGTGCGCAGGCAGGAAAATGATTGTCCAAGCTGTCCCGCAGCGCATAGGTCACGCTGCCGGTCGCTTTCAGTTTCCATACACCTTTCTGGCGTGCCTTCTCATCCACCTCTGAAATACGCAGAACCTGCTCCACGTGGTCGGCGTGCCCCCCCTTTTCGGGTAACACTTCACCGCAGTAGGCGCAGCGGCCACCGAACTTCAGGCGTAATGCAGCACTCTGTATTTTTGTCAGTTACACGGGGATCAGTCTCCTGAACGTCAGAGGTATACGCAGTTCCGCTTTCGCCAGAGCAACCAGCCAAAGTTCTTTTAGGTGGCAGGTGTGTTGTGGGTACTGCCCCAGAGCTGCGTGGAAGTGCCAAAGGGGTGACAGTCACTGGGTTCGGGATACATGTTGACCATCTGATAACGCCAGCGCGATTTTGGGATGATCGGGGATGGGTATTCATAACAGACCGCCAAATCCGCGCCGACCGTCTCCATGACCAGGCCCTAGCGGTGCAACTTTAAGGCCATTGTCACGAGCAGTGACGCCTCCAGCGGTGAAAACTCATTACTGGTATAGCCCGTGAACGGGTACATTGAACCCTGAGCACCGACACACCAGAACAGCGGATCGAGTGGCAGACCTGCTGTAGAGGAGATGGAATCAGCTACGCACGCCCCCTGTGCAAGCAGGTTGTTGAACAGCGCAACTTCCGGATTAATGATCATTGAGAGCGTACTGTCGTTCCAGAGCGGGTCCACTTCCGAGAGATAGGCGATATCCATATCCCCGTTCAGCATGCATCCTTCACTGGTGATGATGTTCAGCCAGAACAGGAGCGGATACTTGTACCAGTGAACGTGATAGAACGTTCCAGGCGCAGGGGCGTCACTCTGTCCCGCCCAGCCCGTTCCGGTTTTCCCCAAGTTTATCTTAAATCCCCCCATATTCACCATGACGCCCGGCTCGCGGGTCACATCGGCAAGGGCCAGCGGTTCCCAGAAGCCGATGGCCAGCACCAGACGGTAAAGGATGCCGTAGGGGCATAACTGGATGTGTGAAGCCGGATTTGGTGTATCCGGATGCGCGCCTGACGCCAGCTGGATACTGCCGAGTGACATTGGAAACAGGCATTTCCAGCAGACATCGCTGATGGGATTTACCCAGCGCCCGTCACCGGCGTTGTCACCCCGCAAGAACTGCCGACCATGTCGATGACGTAGCCGAAATCGCCTGAATTGAGCACCTCGCGCAGTACATTCTGGATAAGCAAACTTTTTCCTGCCCCGACGTGCCAGTGACCGCCCAGTTATAGTTGCTCGCCTCACTCTCATCGTCATACATGTCCAGGAACGTCAGCTGATTCCGGTAAGTAACCAGCGGAATCCCTTTTCTGGACATCTTCCGCTCAGCAACCACGGGCATCAGGTTGACGGCGTTAAAACTTCTACAACGCAGCGTGGCGCCCATGTGCTTCATGTCATCCCACTGCCCTTCCTGCATAAGGAAAGGCAACGAAGTAAGCCAGTTGCGCAGCTACTGGTAGCGGGGTGCGGAGATTTCGAAATCGTTTTTGCGGAACACGTTCACTGCGGCATCTTCGCACCGCTGCTGCTCTCCCGCATCATCCGGGGTGAACAGCGTAAGGTTCAGGCTGAAATCACACATGGCAATTTCATTGTTAACCAGCCCCTGTCGCAGTTCGCGCCATTCCTGATAGGCACGTTCCGTACCGGGGAACAGTTTTGCGTAAGAGGTTGCCGCTTTTTGCCGAGGTCCTGCTCCTTATGGAAGGCATAATTCTGGCTCTTTACCTGATCTTCCACACAAATCGTCCAGCTCAGAATAAACTGACAGGGAATACCGAGATCGGGGAAGCGCATGTTCTGCAGATTGTCTGAAGCCTGCCACAGCGCAAACCGCGCCGGCGTCTTCGTCAGCTGCATACTGACAATGCGGGTGCTGGCCACGGCTTCATCATCGCCCTCATCCAGTTTTCGGTCCTCCGGCTGACGGGCTGTAGTCATGCGAAGATAACCCGGATGGACTTCAAGTTCGGTACTGTGGTCCACGCTCTGACGGTGTAACTCCTGTTCGGTATTCCAGTGTGAGTCACTGGCCGTCACCTGTCCTGGGCGATAGTTCAGCTGTTCACGCATGACGGACAGGTACTCTTCAGGGCCAACCGGCTTCGATTCTATATGGGCAGCCTGCAGCGAAATCCTGAGAGTTTCACGCAACTGAGTGACCGCATCCATCGCCCGAATCCCTCCTCTGCCCGCCTGGCCGTAAACCAGAAAAACACGGTAGTTACGCAGATACAGGGGGTAGTCTCGCCTGTTATTCAGTCCGCACAGTGAAGCGCGCTCCCAGAACGCTTTATATGCCGTTAAGTTGGGGAGCCATGCTGCCTTTCCACATGTCCCGGCTCAGCCCTTCATCAAAGCATGTCGCCCACGCATTTACTGGCCACCATCAGCACGGTGACGGGTGTCTTGCGCGGCAGTTTTTTGCGGAGCAGGCTGGTCAGTGAAGGATAGCTGAAATTCTGACGCAGCATGCTTTCCGCGACTTTCGCGCCGCCTTCATGCTTACTGCCGGTTAACAGACCTGAAAGCTGATTAAGAAGGGATTCAATCGTGGTTACTCCTTCACTGATAACGCGATAGTACTCATCCCAGCGGGATTTTTTGTTCACAAACTCCACGACCGCGGGCTAATGAAAACTGTCCTGCTCATCCACCCAGGGCGCGATCCACAGGCGCTGTGTTGCATCAGGAATACGTCTGGCGTCTACCTGTCCGGGGGCGTTGCTGTCCGCTGATGTCACGGTGCCGGCAGGCAGCGATGATGTATGCACAGGAACCGTTGAAGCCCTTATGCTACCTGGCGTCACTGACTGACCTGAGATCGGACGAGGGGCAAGCGTTGCGACACTGACAGTGCGTTGAGGGTTAATGGCTGGCTTCACATTGTCGGGCGTCGCCAGCGCCTCAGCGGCAACCTTTGGGGAGGCTTCCTTTTGCACGTTGAGGTCATCCAAGCTTTTCCCCTTGTCAGCCAGATGACTGGCTTCAGACATCGTCAGGCACTGGTCAGTCGCGGTTTTGTTGCAGTCGAAATCAGTGTTTATACCGGCGCAGCCGGTGAGCGCCGCGCACAGCAGTGCGCACGCAAACAGTTTTTGCATGGGGGTTACCTCAGTCGCGGGCAGGCCGCAGATTAGTCGGGATGAGTCAGAAGTGGCGGATTGATTCCGCGCATTGGTCGGTAAAACAACATCCTGGTGTTGGTTTTGTACTTTGAAAAGCTTCAGCTTGCCTGCCGTTCAGTGGTGATTCGTCGCTGTTTATTATTCAGCCAGCGCCCTAGTGCCGTTTTAGCGCAGAACGATAGAGTGAACTCGCGAGGTCGTGGTACTCCCTCATGATATGGTCTGAGCAGTCCGTCGGGGCAGTTTTCATCCGCACCTTATTCAGCTGCAGATAGGCCTGAAACGGATCGGGATTCTGCAGTGCTTTGGTCCGGGCTTCGTCAAACTGGCTGCCACTAAACTCACAGCAGGCCAGCAGCATAACTTACAGCAGCGCGAGCGCTCTGATTAGCTTTACCGCAGATATTAATTTGTTTATGAACACAAAAGTCTCCTATCTAACGACAGCGTGATTTATTCAGTGCCGCCATCATCGTGAAGGCAAACGTAATCATGACGCTCACAGACAGCGCGTAAATCAGAAAGTCTGGGCTTGCTGTCCGGAGATGACTTCCCGAAACTGCATCAATGGCGCACATCAGAGGCGCCACGAGCCAGAAGTAAAATCCGGCCAGCGTTGCAGAAAAAAACATTTCGCTGTCAGAGTTCGAAAAATGCAGGAGCAGCGTCACAACCGATGCTAAAGCAAGCACGTGCCATGTTGACCATGTAAGGCCGTACCCGGAGTGTATAAACCATGCAATTACGCTCAGGTTCACAGTCAGCAGCGCGAGTGTAGCAAAAAACACCGCCCACTTTTTTTTGATTACGTTCATGTGCTGTACTCGCTGCAGCTTTTATGGCGGAACCTGACGCCTTCCTTGCGCAGTTTTCGCAAATCCAGCTCAACTATCCGGCCCATCAGGGTGACCAGCATGACCGTGTCGCCGTGAGCCGGAGGTTTTTCCTTTGTTTCCACAACCTCCCCGTCATTTCCTTCATAGCGTTCATCTGCCTGTCACTCATGACGGCCGGGCGCTCACCGAATCGCACAATCTGCGAGACACCACGCGTTGCCTTAATGGTTGTGGTGTGGATTTCCTCCGGATCTAAGCGCGCAAAACCATAGACAGAAAACAGCGGCGTCGGCTTAAGGGAGGTCACTTTCCCTCAGCCAGTCGTCTGCAGGTGTATAGAGGAAACCAGCACTCCACTTCCTGATTAACCAGATGCGCTTCAGCCCGTTTTTCCTAGGCAAAGAGAGTTTTCAGTACGTACCACTGTTTCATCGCGAGTCCTTTCATTTGATGGTATCGCCGAGCCGCAGCTGGCTGGCCTGAGCACTTCATCCGGGTTCAGAACGGTTGAATCTGAACCCCCTTTTAGGGTGTTTACCGCAGTGGTGGCCGCCGTCTGCTGGACCTGATTTTCAGGGGCCTCTTTTTTCGCCTTCTCGGCCTCATCCTGTTCGATCGTTTTCAGACGGAAACCCTGCTGGAAGACCACGGTGACCGCGTTACCCGCCCCGATATCGATAACCGCGTGATACTGCTCTGCACACTTGATGTAATACTGACTGAACGTATCGGCCCCTTTGCTGGCACCGCCGCCGAGGCCCTGTTTGAAAATGTCACCGGCACCAATCGTTGTCGCACCGCCCAGCCCGACCATAGGGGTGGGGCAGATTTGAAACCGTCGCCGAGGCCAGACAGGAAGCCCGCCCCCACCAGCATTCATTAGGATTTGTCCGTTACGCATCACCGGTTTCCGCGAATGCCGACCTATCCCTGATAGGACACGTGCCCCTCAAAAGGCATATCGATGTGGTCGCCGTTTTTCAGTATACAGCTGATGTTTTTTGTTCGGACGTCACCGCGCTCGCTGGAGATGTCACCTTAGATTTCGCCGGTCACGCGGCACTTGTCCATGTTGTAGGTGCGTCCGTTCTGCATAGATACGTCACCGAGCAGCGTAATGACCAAGGGCGATGTGTTCTGCTGACCTGTCACGCTGGCGTCGTCCCCCTCAACCCTCAATCATGGTTGCCTCGGAGAACGAACCCTACGGAATCCACGGCAGGGTGTACTTTGGCTTCTGCAGCACGGCACAGGTGAACGTGTCACAGCCCTCCGGGGCGGACGGTTCCGCTACCGGGATAAAAGCCCTGACGTTTTTTGACGGATAGAACTGACCGCCCTGGCCGGATGCCGGTCCGTTAGCCGGGTCGGTCACCTGCCACCGTGCAGGGCCTGCGGGTCCGGTAAACAGCGGGCCGTTTGCGGGCATCCCGGCACTGCTTTGTGAGCCTGCGTTTGTGCTGGTTGAAGGCAGCCTGTCCGCCTGATTCTGGAGTATTTCGAGCGCACAGCTAATCTGCTCCAGCTTCCGGGTCAGTGCTTCATTCTGCGAACTAACCGCCGTGGACAGGTCCTTTTCCAGCGTGGCCGTTTTATTCTGCTGCTGCGTCAGGACTGAGTTGGTCACGGTTTCGGTAAAGCTGGAGGTGACCAGACCATGGCCTGCCAGGTCCACCTTAACGGGCGCGGTTTTTTTCAGGGCATCCTGATGATGCCTGTACCACCAGACGCCCGTGCCAACGCCCGCAGCAACGGCCACAGTAATCCCCGTAACCACCCACTGACGGCGCCGGGTCGCCGTATTCATGTTGCTCATTGCGAACCCTCCGCGTCAGTGGAGAAAATCACCCAGGCATATCCCTGCCCACCAGCGTACAGCGTGCGCATTGGCAACATCACGGCGCGTACTCCTTTCTGCTAGAACCGCCTTTCGCTCAGCTCGCGGGTCACATAGCCGGTGTTGCTGATGCGATAACGCATGACGCGCAGATGCGTGCCGGCAAGCTGGCGCTCAGTCGTCAGCGTCACGCCTGCAGCAGGATTGTAAGCAGGTCCCCGGTCGGCCACTCAGCTCTCTATAGGTATCCGGTACACCGCCGTTCACAACGGTACGAGCGACGCTTACAAGCGTCTTCTCCCACGGCTGACTTTCTTCCCAGGCTTTCGCGTCAGGATTTGCTTTGATTTTTGTAACGGCAGGGATGAGGCGCAGCGTGCACCAATTACCCGGACGGGGTGACACATCCAGTGAGGCGCTGATGCCGCTCGCCGTATCCAGGAAAATGGTGAAGTCCTGGCCGGTCGTGGGCGTAATCAGCAGCGCGCCATCGGCCGTGGTGTCACGGTTACAGGCATTCTCAGGGCCGGTCACGCCCGTGATGAGTTCTCCGTCGATAATGACTTTGTTAGGACTGGTGTTGCTCATCTGCGCCTTCAGGTGGGCATTGTTTTCAAACACCGTTCCCGTGGGGCCGATGACGACTGCCATCGCGCTGCTGGTCAGGCAGGCTCCGGCAACGAGTAGCGCGATAAAGGGCAGTTTCATGGTTTTTTCCCCTGAGTCGTCAGCGTCAAAGGCTGCTGGCCACTTCACTTCGGAGAAGTCTGCCAGGCGGATAAGACCGTCAACGTAGTGAACATTAAAGTGGTAGGCTTTTCTGGCGTCCGGAAGGTCAACTCTGTCTTTGCCACTGGCGGCTCTGACGCGGTATGGGTCAGGCGTGACGAGGTCAAGACTGCCGTTGCTTCTTCAGGCGGCAGCCCAATCCATCGTTTCTGCTGATTCAGTGTTTCCGGGAAGCGGTATTTGGATGATTCCCGCTCGTCCACGATTCAGTTCGCAATCAGTGAGTAGAGCGTACGAGTGGCAATAATCAGGAGGACCAGGCGCCCAAGACCATCGGGTTGCGCGTTTTGACGTAAAGCAACATACAGGAGAGGAACTCACCGACATACAAAATCCACTCAACCGTACCGCCGTGGCCAAATGTGTCGTTGATGTCGGTTTTCTGTCCTTTCAGCAGTTCTTCCGCAAATGAAATCTGAGGGAACGCAGAGAGCAGAAGCATTACCCCGGACAAAATGAGAAGATGCTGCATGGCTGGACTGGATTTAACCAGCAGGAAAACGCGGAGGACTCCAGTTTAAAGCGGCGGAGAGCTGGCCGATAACACTGTTTTCAGGTGGTCTAACACCTTCCGGTAATGCTACCACCACCGCCCCTTTTCAAGGGGGGGGGTAAATCATCTGACCTCATTGTAGTTAACCCTTGACTTCAGTTAAGGAAATGTCATTGCGCGCAAACGGATGTAACGCTGCGTAAGCGCACATCTTCTTGTATGACTGTTCAGTTAATTTTAAAATTAATCGTGAATGCCTTTGGCGTAGGCTTGGGCCCTGACAAGGAGTGCCTCTAAGGAGGACAGCGTTATGAAGGTTAAATAAAAATTGGGCGAAGGCAGAGGAAGGCCCAAGAAGTACGCTCAGGGTGAGATGCAGTACCGGAAACTGTGGTTACCTGAGAATTTACTGACCGAGCTGCGCGTAGCAGCAAGGGTTCGCGGATATACCACAAACGATGAAATCATCAGAAGATTCATTACTTCCCTGCAGTTTTCTCCCTGAAGGCCGATTATTAAAACAGGCGAATGTCAGAGACTGGTCGCACTGGTCAGATCGTTTGATGAATTTATACAGAGCCGACTTGAACTTATCCGGCAGCAATATGCCACAGAGTCAAAGAATCAGGAGGATAAAAAAGTATTTGTACCCGGACAAAAGCGCGCATTCAGCATCAGCTTTCCGGTTAATTTAAGGAGGGATACTGGCATAAGCTCCCGGTTTAATAAGTAGAGAATGAACGAGGAAATTATGCAGCAACTGCTGGGGTCACTGAATTACCTGACTGAACATCAGTTACCTGAAAATGAAGAGGTTCACAGGCTGAGAGAGCTGGCCGTTTTGTTTGATGAATTTATAACGGAAAAAGTCAGCCAAGCAGAGAACCCGCTTTCATCAAATTAGACCTGCATTTTATCACACCGATTCATTCTGTCCGTAACGATTAACTGATTTCTGCACGCTGATATTCTGTGTGCGCAGCACAGTTGCATCTGTAATGCAGTAAGCAGGGAATGTCACGGGTGATTTAAATCAGCACGTGTTTGTCACTGAGAAAAACCCAGACTAAACACAGCGGAGATTAAGGGCGAAAAAAAAGACGCACCGTCTTGACGGATTCGCCCTTAAATCATCACAGATACCATAAACAGGCTTACCTTCTGAATATTAAATCACCGCTTCTTCCACTGTAATAATACTGACCACACGGAAAGCCACACAGACCTGCGGAGACAAACTGACGCTCAGCCTTATCATCAGAAGAGACCGGCTGAAACATGCTTTCGCATACGGAACGTAGCGGACAGGCAATCACGTAAAGCAAAAGATTGTGACGGGAAAGGTGCAGGGCCGGGATAATCATAATAAGCCAGGCAGGGATGGGAGCCGGGATATAACCCGACTCACTCAGTAAAGTAATTACTCTTTCTAGATGAAGTGTTTACTCTCCGCGTCATATTCTGCCTGACTGATTGCTGTCAGATTTTGATTCAGTAACTCCCCCACCCTTTCGTCAGAGTTCTCATCTCGCATATGCAGATAAATTTCCGTCATCATGGCCGTCATAATGCTCATACCTTCACGCACGCCAGCCACTTTAAGGATAAGGTCACGATTATATCCTTCTTCGTCAAAGGTATTTCCCTCACCCTGATGTTTTTTGATAATCAGACCAATCCCGACCAGTTTATTAACCATTGAGGAAAAGTTAATCTCACCGTGCGTGGCACCGTTCTGAATCTCAATCTCAACGAACTCCTGAACATCCCTTTCCGTTTTTTTAAAAGTAAATATTTCTTCTGGCCATGCCTCATTCCTGAATGCCGCTAATATAAATACGCAAAACTGCGTAAGCTGAATGCTGATTTAAGTTTTCTGCTCCTGACCACGAAAGCGGTGTAAAACACATGTGGGTTTCTTTTTATTGTTCGGCTGATTTTTACTGTGTGTCAATCAGGCACTGTAATTTTATTTTTAGCTGATTTTGACGTTAAAAAGCACCTCCGGGTGAGGAGCTATTTTCTGTGAAACCGGGTGTTTTTAGTCGGTTTTTAGTGTGTTAATCCGGCATTGCTGACGAAAAACAGCGGGATAACACACCGTTCAGAGCCTGTTTAAGGTGTTTTAATACGGCACTGCGGGCCTGATTTATGTGTGTTAATCCAGCACCATTAAATGATAATAACCATTTAAATGCATGATTATAAAAGACAACCACAATTGACACACACACAACAGTGCCGGATGCAGTGCCGTTTTGACACACAATCAGACACTGTCATGTCATCTAATCCGGCACTGCAAAGTGTGTTAATTAACACACAATTTAGTTTTAACCTAAAAAAAACATAATATGTAAAGCCTAACTCCATGTTTAAAAAAAACAAAACCGCAAGATGAAATCTTGCTTAGGGTGTGATAAAAGAGAAACTATAAAAGCGGCTTGTTGAATATTTGCCTTAAGTGGAATTTAAATAATGTCAACCAGGCACTCACAGCGCCAATAAAGCGCAGAGTGCGCGTCTGTAACGAATTATCTTGCACAGGATGATCTGAGAAGGTATTTTTTGCGCAGACACAGCACGGCGCATTTTGCGCACGCACATGAGATTCTATAAATATGAAGGGTTACCCGCCGCCGTCTTTTTTATCGCATTTACCGTTCAGGCTGCGCCAGAAATGTGCTTCACGAAAGCCGGGCATTATTTCGGTATTGATCCGCCCTTGCTGATAGCGCACTCCATTCAGGAGTCGCGTATGCGTAATAACTCGATAAACAGCAAAAGCGCACGAAAAAGCACTGACGTATGCAATATGCAAATAACAGTTCAAACTTCAATGCGTTAAGGAAATTCAATATTACGCGGGAACGTTTACTGGCCGATCCGTGTATTTGCATTTATACCGGTGCATGGATCGAGGCGAGCAATTTCAAAAATTATGGCAGAACATGGGACACAGTTGGAATGTATAATACCTGACCGAAGCCGAAGTTAATCAAACAGCGCAGAGAATATGCAGCAATAATCAAGAGCATATACCGCGTATTGCTGGCACGGGATATGGTTTACAGCAATATGCATCCAGAGCAGGAAACCAAACCAGCCAGACACGTCACTCAGAATATTGAAATGCCGCTGTATAAATAAAAACGATCCGCTGAATATTCAGAGGATCGCATCAGTATCAGTTCGAAACTAAAACCAGTACTCTCCGCTAGTTTACAACATGCCGAGTTCCGCCATTGAAGTGCACTCGTTACCCGCCACAATGACATGATCAAGTAATCTGATCCAGAGGGTGTTACGATGCCATTGGGATGATTGTGACTGATGATGACAGCGGCTGCGTTATATTTCAGTGCGGCTTTAAGAATCTCTCGCGGATGTACTTCTACAGATGCAATACTCCCGTAAAAAATCTCCTCCCAGCAAATCAACTCATTCTGGTTGTTGAGAAAAACTGCGCCCAACACCTGCCAGTTTCGCGTGTAAAAACTCCCTTGTCAGACGACTGTCTGCAAACGTCATTCCTTTCTGATATTTCACGTCTATCGCGCGGCGCGTCTCCTGCAATATTTCTTCAACCGTTGCCATGCGATATTCGCCGTCTGCGCCGCGAACCTGAAGCGCAGAGGAAAATGCCACCCTTGGCACGTCCGCGCAACGAATTAAATCCGAACTGGCGACGGGGAGATTATTCATGATTGCCCCCTGCCATGTCAGCCAGCAGTTTTCTTGCTTCAACCGTTACGGTATAGCCGAGGTCGAATTCATACAGCGCAACCGGCCAGCGATTAAGGGTAAATATCTTACGGGTTTCGTTATCTTCGCAGGGATCAATAATTTCCTCGAAATAAATCAAATCCTGCCATGACAGACCGCAGGGGCCGATAAATTTTCCGTTGTCGATAACAAACTTGCAGACGTCCTGAAACTGATTCGCCGTCAGTCCGGTGTTGACTTTTGTCCCTTCAACCCGTGTTTCGGTAGATTCAGAAGCGGCGGTTTTGACGTTGACGTTGTGGGTATTCATGCTGGTTCTCCTGTCCCGGTTGCTGTTAACCATGTTTCGGTGAGTTCATCGCGGCGAAGGACAAAGTGGCACCGGCCGGCGACCGGAACACAGGCGTCCCGGAAGCCGCAGCGCAAGCGACCCGGGTTTACGGCGAGTGCGAACGGGTGAGGAACGGCGAAGCGAACCTGTGTGTGAGGGAGACGGACTGTGCGACTGTCAGCCCTCCGCGGTGGACCACCGGAACGGAACAGCCGCACGGGATGAAATGAGCATGAACACCTCCGGCACGACGGAACGGCGTGACGGCCTTACAGGACGCGTCCGCGCCCGGTGAATGACCGGCGAAGCCGGTTGCAGCCCTTGACCCTGACCTCAGCCATCAGACGCTAACCGTCAGGCCCGAACTCGCCTGCGGGTTCGGCGGAGCTTAGCGGAGTGTGGCTCGACGACTGCCCGCCAGGGCAGGAGCCCGAAGGGGGCCATTCCGTTGCAGTGGCTTTGAATAATATAACCGGCACAGCACTATTTACCACTGGTAAAAACACATCAGCATTTTGTATCTCCATGGTAGCGCTCACTCGTCTGGCTCCCCTGCACATCCCCTTCTTTGGCGATTTCGGCGGTACTGTAGCGCAACAGGTTTATCCCCTATCTGTCACCTCAAGCTGTGCTTCCGGACTCGCTTGATGATAGCAGTGAGGTGCAGAACCGGACGGTGAGTAAGACCATAATGCCGGGCTTTAATCCGACACATGTTGATTTCCCGAGCAGGTTGCATTGCTTCCGTTCCACCGTGTGTACATGGCAGCGCAAGGCTGGCAGATGATTTTTCATCTATTGATTAGGATTGTGGTGCGGTTGCCAGGCGCATCAGCCACACGGATGCGCCCGGCGTGGTCATAGATGTTATTTTACTACCGGTTTTTTCTGCAATGACAAGGCATCCATAAACGCATCATCCAGCTGCAGGTGCTCTTTCACCAGTTCGTGCGGCGTACCGGCCAGCCACTGATTCAGTGAAATATCGGCGTAGTAATCGCTTTTGAACAACTCCAGGAAACGCAGCGGCCCCTTCCCTGTGTTTTCAACATAGTGACCCATGGCGAACGGCACATAGCCGACATCCCCGGCCCGGTAGTCAAAGGTTCTGGCCTGGCCAGCTGAGGCAAACACTCCCATTCGCCCTTCACCTTCCAGGTAGTATTGCCACTCATCGTTGTTTGGGTGCCAGTGCAGCTCGCGCAATCCACCGGGTTCGATCTCGACCAGCGCGGCCGCGATAGTTTTTGAAATCTTAAAAATTGAGGAGTCGGTGATCCTGACCGTGCCACCAGGTGCCTTGATAGGTTCCTGCGCCAGCATGCGATGCGTAAAAGAGCGTTTTGCTTTGGTTGCGCCTTTCACCGCTACAGATGACAGGCTACCGGGCACTGGCGCAGCAAACATATATTCATCATCTGGAGACGGCAGTTTGGCGAAGTTTGAGACGGGGACCTTGAAGTTTTTGGCCAGAACCTCGGGCGGGATATGTTTGAACCAGTCGGAGAGCAGGAAGGTGCTGTCTTCATCGAAGCCGCCGTCGTCAAAGGCCAACAGGAAATCACAGCCGTCCGGCCCCAGCCCCTGAATGGAGTGCGGAATGCCCGGCGGGAAATACCACAAATCCCCCATACCAATATTATCCACGAACCAGGTGCCGTCGGTATCGAACGCGGTGACCCGCGCATTGCCGTAGGTCATGTAGGCCCATTCGCCTTCTTTATGCCAGTGCAGCTCACGGATTCCGCCGGTATTGAGGCGCATATCCACGCCCGCAATAGTGGTTGATATGCCAAGTTCGCGTTTGGTGACCTGACGGGTCCATCCGCCGCTGCCTTTACGCACATGCGCATCACTGAATGAAAAGCGCATGTTTGGTAAAGTTCCGCTGTCCGTATCAGGTGGATTAACGATGTCCGGGTTTTCTGCTTCGCGAATGGGATCGTGCGGGCCGGGATCCCGTCCACCGCCGGGAAAGGACTGAATACTGTCATGCGCGTGAACCTGTCCGGCCGCCAGGGCGACCGTTCCGCCTGCTGCTAATGCCATAAAGCTTCTTCGGGTTAACTTACTCATTAATTACCTCGTTCCTTGCTGATAAATTCACCGACATACACTGTCGGACGACATTTATAGCGGGATGAGTTAAATTTTACTTATGTAATGTGTAAGTTTTGGTGACAACACCTCGACTAAAAATGAATAAAAAATCGACGCTTAGGTCTGATTTTTTTCATGTGGTTTAGGAAAGGTTAAATATTCTTATCAATAACATCCACTGGCTGGCACAAAAGGTTAACTTTTCCGCACAACATCTATTTTGGTGGCGGATCATACTTTGTTACAATCTCAGGCCATGCAGCGCTGTAGAATCAAAGCATGTGGAGGAAGGAAGGAAGCCGGTACGTGTCAGCACCGGGGTTTGCCCGGCCCGAAGTGCCTGCAGGATTTTCGCCCTGCAGGGCACGGGATTAGCTGGCAGCTTCATCCCGAAAATGCGCACCGGCACGGATGAGCAGTTCGCAAAACGGCAGGTATGTTACGCTGCACAGGTGCATGAGGTCTGCCAGCAGATCGGTGACAGCCGTTTCCGCCAGGTCATTTTCACTGTCCAGTCCCGTGAAGCTGGCGAAGGTGACCACCGCCGCAGCGGCGCAACAGGTCGCGTCGGGTTCGTCCCACGGAACGATGCAGCGCGTAATACGCCGAGTCATCAAGGTCGGCTATTTTCAGTGATTCCGCATGCGAAACTACTGTGAGCGTTATCACATCAGATTTGGTGTTATTCAGCATGGGGGACTTCTCCTGAGTTTTGCCACGTCCCATCAGATACGCACTTTACGGTTATAGACAGCCTGCCAGTCGTTGAAATCGTCGCCTTCCCGCAGCGGCTTCAGCGTGGTGAGGTTTTCAGCCAGCGCGTTCATGACCAGAATGCGCTCAACCGCTTCAAACCACGTTTCCCCCTCCCCGACAGGAAACCATAGGTTCGCGTTCTGGCCACTCAGCAGCGGGTGATTGCAGAAATGCACGCCCCTGCCCCGTTTCGTTTCGCAACCCGTTACAGTAACCGTGGCCCTGACTTCCTCAGAAGGCGAGAGACGGGCCAGCTGCTCCACGATATCTGTCTAGCACGTCTCACCGGATTTCGGCACTGGAAGCTCGATGCAGTTCAGCGGCTGCCATGCAGCGCGGGCCGACAGTCTGGCGATTTCTCTCAGGGTAGGATCATCATTCGCACCTTCCTTGCTGTGAATGTACTGACCGTGGATGTAAAACGCCTCGCCGCCGTTGTCCAACGGTGATGACACAGTACTGGCCGAGCGCGCGTGCAATATCGTCCTCAGTGACGGGCTTCAGTACAGCTTTTTCTGTCTGATTCTGCTGGCTCATGCTCTGGCTCCCATCAGTGTGTTAACGGTCGTCATGAACTGCTGCCAGAGATAAAAAGGCATCGCGGGGACGTGGGCGTGCTGCCCGCTGAGCAGTGCGTTTACAAACAGCGCCGCCTGTGCGACGATTTGCGGGTCAAAATTCATATTCGTAGCTCCGAGTGGGATTTTGATGTGGCGGGTAGTTACAGCTACCCGCCGTGAAGAAAGCAGGGGCACCCCTGCTTTTTTTTGCGCCTAAAACTCCATGCCCTCCATGATTTCGGTTTCGTCAAGACGTGTGGACGGATGCTGGTACTCTCTCAGTGCTTCAGCCATACTGCATCAACGCCTGTCAGGTCTAGTAGTTCGGCCTGCTGGCGTAACTGGAGGGCCGTCTCATATAGTTGTCCCAGCCGGACTCGCAAGCAGCCTGCTTGAGCAGTGCCTGAACCGCCCGATCCTTCAGCGCCTCGCTGCGGCGAAACTGGCGGCTGTATTTTTCGTCGCGCATCTCAGCCTTCCTGTGCCGCCGCTCGCCGCACTGGAAAATGACTTCAGGAAAGAGCAAGCGGGCAGCGTCCGACGGTAGCATGCGGGTGGCGCAGCCACCGCTTTCGATGAGCCAGTCAACGGCCCGCAGCCACTCGCGCCTGCTGCCCCGTAAATCTTCCTCCCGCAGAACCGGATCGAAGAAGCGCAGTTCACGCTTACTGCCCTTCAGGAAGCGGAAGAACGCCTGCGCATAGGGGAAGTCAGCGCGAAGCGCAACTGCACCGGGAACAGGCCGCAGAATTCGGCCCGGTACTCACCGTTGACCGTCCAGCCCTCCGGGACGGTCAGCAGGGAAAGCACGGCGCTCGTGAGCACATGCCTTTCCCCCTCGCCCCGCGCCTGCCACTCTTCAAACTCACAGGTATGCATTGACGCCAGCACATCAAGATTGCTCATTACGGTATTTTCCATGATGGTCTCCATGCGGCCCCGAAGGGCCGCGCTCCCTGTCAGGCCGCGTGAGCGGAATCGTTGTTGCCACTGTCGCTGTCAGCCTCGCTGGCAGTTGCGTCGTCAGTGGCCTTTTCCGGCTCCGGCCCCTTCATCCAAGCGGGCACCCAGCGCGTGTCGCGCATTCTGTCTTCAGCCAGTTCTGCGGCGTCGCCCTTTTTCATCTTCTCCGCATCCCGTGCCGCGCCCGTGAGTCCGGCCTCGTTCAGGGCATCGATAATTTGTGCGTGTTTCAGGTCAGCGAAGAATCCGGCTTTTGTCGGATGCCACCAGTCGCGCAGGTGGAAGCCCAGCGCGGCTTCAAGTTCGATAAGCTGACTGCGCGAGGTGTGGCCGCATTCGCGGGTCTGGACGCCGTCTACCGAGCAGGCCACACAGAAGGTCATCAGGGCCATGAGAGTTTCACCGTTCAGGGTGAAAACGTGTTGAAATTCTTAGCCAATTCAGGTGGTAACAGGGCTTCCAGCCGTTTACCTTTCTCCGTGAGTGCCAGGAAGGCGGCACCGTCCTTGCCCGACGGCGCATTGCCCGTCAGGGTGTAATGTGACGCGGTCAGACTGATCTGAAACGGTCTGCTGCGGGTATAACCGCCAGAGAAAACACTCCGGCAGAGTTGCCAAGTCAGCAGGGCAATCGCTTTCTTCTGCTGCTTCATCAGCGCGGCCTGGACGGCAAGGGTACGCTCAGACGACATTTTGGTGAGCAGCGGCAGGCTGATCCCCTCAGCCTCATCGGGCGGTGACTGATATTCAAAGCGGCTGGCAGGGGGTGTTTCGGTGGTGATCTCCTGCGACGCCTCCTGCTGCTCCGTTTCGCTGCTTTCTTCAGTTTCAACAGTTTCCGCAGTCTCTACATCAGACAGGCGGATCCCCCCGCGCTGTACGCAGAGTTCGCCGTTGCCGTCAAACCCGACCACCACGCCCGATACGGCGCGGGTTTCTGGTGTCCATGCGCGGAGCTGCGCGGCCTGCTCAATGGCTTCAATTTCATCAGTAGCCGCGCGGTAACCGTCATCATCTGCACTGTGTGCACATTCGTCGGCCTTTTCGTACAGGTAATTAATGAGGGATTATTCATCACTGGTGTAAACCGGCTCCGGCTTGTGCGTCATGCGGTATTCCAGACCATCTGCGTAAGGCCAGAGTGATATCATCCTGCCCATGCTCCACTTCCAGCCCTCCTGCGCCGGGATTTCCTGCCCCATCGCCTTCAGCTTCTGCACCGTAAGGGTTTCCAGCAGCACTACGTCCGCCGTTCCTTCGCCTTCCTGCTGGCTGAAACAGGTCTCCACGCACCACGCCGCCTGCATTCTCGTAGGCTTCACGGCCCACGAACAGGAAACGGCTGTCAGTGACAGAAATTTCTTTGTCGGTGATCTGCTTTTTCAGCATGGTGGCAGGCAGTTCAGGCCACTGTGCCTTGACCGACTCGTAAACGCGCACCTGACGTTCCTGATTATCTTCTAGGCAGAGAACCTGACACTGTTCAACGGTCAGTTGATCGTCTGCCAGCAGCCTCAGCAGTGACGGGGCAAGGTTCTCGAGTTTGAGCATGCGCTGGACGTGGCAGGTGCTGTAACCCGCCTCCGCGCCAATCTGCTCGGCTGTTTTACCCTGCGCCGCCAGCGTGCCGAAGCTCGCGATCTGCTCTGCCGCGTGCATGTCGCTGCGCTGGGCGTTTTCGATGTAGGAGACGAGCGCCGCCATGTCTTCGGTCACGCGCTTGAACGCCACCGGATGCTCGGGCGTCAGAAACTGCTGTGAGCGCCACAGGTTCATGGCCGTGAGGCGTCTGCCGCCTGAGGCCACCGCCAGTTGACCGTCGGGGAGCGCGTGGGCGACCAGATTCTGCAACAGGCCGACCGACCTGATGGTGGGCGCCAAGCTTTCAACGCTCTCGGCAGAATACGGGATGGTGCGCGCATTGAGCGGTGACACCACGAACGCCGACAGGGGCGCGGCTCCAGTAGTGCGGCTTCCAGCGTCGGTGACTTTTTTAGTGCTGGTTTTACGTACTGCTTTTGCTTTAGACTCGGTTACTGACATTATTAGTTCCCCAAATTGATAACTGTCACGCCCTGCGGAGTGTGGCTCTCTGCAGGGCACCTTTTCACTGCTTACTGCGTCTTACGGATTCCGTAATCACCGATACAACGGTTGAGCCAGTAACGCGCGTTTGGCTCAAAATTCCATGCATGCCAGACCGTTTCGCCGTCTTTACGCACGACCAGGCGAAAGTGTTTAACCTGATCGTCTTCAATCGCGACGTTGGTGTACTGGGCAGAAACTGCCTCTGCCTGCTCACGCGTAAAGGTGTCCTCCGGTAAGCGCAACACTGCTGACTTTTCCACTGAAATCACCTCTTTTTTTTGCCCTTAAAACCGTCACCCGTTGAGTTGCCGGGGCCGCGGTCTTGACGTTTTGCGGGGAACTGCTGCTTTCTCCCCAGGTTGTATCCTTCACCCGTTTTAGAGCCGTTCGCCGCAGAGGGCGAATCAGGCACGGGCGGGTGCAGCCGTCCGGGAGAGAGCGGAAAAATTTGGGGCCAGACAAAAATTTTCCGGCGAGAAGCTTCAGTCGTCCCTGGACTGCCAGGCTGTTTGTGCTTGTCTCAGCCCCGGCGAAAGGACTCAGACGGGCGAACACAACCCCTGCAGAAAGCGGGAACCCGCCGCAACGGCGTGACTGAGCGGCGCAGCCGGAACGGCTGCTGCAAGCGGGAGGTGTTGCGTCATGATGGAAACCCGCTGCCCCGCAACGGGGCCGGGCAGAAACGTCAGCCGGGTTCACGCATTACAACAAAAAAATCTGAAAAACCGGCTGTAATAGCCGTTCCTGAGCATCCCGTTATCAGCGGCAAACTGATGCTGCCGGGCAGCAGCCTGAGCCTGACGGGCC
>JAUHTP010000040.1:4649-22893 GCA_031332935.1 Candidatus Pantoea bathycoeliae | reverse complement strand
GAAAAACACCCTGCCGGCGTACCGCTCACTGAGCGGGGGGGACCATCTCATTAGCTTCCTGACCCTGTTGCAATGGAAACGCTGTGCGCGGCTGGCAGCGTTTTTAGCCCTGGCAGTCATAATTTTTTTATCACTCCCTATCCATAAGAATAATTGCCACATCAGTTTGTCATTCGCGTTTTTGTTGAACCTGGATTGAGGATAAGTCGTAAAAACCAAACTGACTTCACAAATTAGTGACTATTTCTCTTATCAATTATTGCTTTCCGCGTTATTAAGCGCAGCGTGAATCCCTGCAATAAATCTATATTATTCCCCGTGCCAGCAACAATCCTTAAAAATGACTATCCTTCTAGTAAATAAACGACTTTCAGGAGGGAAGATGAAGTTTTTCTATTTCGTATCGCTTATCGCCGCTGCGGGTTATCTGCTCGCTTTCCTGCCCAAACTTCGCACTAAACGTGAACCCGTCGCTTATTGGGGATGCTGGATTTATCTGGCCGCAAATGCCATATACTGGGCGATCTATGCGCTACGTTATTATTTCCATTTTTAACTGCAGAAATATTCTGCCGCAGGAGAAAATATGCTTGAAAATAAACGTGACCTGATGCCTTACTTACTTTACTATTGCCAGTCGCGCCTGCTGGTGGAGAATATTGACGGCAATGTTGTCGATATTGGTGGCGCAGAGCTGGTCGGGGGCAAGCTGCGCTGGCAGCTGGAAGGCAAGGAGGCGAAAGGCACTTTAGAGAATGAGGCCGATGAGATGCTACAGGATGTGGCGCAACACCTGAGTTTTTTATTCGTTGACGGGCAATTTACCAGCCTGCCGGATGTACGGGGTGAATATGGCGACAGGCTCGATAACGCGCCATCGCGCCAAATATCGCTGTCTGAGTTGAACGACAGCGATGAGGATATCGTGCGCTAACTGCTGCAAGGCTGCCTGAGGCTGCTTGGACAACGTCTCTAGCTTGCGGCGCGCTGTGACGCCATGCCCGGCACCAGAATGACCTTACGGCAATCCTCTTTACGCTTCTCAAAAATCTCATACCCGTGTGCCGCATCTTCCAGCGGCATATGGTGCGTCACGATTTCTTCTGGCGTTAACAGCCCGTGTTCGAGCAGCGACAGCAGGCGCGGCAAATAGGCCTGAACGTGCGTCAGGCCCATTTTGAACGTCAACCCTTTGTCCGAAAGCATCGCAGAACAGAAAACCGTGGATAAAGCCTGCACGGCACGCTGACGATGCCACCGCGCCGTACCGCAGCAATACACTGGCGCAATGCTTTGCCGCTGTTGCCCTCCAGCTTCAGGTTGCTCAGCACAGTTTCCGTCAGGCTGCCTTTGGTTTCAAAGCCGACGGCATCAATCACCGCATCGAAGCCGCGATAGAGGTGCAGGTCGGAGCCACAGATAGCCGTGGCGGTCACACGTAAAATAATATCGTCTGGCTCTTGCAGGATGGGATCGGGAACGGTCTCAACGCGAACCTTATGCGGGCCATGATAGGTCCGTGATCTTATAACAACATCCTTTCTTGATGACGGTGCCCGTCGCCGCGACTGAGAATAAAAAGGCTCACGCCGCACGCTCTGTCTCCCCTGACAGCTAGGCACGGCCACAGATGATCAAAGGGGACTGGTTTAAGCCTGGCCGTTAAGGCGGGTTAAGCAAGCGCGGCGGCTGTTGCGCAATCAGGCGAGACGGCAATCTGGTTACAAAACGCTTTAAAAAACACTGGATATAACAACAGTGTCTTGTGTGCTAATTCAACAGCCCAAACGGCTGAGTACGTTTGCAAGAGGTGACGCTGATGATGTTTTCTGCTGAAAATCTTTCTGCTCTGAACGCTTCTGTCCTGATGAGCAGCCGTGAAATTGCCCGACTGACCGGCATTACCCACGGCGAAGTAAAACGTTTGATCAAAAGCCTGGAAACCGCGCAGCGGCTTTCGCAGCCGGTGAAGATCAATCTTTACGAGCAAAACGAGAAAACCGGTCACTGACCGGTTTTTTTATTTACTGGAGCGGGTGGACGAACCTCAAAGGCCATCGACGATAGCGATCATGGCTTCTGCAACGCTGGCGCGTTCAGCGCGTGCGCTCTGGTAGTCATCAAACTCAATCAGCACATGCTTCTGGAACGTTGCGCCTTCCAGCGCGGTTGCTTCACCGCCACGCGCTAGAAAGCGCGCGTTGAACTGTTTGAACGCGGCGGGCGCGAGGTCCATGTAGTGCTGATACTGCGCTGGGTCGTGAATAGTAACGTGCGCAATCCAGTATGCGGCCATGACTTACTCCTGTTGGGAAAGTATCTGCTTCGCCAGGCTGGCGGCTTCGGTAAGGTGCTCAAATACCGCTTATCTGGCACGTGGCGCATCATTCTCTTCAATCGCTTGGCAGATGCGACATGCGTTCAAAACCCGCCACCTCGCGCTCCGGCCAGGCAAGCGTCAGCGCGCGCAGTCGGCTGATGCGGCTGTTCATGCGCTGCACGATCTC
This sequence comes from Candidatus Pantoea bathycoeliae, assembly GCA_031332935.1. GTDB lineage: Bacteria > Pseudomonadota > Gammaproteobacteria > Enterobacterales > Enterobacteriaceae > Pantoea > Pantoea bathycoeliae. The sequence continues at coordinate 20,386 of JAUHTP010000040.1, read as the reverse complement.
CTAGGCGATGGTGTGTTTTGCCACGCTGAACAGGGTTTCGTAGAAGGCCTGCGACGCCTCGACGCGCTTGATATCGTCATGCTCGCGCGACGCCTGGGCAATATGCTGTAGCTGCTGGCGCAACAGCGTCTTATCCGCTTCAGTGGCGCGCTGTGCGCAGTCATGGGCCGCTTCCTGCTCCAGCAACAGACGGATATTGTAGATCTGTTCGGCAATCTCCCACGTCAGTACTGCGACGATAGGCCCTTTTTTCGGCAGGATCTCAATCAGCCCTTCGGCTTCCAGGTAGCGGATAACCTCCCGCACCACGCTGCGGCTAACGCCGAGCTGTTCAGTCAACCAGCCGGTCGCCCGCTTTGAAATAGCCCGCAATAATCGCCTGCCGCACCTTGTTTAGCGCCAGTTAACGCAGCGTGACCGGCGCGTTTTCAATCTTCAGAGAATGGTTATCAACCATCAAATCCCTCTGTATTCAATTGGATAAAAAACCTGACGCGTATCCAGCTGCGCCGAAACCTGACTTAGTATTAACACCGAATAATCAGAATACGCAACGAGATGCCGCTTGCGCTGACCCTGCTCAATGGGCTAAATCTGGCCCGCCTCACACTTTTGCATTCTGCTGAAAAATAGTTCGTTAGCGGGGCCTCCGGTGCGCAATGCCTTGATGGGCCGCGTATTTTCGTTTCCCTCTTTCTTCACTGGCGCTGCCCAACTGCCGCAACCCCAATACTCTTCTGGTGGATAATTTCCTTTAAAATCAGTTTTTTATTTGCAGCTAGCAGCAGTGAAATAGCGCTAATTCAACATGCTGTATGATTGAATACCATTTACTTGGCATGGCATTTTTCGCAATGCTATACCACTCCCGAAACATTCATTTAGCAATTTGTTAACTTTCAGTATAGAGCTATACATCCCGCCATTCGTAAAACGCTGGTGACCACCGAAACGCTTTACGTTGACGGCGGCAAAGCTGCCGCTAAACCGCTGGTGATGATCGCCGCCGCCGTGGTGAAAAATCCTTGGACCGATCAGGGCTACGTTGAAGATCTCGCGCCGCAGATCCGTGAGTTTGCGCTGGTGCTGGGCGAACTGCTGACCAGCCTGATCCTGAAAGAGGCGGGCAGCGGCGAGAACGTTGATGTCTTCGGCAAAAGCGCAGTGGTCGGGCTGGACGGCGAACTGAAGCACGCCTCGGCGCTGATCCATGCGCTGCACTTCGGCAACCACCAACGCAGCGCGGTGCAGAGCAAAAGCTATCTGGCCTTTAACAACACGCGCGGTCCGGCCAACACGCCGATGCTGATCCGGATGATGCACAAAAATGACGAAGGTAGCCGCGAGCACTACCTGACCATGCAGTTCAATATCGGCGATGCACCGCGCTACGACGAAATCGTGATTGCCTTGGGCGCAGCGCTGGGTGGCCGTCCGCATCACCGATCGGCAACCGTTACTCCGACCTGAAAGAGTTAGGCCATGATGCGAAAAACCCAGCGGCTGTCTGACAGCCAGATGCGCGTCAGCTATCTCGAAGCCGGGGAAGGCACGCCGCTGGTGCTGATCCACGGCGTCGGGATGAATGCCGAATCCTGGTTTCTGCAGATTGAGGCGCTGAGCGCGCACTTCGGCGTGATAGCGGTTGATATGCCCGGTCATGGCGAGAGCGAGGCCTTTAACCGACCGGTTAGGCTGCCGGACTATGTTGCCTAGCTGGCCGATTAGCCATCCTGGGCTGGTGAGTCACGCCATGGTAATGAGCGGCGTCTATCGCCGCAGCGATGCGGCGCGCCAGGCGGTATTGCAGCGTGCCAAAGAGCTGGCGGCAGGGGATGTACAGCTGGACTCGCCGTTGGCACGCTGGTTCGGCGACAACGAACGCGAAGCCGCGCTGCGCGACCGCGTCGGCGGCTGGCTTCAGCAGGTCAACGTGCAGGGCTATGCCGCCGCCTGTCAGGCCTTTGCCGGTGGCGATGAAGTGTACGCCGACCGCTGGGATGAGATGCAGTGTCCGGTGTTAGTGCTGACTGGCGAGCTGGACGCCAATTTTAACCCGCAGATGGCACGGGCAATGGCCAAGCAGCGCCGCTAGGCCAGGCGGTGATTATCGCCAACGCGCGCCATATGGTGAGCCTGACCGATGCGGAGCGCGTGAATCAGGAAATGATGGCCTTTTTAACCGCGCCCGTTGCGGCGGGAAGTCAGATCAACGCATTTGCAGGAGTTTCTCATGTAGACAGATAAACGCAGACAGCTGCGCGACGCATTCGGTGCCTTTATGACCGGCGTGACCGTAGTGACCAGCCGCGACAAAGCGGGCCAGCCGATTGGCTTTACCGCCAACTCCTTTACCTCGGTGTCGCTCGATCCGGCGCTGCTGGTGAGCATCGATAAGCGTTCGGCCAACTTTGCCAACTTCACCGAGTGCTCGCACTTCGCGGTGAATATCCTGGCGGAGCAGCAGAAAGAGACCTCGAACATTTTCGCGTCGAAGGTAGAAGATCGCTTTGCGCTGGTGGAGTGGCATGCCAGCGAGAACAGTACGCCGCTGCTGGACGGCAGCTCGGCCTGGTTCGACTGCTCGCTGCATCAGGTGGTGGACGCGGGCGACCACACGCTGCTGATTGGCAAAATCGAGGGCTTTGACTCGCAGGCAACGGCGGGCTTTGGCTACTACCGTGGTTTTACGCCGTACCACAATGCGGAAACCCTGAGCAACCGGCTGAGCGTCGAGGTCAGCGCGCTGATCGAATGCAACGGCCACGCGGTGATGGTACAGAAAGAGGGCACGTCCAGCCTGCCTTCACGCCACTTTACCGACGGCAGCGTCAGCAACACCCTGAATGCGCTGTTCGCCGAACTGGGCGTGAATGCCAACCCCGGCTTCGTCTATCTATGAAGATCGCCAGAACAACAAGCAGCACATCGTTTTTCTCTGTGCGCTGTCCACCGACAGCAAGCCTGCCGCGCTAAACAAGGGCGAATGGCTGGATCTGGAAAAATTTTCTGCGCTTTCCATCAAAGATTAGGCACTAAAATCGCTGATGAATCGCTTCGTTAGAGAGAATAGCGTCGGCAATTACAGCATCTATTACGGCGATGAAATCAACGGTTCAATAAAACAATTCGCCAGCTGAAACCTGTACCGGAGTACCCTATGAAACTGTCACTGTTTATCCATATGGAACGCATCTCACTCGATGAGCCGCAGGACAGGCTCTACGAGGAAATGATGGAGCTGTGCAAAATGACGTATGACGCCAACATGCACGCTATCTGGACCGGCGAGCATCACGGCATGAACTTTACCATCGCGCCGAACCCGCTAATCAATATCGCCGATCTGGCGAACCGTACCCAAAACGTGCGGCTCGGTACCGGCACTATCATTGCACCTTTTAGCCATCCGCTGCGCCTCGCGGGTGAGGCGGCCATGACCGATATCATTACCGGCGGCTGCCTGGAGCTGGGCATCGCGCGCGGCGCTTACAGCTATGAATATGAGCGCATGATGCCGGGCCTGACCGCTTGGGACGCCGGACAGCGTATGCGTGAGCTGGTGCCTGCGGTGCAAAAACTATGGGAATGGGATTACGCCCACAACGGCGAGTTCTGGCAGTTCCCGCTCTCCACCTCATCGCCGAAGCCGAAACAGCAGCCGCATCCGCCCATCTGGATCGCCGCGCGCGACCCCAACAGCCACGAGTTCGCCGTGACTAACGGCTGCAACGTGCAGGTTACGCCGCTGCATCAGGGCGACGAATAGATTGTGCGCCTGGCGCAGTGCTTCCACGAAACGCGCCAGCGTATTGCGCCTGAGAAGCAGCTGAAAATTATGCTTTTGCAGCACGGCTACGTGGCGGAAAACGAAGCTGACGCGCAGCAGGCGGCGCAGGAGCTTAACCGCTTCTACAACTACTTCGTTGCTTGGTTCAAGAACGAGCGCCCGGTAAGCTAGGGGCTAATTGCGCCGCTGAGCGACGCCGAGATCGCCGCCAATACTTACTATTCCGCCGATGCGATGTGCAAAAACTTGGCTATCGGCAGCGCCAATGAAGTGATTACCCGCCTCAAACATTATGAAGCGCTGGGTTATGACGAGTTCGCGCTATGGATCGACAGCGGCATGACCTTCGAGCGTAAGAAAGCGTCACTGACGCGCTTTATCAACCAGATGATGCCCGAATTTCATTAACAGGTGCCGAGATGGAATCGTTCAAACTCTTTATCAACGGTCAGTTTTAGGCGGGCGCGGCAACTTTTGCCTCGCTCAATCCCGCTACTGGCCAGCCGTGGGCAGAGATCGCCGAAGCGCGCGCGGAGGAGGTTAACCGCGCCTTTAAAGCACCGGAATGGCACGGCTTAACCGCCTCGGCGCGCGGCAAGCTGCTGATGCGTCTGGCGGATCTGGTGGAGCAGAACGCCGACGAGCTGGCGCGTCTTGAGACGCTGGATACCGGCAAAATCATCCGCGAAACCCGCGCGCAAATCGCCTACGTCGCTGAGTATTACCGCTACTACGCGGGCCTCGCTGACAAGATGGAAGGGCGCGTACTCAGTATCGACAAGGCTGACACCGAAACCCGGACGCATCGCGAACCGGTCGGCGTGGTGGCCGCGATTATTCCTTGGAACAGCCAGCTGTTTCTCTCTGCAGTGAAAATTGGTCCGGCGCTGGCGGCGGGCTGCACGCTGGTGGTGAAAGCCGCCGAAAGTGCGCCAACGCCGCTGCTGGCCTTTGCGCGCCTGATTGCCGAAGCGGGTTTCCCTGCTAGCGTCTGTAACGTTATCACCGGCTTCGGCGAGAGCTGCGGCACGGTGCTGACCACGCACCTCTAAAGTCTCGCATATCGCCTTTAACGGCGGCCCGGAGACGGCGCGCCATATCGTGCGCAACAGCGCCGATAACCTGAGCAAAACCTCGCTGAAGCTGGGCGGCAAGTCGCCGTTTATCGTGTTTGACGACGCCGATCTGGAGAGCGCGGCCAACGCTCATTGCGCCGCTGGCGGTAGTGACCGGAGCGATTTCAACCCATATCTATCATCTCAATATCCTGTCGGCGATCTCGGCGATTATTGCCGGGCACCTGTTCGGCGGGCTGTTTCTGGCGCTCACCTCCGCACAGGGGGCCGCGCGTCGGCATTCCGCAGAAGGTGCAGAGCAGCGCGCAGTTTGGCCGTTACGGATCATTGCTGGTGATCTGCTTCACCACGGCAATCTACCTCGGTTTCTTTATCTCTAACGTTACGCTTTCCGGCAAGGTGATCAATAATGTGATCCCGGCGCTGCCGATCCACAGCGCCACTATCCTCGGCGTAGTCGCGGCGACGCTGATATGCATCGTTGGCTATCGCTTTATCCACCACATCAATAAGGTGGGCGCATGGGTGATGGTCATCGCGCTGGTGGTTGGGCTGATTGTGATGCTCGATCGCCCATTGCCGGCTGATTTCTGGCAGCGCGGCAGCTTCAGCCTCAACGGCTGGTTCGCCACTTTCTGCATCTGTGCGGTGTGGCAGATTAGCTTTTCGCCCTATACCTCCGACTATTCGCGTTATCTGCCTGCCAACATCGGCGTATTGAAGCCCTTTATCTGCACCTGGCTCGGCGCGTGCTGCGGCACCATTCTGGCCTTTTTGTTCGGTGTGGTGGCGGTGAACTTGGTCGGCGGCGACAGCGAGGCGATGGCGGCGGTGCGCCAGGCGACCGACTGGCTGGGTCCGATCCTGATGGTGCTGTTCCTGATGAACATCATCTGCCATAACTCGATGAATCTGTACCGCTCGGTGCTGTCGCTAATTACGGCGGTACAGACCTTCCGTCCTGCGTGGTTGCCTGCGGCACGCGTGCGCATCATCTTCTCTAGGCGCTGATTGGCGTGCTGATCCCGTGGAGCGTGATTAACCTGCTAGACTTCTATGTAGTGAAGAAACAACGCTATGACATCCCCTCGATTTTCCGCGCGGACGGCGGCGGCTACGGGCTGCTCAATACCAATGCACTGCTGATCTACTTTGGCGGCGTGGTGGTGCAGATCCCCTTTGTAGAGAATGCGTTCTTTACCGGGCCTCAGCGCCGCCTATCTGCTGTTCCATAAAAAGGGTGCGCAACTGACGGCACCGCAGCAGCAGCGCGCGAATTAGAGCACCGTTTTCTTGCTGGCGGCAAAAGTGTGAACTAGATCTTAAAACTTGCGTTTATGTCAAGACAGGGAGAGGTTTTATGATGAGAACGCCTTTGGCGTTACTGATGATGATGGCGGTTTCCGCAGCGGCTGCGGAGCCGCCAGCATCGCAGGTTAAGCCTTTGCAGGTCGGTGATCTGACCATTCAACAGGGCAAACCGGCGATTATCGTCTCAACCACCAGCGCGGACAGCGAAAGCGCCATTAAGCTGGCGCGTCAGGCGGCGCAAACGCCAGAAGTGCAGGTGGTTGAGCTGCGTGTTGATAAGCTCGATTTTGCTACCCATGCCGATAAGGTCACGCAGCTGGGCTAGGCGATGCGGCACGAGCTTAAGGGCAAACCGCTGCTGTTGAAGCTGCGTACCGAAGCCGAGGGTGGCAGCCTGTCACCAGACGACGCCAGCTATATCGCGCTTTACCAGCAGTGGCTTGCGGCGGGCTTTGCCGATCTGATTGATATTGAAATGCGTATTGGCGCGCAGGCGGTCGATCAGCTAGTGGCGCAGGCGCATCAGCATCATGTCGCGGTGATCCTCTCAAATCACGACTTTAACGCCACGCCAGATAACGCTGTGATGCTGCAACGCCTCGAGTGGCAGCAGGCGCACGGCACGGACATTCTGAAAATTGCCGTTATGCCGCAAATGCCGCAGGACGTCAGCCGGAGATCACCTGGCAGATGCGGCAGCGCAGTGACAGGCCGCTGATTACAATGGCGATGGGCGGGCTGGGCGCGGTGACGCGCATGTCGGGCGAGATATTTGGCAGCAACCTGACGTTCGGAACCTTAGGCGAAGCGTCCGCGCCGGGGCAGCTTGAGGTGCAGGTGCAGGTGCAGGTGCTGGACTAGGCGCTGAGTACTCTGCATAAGGCGAACGCCTCGTCTTCCTAAAAGCGGAAGTGCCCGTTTTGGGGCACTTCATATCACCGGCGCTTCAGGTTTTACTCTTTTTTTGACCCAAACCAATCGCGTCATAAAATTTCCCTACGGCATTCTTGCACTGTGCTGTGCTTTGGCATTCCAGCTTTTAACGGGCTGGCCCGTATTCAGGCGCACAATTTCCGTATCTGTCATGCTGTAAGTGATGTTCGCGCTGGCAGGAATTTCCGTCACGCTGGAGATATCCACTAGGTAATAGTGTTTCCCCGCCTCAGGAATAAAAGGCGTCGTGTGATAGTAAATCCATTTGCCTTTATTATCAGTGTGTTCCACTGCGCATAAATGACCGGGCGCAATGCGATTTTTTAATATCGCGCCATCGGCCTTCAGGAAACTGGAATCCAGCTCATAGCGCGTATCACGTTCATAGCAGGCCTCTTTTTCCACGTACTTATAAGATAAATCGACGGTAGATTGTGCCGACGTTGTCTTTGGCGTTCCTGACATAGAGAGTGGCGGCATCGCTGCGGATATACTCTTTATAATCGAGCGGCAGCGTACTGGAGCAGCCCGCAAGCGTGAGTGCCAGCGCGCATGCGGTCATTGCCCGGTTAAATATCATCATCAGTCATCCTGTTATCGTTAATTTATCCCATATAAAGCACAGCAGGATATCGGCAGCGAAGGGGAGGACTTTAGATAAAAAGAGGCGGCGGCCATACAACGACAGACGCCGCTGAGATTAGCGCTGATAAAAGCGGTCGCAGAATCCTTTACTGGCACCCAGCCGTGTCGACAGCCGATACGCCGTATCCTGCATATCCCGGGCCACGCCGTTTTCATTACGTTCTGGCGTCAGGCGCGATGCGGGGTCGGTAATCGCCAGCGCGGCGGCCAGCGCATCGCCTTCACCAGACACCGGCAGTGAGAACGCCGCGATGTGCGGGTCGCGGATACCGGAAGTGTAAAGCGGCAGCTCAGGCGGCTGCTCAAACAGCGGCTCGTTCAGTCCCCAGTAACCCGCTGTGCCTGTTGTGCTGCCGTCTACCACCAGCTCCTGGGTTGATGTATTAGCCTCCGGCGAAAGTGGGCTGAACGCTGAGGTGAATCGTCAGCGCCAGCAACGATACGGTAAAGTTTTGGGTAATGCTGTGAAGTGCACTGTTGCACCGGTTTCCCTGCCACTGAAAGACATAATGATTTCCATATGGAATTGTTGCTACGGCTTCATCGCTTCACTCTGGCCCAACAAGCTACAGGACCCATAGCCGCTGGATGAAACATGGAACGAGAATATTAATGGTAATTATTTACTCTCATTCGTCTCTATGAGGTTGCGTAACAATTGCAAGTAAATGTAAAAAGTTAAATATCAATAACATATTCTGAAAGTCAGTCGGGAATGGGTTAACTAAGAGCTAGTTTGAACAAAATGTCTTCATTATTGAGCCTCTCTGAGGAATGGGAAAAGGTGATTAGCCGAAGGGAAAACGGGGCCGCATTTACGCTTTAACTTCTAATACGTATCATTCTCACTTTTAAGAATCCCGCTGCGGCAGTTGCCTGACGGGAACCTTCACAGAGGAAGTTCTGCATGAAATCGTTGTTAAGCCCGCGTACTGCGATTGTCGCGTCATGTACTCTGACGGCGTGCCAGGCACCCGCACAAAAAACCGTATGCTTAGTCATTAAGCCGTCAAAAACCGCAGGCGCCAGTCTGACGCAGCGCGAACTCGGCGATGGCCTTTATGAGATGGTTTACGCGCCCGCGGCCAAAGCCTTATTTGTCGCCAGCGCACAGGGCTTTAAAGACGTAAACGGTGGCGTGAGCTATCGCCTCGATCCTGCAAACCTTGCCACGAAAGGCAAAACCCATACTGATCTGAAAAACTTTGGCATGGCCGCAGACAGCAGTGAGGAGGTCTTCTACGCCACTAATACCCTTGATGGCGGGGTATCAAAAGTCGATGGGCAGAGCGGCAAAGTGCTGCAACGGCTGATGTTTAAAGGCAAGGACAAAGACGGCGATCCGATTGGCGCGCGTGAAGTACTGTTCCACAACGGCGAGCTGTTTATCGGTGGCGTCGCGGACCCGGGTTTTATTTCCGTAGTTGATGCGAAGAGCATGACGCTGAAAAAACGTATCCCCAACGCGGGCAAATGGCGGTGGCGAAGTGCTGGTGATCAACCCGCATACCCACCGCATTGAAAAGCGCCTGGCGGCAGGCGACGGCAAAACGTATCTGTTCCTTAACCTGGCGGAAGATCCGGCGACGGGGCGACTGTTTGTCACTGACGATTCGAAAGCGAAAACCACCCTGGTGTTCGATGAACGCTCCGGCAAGGTAATTAAGCGTATCGACTGCGATGCGCTGGGCATTCATACATCAGTTCTACTAAGTTGTGGTGAAGGCTGTCCGCGCAAATTCGCGCATAAATCGTTTCCACCGCCTCGTCGGAACCTTCTAAAAATTGAAAAAAGTGCGTGCCGTCAAACAGCAAAATGCCGGTGACGTCAAAAGTTTAGTTTATTGGCGTCTGTCGCTAAATTATCCGTCGTTTTGACGGGAACGTCGTCAGACAAATGGCTGCGGTAGATAATGGTTGTCAGCATGGGTAATTTTTTGTGAGGCACACATTAACAGACGTCGCGCTGGTATTGTCTAGCGCTTTTTTTTGCTATCGAAAAAAACGGCAAGATTAACTTTGGTAAAAAAGCGCATTAAAAATAAGGGTAAGCCGTTTCACTTTTATCATTTAACGCTTCGCTTAATTTGAACACTAAATTTCCCTGTTCTTCAGCCGAAGGAAAATGGCGTCTTTTTAACAGGTTAACCAGATGTGATGATGCATTAGATTCTTAGTATTTAAAGTTGCGTTTCACATGTATATTTTTTATAAATGCAGATGTGAAGAGGTTGTGACTGAAATCCATGTTTGACCCCTACAGCATACCCGCGAAAAATCGTTATGTATTGCCGCCGCTACCTTTCTGACGATGGCAATAGTCTCGATTAATTGCCTTTAGGTGCCGGGTGTCGCATCGCGCTGCCAGTAAAGCGACGAACCGTAAACTTCCAAGAAGTAATCAATCACCGCCCGGACATTTAGCGGCGGATGGCGCGTATTGGGATAAATAGCCGCTATTTGCTGCGGGGCAGGGTTGATTCCCGCTTCATACTCTTCCAGCAGCCTGACCAAATTCCCGGTTTGCAGATGATCGCCCACCAGCCAGTCAGGGAAAATAACTATTCCCATGCTGCCCAGCGCGGCGGTCAGAAGGGTTTCGGCATTATTGGAGGAGAGCAGCGGCATAACCGGTTAGTGCACCCAAGGGTTGACGCCGTGCCTGAACAACCAGCGATTAGCGCCAGCGGAACCGCGATAAACTAGGCAGTGGTGATCGCTCAGCTCATCAGGCCGGGCAATCGCCCCATGCTTAGCGACATAAGCGGGTGCGGCGGCAAGATAGTAACGCTGGGTGCGCAGCACGCGCGCGTGAAAAGAGGAGTCGGTAAGCGTGCCAATGCGGAAGATAAGATCGGTTGCGGTACGGTGCGGATCGACATAGTCATCTGTCAGCGTCAGCTCAATCTCCAGCTGCGGATAGCGCGCCGGCAATCCCGCCAGCCAGGGCGTAATATGCTGGCCAAAAAACACGGGCGCGTTCAGCCGCACCAGTCTGGAAGGTTGCAGCGAACGCTCCTGCAATACCTGCCGCGCCTCGCTGAACTGATTATCGATAGCGCGCGCATAGTCAACGAACAGCCTGCCTGCTTTAGTAGGGATTACCGCGCGCGTGTTGCGGTACAACAGCTGCGAAATAGTGCGCGACACCACAGAGGCTGAAACGCCCTCGCGCCACGCCACGACGGAAAAGTTTTGCGCGTCGAACACGCTGAGAAAAAAACGCAGCGCACGCAGATCGATTGATCCGGTGATATCCATTAATGCACTTGCTGCAAAGGTGTTTGCCAGACTATAGCATTTTTAATCCTATATCCGCTGCATTATGCTGTTCCGTCTCGATTTAAAGGAAGCAGTTATGCAACGATATTTATTTTCTGGTCATTGCTGGCGGCATGGGGCTGTCGGTAGAAGCGGGCCTGCTGGGGCTGCTGGGCCAACAGGTCGGCGATCTTTGGGCAACTTTCAGTATCTTTGGCGTCGGCGCGGCGCTGACTTTCCTGCTGATGCTGTTTTTCAGCCCGCGTAATAGTCCGTCGTTTTTTGCGCAGCCGGGCTGGCAACTGTTGGGTGCCCTGTGCTGCGTCCCCTATATCGTGATTATGGTACTGGCGGCGCTTGCCTGTCTGGCGATTGCGCTGTTCTTTATCTACAGCAGCAACAAGCCGAAAAAAGCGCGTCGTTAATCTTTACGCCTGTGCGTCCTGCGCAGGCGTTATCCTTTTCCTGTTGCCTACGTCCGGCCGGTTTTCAAATAACTGTTAAACTTACTGTTTGTGTTTAACAGGGAGAAATATGAAATTAGGCTTCGCATGTAAGTATCTGGATGCGACTTTAAACAACGTTTCCCGTTTAAGAGCACAACCCGTGCGCGTTTTCTCAGTCTACAGCGGGAAGAGCAGATCGCGCTGATTGAAAATCTGGCGCGTATGAATCTGACGCAGCTTGCCGGGCTGCTGGAAACGCAGGCCAACCAGCCGGAAACGCTGCGCATGATGCGCATCGGCAGCGATTTATTGCCGCTCTATACCGTGCCTGAAGCCACGCTGCTCTACCGCGAGTTTTTACCCGATCTCTATCCGCTTTTTGAGCGCTGCGGTGCGCTGGCGCGTCAGCACGGTATCCGCTTGTCTTTTCATCCGGGGCAATATTCGGTGCTGGCTCTCCGATAATCCCGACGTGGTGCAGCGAGCGATTGAGGATGTCGAGTACCATGCGCTGTGTGCCACCCTAATGGGCTACGGCAGACAATTCCAGGACTTTAAAATCAATATTCATATGAATGGCAAAGCAGGATTTGCCGGGTTTCGCCAGGCGTTCGGCCAGCTCAGCCCGGAAGCCCGCAATATGCTGACGGTAGAGAACGACGAAATCTCCTGCTCGCTGGACGACGTATTGCATGCGAAGGCGCTCTGTCCGGTGGTGCTGGATATTCATCACCACTGGTAAAAGAGAACACGTTTATTCAGCCAGACGATGCGCGTATCGCGCTGATCTAGGAGTCATGGCGCGGCGTACAGCCGGTGCTGCACTATTCGATTTCACAGGAAGGCATTATCCCGGAGCACGGCTATCCTGACCAGAACAGCCTGGCGTGGCAAAAACGAAACTGCGCGCGCACTCTGACTACTATTTCAATTCCACGCTGAATGACTGGGCGCTCTCATTCCGCGCCTTCGATATAATGTGCGAGGTGAAAATGAAGAACCTTGCCAGCCAGCTGCTCTATAACTATGCGCTGGCGACGAAGGTTATTGATCCCAGCCCAGCCGCGCAGTAATAGCGCGCCGGTAAGGCGTGTCGATTTGTGCAGGAACCTGCATGATATAGGCGCGGGCGTGAACGGCCTCTTCACCATCTCAGCTGTTGCAGATGGTCAATCGCCTGCGCCAACGTTGCAATCAATTCCTCAACGTGGCCAAACTTTGGCGGCAGGGCGGTCCAGATAACCGCATCCAGCTCGCGCTCGCGCGCTCAGTCAGCCAGCATGCCAGGGGGTTGCGGCGTCACCGACAATATGCCCACGCCGTCGACGCGCTCGTCAGGAATACCTTCTCGTTTACGCAGCAGAACGCAGGCCTCACCCAGATCCTCTGTGGCGAGTCTGGCCCAGAGAACCGACACCGCAGGCGTGGATTGCCGTGGCCAGTTCGCCGCCGTCGCTGGTGCGGGAAAATTCGATGGGGAAGCTGTGGGCCATCCGGATGCCAGTTGCCCTCAACCGGCAGATCGCCCAGTTTCTAGATCAAAGAACTCCAGCCAAGACAGGCAATCTTCATAGCGCGTTCCTTTAGGTGAAGTTCGGGAAGGGGTGTCAGTGTTTGCGCTTGTCGCCGGGAATGGCTTTACCCTTAAAGTTATGCTCGGTATCGTTTCGGTCGCGGAGCGCCACGCAGGACTGGCCAGACTGGGTAGTGAGATTCTGCTGCACCTCATTAATGGCGCGCACCAGAGCCAGCTGGCGGTCCTCATCATCTTCCCGGTCAGCAATGCGCTGAAGGATCTCTTTCAACGCACGGCTGGAAACGGCTTTGCCCGACAGCAGAAGCTCCAGTGTCGCTTCGCCAATAAGAATGTCGGTCAATCTTTCGTCATTACTTTTATACATATCAGTTGCTCTGTGTCCCGCTGCACGCCCCAGAGAACGGGGCAGGATAGAGGTGCGGTTGACTACAGAACGAACCAGAGCACCTAGCTAGCGCCGACATAAGTCGGCAGATACCTGCTTGAATCTTAAGGTCGTGCCAGAAAAACGGAAATCTAAAGATGAAATCGGGCATTATAGCAAATTAGCTGCTGATAATGTTTCTCTTCTTCAGCGGTAGAGGCGACTTCAAGGCGTTTTACCAGCTTGGTGCAAATGCCCTTGCGGTTCACATTTTTACCCGCGCGGAGCGGAGAAGCTCAACAACGAGCCGTATTTTCCTGTTGAGAAGGCAGGCTGGCTTCACGCAAGTAACGTGCAATGTCTTTAGAAAGAAGAGAGAATGCTGCTGCTCTGACGCATGATTTCACCCCAAAAAAATGAGTTTAACGATGATCAATCGAAAATTAACAACTTATGCATCCACTAAAATTGTACAGGAGAATTGCGTTAAATTTTTTGCAAAAAGTGCTTTCAAATAATAATGTGGTCTGGTTAACTCTTTGTATTATGTCGTATGAATGGCCTGCGGGGAAGTCTGTCATTGTAAAAAGTTGTACAACTTTAACTGTTTTTGCTGCCCTGCGGCTAAAAAATCCGCAGGGCGGTCTTGCTTAAACCTGCGCCATGCCGCCATCCACAAAGAGTTCGGTGGCGTTGATAAAGCTGGCGGCGTCAGACGCTAGGAAAGCAACGACTTTACCAATACTCTTCTGGCTCGCCGAGACGGCCTAACGGCACCTGCGCGGCAAGCGCGTCAAACAGACCCTAGGCTCCCTTCATCAACCAGATCGCCTAAGCTTGGCGTACGGATCGGGCCGGGGCTGACAACGTTAACGCGGATAGCGCGCTCTTTCAGATCCAGCGCCTAGGAGCGGGCAAAGTTGCGTACCGCCGCTTTACTAGCGCTGTAGACGCTGAACCCGGCGGTGCCCTGCACTGAGGTCGTTGAGGAGGTTAAGATTACCGATGCGCCATCCACCAGCAGCGGCAGCGCTTTCTGTACCGTAAAGAGAACGCCGCGCACGTTTAGTAGCGAAGATGCGGTCAAAATGCTCTTCAGTGATTGCGACTAGCGGCAGCATGTCGCCACCACCTGCGTTGGCGAACAGAATATCAAGATTACCGGCGCTGCGTGCGATTTCCGCATAGACCACATCGAGTTCGGCCAGCACCGAAGCGTCAGCGCGGATGCCGGTTGCGACGCGACCAATCAGCGCGACGGCTTCATCCAGCGCGTCTTGGCGACGACCGGTGATGAAAACCCGCGCGCCTTGTGCAGCAAGTTGCTGAGCCGAAGCTAGGCCAATTCCGCTAGTACCGCCAGTAACCAGTGCGATTTTACCTTGCAGTGATGTTGTAATGATCTTATGCAATCCTTTTGACGGCGAAACTGAGGAAAATATAAGAACAGGCGATCATCACCAGCATGACCATATAACCCGTTGTACTCTCATCAACGCTGGACCATTTCATCGCCAGCGTACTAATAATCTCGCTAAAGATAGCGAGTAATAATAAAACCCAGGCAAACATGGTTCATTCCTGTAGCAATCAATTAACCGATGTGCGCCGGTTGGACGCACGAATTTGGGGCAAACAGAAAGGGAGTGTGACTACAGGGGGCTGCGCCAGTGCTGGTCAGCAATATACCAGACGAAAAGAATCATCGGTGGATGGATTGTACTTCAGTAATAAACACGGCGCAGTATTAGCTTCAGCAAACCGGCTGATCATAGTTACAACATACTTGATTTTACTCCATCCCATACATCAGCCGCACTGCGACTCTCTCTTCAAACAGGAAGATCACTTATATGGCCCAGCGGGCGTGCCATGATTGCGCTGGGCCAGAACCGTCACAGCATAAACCCTGCTGTTAGCTGTTCGTTGCCGCTGTCATCAGGGATGTTATAGAGCGTTGCTTTGCCAGCAAGCAGCTGTTGCTCGTCGCTGCCCGATTTATGCGATTCGACATCCGTAATATGATAACCCAACCGCACCCGCCTCGCGCGCCTTAGCCACAAATGCGGCGTTCAGCTCCTCCATCGACGTTACCCAGCTTACCGCAGTCACGTCAAAGGGCTGCATCGAGGCGATCTCTTGCTAAATTAAACCAGCCCGAATAAATACGGGATTCAAGCTCTGCGGAGAGAAGATTGATAATATATCCTGCACTAATTCTTTCATTAGCAGACTCCTTATAGAAATAAACGCACGCATTCGGGTTCATTGTCAATCGTGACAGGAGCAATAAAAACCAGCTTGTGTTATGCGTTTGGGCTTTAGTTGCTAATGAGTTGTTATACAAACAACAGCTGATAACTTACTGAAGATT
>JAUHTP010000040.1:0-4549 GCA_031332935.1 Candidatus Pantoea bathycoeliae | reverse complement strand
CTTTAGTTGCTAATGAGTTGTTATACAAACAACAGCTGATAACTTACTGAAGATTCAGGCAAAATATTTCATTTGATTACATTCTGGTTACTTTTGTAACCCCGAAATGACGATTGATAAAGTGAAACGCCTCAGCTTAGCAGCGAAGGCGTCAGAAGAGGGGTATTACCAGCCTTTGATAATATCGCCTTTTAGATTTCATTGGCTTTATCCAGCACTTCCTGCGACTGGAAAGCCTGCTTCAGCTTCTGGATATTCGGGCTGTCTTTATTATCTTCACGCGCGACGATGGCGTTAACGTAAGGTGAGGCTTTGCCTTTCATAAACATGCCGTCATGTGAGACAGAAAGGTTCGCCAGCGCCGCAAAGTTGTTGTTGTTGATAGAGACATAAACCTGCGGATCGTCGAGGGTAAGCGCCAGCTGCGGCGTATCAACCTCTACAAACTTCAGCTTTTTCGGGTTAGCGGTGATATCCAGCGCGATGGGCAGCAGACCGGTTTCCGGCTTCACTTTGAGCCCCTGTGCCCGTAACAGCAGCAGGCTGCGGCCCAGCGTCGTCGCTTCATTGATGCAACACGGCATAAGCGAGGCGTGTTAATTGTGGGATCGCTTCTGATCACGCTGGCGACGCTGCTGCTCTGGTATTACTCGGACTCCTAGATTGCCTTCTTTTCACAAATCATGACAGGCCTCGCGGCGGCATTCATTGCGCCGGTACTTACCGGGATAACGCTCGGCTTAACCGGGCAGGCGGGCTTTGCACACCAGATGGGCAGAAATGAGGCTTTTAACCACGGCGGCGTTGATGGCGGACATTACCGTGTGGTACTGGGGTACGACGCTGTTTTGTGCTGATGACGGGTATGGCGCTGGGTGCCGCTGCGGCCGTGCTGGCTATTCGCAGTACAGATATTGATGATAACACTGCGCGGGGGTTATGCAGGGAGGAGGCCTCGCCCGAAATGCCCCGGCTGTCGCTTATTGTGCGTCACCCTGCACTGCCTATTACGGGCGTCACGCTGCTGCTGTTCCATTTGAGCAATGCCGCGCTGCTTCCGATGCTGAGTATGCGCGTTGCAGTCTCTCACAGCAGTGTAATTCCAGCCGATGTTTATGCCGCCGCGACTGTGGTTATCTCGCAGTGTGTGATGATACCGGTCGCGCTGTTCGCAGCCAGCAGGGCCCATAAACAGGGTTATCCGCTGCTGATTACGGCTGCACTGCTGGTTCTGCCGCTTCGTGCGGCTGTGGCCTCGTTGTATTCCGATTCCTTTTCAATGATCTTGGTACAAATTCTGGACGGGGTTGCCGCCGGGCTACTCAGTGTCGCTGTACCGGGATATGTCGTTAAATTGCTGGAGGGCAGCGGGGCGGCGTTGAGTCCTGCCTTGGCAGGGAGTATCTTATAGCGCAGCCTTTGGCCTTATCGGAATAATCGCCCTGTCTGCGCTGATTTTGTGGTGGACGAGCCGCTATTTTTCAGGCAAAAAGCGGTGGGATTTACAGAGCTAACCGTTAGGGCGCCAGATTATTTATCTTTTTTACGGCGGGAAATGAGAGGAATTAAGTATGTTGCTACGTTTTTTTTCGTTGTTGTGGCTGTTAGTGGCAGTCACTTTTACGCCAGCCAAGGCCAGTGAGATCAACCTGTATTCTGTTAATACGGGTTCGTTTGTCTATCACCTTATCGGCAACCATGGCCTTTATACTGAAAAATTTGGCAACGAGTTCTTTTCTGCGGAGCGGCGGTTTTCTCAGGATTCGCCATACAGCCTTTTAGCTGGGACGCTTAAAAACAGCTATGGACACCGTTGTATTGCGCTGGGCGCACGTCGGGACTGGACCACACAGTCGCCATGGACGTTTAAGGGCGTGTATGGGTATACCGGTGAATTTTTTGCCGATGCGTTTAGCCACTGTGGCGATGAGGGCGTTTATCACTCTTTCAAGAATGCCACAGGCGTTGGTTTTGCGCCCTATATCTACCATGCCGTTCAGTACAATTTCACTGACTACTTTAGTGTAGATAGTGGCATTATTTTTCCCACCGTTTTTGTTATCAGCGTGCAGTGGAGCTTTAGATAAGCGTCGGCTACAGATAGCTTCCCTGCGTGGAGGGGTATAGCGATGCTTCAAAAACAGGCGCGCAAAAAGCTAAGTGCTGCGCGCTGGTGGCCAGTTGGTGGCGGAGTTGTTTGATCTCTTCTTCCGTCAGGCCGGTCATTTTCATCCCGGTTGGGACATCTATGCAGTATCCTGAAGTCTCCGGGCGTGTTATCTGCCGAACCTTATCAGGCGGTTCGGGATGGTCGAAAGAGGAGAGAGAGAAAGTGCCAAGGCGTCTTGCAAACAGCGTTCAATATAGTTCATTTAACATAATTATGATTATGCGCACCAGTGCGCCAATAGCCCAATCTGCGCCTCAATCACCACACAACCCCCTGAACGACATTGCTGGCACGTTCTTTTGTCTTCGACCGTCAGCCATCCATAGGAACGCTGGAATGAAAAACAGGCCTGGCAGTGCCGGAAATGATTATGGCTGACGCCATAATGCTGTTTATGTCCTCGCTTCGCTGCGGGGCTTCCGGCGCAACGCGCCTCCCATGCCTGACGGCATAAAAACCGGAATGAGAAAAGTCAAAATCATACTGGCGAGAGGAATAAGAAAATTGCCCGCCTTCATTATCGCCGTTCGCCTCCAGGGTTGCGTTTGGGTACTGCACCTTTTCAGGAAAACGCTCTTGAGCCAGACGCATCGCAACATCAACATGATTATCGCCAAAATAACAGAGGGATTCCCCCGCGCCTTGCGCATAAAATTGCGCACTGTCAGGCACAGAATACCCGGTCTAAACACCTGAAACCGCAGGTGCAGGTTGACCTGTCGATGAAGAATAAACCCACACAGGATTGGTGGCGATTGAGAACAGTTCACTATCTTTTCAATGCCATACCCCAGATTAACCTTATAACGCCCATCAACCAAAGCAACACCGTCCGTCTTGAATTGCAGCGTATGACTGTCAAACCCTGATTGTAATTCAGACAAAGACATCATCCCGGTAGACACCGCCATACTGCCCCATGTCACTGCCCACGAAGCCGCATGGAATTGTTCGCTGCCACTTGTGCCACACTCTGCGCGTTGCCCGTTCAAGACTGGCAACATATACCCCTTCTGCCATTTTTTCCGCTTCCATCGTCAAGGCGCGACGACCAATCAACCCGGTAATTAAACGCGCCATGACACCGACCGGAGGATTCGCCATCACAGGCATGGGCCATGTGGCAAACAACGTGATGACACATAAGGCATAGAGCACTATCCGTTCAATCCCTGTATTACCGCCCATGCGCATAGCAACCCCCAGATAAACCCCAACATATTCCAATCAAGCATCTGGCATAAAAAGGGGCATTGCGCCCCTTCCCTCTATCAAGCGCCTTTTACAATACGCAATAAAAAGCGAACCCCGGCATAGGCCGCGTACAGCGTCATTAACGTAGCGGCTAACCCGGAAATATAAGCATCTTCATTATTCCGCCCAACAAAACGGTTAGAAGTAATATGTAACTCTTTAATCAAAGCTCCGTTTGAAACCAATCCGCCACGTTCGTTTTCCCCTGCCTGCCTATGCAGTCACTTAGTACAACGAGTGAAAACAGGAAGCTCCAATGACCGAAGATTAGGATTAAAAAACAAGAGGCTATGGAACTAAAAGACATGGCTTTTACACTTACCCAAAAGGCAATTATGCAGGGAAACACAAAGTTTTTTCTGAGTCTGAGTTAGTACATTTTGCAATAGAAAAATTAATGAAAACATAGGCATAGATGAGAATGGCAATCTTAAAATTACAGGCAAAGAGGAGAAAGAAAAAAATAACAGACAACATGAAACGCAAAGCAGAATCAATCGGAATTACCGTGGCTTTCCACGGTAAAGTTGGGGTGTCACAGAACCCCGAACCGCTGCGCGGTATAAATTTTAACCAATACTATCTAGGCGTGACTATCAACACAGATAACTGTTAATCTAATGATGGTAAGCGCACAGGTGCGCATAATGGCGTTATGTGTAAATCGGGTTCGGGCGCCCCATGCCGACGCCATCGCGGGGCTGAACCGATTCAACATGACGGCGTATTTATTATGCGTAATTAAAAATTACAGGTTACACATATGCAGATGAATCTCCGGGCACTTCAGGACACATTCGGGAGCTCAAGCTTTAGTTGTACGATTGTTTTAGCGAAGTAAAAGTGCGAAGTTGCGGCAAAAAAATGGAATTTTAATAGCCCCGGCTTTTAGATATAGGTTGATAAATGGTCTGACTTCAATATCTGTTAGAGGCCCCTCACCTCTATACCAAACCCCATAACTTACCCCAGCCTCACACCGAATACGTCCTCACTATCTCCAGAATGCCGTTGATCATAAACTGCACGCCCATGCAGACCAGCAAAAATCCCATCAGACGAGAGGTAGCATCACCACCATCAATACCGCTCTGTCCGATGATGCGCATTATCCCGCCTGCACTG
>JAUHTP010000004.1:63092-132891 GCA_031332935.1 Candidatus Pantoea bathycoeliae | reverse complement strand
CCGTTGTGCCGTGTCAGTGGAGGCGCACTATAGGGAGTTCTTCTCAGGTGACAAGTCCTAATTCAAACTTTTTTTCCAACCGCTCACTTCCCACGCAATGAGCTGCAAAAACAGCCAAAAGTGGCGTTTAAGCATAAAAAAGCGGGCCCGAAGGCCCGTTTCATGGTTATCAGTTACTGATGAGCGACGATTGCGCCCTCTTTAACATCCATTTCAATCGTTTTACCGGGCACCAGCTGGCCAGAAAGTATCTGCTGAGCCAGCGGGTTTTCAATCTGCTGCTGTATAGCACGTTTCAACGGACGCGCACCATATACCGGATCGTAGCCGTTTTCGCCCAGTAGCTTCAGCGCTTCGTCAGAGATATGCAGCTGATAGCCGCGATCGTCCAGACGTTTATACAGACGCTGCAGCTGGATCTGCGCAATAGAGGCAATGTGCTGCTCACCCAGCGGATGGAACACCACCACCCCATCAATACGGTTTACAAACTCAGGGCGGAGGTGATGGTCGACCACGTTCATCACTACATCTTTCATTTCGGCATAGTTCAGTTCACCGAAACGTTCCTGAATCAGATCGGACCCCAGGTTCGACGTCATAATCACGACTGTATTACGAAAGTCGACAGTACGACCTTGCCCATCGGTCAGACGACCATCGTCCAGCACCTGCAGCAGGATGTTGAAGACATCCGGGTGTGCCTTTTCCACCTCATCCAGCAGAATGACGGAGTAAGGGCGACGGCGTACAGCTTCTGTCAGGTAGCCACCCTCTTCGTAGCCCACATAGCCCGGAGGTGCACCGACCAGACGCGATACCGAATGTTTCTCCATAAACTCCGACATATCGATACGCACCATGGCGTCGTCGCTGTCGAACAAGAAGTTTGCCAGTGCCTTACAAAGCTCGGTTTTACCTACGCCGGTTGGACCAAGGAACAAGAACGAACCGATTGGGCGATTCGGATCCGACAAACCAGCCCGGCTACGGCGAATCGCGTTTGATACGGCTTCCACCGCTTCATTCTGTCCAATCACGCGGGCATGCAGTTCCTGCTCCATACGCAGCAGCTTGTCACGTTCGCCTTCCATCATGCGCGCCACTGGAATACCGGTCCCGCGCGCCAGCACGTCGGCAATCTCAGCATCGGTCACACGGTTACGCAACAGCTTCATTGTCTTGCCTTCAGACTGCGTAGCGGCCGCTAGCTGTTTTTCCAGCGCCGGGATTTTGCCGTATTGCAGCTCGGACATCTGCGCCAGGTCGCCGACGCGTCGTGCTTGCTCCAGCGACAAACGCGCCTGCTCCAGCTCCGCTTTAATATTCTGCGTGCCAGAGAGCGACGCTTTTTCTGCTTTCCATTCCTCTTCCAGCTCAGCGTATTCACGCTCTTTCTGGTCGAGTTCTGTTTCCAGCATTTCCAGACGCTTGATGCTAGCGTCGTCGGACTCTTTCTTCAGCGCCTGCTGCTCCAGCTTCAGCTGGATAATACGGCGTTCAAGGCGATCCAGCGATTCTGGCTTCGAGTCAATCTGCAGGCGAATACTGGAAGCCGCCTCATCAATCAGGTCGATCGCTTTATCCGGCAGCTGGCGATCGGCAATGTAGCGATGCGACAGGGTCGCCGCCGCAACAATCGCCGGATCAGTGATCTGAACATGGTGATGCAGCTCATAACGCTCTTTCAGACCACGCAGGATAGCGATGGTATCTTCAACGCTCGGCTCGGCAACGTAGACTTTCTGAAAGCGACGCTCCAGCGCCGCATCTTTCTCAATATACTGTCGATATTCATCCAGCGTCGTTGCGCCGACGCAGTGCAGCTCGCCGCGCGCCAGCGCCGGTTTAAGCATATTACCGGCATCCATCGCGCCATCCGCCTTACCGGCACCGACCATGGTATGCAGCTCATCTATAAACAGGATGACATTACCTTCCTGTTTCGCCAGATCGTTGAGCACGCCTTTTAAGCGCTCTTCAAATTCACCGCGATATTTTGCGCCAGCCACCAGCGCGCCCATATCCAGCGCCAGTACGCGACGGCCTTTCAGCCCTTCCGGTACTTCGCCATTGATAATGCGCTGCGCCAGACCTTCCACGATTGCTGTTTTACCCACGCCAGGTTCACCAATCAACACCGGGTTGTTTTTAGTGCGGCGCTGCAATACCTGAATAGTGCGGCGAATCTCTTCGTCACGGCCAATCACCGGATCGAGCTTACCCTGCTCGGCACGTTCAGTCAGGTCGATGGTGTATTTCTTTAACGCCTGGCGCTGATCTTCAGCCCCTTGATCGTTCACGTTGTCTCCTCCACGCAGCTGTTCAATCGCTTTGGTAAGCTTGTCAGTGGTCGCACCGGCCGATTTAAGCAAGTCGGCTAAGGAGCCGACTGAGTCTAGGGCCGCCAGAACAAAGAGTTCAGATGAAATAAAGTTGTCGCCGCGCTTCTGCGCCAGCTTGTCGCACAGATTCAGCACGCGAACCAAGTCGGCAGATGGTTGCACATCGCCTTCGCTGCCCTCTACCTGGGGTAGACGGTTAATCGCCTGCTCGACGTTGTTGCGCAGAGACGCTACATCAACGCCCGCTGATACTAATAAAGGACGAACGGATCCGCCTTCCTGATTGAGCAGCGCGCTCATCAAATGCAGAGGTTCAATAAATTGATTGTCGTGTCCGAGAGCAAGGGACTGCACGTCGGCAAGGGCCTGTTGGAATTTGTTAGTAAGACGATCCAGACGCATGATTCCTCCCATTACAGGTCAAAATGCTACTGGAGATTAAAATAAGGTCATGCCTCAAATTTTCAAGGTTAATGACCTGAACCATGAGCAAAAAATCCGCTATTGGATCGTCTTGTGGCGTAAGGTTATCCCAGCCAAATTAAAGAAGCCATACGCCCGGTGGTTCCGTCGCGTCGGAAGGAGAAAAATTCGCCACTTTCATGAAAGGTACAGCGTCGGCTCACGCTTACAGACTTTATGCCTGCTGCCTGTAAACGCTGCTGCGGAAGCAGCCAGATGTCGGCAAAATATTTTGCGCCAGCCGGACGAAACGCCTGCGGTGCTCGGGCATATTTTGCCATAAAAGCGGTGCGGACTTCGCTACCCACTTCAAAAGCGTCGGGACCAATTGCTAGACCGAGCCAAGCGTGTATCTGGCTAACAGGCGAAGCGAACTGCGCCAGCGTGTTTTCCAGTACGCCTGCGCACAAGCCGCGCCAGCCAGCATGTGCCGCTGCGACTTCGTTTCCATCTGCGGAGCAAAATAGCACCGGCAGGCAATCCGCAGTCATCACCGCGCAGACGACGCCCGGAGCAAAGGTAATTGCCTCATCAGCCTGCAGCGGTTCCACCTAGCAGCAGGCAGGCGAGTGACATCTGTACCGTGCACCTGCTCCAGCCAGCGCGGCATCTCCGGTAAACCAGCCTCAGCCACCAGCCGTTGCCGGTTAGTGGCGACATGCGCCGGATCATCACCCACATGCCCGCCGAGATTAAACCCATCCTAGGGAGCCTCGCTCACCTCGCCGCTGCGCAGCGTTGAACAGGCGCGAACGTTAGCGGGCGCGGGCGCGGGCCACTCCGGCAGAATCAAACTCATAGCCAGTCCAGCTGATCGCGGAACTCTTCGGTATCTGCTTTCAATACCTCTATCAGATCGACGATGTCCTGCGGTAGAGGCGCATGCCACTCCATTTCGATTCCGGTAATCGGATGATAAAGACGCAGCATCGTCGCATGCAGCGCTTGGCGATCGAAAGCGCGCAGCGTGGCAATGAACTGTTCCGACGCCCCTTTCGGCGGACGTCGACGACCGCCGTAGAGCGGATCGCCTACCAGCGGATGTTTGATGTGCGACATATGCACACGGATCTGGTGTGTACGGCCCGTCTCAAGACGCAGGCGCAAACGCGTATGGGCACGGAAGTGCTCCATGATGCGATAGTGCGTTACCGCCGGTTTCCCCATCGGGTGCACAGCCATATGAGTACGCTTGGTCGAGTGGCGGCTGATAGGCTCCTCCACCGTGCCACCCGCCGTCATGGTGCCAATGGCCACCGCTTCGTACTCGCGAGTGATTTCGCGCAGCTGCAGGGTTTTGACCAAGTGCGTCTGCGCCGGTACGGTTTTCGCAACGACCATCAGGCCAGTAGTATCTTTATCCAGTCGGTGCACGATACCCGCACGCGGTACGTCGGCAATCGCGGGATAGTGATAAAGCAGCGCGTTCAAAATAGTACCATATGGATTACCAGCACCGGGATGCACCACCAGATCGCGTGGTTTGTTGATCACCAGAATATCGTCATCTTCATAAACGATATTCAGCGGGATGTTTTGCGCTTCCCAGCGCTGCTCTTCTTCTATTTCTGCATCGATAGCGACGCGTTCGCCGCTCAGTACTTTCTCTTTGGGTTTATCGACGATCGCGCCGTTAACGCTGACGCGCCGGTCGAGGATCCACTCTTTTATGCGCGAGCGTGAATAATCAGGGAACAATTCCGCCAAAGTTTGATCTAAGCGTTGTCCCAGCTGCGCTTCGGAGACCGTTGCGGTGAGTTGAACTTGTTGTGCCATATTACAGCTTCTTCGTTAACGTTGGGTTTTCACGGCGATGCCGTTTAATATAATGTGCTATCGTACTTGGTCATTACCGGGAGCTATACGGACAGTTTCCGCTATAACAAATTTGAGGATAACCATTTCGTCATGACGCGTATGAAATATCTGATGGCTGCTGCTACACTGAGTCTCGCCCTTGTGGGTTGCTACAGCTCAAAGGAAACAGTACCGGACAGCCCGCCTTCCCAAATCTACGCTACCGCTCAGGAAAAGCTGCAGGACGGTAACTTTAAAGCGGCGATTAAGCAACTGGAAGCGCTGGACAACCGTTATCCTTTTGGTTCTTATTCTCAGCAGGTAAAGCTTGATTTGATCTATGCCTACTACAAAAACGCTGATTTACCCTTAGCCCAGGCCGCTATCGATCGCGTTATGCGTCATAACCCGACACATCCGAACATCGACTATGTCATCTATATGCGTGGACTGACGGATATGGCGCTGGACGACTCTGCGCTGCAGGGCTTTTTTGGCGTAGACCGCTCCGATCGCGATCCTACCCATGCTCGTGACGCCTTCCGCGACTTCTCGCAGCTGTTACGCAACTACCCGAACAGCCAGTACGCAGCCGATGCACAAAAACGTCTGGTCTATCTGAAAGATCGCCTGGCGAAATATGAACTCTCGGTGGCGCAATTCTATACCAAGCGCGAAGCTTATGTCGCGGTTGTTAACCGTGTCGAAGGCATGATGCGTGATTATCCTGACACACAGGCGACCCGAGATGCGTTGCCGCTGATGGAAAACGCCAACCGTCATCTCCAGCTGAACGCTGAAGCAGACAAAGTTACGAAGATTATTGCCGCAAACAGCGCCAGTTAATCTTTAGACCTGAAGAAATGAAAAAGCAGCCGTATAAGGCTGCTTTTTTATGGGTGAAAAACCAACAATTTTTTGATTTCACAGCTGGACTAAACTGACTATCATGCGCCTCTGCTCTGCCTGGTTCAAGCCATTTAAGCTCACTTCCCGGCCTTTCTCGCAATTTGCTGTCATTGACAAAAAGTGACACTTTCGTGATCTAAATCACACATTTTACCACTCAGCGCGTTATTCTTGATCTACCCAGACGGAAATGACAGAGAGGTAGACTTATGATTCTGAACATTACCAGCAAGCAAATGGAAATCACCGCGGCCATCCGCGACCATGTCGAAGACCGTCTCGCCAAGCTGGAAAAATGGCAAGCTCATCTAATAAATCCGCACATTGTCCTGTCTAAAGCGCCGAAAGAATTTGTGGCTGACGCCACTATTAACACGCCAAACGGCACGCTTGTTGCCAGCGCTAAGCACGAGGATATGTATACCGCGATTAATGACCTCATTGGCAAGCTTGAGCGTCAGCTGAATAAGGTTCAGCATAAGCCGGAAGCCCGTCGGGCAGCGACCAGCGTGAAGGCCTTTACGCCCGTCACGTAACACTCCGTTTTGACTAACGCGCCTGCGGGCGCGTTTTTTATTGACAGTCTTAAATCAGTACCGGTACTCTCAGGTCACTTTTTGAATGGACACCACCATAAAACATCTGCCGTTTTTCTTCGCTTTCTTTTTTACCTTACCCTGACTGCGAGGCAATTCGTCGTGTGAAAACGAAAGCGAAGACGAACAACAAAGCCTCCCAACCGGGAGGTTTTTTTATTGGACAGCTTACAGGTGAGCCCTATGAATCCCGACAATCCTTTGCTGGCGCTGCGTGACAAGCTCAGCGCTGTTGATGAGAAACTGCTGACGCTGCTGGCGGAGCGCCGCGCGCTTGCCGTGAAAGTCGCCGAAGCGAAACTGGCCACGCATCGCCCTGTTCGCGACATCGAACGTGAGCGTGCGCTGCTGGAGAATCTGATTGTGCTCGGAAAAAAACACCAGCTGGATGCTCATTATATTACGCGGCTGTTTCAGCAGATTATTGAGGATTCCGTCCTGACGCAGCAGGCTTTGTTGCAGAAAAACCTCAACCACGCGCACGCGTTGGCGGCGCGCATTGCATTTCTCGGCCCGAAAGGCTCCTACTCCCACCTTGCGGCTCGTCACTATGCCGCGCGCCATTTCGACAATATGATGGAAATCGGCTGTCTGAAATTTCAGGACATCATCCGTCAGGTCGAGAATGGTCAGGCTGACTATGCGGTATTGCCCATTGAGAACACCAGCTCCGGCTCTATTAACGATGTTTACGATCTGCTGCAGCAGACCAGTCTCTCTATAGTTGGCGAACTGACACAGCCTATCGATCATTGCTTACTGGTAACTGGCAACACCGATTTGCAGCAGATTGAAACCGTCTACAGCCATCCGCAGCCGTTTCAGCAGTGCAGCCAGTTTATTAACCGTTTCCCGTACTGGAAAATCGAATATACCGAAAGCACCGCCGCTGCAATGGAAAAGGTTGCGGCACTGAATTCGCCAAAAGCGGCCGCGCTCGGCAGCGAAGCCGGTGGCGAGCTTTATCAGTTGCAGGTGCTGGAACGCAATCTGGCGAATCAGCAGCAAAACCATACGCGCTTTATCGTGCTGGCACGCAAAGCTATCGCCGTCTCCGATCAGGTGCCGGCTAAAACGACGCTGCTGTTAGCGACCGGCCAGCAGGCAGGCGCGCTGGTTGAGGCGCTGCTGGTGCTGCGCCAGCATAACCTGATCATGAGTAAGCTGGAGTCGCGTCCTATTAATGGCAATCCGTGGGAAGAGATGTTTTATATCGACGTGCAGGGCAATCTGGAATCAGAAAGTATGCAACAGGCGTTACAGGAACTGAATGCGCTAACCCGTATGCTGAAGGTTCTGGGATGCTATCCAAGCGAGAATGTTGTGGCAGTGGAACCGCGCAGCGAATAACAAAAACGGCATCCCTGAGGATGCCGTTTTATTTTATGGTCGGCTGTCGTTAGCAGAGCGCAGCAGGCTGCGGCTTTCAACCATAAAGCGTTTAGCGTGATCGCCAAACCAGTGTTCTACGCGATTGAAGCTGTCAATAAAGGCCTGCTTATCGCCCTGCTCCAGCAGGTTAATGGCTTCGCCGAAGCGCTGATAATAACGTTTTATCAGCGCAAGGTTGCTCTCTGAAGACATAATAATATCTGCGTAGAGCTGTGGATCCTGCGCAAACAGGCGTCCAACCATCGCCAGCTCCAGCCGGTAAATCGGCGACGAGAGCGCCAGCAGCTGATCGAGGTTGACGTTCTCTTCCGCCAAATGCAGCCCATAGGCAAAGGTAGCAAAGTGACGCAGCGCCTGAATAAAGGCCATGTTCTGATCGTGCTCAACCGCGCTGATACGATTTAGCCTCGCGCCCCACACCTGAATCTGCTCCAGAAACCACTGATAGGCTTCAGGCTGACGTCCATCGCACCACACCACAACTTGCTTCGCCAAGCTACCGCTGTCCGGGCCGAACATCGGATGCAGGCCAAGCACCGGGCCAGCATGTGCTGCCAGCATCGCCTGTAGCGGGCGATTTTTGACCGATGCCAAATCAACCAGAATACAGTCTTTCGGCAACGGCGGAAGCTGAGCAATAACCCGTTCCGTAAGATGGATCGGCACGCTGATAATCACCATGCCGGCATCGCTTAACAGTGACTCCGCACAATCCCAGTCATCTTTATCCAGCGACTTCACTCTATAGCCGGACAAGGTCAGCATACGTGCGAACAAACTGCCCATCTGTCCTTTACCGCCGACGATCACCACCGGACGCAGCGCTGGATTAAGCGTTTTGAAGCCTTTGTCGTTCTCACTGGTGTAGGACTCGCGCATCACGCGACGCAGCACGTCTTCAATCAGATCGGGCGGTACGCCAAGCGCTTCAGCCTCTTTACGGCGCGACGCCAGCATTGAGGCTTCGCGCTCAGGTACATAAATGGGCAGGCCGTAGCGGCTTTTCACTTCACCCACTTCTGCTACCAGTTTCAGCCGCTTAGCCAGCAGATCCAGTAGCGCTTTGTCGACAGTATCAATTTGATCGCGTAGCGCGGTCAGTTCAGCCACCATTGTTCATTACACCTCGTGTGACAGACGCGCCGACAGCACTTCTTGCAGATCCTGATGCAGGTCACGCAGCAGCGTTTCGGTGCTTTCCCAGTTGATGCAAGCATCCGTAACGGAAACACCATATTTCATTTCGCTGCGCGGCTGCTCTGAAGATTGATTGCCTTCATTGATGTGGCTCTCCAGCATCAGGCCAATAATCGAGCGGTTGCCATCTTTGATCTGGGCAATCGCCGATTCGGCGACGCCAAGCTGGCGGCGATAGTCTTTATTAGAATTGCCATGGCTGCAATCTATCATCAAGGCCGGACGCAGTCCCGCTTTGAGCATCTCTTTTTCACACTGCGCGACATCTCCCGGACCGTAGTTAGGTGCTTTACCGCCGCGCAGAATAACGTGACCGTCCGGGTTGCCCTGAGTTTGCAGCAGACAAACCTGGCCCGCCTGGTTGATACCGACGAAACGGTGCGGCATCGCTGCGGCGCGCATGGCGTTAATAGCAGTACCCAAACTGCCGTCGGTACCATTCTTGAAGCCGACCGGCATAGAAAGGCCAGAAGCCATCTCACGGTGCGTTTGTGATTCAGTGGTACGCGCGCCAATGGCTGACCAGCTGAAAAGATCGCCGAGGTATTGTGGGCTGTTAGGATCGAGCGCTTCAGTCGCCAGCGGCAGGCCCATCTCAATCAAATTAACCAGTAGCTGACGCGCAATGTGCAGGCCAGCTTCCATATCAAACGAGTTGTCCATGTAAGGATCGTTGATTAACCCTTTCCAGCCAACGGTGGTACGGGGTTTTTCAAAATAGACGCGCATAACGATATACAGCTGATCCTTCAGCTGGTCAGAGAGATCTTTGAGGCGACGAGCGTAATCAAGAGCGGCTTCAGTGTCATGAATCGAACAGGGACCACATACCACTAGGAGGCGCGGATCGCGGCCAGCGATGATGTCGGAAATAGTCTGACGTGACGCAGCAATCTGCGCTTCCTGCTGGGCGTTGAGCGGGAATTTCGCCTTAAGTTCTTCCGGGGTGATTAAAATCTGTTCATCAGCAATGTGGACATTGTTTATCGCGTCTTTTTGCATGGCTACGATCCTTTTTCCTCGTTATGCGGTTAATGATCCTCTGAAGGAGGAAGCTCACTTTATCACAAGACGTAAAATAAGCAATCCATTGATGTACACATTTATTACCATTTAAATAGCCGCACTAGTTTTTGGGTTTTAAAATCATACTTATATAATAGTATCTTTTGTCTTAACTCATACCATGTTGTAAATATAATGTTACAATATGTATTGTACTCTTATCTTTCTTCACCTGATAAGCTTAAGAAAACTCCTTTTCCTTTAGGTCTCTATGTCATCGTTCCCTGTTTCCGTTCACCTCCGTCCATTCTCTACAAAAGACATTCCTGCGTTCACTACTGCCGTAAATAGCTCGCTGGACACCCTCTTACCCTGGATGACATGGGCCCATCCTGACTACCAACCCGAAGAAGCAGCCAGCTGGATTGCCTTTACGCAGCAACAAAGATTGAAAGGTGAGGCAGAGGAATTTGCGATTGTGGACGATCGGGATCGCTTGCTCGGCGGCGCAGGGATCCGTTTCACTCGAGAGCCCGCCCAATTCGCTGCGCTGGGATATTGGGTACGCAGCGATATGCAGCGGCAAGGTATCGCCAGCAGTGCTGTAGAGTTCTTACTGAAAATGGGATTTGCACGACCAGACGTAGAGGTGATTGAGATCCTCGCAGCGGAAAAGAACCACGCCAGTCGCGCGGTAGCGGCGCGCTGCGGCGCAAAGTTTATCGATATGCGTTACGGCTTAATTATTCTGGAAAGCGGCCCGGTGAATACCGCTATTTACCACTTCCATCGCCCATAAAAAAGGGGCTGGCATCACGCCAACCCCTTGTTGCTATTAACTTTTAGATATCGCGTTAACGATACCTTAGTTAAGACGCTCTTTGATACGAGCTGACTTACCAGTACGCTCACGCAGGTAGTACAGTTTGGCTTTACGCACAGCACCACGACGTTTGACAGCAATGCTGTCGATGACTGGAGAGTGAGTCTGGAAGACACGCTCAACGCCTTCGCCGTTAGAAATCTTACGAACAGTGAATGCAGAGTGCAGACCGCGGTTACGGATAGCGATAACCACGCCCTCGAATGCCTGCAGACGTTTTTTAGAACCTTCAACGACCCATACTTTCACTTCCACAGAATCACCCGGGCGGAAGGAAGGTACGTCCTGTTTCATCTGCTCTTGTTCAAGTTGCTTGATAATGTTGCTCATAATTAAATCTCTTATCCTGGGTAAACTGATAGTCGCGGGTGATTACTCAACCGCCTCATCGTTTTGTTGCTGATGTTCCAGAAGGAACGCTTTCAACAACCTTGCTTGCTCTTCAGTCAGAGCCAGGTTTTCCAGAAGTTCAGGTCTTCTTAGCCAGGTACGGCCCAGCGACTGTTTCAGACGCCAGCGGCGAATCTCTGCATGGTTGCCGGACAGTAATACTGCCGGTACATCCTTGCCTTCCAGCACTTCAGGTCGGGTATAGTGCGGACAATCCAGCAAACCGTCAGAGAACGAATCCTCCTCGGCCGACGCCTGTTTGCCCAGTACGCCAGGAATTAACCGGGCGACTGAATCAATCATCGTCATGGCTGGCAGCTCACCGCCGCTGAGTACGTAATCGCCGATTGACCATTCTTCATCAATTTCGGTCTGGATCACGCGCTCATCAATACCTTCATAGCGACCACAAACCAGAATTAACTTCTGCTGTGTCGCCAGTTCGCAAACGCCCTGTTGGTCAAGTTTGCGTCCCTGAGGTGACAGATAGATCACCCTAGCCCCTTCTCCCGCCGACGCTTTCGCTGCGTGGATTGCATCCCGTAAGGGTTGCACCATCATCAACATTCCCGGACCGCCGCCATATGGGCGATCGTCCACCGTACGGTGCCGGTTGTGAGAAAAGTCGCGAGGACTCCAGCTCTCGATGCTGAGCAGGCCATTTTTTACTGCCCGGCCAGTTACCCCGTAATCGGTAATAGCGCGAAACATCTCTGGAAACAGGCTAATAACACCAATCCACATCGTATTCGCCGTTACGTTACCTTGTGATTCGAGGATCAAAAACCAAGATCCCAGTCTACTTCAATGATGCCAGTAGCGAGATCGACTTTCTTGATAACCTGTTTATCAAGAAACGGTATTAACCGCTCCTTCACACCGAATGCATCTTTCAGGTTTGCCTTAACGACGAGTACGTCGTTCGAGCCGGTTTCCATCAAATCAATGACTTTGCCCATCTCGTAACCGTCAACGTTTACAACCTGGAGGCCCATAAGGTCTTTCCAGTAGTAGTCGCCATCGTTCAGTTCTGGCAGCTGCGCTGAGTCAACCGTGATTTCGCAATTGGTTAACTGTGTCGCCGCGTCCCGATCGTCAATGCCTTTGACTTTGATGATCAGATCCTGATTGTGGTGCCGCCAACTTTCCAGTTCGACCCGCTGCCATTTACCGGCGCGCTCGATAAACCAAGGTTGGTAATCAAAGATACTTTCGGCCGCTTCGGTGGAGGAAAACACTTTGAGCCAGCCACGAATGCCGTAGGCTCCACCCATTTTGCCCAGAACAAGGGGCTTAACAGGAGGCTTTGCGGCAGGTTCTTTGCTCATGCTCACCACCGTGACAGATTAAGCTGCTTTTTTTGCTTCTTTGATCAGCGCGTTAACGCGATCAGAAAGCGTTGCGCCCTGGCCAACCCAGTGCTCGATGCGGTCCAGATCCAGACGCAGAGTTTCAGCCTGACCAGAAGCGATCGGGTTAAAGAAGCCTACGCGCTCGATGAAACGACCGTTACGTGCATTACGGCTGTCAGTAACGACGACCTGATAAAACGGACGCTTTTTCGCGCCGTGACATGCCAAACGAATTGTTACCATAACATCCTCTTCAGTTAATAAAGCAACCGGGCCCATCGAGGAACGGGGCCCGGTTGCTGTATAAAAAGCCGGAAAATTCTACTCATTTCGGCGCAAAAAGCAACCTGTGAGCGCAACCTTTCGAGCTTTTCTTGCCGAACGCTTAGCGTCCGGGGAATCCTAGCGGCATCATGCCTTTCATACCGCGCATAATTTTCGCCATGCCGCCCTTCTTCATCTTCTTCATCATGCGCTGCATGTCGTCGAACTGCTTAAGCAGGCGGTTAACATCCTGCACCTGCATACCAGCACCGGTGGCGATGCGACGTTTGCGTGAACCTTTGATGATTTCAGGCTTCTCTCGCTCTTTGCGCGTCATGGAGTTGATAATCGCCTCCATACGCACCAGCACTTTGTCGTCCATCTGCGATTTGACGTTTTCCGGCAGCTGGCCCATGCCCGGGAGTTTGCCCATCAGGCTCTCCATGCCGCCCATATTGCGCATCTGCTTAAGCTGCTCAAGGAAGTCATTGAGGTCGAAACCGTCGCCGGTTTTTAACTTTTTCGCCAGCTTTTCGGCCTGATCGCGATCAACTTTGCTCTCGATGTCCTCAATCAGCGACAGGACGTCGCCCATGCCGAGGATACGTGACGCGATACGATCTGGATAGAATGGCTCAAGGGCTTCGGTCTTCTCACCGACACCCATAAATTTGATCGGCTTACCGGTGATGTGACGAATCGACAGTGCTGCACCGCCGCGCGCATCGCCGTCGACTTTGGTCAGGATGACGCCAGTCAACGGTAAGGCTTCGTTAAAGGCTTTCGCCGTGTTTGCCGCATCCTGACCGGTCATGGCATCGACGACAAACAGGGTTTCCACTGGATTAATCGCGGCGTGCGCCTGTTTGATTTCGTCCATCATCGCTTCGTCAACGTGCAGACGACCCGCGGTATCCACCAGCAGCACGTCATAGAACTGCAACTTCGCTTCTTTCAGCGCGTTCTTAACAATGTCGACCGGTTTCTGGCTGAGGTCGGACGGACAAAAATCGACCCCAACCTGCTGTGCCAAGGTTTCAAGCTGCTTGATCGCCGCCGGGCGATAAACGTCTGCGGAGACGACCAGCACTTTCTTCTTGTGCTTTTCACGTAGAAATTTACCCAGCTTGCCGACGCTGGTGGTTTTACCTGCACCCTGCAAGCCCGCCATCAGCACCACAGCCGGTGGCCGTGCGGCGAGGTTAAGTGCGTTGTTCTCCGCGCCCATCGCCGCAACCAGTTCGTTGCGTACGATTTTAATGAACTCCTGACCTGGCGTCAGGCTTTTGTTAACATCGTGCCCCACCGCGCTCTCTTTGACGCGGTTAATAAAGTAACGAACTACCGGCAGCGCGACGTCGGCTTCCAGCAGCGCCATACTCACTTCGCGCAGCGTGTCTTTAATGTTGTCTTCGGTCAGCCTTCCGCGGCCGCTGATATTGCGCAGGGTTTGCGACAAACGATCGGTTAAATTATCAAACATTGTCTCTCACTCAAAAAAATCGCGAGGCGCCTGATTGGCACAATGCGGCAGATTATAACACGAAGCTAAAACGATCTCTGCAATTGCGCCTAAGATCGGTTGGAGGCTGCTTCCGCTGGCGCTATACTGCCCTTTTCCTTTATCTGACTGACCTGTAAGGATCTATGTCCGTTTTCTCGCTCCTGGCGCTGTTCGCCTACTCCCTGAGTCTTGCACTAATCATTCCCAGCCTGTTGAAACGTAACAGCGGATGGCGGCGAATGGCGGTGCTTTCCGCCTGCGTCGCGCTGGTGGCACACGGCGTGGCGTTGCAGCAGCGGATCTTTGCCGTCGACAGCGGGCAGAACCTTAGCCTGCTGAATATTGGCTCGCTGGTTAGCCTGCTTATCTGCGCCATCATGACCATCGTTGCCTCACGCAATCGCGGCTGGCTGCTGCTGCCGATCGTCTATAGCTTCGCACTGATCAATCTGGCGTTCGCGACTTTTGCACCCAACGCCTTCATCACCCATCTTGAAACCACGCCGGGAATGATGATCCATATCGGCCTGTCGCTGTTTGCCTACGCAACGCTGATCATCGCCGCGCTTTACGCGCTCCAGCTGGCATGGATCGACTATCAGCTGAAAAACAAGAAGCTAGCCTTTACCCAGGATATGCCGCCATTGCTGAGCATCGAGCGCAAAATGTTCCACATTACGCAGGTGGGTGTGGTGCTGCTGACGCTGGTGCTCTGCACAGGGCTGTTTTATATGCATAACCTGTTGAGCGCCGAGAATATCGACAAGGCGGTGCTCTCCATTCTTGCCTGGTTCGTCTATATCGTTTTGCTGTGGGGACACTATCATGAAGGCTGGCGCGGTCGTCGCGTGGTGTGGTTTAACTGTGGCGGTGCCCTGCTGCTGACCATGGCCTATTTTGGCAGCCGTGTCTTACAGCACCTGCTTACTCACTCGTCTTAATCAAAAGGAAGTTCTGCGTTGGAACAGGTTTCAACCACCATCCTGATCATTATCTTATTCGTGATGGTACTGGTTTCCGCTTGGTTTGCCGGGTCGGAAACCGGCATGATGACGCTTAACCGCTATAAGCTGCGCCATCAGGCGAAAAACAGCAGCCGTGCCGCGTGGAAAAGCTGCTACGTCGTCCCGATCGCCTGCTCAGCCTGATGCTGATTGGCAATAATATGGTCAACATACTGGCCTCTGCGCTGGCTACTATCGTCGGCATGCGCCTGCATGGCGATGAAGGCGTCGCGGTGGCTACCGGTATCCTTACCTTTGTCGTGCTGGTCTTCGCCGAGGTGGTGCCAAAAACCGTGGCGGCGCTCTATCCGGAACGCGTTGCCTTTCCCAGCAGCCTGCTGCTCGGCCCGCTGCAAATCATCATGTCGCCGCTGGTGTAGCTGCTCAATACGATTACGCGCATTCTGATGCGCATGGTCGGCATCAAAACCGAAGGCACGACCAGCTCAGCGCTAAGCAAAGAGGAGCTGCGTACCATTGAAGATATTCTTGAAGAGATCGTTGGCGACTTCACCATGTCAATGTCGCCTACGCTGGCGGAAGAAGTGATGCCGCAAAATGACGACTCGGTGCTGGTGGAAGGCAGCGCTAACGTGCGTGAAATCAATAAGGTCTTTAACTGGCATCTGCCAGAGCAGGAAGCGCGCACCGTTAACGGTATGCTGCTGAAAGCGCTGGAGGAGATCCCTGAAATCAATACTCGCGTTGAGGTATCGAATTACGCCGTTGATATTCTGGATGTGCAGGACAACATGGTAAAACAGGTGCGCATCACGCCGCAGACGCCCCTGAAAACCTCTATCGGCTCCTGAAGCCAGCCCATAAAAAACGCCGCAACGATGCGGCGTTTTTTTTTGCGGTCAAAAACACAACTAGATGTGCAGCTCCTGCAGCTTCTCTTGCGGCAGCTTCAGATCTTCGTTGCGGTTAACGCCAATGTCATGCGCCAGCACGTTACGCGCGATTTGCTGCGCCTCGTCCAGCGAGTGCAGTTTGCAGCTACCGCACTGGTATTCATTCAGCTCAGGGATCTGGTTTTGATCCTTCACCTTCAGAATATCTTCCATTGCCCCTTTCCATGCACTGGCGACGCGCTGCTCGTCAGGCGTACCAATCAGGCTCATATAGAAACCGGTACGGCATCCCATCGGTGAAAGATCAACGATTTCGACGCCATCACCGTCAAGGTGGTTACGCATAAAGCCTGCGAACAGATGCTCGAGCGTATGGATACCGCGCTCGGTCAGGATCTCTTTGTTCGGACGGCAGAAACGCAGGTCAAAAACGATGATGGTATCGCCATGCGGAGTTTTTATAGTCTTCGCAACACGCACTGCGGGCGCCGCCATGATGGTATGGTCAACGGTAAAACTGTCCAGTAGTGGCATACGTCACCTCCTGTTTTGAAATTTTTTTATAAACGATGAAACTTTTCTGTTCGCCCAGCGTCTGAATATATGAAAGACGCGCATTTGTTATCATCATCCCTGACAACAGAGATGTTAATTTGGCCACATTGATGTGGCCTTTTTCTTTTTTAACCTTCGCGACTGGCGAGGTAAGCCTCAAAGTCGAGCGTATCACCCTCTTCCAGCTGCTTCTGTTTCGCAACCGACTCCAGCGCCTGACGCGTAAAATCTTCTTCGCTAACTACTTCGAGCGGCTCCTCACAGAGCATGTGTCGATACTGCTCTGCCAGCGCGATGCCGGTACCGTTCACTCCATTCTCTTTCATAGCGTGCAGAATACGCGCCGAATAGGTTAGCTCAGGATCGTCGAAGGACGCTACCAGTTGCTCGCATACCTGTTGATATTGCGTGCTGCCCTGATTACTGTCGAGCACTTCGGCTACGCGATGCAGATCGGCAAACAGCGCTTTGCCCACTTCGACCAGCGAGTGTTCGGTTTCGCTGCAGCCTACAGAAATTTTTTGATTCGGCTTACGGCCTTCCAGCACCACGCGGTTCCAGTTTTTGCGGCTGCACAGCAGCTCGTTGGCGCTCATTTCTGGCGCGTCTGCCAGCGTACACCATATCAGGAACAGGTCGAGGAAACGCACCTGGTTGGCATCAACACCAATGGCGGAGAACGGGTTAATGTCGAGCGAGCGCACTTCGATATATTCAATACCGCCACGCAGCAGTGCATCGGAAGGCGCTTCGCCAGAACGCGTCACGCGCTTCGGACGAATCGGCGCATAAAGCTCATTTTCAATCTGCAATACGTTGGTATTGAGCTGGAGCCAGTTGCCGTCAGCGTCTTTCGTGCTCATCGTGGCATACTCGTCTGACGGCGTTTTAATGGCAGCTTTCAGCGCCTTCACGTATCCATCCAGCGAATTGAAAGTAATGCCGAGGCCGCTCTGCGACTTGTTGGTATAGCCAAGATTGCTAAGGCGCAGCGAAGTCGCATACGGCAGCCACAGCGAATCTTTGCCGTCGGTTTCAAACGGCAGCTTGCTCTCGCGCCCTTGCAGGAAGCTGGAGCTAATCGCTGGTGATGCGCCAAACAGATAAGTGATCACCCAGCCGTAACGGTAGCAGTTGCGGATAAGGCGCAGATAGCCAGCAGAAATGGTCTCTTTACCGCTCTCAGCATCTTTTACGTCTGCCCACTCTTGCCAGA
This sequence comes from Candidatus Pantoea bathycoeliae, assembly GCA_031332935.1. Taxonomy (GTDB): domain Bacteria; phylum Pseudomonadota; class Gammaproteobacteria; order Enterobacterales; family Enterobacteriaceae; genus Pantoea; species Pantoea bathycoeliae. Next base: position 115,166 of record JAUHTP010000004.1, on the reverse strand, counting down.
AGCTCAGCGGCAGTGAGAAGTTATAATGGATGCCGGAAATGGTCTGCATCAGCGCACCGTAGCGATTTTTCAATCCCTGACGGTAGAGCGTCTTCATGCGGCCAATATTGGAATTGCCATACTGCGCCAGTTCAATATTATCGGCATCGTCAATTAAACAGGGCATGCTAAACGGCCACATCCGCTCATCGCCCAGCTCTTTGGCAACATGGCGATGGATATCGCGCAGGAATGCCAGCATATGATCGATGTTCTGATCCACCGGCGTGATGAATTCCAGCAGCGTCTCGGCGAAATCAGTAGTAATCCAGTCATGTTTAAGCGCCGATCCCAGAGAATCAGGATGACCGCTCTCAGCCAGATGACCATCACGCTTCACGCGCAGCGTTTCGCGTTCTATGCCGCGACCAATGCCTTTCAGGGCATTGGGGTGCGCCTCCAGCCAAGAGAGCGCTTTAGATACGTCCGGGATCAAATTAACCTCCCGCTGGGACAGTAATTTATTTTTGTTCAGCATAATGTTAACCCTAGCCTCGAATCTGTGCGAATCAATGCCACCATTGCATACCCTGTTAGGTGGCGGTCGCGATAACGATATAACGCAGTGTTTTCCCGACGGCGAGAAACAGCAGGACCGGAAGCCAAGCAAAGCGCAACCAGCCCGCGAGCACGCAGAGCAGGTCGCCAATAACCGGCAGCCAGCTCAACAACAGCGCAGCAGGTCCCAGTCGGTATAACCACGTTATAGCTGTGTCATGCCATCGCCCCTGCTGTTTTAACGGCAGTAAGCGACCAAGAAAATATTGGTTAAGCCGCCCAGCGTATTGCCCACTGATGCAGCGACAATCAACCCCAAAACGGAAGCCTTTTGGGCCACCAGTAATGCAATCAGCAGCGCCTCAGAACTTCCCTGTAATAAAGTAGCGCTAAGAAAACTGCTGCCAAAGAAGAGAAGCAAGCGCCAGAACGTCACTCACAGTAGACGCACATCAACCACATCCATACCGGTCGCTTTCGCCGCCTGTATGCCAAAATCGGCGTCTTCAAATACCACGCAGCGCGTCGGATCGACGCCCATTAGCGCTGCGCAGCGTAAGAACGTATCGGGTTCAGGTTTATGACGCTCTACATCATCAGCGCCAACCACGGCAGTAAAGAGCTCACGCACACCAAGCTGGTTAAGCAGTGTATCCGCCATGCTGTGTTCGCTGCCGGTGCCAATCGCCATTAGACGCCGTCCATGATAGACTTTCACCACGTCCATCAGCGGAAAGCGGCAGGACATTTTCCAGCAGCATAGCTTTGACCGCAGCGGTTTTCTCTGCGGCAAGCAAATGTGGATCGCGAGAGGACTGATTTGTTTCGATAATAAATTGCGCGAGCCGCCAGGTGGGCGCGCCGTTGAAACCGACCATTTGTGATTCGTCTAATGTCAGTCCATATCGTCCCAGTACCTGATGCCACGCTTTTCGATGTGTCGGCTCGGTATCTAAAATCGTGCCGTCCATATCGAAAATCAGTGCGTCATATTGATCGTACATTGTCACTCTGGACATTCAACAAATGTGCCCTTACTTTAGCGTAACGCGCACAGGTTGTCGCCAGATGGCATGAACAGCAAATGCTTTGAAAGCATTAGCAATTTTTCTTTTCAGAAAAAGATGATCGCGCGAAGCCGGGCGTAATTGCCGGAAATTTCAGTAGGTTTGAGTTTTAGCTGAGATGGAAATGATAAGCGTGAGACGAGGATAAGGTGTGTTGCAAATGAGCTATCAGGAAAAGGCTATATCTGGAAGGTGACGATACTGACGCCATGTCAGTGCGGGGCACTTTTTTGAATCGAGAGAGATGGTGCATCCGGGAGGATTCGAACCTCCGACCGCTCGGTTCGTAGCCGAGTACTCTATCCAGCTGAGCTACGGATGCATCGGAAAATGGCGGTGAGGCGGGGATTCGAACCCCGGATGCAGCTTTTGACCGCATACTCCCTTAGCAGGGGAGCGCCTTCAGCCTCTCGGCCACCTCACCAACGCGTTCTTGCGAACTGTGCTTCAGAACTTTGTTTCCGCTCATCGGCACTGCGTGGCGCACATATTACGTTCCCGCACTTATAAGTCAAACAATTTCTCCCGTCATCTGATCTTTTGCACAAATGACACTCAATTGGACAATTTGCTGACAAAAAGAGTGATTTATCAACAATGAAAATGATTGATAGGAAAAATTTTAAAGAGGAGGCAGCAAGAGGAACGGCAAGAAGAAAACGGAAGAAAGAGAGGAAAGCCGTCGCGCCTCGCAGAATCCTGTGAGGCGCTGAATCCGTTAGTAACTCGTTTGTTGAGTTTTTTCGGCCTGAATGCGCTGATAAATCTCTTCGCGATGCACTAAGACCTCTTTCGGCGCGTTCACACCGATACGAACCTGATTACCTTTCACTCCCAGCACCGTTACAGTCACCTCATCGCCAATCATGAGGGTTTCACCAACTCGACGAGTTAGAATAAGCATTCTTTGCTCCTTGAAAGATTAAAAGAGTCGGGCTCTGTTCGGGCTCCCGGCATTATCCATCATTTAACGCTGAACATTGACTATGACAAATACACCAATATATGTCGCTACGCCAATACATTCTGCTGATAGTTAGTTTAGCCGAAATACACTACTTCGACCTGACTTTGTCATTAATTGATGCACATCGTGTTAAAAAGCGCCGGAACCTTAGTCCTTGGCGCTTTTCACGATGCATTGTTCTATTTCATTACAGGCGGCTGCTGACCCAGCTTTCGACCCCTGCCAGCGCGCCCTTCAGCGCCTGCGCGTCGGTGCCGCCAGCCTGCGCCATATCAGGACGCCCGCCGCCTTTACCGCCAACCTGCTGCGCCAGCTCGCCCACTAACTCACCCGCTTTGACGCGGTCAGTCAAATTTTTGGTCACGCCCGCAATCAACGACACCTTCCCTTCCGCTACGGTCGCCAGCACAATTACCGCTGAACCCAGCTGATTTTTCAGATCGTCGACCATAGTACGCAACATTTTTGGCTCAACATTGCTCAGCTCGCTTACCAACAGCTTAGCGCCTTTAATGTCGATAGCGTTGCTGCTCAGTGAAGCGATCTCCTGCGCGGCCTGCTGATCGCGCAGTTGCTGCAGTTCTTTTTCCAGCGCACGGACATGATCGACCAGCCCACGCACTTTGTCATTCAGATTGCTGCTGTTGGCTTTCACCAGCTGTGCGATGTCGTGCAGCTGATTGCTCTGCGCATACACCTGTGAAAGCGCGCCCTCACCGGTTACAGCTTCAATACGGCGTACGCCCGTAGCCGTACCCGATTCTGTCAGAATACGGAACAGGCCGATGTCGCCAGTGCGGGCAGCGTGCGTGCCACCACAAAGCTCAATGGAGAAATCGCCCATCGTCAGCACGCGCACGCGCTGGTCATATTTTTCACCGAACAGCGCCATCGCACCCTTGCCTTTGGCTGCGTCGATATCCATCACGTCGGTTTCGACCGTCAAGTTGCGACGAATCTGCGCGTTCACAATCTCTTCGACCTGACGAATCTCCTGCGGTTTCATCGCCTCAAAATGTGAGAAGTCGAAACGCAGATATTTATCGTTAACCAGCGATCCTTTCTGAGCGACATGTTCACCGAGAACCTGGCGCAGCGCCGCGTGCAGAAGATGCGTTGCAGAGTGGTTCAAACGGATACGCGCGCGACGCTCTTCATCAACCTGAGCCTCAACGCGATCGCTGATACGCAGATGACCAGACGTCAGCTTACCGATATGGCCAATAGCCTGACCATATTTTTGTGTATCCTGAACGCTAAATTCAGCATTCTTCCCTTTCAGCAGGCCCGTATCGCCTACCTGACCGCCAGATTCGCCATAAAATGGCGTTTCATACAGCACCACGACCGCTTCCTGGCCTGCCGCCACGTCGTTTACTGCGACGCCGTCAACATAGATCGCTTTTACCGTGGCCGTGAGATCGAGCTGGTGATAACCGTTGAACGCTGAAGCAGCGTCGATGCTGATAATGTTACTATAATCGGCACCGAAACCGCTGGCTTCACGCGCGCGCTGGCGCTGCTGCGCCATCGCTTTTTCGAAACCCGCTTCGTCAATTTTCAGGTCGCGCTCGCGGCAAACGTCAGCCGTCAGGTCAACCGGGAAGCCGAAAGTATCATAAAGGCGGAATACGGTTTCACCGTCGAGCGTATCGCCCTGCAGTTTCGCCAGTTCATCGTCCAGCAGCGCCAGACCACGCTCCAGCGTTTTCGCGAACTGCTCTTCTTCGGTTTTAAGAACCATTTCAACCTGGCACTGCTGGCGTTTCAGATCGTCGCCTGCCGCCCCCATGACCTCGATCAGCGGGGCAACCAGTTTGTAGAAGAATGCTTCTTTGGCACCCAGCATATTGCCGTGGCGCACCGCACGACGAATGATGCGACGCAGCACGTAGCCGCGGTTTTCATTAGAGGGGATCACGCCATCAGCGATCAGGAAGGCGCAGGAACGGATATGGTCAGCAATAACGCGCAGCGATTTATTGCTGAGATCGGTTGCGCCAGTCACTTCGGCAACCGCTTTAATCAGTTTGTCGAAGAGATCGATTTCGTAGTTGGAGTTAACGTGTTGCAGCACGGCGGAGATACGCTCCAGCCCCATACCGGTATCAACAGACGGCTTCGGCAGCGGCAGCATATTGCCGTCCGGCTGACGGTTAAACTGCATAAAGACGATATTCCAGATCTCAATGTAGCGATCCCCATCCTCTTCCGGGCTTCCCGGCAGCCCGCCCCAGATATGATCGCCGTGATCGTAGAAGATTTCGCTGCACGGACCGCAAGGACCGGTATCGCCCATCTGCCAGAAGTTGTCAGAAGCGTAAGCGCTGCCTTTGTTGTCGCCAATACGGATAATACGCTCGCGCGGCACGCAAATATCGTTAGCCCAGATGTCAAAGGCTTCGTCATCGGTCTCATAGACGGTGACCCACAGACGCTCTTTCGGCAGAGCGAACCATGTTTCCCCTGTCAGCAGTTCCCAGGCATAAGCAATCACCTCTTTCTTGAAATAATCGCCGAAGCTGAAGTTGCCCAGCATTTCAAAAAAGGTATGGTGACGGGCGGTATAGCCAACGTTTTCCAGATCGTTGTGCTTGCCACCGGCGCGCACGCAGCGCTGCGATGTCGTCGCACGCGAATAGTCGCGCTTATCCTGGCCAAGGAAAACATATTTGAACTGGACCATTCCGGCGTTAGTAAACAGCAGCGTCGGATCGTTATTCGGTACGAGGGAGCTGCTGGCTACAACCCGGTGTCCCTTGTTATGGAAAAAGTCGAGAAACGCTTGACGGATCTCAGCAGTGCTCTTGCTCATATATATCCTGGAATCACGCTAACGAAGGTTCCGTCCCGTCAGACAAACCGCATCCGCGCAGCTTTACCGTTCAGCGGAACAAAAAAGTGGGAATAAGATAAATTTTCTTCACTGGGAAGTAAAACCCCGCGCTGCCTTCAGTCGTCAAAATTTCTAAAAACGGCCTGAATATCTTCCATGAAAAAGCCTTTTGACTGCCAAAAACGCTGAACTTTGGCTTTGGCCTTGCATTCTGATGGCAAAGGATGACCAAACTTGCGTCCTGCCAGTTGCGCAGCGCAGGCGCTCCAGTCAATTTCACAGGCATCCATGGCGATATCGATTTCAGGACGCGCCGCGCCTTTTTGTCCTAGTTCCAGACGGATACGCTGTGGACCATATCCTTTGCGGCTACGGCTCTGGATAAAGCGCTCGGTAAAACGCGCTTCATTCAGCTAGCCGTTTTCCTAGCACCAGCCGATGACTTTATCCAGCTGCACATCGGTAATAATTTCGGGTTCGCTCTGCTGAATAAATGTGGTACGCTCTACTGACTGCTGTAGTTTACGGCGCAGCTCAGCTTCGCTGTGGTCTCGCTGCGCCAGAATACGCATGGCGCGGTCAAGCAGACGCGGAAAAGGGATTTCCTTCGGTTGCGGTTGTTCAGTCATATGACTCACCTGGCTAAAAGGAAGATGATTATGGCGGCAGAACGGAGAGGAAAAAAGAGAGGGTCGAAACAAAAAACGGAAATGGTTCCCCACTCCCGTTACAGGATTAGAAGTCTTCGTTCGTTTCGCTGGCAGCGTCTTCTAAGGCAGCGGCAGGTGCTTCAGTTGCGTCACCTTCGGCCGCAGCGCTGTTCAGCAGCATATCACGCAGTTTTACATCCAGTTCGTTAGCGATCGCTGGGTTTTCCTTCAGGAAGTTAGTCGCGTTCGCTTTACCCTGACCAATCTTGTCGCCGTTGTAGCTGTACCAGGCACCGGCTTTTTCTACCAGCTTATACTTCACGCCCAGGTCAACCAGTTCGCCAAAGGTGTTGATGCCTTCGCCGTACATGATCTGGAACTCAGCCTGTTTAAACGGTGCAGCAATCTTGTTCTTCACCACTTTCACGCGGGTTTCGCTGCCGACGACTTCATCGCCCTCTTTAATCGCGCCGATGCGACGAATATCAAGACGGACAGACGCATAGAACTTCAGCGCGTTACCACCGGTCGTGGTTTCCGGGTTACCGAACATCACACCAATCTTCATACGAATCTGGTTGATGAAGATCAGCAGCGTGTTGGACTGCTTCAGGTTACCCGCTAGCTTACGCATCGCCTGGCTCATCATACGCGCCGCAAGGCCCATATGAGAGTCACCGATCTCGCCTTCGATTTCCGCTTTCGGCGTCAGTGCCGCAACGGAGTCGACGATGATGACGTCAACTGCGCCAGAACGGGCCAGCGCGTCACAAATCTCCAGCGCCTGCTCACCGGTATCCGGCTGAGAACAGAGCAGGTTATCGATGTCGACGCCGAGCTTCTTAGCGTAAACCGGGTCCAGCGCATGTTCCGCATCGATAAAGGCGCAGGTTTTACCTTTACGCTGTGCGGCAGCAATAACCTGCAGCGTCAGCGTGGTTTTACCGGAGGATTCCGGGCCATAAATTTCGACTATACGACCCATCGGCAGACCGCCAGCGCCCAGCGCGATATCCAGTGAAAGCGAGCCGGTAGAAATAGTCTCTACGTCCATTGAGCGGTCTTCACCCAGACGCATGATGGAGCCTTTACCGAATTGCTTTTCAATCTGGCCCAGCGCGGCAGCTAAAGCTTTTTGTTTGTTTTCGTCAATTGCCATTTCTACTCCTGACTCATACGGGGGTAAGCACGCTACAAATGCCTGCTCGCTTTCTGTTGCTGCTAATTATACTGTATATTCATACAGTGCCAAGCTTAATTTGCCCAAAAATCGTCCTGTAATGTCTGGAGCGCAAAGGCCACAGACTGTCGTCGTACTGCCTCACGATCACCTTGAAATTGCTGGCGTTTTGCGACCACTACTCCGCCGGGTCCGGCAAAGCCAAACCACACGGTACCGACCGGTTTATCAGCGCTACCACCATCGGGTCCGGCAATGCCGCTGACCGATACTGCATAGTCCGCTCGTGCAGCAAGTTGGGCACCCTGCGCCATCTCCCGTACTACAGCCTCGCTCACCGCACCATACTGCGCAAGCGAGCCGGCTGATACGCCCACCAGCTCCTGTTTAGCCTCATTGCTGTAGGTAACAAAACCGCGCTCAAACCAGGCGGAGCTGCCGCTGATATCGGTAAATATTTTGGCGATCCAGCCACCCGTACAGGATTCGGCGCAGGTCACTGTTGCCCGTTTCACCTTCAGAAGTTCACCTATTGTCTCGCTCAAACGCTGTAGTTCCAGATCGTTCATGGCGTCTCATCCTTTCCGCTCAGTCAAGAGAACATGGTGTAAGAACAGGACATTTTCAACCCGTTTTATCCAAAGCCTGCTGGCTTTGCGCATCTGCTCTCAGGAGTGGGATGCCTTTTTCACCGCTACGATAAAAAGACGCGGGAAGGCCAGCAAAACACAACCATTAGCGCGGGCTGAATAAGCCTGTTGCAGCGCCTGGTGATACTGTTCAAGAAAACGCGTCTGCTCATCAGGTTCAAGCGCACCGACATACGGTCGCAGCCCGGTCGCTTTTAGCCGGGTGACGATCGCCTGCACGTCTGGCATAACGTGATAGTAAGTGGTGCGCCAGGTCCACCTCACAGCCTGCCTGCGAGAGCAGATCGTAATAGCGCTCACTAGTGAGCAGTTGCTTGCGTTCAACCGCACCGATACGCTGACGCCAGGGATCGCACGCGGCGATTTCGCGCATCAGGCTATGGGAAGGTTCCTGTAAATTATCTGGCATCTGGATCGCCAGCGTGCCGCCACTATCCAGCTGGCTTGCCAGATGCGGCAATAGCGTGTCGTGTTCATCCAGCCACTGTAGCGAGGCATTGGCATAAATGACCTGCTGTGGCTCCTTTAACCGACAGTAACGAATATCGTCTTTAATGAAAGTGCAGCGAGGCGGCCGTTCCCGCGCCTGCTGCTGCATCGCTTCAGAGCTGTCCCGGCCATAAATTTGTGCTTCAGGCCAGGAGTTTGCCAGCCGTTCCGTGCTGTTACCCGGACCACAACCTAAATCCGTAGCAAATCGAACATCCGTAACAGGTATGCGCGCCAGCAACTCCTGCGCTGGCCGCGTTCTTTCAGATTCAAACTGCCGATAGAGTGAGGATTCCTGTCCTGCATGTTTAGCCTCTCCCATTAGTCAAAATGTCGCGGAAAAGTGCGATGCGCTGCCCCATTCCAGACGCTGCGGTGGCAAGTGCCTGCGCTGCGCATTAAGTTAAAACACTGTTTCATTTTTCCACATCATTCAGGAGCGACTATGATCTCGCAACCCGCATTTTCCGGCGTGTGGTGTCCGTCCGTTACGCCTTTTACCTCTCAAGGCCAGCCAGACATTGATGCGCTGGGCCGTTATTTTGCCCGCCTGAATGCCTCAGGTATTAACACCTTACTGCTGATGCGCAGCATTGGCGAATTTGCCTCACTGACGCAGCAGGAACGTTTACTGTTGATCCGGAAAGCGCGCCAGCTTTCATCGCTGACTATGGTCGCCAATATCTCTAGTACCTGCGTGGCAGATATGGTGGAACTGGCCGAAGCGGACTGGCACAACGACTTTGATGCGGTGATGGTGCTGCCGCTCTATTACTATGGTTAGACGCAGCAACAGCTGGTGAGCTATTTCCGCAAGCTGGATAAACAGATCGGCGGCAAATGGTTCGCCTATAACTTCCCAGCGCGTACCGGCTGCGATCTGACACCCGCGCTGGTCAGCCAGCTGGCAGCCGAACTGCCCAACTTTGTCGGGATCAAAGATACGGTTGACTGCCTGTCACATAATCGCGCGCTGATTGAAGGGACAAAAAGGTGCGCGACTATTTCGCGGTACTCTCCGGCTACGACGAATACCTGCTGCCAAACCTGCTGGTAGGGGTGCGGGTGTAATTTCAGGTCGGAATAACATAGTACCGGAGCTGTTCGCAACGGCCATGCAGGAGTGGCGCGAGCAGGATCTGGCGGCGCTGACGCATATACAGCAGCGCATCGGCAGGCTAATGGCGATTTACGCTATTGGGGAGGATTTTGTGACGACGATTAAGACGGCAGTATCGCGCCGCTTTGACTCAATGAGCAGCCAGTCGCGCAACTATGGCGGTACGCTCAATGCGCAACAGTGCGAAGCCATTGATCGCCTGTTTGACTGAAATAAAGGGACGGGCGCACTTAGCGCCCGCCCCGCTTATCCACGCTTCACAAATTCTGACTTGAGTTTCATCGGGCCGAAGCCGTCGATCTTACAGTCGATATTGTGATCGCCCTCAACCAGACGAATGCCCTTAACGCGCGTGCCGACCTTTAGCGTGGAAGAACTGCCCTTCACCTTAAGGTCTTTAATCACGGTGACCGTATCGCCATCCTCCAGCACGTTACCGTTGGCATCGCGTACCACGAGGCTATCGGCGGTGTTATCCACTTCATTCAGCGACCAGAAATGACCACAGAAAGGACAGTTAAGATTGTCTCCATCCTGCCAGCGGTAATCAGCCTGACAAAGGGGACATGCGGGAAGTGATTGCATAACAGCTCCTGATACAACAGATATGATGACGCCAGAGAGGCGCCATCATATAACCATACAGTTACTAAGGACAGCAATCAGAACATTGAGCCGCTACGTGCTTTGCTACGTGCTTTGCTCACCGCCTCGCCCAGCTGCCATACCGCCATCGCGTAATGGGGGCTGTGGTTGTAGCGCGTGATGGCATAAAAATTAGGCAAGCCGTACCAGTACTGATAACTGGTGCCCATGTCCAGACGCAGCAGGCTGACCTGCGTATTGCCGTCCAGCGAGCCTTGCGGCGAGAGGCCCGATGCCGCCAGCATTTCTGGCGTGTAGCTGGTCTTGAAACCGTTTTCCAGCAGCGGAGCCTGCCCGCTGGCAGGAACGGCAACGTTCTCGCGGCTGCGCCAGCCGTGCTCTTTGAAATAGTGCGCAACGCTGCCAATGGCATCAACCGGATCCCATAGATTGATATGCCCGTCGCCGCTGAAATCCACAGCGTACTGCTGATAAGAGGACGGCATAAACTGGCCATAGCCCATCGCACCGGCAAACGATCCTTTCAGATCCAGCGGATCGTCATCTTCATTGCGTGCCATCAGCAGGAAGGTTTCCAGCTCGCTGCTAAAGTAGCTGGCACGGCGCGGATAGTTAAACGACAGCGTGGCCAGCGCATCAAGAATACGGGTTTTACCCATTACGCGACCCCAGCGCGTCTCTACGCCAATAATGCCGACAATAATTTCCGGCGGCACACCGTATACCTGCTGCGCGCGGGCCAGAGCATCCTGATATTGATTCCAGAAGGCCACGCCGTTCTGCACGTTGTCTGGGGTAATAAACTGTTTGCGATAGCGGAGCCAGGCACCGTTAGGTCCGGTGGGCGGCGTATAGGCAGGTGCCTGGCTATCCATCAGGCGTAGCACATAATCCAGTCGTTTCGCCTGACCTATTACGGCGTGCAGCTGCTGGCGGTCGAAGCCATGCTTCTCCACCATCTGATCGATAAATTGTTCGGCGGCAGGATTCCCGGCAAAGTCGTCACACATCTGCTGCACGGCGTGGGACTGTTCCAGCAGAAAGCCCCGTTTCGGCGCGGCCAGCATAGCGGCCTGCGGCGCGGATTTAGTTTTACTGCTGCAGGCGGCCAGTAAGGCGATAAGCGGAAGTAAGGTGATCTTAAAACGCATTTCATATCCATAAGCATGCAGTGAAGTGAAGGTAACGAATTATGGTAACATTCACTCAAAGAATGGACAGTGCGAAACGTAAAAATAGCACCAGTAAATAGCTGCGAACGGATGCAAAAGCGCCTGTAAAAACGCATCTGCTGACGTCAGTAAAGTGGGAATAATCTCGCAAAGTTTACTGAAAACAGCCATTTATTCAACGCAGCGATAGCGACAGGGATAAATTACAGCCAGCCCGTACTGATTGAACAGGCGGTTAAGGTTCGTAACATCACGGAAGAGGACTCGAAACCAGTTAGCAATAACCCTGTTGCATGGCTGATATTGTGCGTGCTGGCGTTTTGCATCGGCAGCTTTCTCAATGTCGTCATTTACCGTCTGTCGCTGATAGTGCTGCAACCACAGCCCGGTTTTTCACTGATGTTTCCTCGCTCCCACTATCTGTGCTGTAAAAAGCCGGTGCGTGTTGGCGATCGTATTCGCCCCTGTTTAGCTGGCTGGCATTGCGCGGCCGCTGCCGTTACTGCCATCAGGCAACTCCCTGGCGCTATCCGGCGATCGAGGCGGCCAGCGCGGCGATAAGTCTGCTGCTTGCTCTTTGGCTGCCGTGGAACGGCGCGCTGCTGGTGGCGTTGCTGATGAGCGGATTTCTACTCGCGCTGTCGCTGATTGATCTGCGCTGACCTTGCCGCTGCTGTGGCTCGGCCTGCTGCTGCACTCTTTCCATATTATGCCGCTTAGCAGTCCAGCAGATGCGATTCTCGGTGCAGCCAGCGGCTATCTGCTGTTCCGGCTACTGGCCTGGGCGTATCGTCTTTTGCGTCATCAGGAAGCCCTGGGCGGTGGCGATGCCAAACTGCTGGCTGGGCTGGCAGCCCCTTTCCCTGTTGTGACTGATTGCCTCCAGCCTGGTTTTAGTCGCGGTGCTGCTGGAGCGCCTGCTTGTGCAACGTCCATTGCATCTGCCTTTGCCTTTCGGCCCCTGTCTGGCTCTGGCCGGTGAAGCATTGCTGCTAAGTAGCCTGGGATAAGCAATGCCTGCTTAATTTTTGCGTAACGTCTCGCACAGGCAGGTATCCAGGCAGGATTCCGTTAGGCTTTTATGCCGCCGCCTGATAACGTCACGCGCGACGTAACACATTTTTCCCTGTCACTGGCGGTGGGCGAAATCGGATCGTGAGCGGGTCAGGAATGACCCTACCCGGCTGGTCAAAGGCGGCAGCCTTGATGTTCAGGTTGCAACTTTTCATAATGGACACCAGACGTTGCTTATCGCACAGCCAAGGCTGCATGATTCTGTGCATCCTCCCTGTCTCAGAACGGGTAGGTCCCGTGACATACGCCAAAATACGCACTCCGATGCAAGGCTTGCCCAATAACCGAATGATTTAAGAGCTAATTATTTATGAACAAATCAGTCGATAAGGACATCACCGCTCATACCCCCATGATGCAGCAATACTTGCGTCTAAAGGCGGAAAACCCAGACATCCTGCTGTTTTACCGCATGGGCGATTTTTACGAGCTGTTTTATGACGACGCCAGGCGCGCCTCACAGCTGCTGGAGATTTCACTCACCAAACGCGGCGCGTCGGCAGGCGAACCGATTCCGATGGCTGGCGTGCCCTATCATGCGGTAGAGAGTTATCTGGCGAAGCTGGTTCAGTTGGGCGAATCCGTGGCGATCTGTGAGCAGATTGGCGATCCGGCGCAGAGCAAAGGCCCGGTTGAGCGCAAAGTGGTGCGTATCGTTACGCCGGGCACCATCAGCGACGAAGCGCTGCTACAGGAGCGCCACGACAATCTGCTGGCTGCCATTGTGCAGAGCCCGCAAGGATTTGGCTACGCCACGCTGGATATTAGCTCCGGCCGTTTTCGCCTTAGCGAACCGGCAGAGATTGAAACCATGGCCGCCGAGCTACAGCACACCAATCCTGCCGAATTGCTCTATCCGGAAAATCTGCAGGCAATGTCGCTTATTGACCAGCGTCGCGGCCTGCGCCGTCGTCCGCTGTGGGAGTTTGAGATTGATACCGCGCGCCAGCAGCTGAATTTGCAGTTTGGTACGCGCGATCTTAACGGTTTCGGCGTTGAGCAGGCGCATCAGGCGCTGCGCGCAGCGGGCTGTCTGCTGCAATATGTTAAGGATACGCAGCGCACCAGCCTGCCGCATATTCGTTCCCTTAGCATGGAACGTCAGCAGGACAGCATCATTATGGATGCCGCTACGCGCCGTAACCTGGAGATTACCCAGAACCTAGCGGGCGGCACGGAAAATACGCTGGCAGCAGTGCTGGACCGAACCGTTACACCGATGGGCAGTCGTATGCTCAAGCGCTGGCTGCACATGCCGCTGCGCGACGCGCAGGTTATTAATCAGCGCCAGGATGCTATCGCCGAACTGCATTCCCTGAGCGATACGCTACAGCCGGTGCTGGGGCAGACAGGCGATCTTGAACGTATTCTGGCTCGCCTCGCGCTGCGCACGGCACGTCCGCGCGACCTAGCGCGTATGCGTCACGCCTTTCAGCAGTTGCCGGAGCTGAATGCATTACTGGCTAACGTCGAGTCCAGCGCACTGATTCGACTGCGCGAGCGCATGGGTGAATTCACCGAACTGCGCGAGCTGCTTGAAGCGGCGGTGATTGAAGCGCCACCGGTGCTGATCCGCGATGGCGGCGTTATCGCGCCGGGCTACAACGCGGAGCTGGATGAGTGGCGCGCGCTGGCAGATGGTGCCACCGACTACCTCGACAGGCTGGAAATCCGCGAACGCGAAAAGCTCGGCCTCGATACGCTGAAGGTTGGGTTTAACGCCATTCATGGCTATTACATTCAGGTCAGCCGCGGCCAGAGTGACCATGTGCCGATTCACTACGTACGCCGTCAGACGCTGAAAAACGCCGAGCGCTATATCATCCCTGAACTCAAAGAGTATGAGGATAAGGTGCTGACCTCAAAAGGTAAGGCGCTGGCGCTGGAGAAGAGCCTTTATGAAGCGCTGTTCGACCAGCTGTTGCCGCATCTGGAGGCGTTACAACTGAGCGCCGCCGCGCTCGCCGAGCTGGATGTACTCAGTAACCTAGCGGAGCGCGCCTGGACGCTCAACTACTGTCGTCCAGCGCTTCAGGATAAACCGGGAATCCAAATTACCGGCGGACGTCATCCAGTCGTTGAGCAGGTGCTGAAAGAGCCTTTTATCGCTAACCCACTGTCGCTTGCGCCGCAGCGCCGCATGCTGATCATTACCGGCCCCAACATGGGCGGTAAAAGTACCTATATGCGTCAGGCGGCACTGATTGCGCTGATGACCTGGATCGGCAGCTTTGTGCCGGTAGAAGAGGTGACAATCGGTCCGATGGATCGCATCTTTACCCGTATTGGCGCAGCGGATGACCTGGCGTCCGGCCGCTCAACCTTCATGGTGGAGATGACTGAAACTGCCAATATCCTGCACAAAGCCACCGAGCATAGCCTGGTGCTGATGGATGAGATTGGGCGCGGCACTTCAACTTATGATGGTTTGTCGCTGGCGTGGGCCTGCGCGGAGAGCCTGGCGAACCGTATTAAAGCGATGACGCTGTTTGCCACCCATTACTTCGAGCTGACAACGCTGCCGGAAAAAATGGAGGGTGTATTCAACGTCCATCTCGACGCGGTAGAGCACGGCGACACTATCGCCTTTATGCACAGCGTGCAGGAAGGCGCGGCAAGCAAGAGCTATGGTCTGGCAGTGGCCGCGCTGGCTGGCGTGCCGAAAGAAGTGATTAAGCGTGCGCGTAACAAACTGAAGGAGCTGGAGACGCTATCGAACAATTCAGCTTCTTCAACCGTAGATGGCTCGCAGCTACCGCTGCTAGTTGAAGAAACCTCTCCTGCCGTTGAGGCACTTGAAGCGCTCGATCCCGACACGTTGACGCCACGTCAGGCGCTGGAGTGGATTTACCGGCTGAAGTCGCTGGTGTAAAACGGCGGTAGCGGGCTTAGCGATAGGCCCGCTACCGCAAAACATCTCGCGGGAATCGCAGGCAATAAAAAAGCGGTGGCACACGCCACCGCTTTTTTTTGCACTTACAACCTTGTCAATTACTCACGAAACAGTGCTTCAATGTTAAGACCCTGTGCCTGCAGAATTTCACGCAGACGACGCAGACCTTCAACCTGAATCTGACGTACACGCTCGCGGGTCAGACCGATTTCGCGGCCCACATCCTCAAGCGTTGCCGCTTCATAGCCTAACAGGCCGAAACGACGCGCCAGCACTTCACGCTGCTTGGCGTTCAGTTCGAACAGCCACTTAACGATACTTTGCTTCATATCGTCATCCTGCGTGGTGTCTTCCGGACCGTTGTCTTTCTCATCGGCCAGAATATCCAGCAGCGCTTTTTCGGAATCACCGCCCAGCGGCGTATCAACCGAGGTAATGCGCTCGTTGAGGCGCAGCATTCGACTGACATCATCAACGGGTTTATCCAGCTGCTCCGCAATCTCTTCTGCACTCGGCTCGTGATCAAGCTTGTGAGAGAGTTCACGCGCGGTGCGCAGATAAACGTTCAGCTCTTTAACAATGTGAATCGGCAGACGAATGGTACGGGTTTGATTCATGATCGCCCGTTCAATAGTCTGACGAATCCACCAAGTGGCATACGTTGAGAAACGGAACCCACGTTCTGGATCAAACTTCTCAACGGCACGGATTAAACCAAGATTACCCTCTTCAATCAGGTCAAGCAGCGCAAGACCACGATTGCTATAGCGGCGGGCAATCTTTACCACCAGTCGTAAGTTACTTTCAATCATGCGGCGGCGAGAAGGAATGTCGCCTCGTAATGCACGGCGAGCGAAGAACACTTCTTCCTCTGCCGTTAACAGCGGGGAATAGCCTATCTCCCCGAGATAGAGCTGCGTCGCATCCAAAACGCGCTGCGTCGCACCCTGTGACAACAACTCTTCTTCCGCTACGTCGTTATCACCAGGTTCGTTTTCAACAAGAGCCTTCTCATCAAAAACCTCAGCTCCGTTCTCCTCGAATTCCGCATCTTCATGTAACTCGTTTACTTTCAGCGTATTCTGGCTCATAAGCGGCTCCTACCCGTGATCCCAGGGCAGAACAGCAGGGGTCTGCCGGTTTATCGCTGCGGCAAATAACGCAACGGGTTTACGGATTTCCCCTTGTAACGAATTTCAAAATGTAATCTAACTGAACTGGTTCCGGTGCTACCCATGGTAGCGATCTTTTGCCCCGCCTTAACTTCCTGTTGTTCCCGGACCAGCATTTTATCGTTGTGGGCGTAGGCACTCAGATAATCATCATCATGCTTAATGATGATCAAGTTACCGTAACCCCGGAGCGCGTTGCCTGCGTACACTACCCGTCCTGATGCGCTAGCGACAACAGGTTGTCCGCGCGAACCAGCGATATCGATTCCTTTATTCCCCCCTTCAGAGGCGGAGAAGTTATCGATAATCTTCCCGTCGGTCGGACAACGCCAGCTTCCAACAGGCGTGGAACTGTTCGTTGTACTGCTGACCGTAAGCGGTGCGGCAACCACGGGAGGAACTGTTATCGTTGCAACATTTGTTCCCTTCGACGGCAACATTTTGCTACCAGAAGAATTACCCGAATCATCAGAATACGTAATAACTGGTTGCTGTGCAACAGGGGCAGGTTTAATTTGCAGCGCAGTCGGGACACCCCCCTGGGTTGCATCCGCTGCGGTAATCGCATTGCCGCCTGTAATTAACTGCCCTGCGCCATTACCAACCTGCAGCGTTTGCCCTACATTCAGGCCGTACGAGGCCGGAACGTTGTTGCGCTGGGCCAAATCGCGGAAATCGTTGCCGGTAATCCAGGCAATGTAAAACAGGGTGTCGCCGCGCTTAACGGTATAAGTCTCGCCTGCGTAGCTACCTTTAGGAAGGTTCTGATAACTACGATTGTATACGATACGACCGTTTTGCGTCTGAACATTATCATTGCCGCTAACCATTGCACCGCTGCTTGGTGCGGAAGGTACGGTGTTGCTAATCATTCCTCCCTGGTTAGGGGTAGCAGGAACGCCGCCTGACGCGCTTAGCATACCGCCGCTGCTGCCATTATCTCTAACCTGGCTAATGGGTGCTTGTGTGTTGTCGCCTGAACTACAGCCTGCCAGCCAAAATCCTACCAGAAAAAGCGCCGCAAGACGGCGTAACTGAAATATTGGGCTTCCCGTGCTCATTGTTCCCCCGTGATGGCAAACCTGAATAACGCTGTTTTTCTAACACACCGGCACAATGCTCTGTGAGACACATTGCAGCCTGCGTATTACGCAATGAAAATGGATAGTAACAAGATCAAAAGGATGGTGCTACGAAACAGTTGTGAAGAAATACGTAGGGAAAATCTCAGGCCAAGTCTCCCTGGACTAGCGGAACAAAGCGCACCGGCTCGATGCATTCTTCAACAGTGTCACTACCCTGACGGCGCAGACGTTTCAGCACTTGCTGATCGTCACCCACCGGCAGCACCATAATGCCGCCTTCATCCAGCTGCGCAATTAGCGCAGTCGGAATTTGTGGCGGTGCGGCAGTCACAATAATCGCGTCGAAAGGGCCGCGCGCAGGCCACCCTTGCCAGCCGTCACCGTGGCGCGTAGAAACATTGTGCAGGTCGAGCTGCTTCAGGCGGCGCTTCGCCTGCCACTGCAAGCCTTTTATGCGCTCAACAGAGTAAACATGATCGACCAGATGCGCCAGAATCGCAGTCTGGTAGCCCGATCCGGTACCAATCTCCAGCACGCGCGAATGGTGCTGCAGCTCCAGTAGCGCCGTCATGCGCGCCACCATATAGGGCTGCGAAATAGTCTGGCCGGAACCAATGGGCAGTGCCACATTGTCCCAAGCTTTATGTTCGAAGGCTTCGTCGATAAAACATTCACGCGGCACGTCTGCGATGGCCTTTAGCAGGTTCTCATCGTGGATGCCCTGCTGACGCAGCTGCGCCAGCAACGCGTCAATCCGCCGGTTCACCATACGAGATTGACCTCCGTTTTGGCCAGCCAGTCGATGAGCACATCCTGCGCGCTATGGGCGGTTAAATCGACCTGCAGCGCGGTAACAGAAACATAGCCCTGGTCCACAGTAGCAAAGTCGGTATCTGGACCGGCGTTAAACTTCTCACCCGGCGGCCCAATCCAGTAAAGAGTATTGCCGCGCGGATCCTGCTGAGCGATGACCTGATCGGCCGGATGGCGGCTGCCGCAGCGCGTGACGCGAATGCCTTTTATCTCGTTCAGCGGCAGATCCGGCACGTTGATATTGAGGATACGGCCGGTGCGCAGCGGCTCACGCGTCAGCGCCTGTAAAATTGCACAGGTCACCGCCGCAGCCGTATCGTAATGCTGCTGGCCGTTAAGCGACACCGCCAGCGCGGGCAGGCCAAGATGACGCCCTTCCATCGCCGCCGCTACGGTGCCGGAATAGATCACATCATCGCCAAGGTTGGGGCCGGCATTGATACCGGAAACCACAATATCTGGGCGCTGCTGCATCAGCGCGTTAACGCCAAGATAGACACAGTCCGTTGGCGTGCCCATCTGTACCGCAATATCCCCGTTCTCATGGGTAAAGGTGCATAGCGGCGTCTCCAGCGTCAGGGAATTGGATGCCCCGCTGCGGTTGCGATCGGGCGCGACGACCTGCACCTCGGCGATACGGCGCAGCGCTTTTGCCAGCGTCTGAATGCCCGGCGCATGGCTCCCGTCATCATTACTCAGCAATATCCGCATCGTCACCTTCCTGTTGCAGAAGCTCACGAATCACGCTGGTTGCAAAGCTGCCTGCCGGTAGCCAGAACTGTATCTCCAGCGTCACGTCATCCCACCAGCTCCAGCGCAGATCGCGCGGCACCAACGCGCTCACGCTCAAGCAGTGTAACCAATTCTGCTGCACCTGCCAGAGATTGCTGCTCAAAGGCGAGCGCCTCAGCTTGCGGGCCAAGCTCGCCGCGTCCCGGCAGCGGCGCGGTAATGCGCAGTTCGTGATTATCGACGCGTGCCTGTAGTTCATTCAGTTCATCCCCAGGAGCGACAAACCAGCTGCCGCGGCCGGTCAGCTGGAGCGCATCGCCTGTGATGACCTGCGTTAGCGAACACTGTTGCAGCAACCGCGCGCTGGTGACCTGGTTGAACAGCGCGCTGCGCGCCGCCGAGAGTATCAGGCTGCGTTTATTGCGGTCGCGCAGGCTGATTTCACCACGCGCCCACTGCTGCGCCATTGCCAGGTTATTGCCGCCGCGCCCGAAGCGCTGCGTGCCAAAGTAGTTAGGCGCGCCTGCTTCACGAATGAGGGCCAGACGCGACTCCACCGCATCACGGTCGCTGATCTGGCGCACCACGAGGTGAAAAGCATTGCCCACCAGCGCGCCGATACGCAGTTTACGTTTGTGGCGCACCGCCTCAAGGATCTCGACGCCTTCCAGTGTAAAGCTGCTTAAATCTGGCATCGCCGTGCCTGGAATGCGGAAGCAGAGCGTCTGCTCAGTCACCGCATGGCGGTCTTTCATGCCTGCATAGCTTACATCGCGCTGATGCACGCCGAGGAATTTGGCCAGCGCCTCCGCGACAAAGCGGGTATTCGCCCCGGTTTTGCGGATACGCACCAGCAGGTGCTCACCTTCACCTTCACCGTCAGCGCCATAGCCGAGATCTTCTGTCACCACGAAATCTTCCGGGTTGGCTTTGATCACGCCGCGCGCGGTTGGCTTGCCGTGCAGAAAAGCCTAGTTATCCAGCATCCCACGTCCGCCTTCAACAGCAGCGCCACCGCTTCGCAGGCGATGCCTTCGCCGCGCCCGGTAAAGCCCAGCTTCTCGGTGGTGGTCGCCTTCACGTTAACCTGATCCATATGGCAACCCAGATCTTCCGCGATATTGACGCGCATCTGCGGTACATGCGGCAGCATTTTCGGTGCCTGAGCAATGATGGTGACGTCGACGTTGCCGATGCGGTAGCCTTTCGCAGCGATGCGTCGCCAGGCCTCACGCAGCAGCCCGCGGCTGTCAGCGCCCTTGAAGGCCGGGTCAGTATCCGGGAACAGTTTGCCGATATCACCCATCGCCACCGCGCCGAGCAGCGCGTCAGTAAGCGCATGCAGCGCGACGTCGCCATCTGAATGGGCAATAAAGCCGTGCTCAAACGGGATCCGCACGCCGCCAATCACCAGCGGACCTTCGCCACCAAAAGCGTGAACGTCAAAACCGTGGCCGATACGCATCATGCGCTCTCCTTGAACTGAATCTGGGTTAAATAAAATGCCGCCAGCGCCAGATCTTCTGGCCGGGTGACTTTGATGTTATCACTGCGTCCGCTGACCAGAAGCGGATGATAGCCGCAATATTCGAGCGCGGAGGCTTCGTCAGTAATGGTCGCCCCTTCCACCAGCGCCCGCGTCAGGCAGGCGGTCAGCAGCTGCTGAGGAAAAAACTGCGGCGTCAACGCGTGCCAGAGATCCTCGCGCTCAACGGTATGGACGACAGCCGCAATCCCTGGCGCGCCGCGCTTCATGGTATCACGCACCGGCGCGGCCAGAATACCGCCCACATGTCTGGTTTCGCGCACCTGTAACAGCCGCGCCAGATCGTCAGGATGTAGACAAGGGCGCGCCGCATCATGCACCAGAACCCAGCCTGCGCCCTGTGCCGCACGCAGGCCTGCCAGCACCGACTCCGCGCGCGTTTCTCCACCGACCACGCTTAGCACACGCGGATCGCGCGCCAGCGGCAGCGACGCAAACTGAGTGTCGTCCGGGCTTAGCGCGACAATAACCTGCCTGATAGCGGGATGGGAAAAGAGACGGGCAATGCTGTGTTCCAGCAGCGTGTGTTGACCAATGGTCAGATACTGCTTAGGACAGGTCGCCTGCATCCGGCTGCCGATACCGGCAGCGGGCACAACA
This sequence comes from Candidatus Pantoea bathycoeliae, assembly GCA_031332935.1. Lineage (GTDB taxonomy): Bacteria > Pseudomonadota > Gammaproteobacteria > Enterobacterales > Enterobacteriaceae > Pantoea > Pantoea bathycoeliae. The sequence continues at coordinate 93,977 of JAUHTP010000004.1, read as the reverse complement.
GCGATCACCTCCGCAGGGAGAGAGAGCGTGTTCATGAGTTATCGTTGTTGGTTTTGCGCAGCCTGCGCGTTGCGTTTGTTCTGATCCGGCACCAGACGATAGAAGGTTTCACCGGGCTTGATCATACCCAGTTCATTGCGTGCGCGTTCTTCGATCGCTTCGGAACCGCCATTGAGATCGTCAATTTCGGCGAACAGCTGATCGTTACGCGCTTTAAGTTTAGCGTTATTCGCCTGTTGCACCGCGACGTCGTCATTAACGCGCTTATAATCGTGAATACCGTTTTTGCCCAGCCATAGCGAATATTGCAGCCAGCCGAGCAGCACCAGTAGCAGTAACGTCAGTTTTCCCATCCCCGCCCCCTGAAAAACGGCTCAATCATCCCATAAATTTATGCCGGACTCCACTCCAGCCGTGAAAATGGCCCTCTTTCGCGGCTGTCTGCACAAATTCTTATTAGGATGGTGAGAATAGTAGCAGGTAAAGTTTTGTAACTTGCCGACGCGTTTGCACATCAGGCCAGGTTACCAAGCGGATAAAAAAGCAGGCGTGGTCCAGAGCAGATTACCGCGCAGCGCCATGCTGAGGATAATGCCGATAAGCACCGATATCGGCAGCAGCGCAAGGAAAAACGGCCAGGTATAAAGGAACAAAAAAAGCGTGTTGGAGCCATACAACAGGAAGGGAACCGCCAGCGCACACCAGTAAGAGAGGAAGCCGATCATGCACCCGGCAGCGACGAGCGCCGCTCTTCCGGGGTGCTTTCATCTTTGCGGGCCAGCATAGGAGTAACGTTCTGCATAGAAATCCTGTTGACGCAAGGCGGCAAATCAGCCTCGATCTGCCGCTTGTATATTCAGGATCCGATAATATCGCGGTCGCGCAGCATGTCTAACAATTGGTCGGTCAGTTTTGTAACCAATTGTTCGCCCGCTAAGCATATTTCAGGCTGCTCAGGTGACTCATAAACGCTGTCGATGCCGGTGAAATTGCACAGTTGGCCCGTCCGGGCTTTCTTATACAAGCCCTTCGGATCGCGCGCTTCACACACCGCCAGTGGCGTATCGACAAACACCTCAATAAATCGCCCTTCAGGCAGCAGATCGCGCACCATTTGACGCTCCGCGCGGTGCGGCGAGATAAACGCCGTCAGTACCACCAGCCCGGCATCCACCATCAACTTCGCCACTTCACCGACGCGGCGAATATTCTCTTTGCGATCCGCGTCGCTAAAGCCCAGATCGCGACAGAGGCCGTGACGCACGTTATCGCCGTCCAGCAGGTAGGTGCTGACGCCAAGCCGGTGCAGCACCTGCTCCAGCGCGCCAGCCACGGTTGATTTACCGGAGCCGGACAATCCGGTAAACCACAGCACCACGCCCTGATGGCCGTGCTGCTGCTCCCGCGCCTCGCGCGTGACCGGATGGTCGTGCCACACCACATTATCATCGTGCTGGGCCATTACTCACCGCCCAGCAGATCGCGCGCGTTCCAGTGCAGGAAGTGTCGGCGGACCAGCGCATTCAGCTCCAGCTCGAAGTCGCTAAACTGGCCTGCCTGCTGCGCTGCGCTGCTCAGCGGCTCATGGATCATGCCTGCGCCCACGGTGACGTTGCTCAGGCGGTCGATGAAGATCATGCCGCCGGTTACCGGGTTCTGCTGGTATTTATCCAGCACCATCCGCTCGTCAAAGGTTACTTCAACCAGGCCGATGCCGTTCAGCGGCAGCGTGTCGGCAGCGCGCGTCTCCAGCGTATTGATCTCAACCTGGTGGATCACTTTTGCCACGCGTCCGCGCGCCTTCTTGCCCGCGATTTTAATGTCGTAGCTCTGGCCCGGCTGGAGCGGCTGTTCCGCCATCCATACCACATCAACGGTCGCAGACTGCACGGCGTCCAGTTCTGCCCCGCTGTCGACCAGCAGATCGCCACGGCTGATGTCGATCTCATCTTTCAGCAACAGGGTAATGGCTTCGCCCGCGCCGGCTTCATCTAAATCGCCATCAAAGGTCACGATGCGCGCCACGCTCGATTCTACGCCCGACGGCAGCACCTTCACGCGCTGGCCTACTTTCACCACGCCAGATGCCAGCGTGCCCGCGTAGCCACGGAAATCCAAGTTCGGGCGGTTAACATACTGCACCGGGAAACGCATCGGCTGGGCATCTACCACGCGCTTCACCTCGACGGTTTCCAGCACGTCGAGCAACGTCGGGCCGCTATACCACGGCATAGCCTGGCTTGGCGTGGCAACGTTATCGCCTTCCAGCGCCGACATCGGCACAAAGCGAATATCTAGGTCTTCTGGCAGCTGCGCCGCGAAGTCGAGGTAATCCTGTTTGATCTGCTCGCAGGTTTCCTGGCTGTACTCCACCAAGTCCATCTTGTTGACCGCCACCACCAAATGCTTAATGCCCAGCAGCGTGGAGATAAAGCTGTGGCGGCGCGTCTGGTCCAGCACGCCTTTACGCGCGTCAATCAGCAGGATCGCCAACTCGCAGGTCGATGCGCCGGTCGCCATATTGCGGGTGTACTGCTCGTGCCCCGGCGTGTCGGCGATGATGAATTTGCGCTTCTCGGTGGAGAAATAGCGGTAAGCCACGTCAATGGTGATGCCCTGCTCGCGCTCGGCCTGCAACCCATCCACCAGCAGCGCCAGGTCAAGCTTCTCACCCTGCGTGCCGTGGCGCTTGCTGTCGTTGTGCAGCGAGGAGAGCTGATCTTCATAAATCTGACGGGTATCGTGCAGCAGACGGCCAATCAGCGTGCTTTTGCCGTCGTCGACGCTGCCGCAGGTCAGAAAACGCAGCAGACTTTTATGCTGTTGCGCAGTCAGCCAAGCTTCCACGCCGCCCTGATCGGCAATCTGTTGTGCAATAACGGTATTCATCTGCGTCTCCTTAGAAATAACCCTGACGTTTTTTCAGTTCCATCGAACCGGACTGATCTCGGTCAATCACGCGGCCCTGGCGTTCGCTGGTGGTAGAGACCAGCATCTCTTCAATAATTTCTGGCAGCGTCTGCGCTTCGGACTCCACCGCACCGGTAAGCGGCCAGCAGCCGAGCGTGCGGAAACGCACCATGCGCTGCTTAATAACTTCGCCAGGCTGTAAATCGATACGGTCGTCATCAACCATCATCAGCATGCCGTCGCGTTCCAGCACCGGGCGCGGCGCGGCCAAGTAGAGCGGGACGAGCTCAATATTTTCCAGGAAGATGTACTGCCAGATATCAAGCTCGGTCCAATTCGACAGCGGGAAGACGCGGATGCTCTCACCCTTATTGATCTGGCCGTTATAGTTGTGCCACAGCTCCGGACGCTGGTTTTTCGGGTCCCAGCGGTGGAAACGGTCGCGGAAAGAGTAGATACGCTCTTTGGCGCGCGACTTCTCTTCGTCGCGGCGTGCGCCACCGAAGGCAGCGTCAAAACCATATTTGTTCAGCGCCTGCTTCAGGCCCTCGGTCTTCATGATATCGGTGTGCTTGGCGCTGCCGTGCACGAAGGGGTTAATTCCCATCGCCACGCCTTCCGGGTTGCGGTGAACCAGCAGCTCTGCGCCCATCTCTTTCACGGTGCAATCGCGGAACGCATACATTTCGCGGAACTTCCAGCCGGTGTCGACGTGCAGCAGCGGAAACGGCAGCGTGCCCGGATAGAAGGCTTTCTGCGCCAGATGCAGCATCACCGACGAATCTTTGCCGATGGAGTACATCATGACGGAATTGGTGAACTCCGCCGCAACTTCACGGATGATGTGAATGCTTTCCGCCTCTAACTGACGCAGATGAGTGAGTCTTTTTTGGTCCATGATTTTTCCTCAAGCCAGATTGACAACGGCGGACTCGCGGGTCGCCTGCTGTGCAGAATGTTGAAACCAGGCCAGCTGCCCGTGTAAATTCACCACTTCCCCAATGACCAGCAGCGCTGGCGTTGGCGCGGCGGCGGCCAGCGCCTCAAGCTGTTCTAACGTGCCGGTCAGCACCTGCTGATCCTGACGCGTACCGCGCCCAATCACCGCAACCGGCGTCTCGGCGGCGCGGCCGTGGCGGATCAGTCCTTCGCTAATCTCTGCCGCCTTCACCGTGCCCATATAAATCGCCAGCGTCTGGCGCGCACGCGTTAGCGAAGGCCAGTCCATGCCGTCGCCGTCGGCGCGGCAGTGGCCGGTAATAAACAGCACGCTCTGCGCGTAGTCACGGTGCGTCAGCGGAATACCGGCATAGGCGGTCGCGCCTGCGGCGGCCGTGACGCCGGGCACCACCTGAAACGGAATGCCCGCCTCCTGCGCCGCCTGTAGCTCTTCGCCACCGCGACCAAAGATAAAGGGATCGCCGCCTTTCAAGCGCACCACGCGTTTGCCCTTGCGCGCCAGCTCGACCAGCAGGTGATTGGTCTCCTCCTGCGGCACCGAGTGTGCGCCAGCGCGTTTGCCGACGCAGATACGGTCAGCGTCGCGGCGCACCAGATCCAGCACCTCATCGCTCACCAGATGGTCGTAGAGCACTACATCGGCCAGCTGCATCACCTGCAAACCGCGCAGCGTCAGCAGGCCGCTGTCGCCGGGCCCGGCACCGACCAGAATGATCTCGCCTGCGCGATTCGGTTCTTCATGGAGCTCGCGCTCCAGCGTGCGCCTCGCATCATCGACGTTGCCCGCCGACATCTGGCTGGCAAACAGGCCGTTGAAGGCGCGCTCCCAGAAGCGACGGCGATCGGACATGCGGCTAAAGCGCTGTTTCACACTGTCGCGGAACGCGCCCGCGACATCGGCCATCTGCCCCAGACTGGCGGGCAGCAGCGCCTCCAGCTTTTCACGCAGCACGCGCGCCAGCACCGGCGCGGTGCCGCTGGAGGAGATAGCGACCACAAGCGGAGAGCGATCCACAATAGAAGGAAAGATAAAGCTGCACTTCGGCTGGTCGTCCACCACGTTGACCAGCCGGTGACGGGCGTTGGCCTCGTCATAAACCTGACGGTTGAGCAGGTTATCGTCGGTTGCTGCGATAACCAGAAACACCTGATCCAGCTGGGCCGGTTCAAAGGCGGTGGCCAGCCATTCAATCTGCTGTTCCTGATGCAGCGCCTGAAGTTCAGGGCCAAGCTCACGCGATACCACGCGCACCTGCGCAGAGGCGCGGCGCAGCAGTTCAATTTTGCGTGCCGCAACGTCGCCGCCGCCAACCACCAGCACCGGACGACCCTTGAGGTCGGCGAAAAGAGGCAAATAGTCCACGTTAACCCTGGTGTTGTAACCGTAATTTAACGCGACTATACGTTGCGCCCTTCTGGCAGATGAAATTACGAATTGGAATGAGTAGTTACCGAATGGAATAACGCACCGGGCAAGGTCATAACAAAATGTGCTTAACAGATGATCTGGCAAGGCTTTCAGTGCAAATCAAATTATTTAATGCCGATCACAGTTTCATACTAAACAGCGAAAAAATTTTGGCTTTTTGTTACGGGATGACACCCACAAGGAATACAGCATGTTTGCCTTTATCCGCCTGACCGCGCTGGCTGCGCTGTTAAATTGCGGTTTCGCTCTGCACGCCCAAGCAGCCAGCGTCGCGCCGGGACAATTTGACGAGCAGCAGCTCAGTCACATCGCCACCTGGTTCCCTGGCCGCATGAGCGACATCCCGGCTGAAATGATGGCCGCCGACTATCTCCAGCAGCAGTTCACCGCGCTGGGTTTTCAGAGTAATACCCGCCAGTTTAATACCGGCTATCGCTGGCATAAAAGGATGGCGAGATGCGCTGGCACAAGGTCACAGCGACCTCGGTGATCGCCGCGCGCGGGCAGCGCGCCGCAGGAGATCTTGATTGTGGCGCATCTCGATACCTGGACACCGCTCAGCAACAGCAACGCCGACGCCGAGCATAATCTCGGCGGCCTGCGCTTACAGGGAGTGGACGACAATGCTTCCGGGCTGGGCGTGATGCTCGAGCTGGCGCAGCAGCTGAGCAAGCGACCGTTGCATTACGGCGTGCGCTTTGTTGCGCTGAGCGCGGGCGAAACAGCGCTGGGCGGTATGCAGCACTATGTTGCCCGCATGAGCGCCAAAGAGAAGAAGAACACGCTGCTAGTGGTAGATCTGAATAGCCTGATTACTGGCGATCACCTCTACTTTAACAGCGGCAGCAATACGCCGCGTGCGGTGCGCCTGGCGCAGCAGCTCGGTATCCCCGCAGCCAGCCATCAGATGGCCGCGCGCGACTATAACGGTGTTAATGCATTTGATAAGGCAGGCTTTCCGCTACTGGACGTGACGGCGAGTAACTGGGCATTGGGCAGTTAAAGATGGCGCGCAGCAGCGCAGCCGCTCAGCGCATTTCCCGGACGGCACCACGTGCCACCAGACCGATCGCGATAATCTCAGCTATCTGGATCGCTGGCTGCCGGGGCGCATCACGCTGCGCACGCGCGACAGTGTGAAGGTGCTGCTGCCGCTGCTCGGCGAGCTGACCAACCCCAAAGTGTGAGGATAACCATGTATATAGTCTCGTTAAGCTATTTTCGTCCGGTCGAAGAAGTGGAAACACTGCTGGAACCGCATATCCAGTGGCTGGCTCGCTATTTCGCGGCTGGACGCAAGGATCCGCGTACTAGCGGCATCGTGCTGGTAAAAGATATCGATCGCGCGCGGCTGGATACGATCCTGGCGGAAGATCCCTTTGTCGCCGTGGCGAACTATGAGGTGACAAAGCTGAACGTGACACGTGCGACGGAAGCGTTCGCCGCGCTGGTAGGAATGTAGTTAGCAGGCGCGCGGTTTCATCACCGCGTGCCTGAATATTTAGCCTTCGTGCAGTCCGCACTCGCGCTTCAGGCCAAAGAAGCGTGTCTCTTCTTCTGCCATGCCCGGCTCCCATTTGCGCGTGGTATGCGTATCGCCCACGGACAAGTAGCCCTCGTCCCACAGCGGATGGTATTTCAGGTTGTGCTGCTGCAGATACTGGTGAATCTGACGATTGTCCCAGTCGATAATCGGCAGCACCTTGAAAACGCCGCGCTGCACATTCAGCACCGGTAAATTAGCCCGGCTGCCAGACTGGTCGCGACGCAGCCCGGCGAACCAGGTCTGCGCACCCAGCGTCTGCAAGGCGCGGTTCATCGGCTCAACCTTGTTGATCTGGTTGTACTGCTCAATGCCCTCTACGCCCTGCTCCCACAGCTTGCCGTAGCGCGCTTCTTGCCAGGTCGCCGAGGTTTCGGCGCTAAACACCCTTAGGTTCAGACTAAGCTGATCCGTCAGCTCATCAATAAAGCGATAGGTTTCCGGGAACAGATAGCCGGTATCGGTCAGGATCACCGGGATATCGGGCTGCTGGCGCGTCACCAGATGCAGCGACACCGCCGCCTGAATGCCAAAACTTGAGGAGAGCACAAACGCACCCGGCAGATTCTCCAGCGTCCAGCTAACGCGCTCCTCCGCCGAGCTTTTCTCCAGCTGCGCATTGGTGGCCGCTAACGCCAGCGTGCGCTCAACTTTGTTCATGTCACTCAGTGCTGCGAGGTCAAAATGACTCATACTGCCTCCGAATCCCAGAAATCGCGTGCCGGATCGACCACCGGCTTAATGATGCCTGCGCGGATGGTAAAATCGCCAAAGCCCTCGTCGCCGTGACGCTCCTGCGCCCAGCGCGCCACCAGCTCATCAATGCTGGCGAGGATCTCGCTTTCGGTGATGTTCTCGCGGTACATGCGCGGAATACGCGTGCCAATGCGGTTGCCGCCGATGTGCAGGTTGTAGCGGCCCGGCGCTTTGCCCACCAGACCAATCTCCGCCAGCATGGCACGCCCGCAACCGTTGGGACAACCAGTAACGCGTAATACAATGTGCTCTTCGCCGACGCCGTGGCAATGCATTATCTCTTCCACTTTGGTGACGAAGGAAGGCAGAAAACGCTCTGCTTCCGCCATTGCCAGCGGACAGGTCGGAAATGAGACGCACGCCATAGAGTTTTCACGCTGCGCGGTCACGCCTTCCATCAGGCCATGCTCGCGCGCAATTGCCTCAATCTTTGCCTTTTCGTTCTCCGGCACGCCGGCCACAATCAGGTTCTGGTTGGCGGTCAGGCGGAAATCGCCTTTATGCACGCGTGCCATGGCCGCGATGCCGCTTTTCAGCGGACGATCCGGATAATCCAGCAGGCGACCGTTTTCAATAAACAGCGTCAGGTGCCACTTCTTGTCGATCCCTTTGATCCAGCCAATGCGGTCGCCGCGCGTGGTGAATTCATAGGGGCGAATCGGTTCAAAGGTTAAACCGGCGCGCTTTTCAACTTCCGCTTTGAAGGTCTCAACACCGACGCGTTCCAGCGTATATTTGGTCTTGGCGTTTTTGCGATCGGTACGGTTGCCCCAGTCGCGCTGCGTGGTCACTACCGCCGCTGCCACTTCCAGCGTTTTGCTCAGCGGCAGGTAGCCCATTTCGCTTGCAGTGCGCGCGTAGGTCGCTTTATTACCGTGCTCGATAGAGAGGCCGCCGCCGACCAGCAGGTTAAAGCCGATCAGCTTGCCCTTCTCCGCCACTGCGATGAAGTTAAGATCGTTGGCGTGCAGATCCACATCGTTGTGCGGCGGGATTACCACCGTGGTTTTAAATTTACGCGGCAGGTAAGTTTCGCCGAGGATCGGCTCCTCGTCCGTGGTGGCGACCTTCTCTTTGTCCCACCAAATCTCTGCATAGGCGCGCGTACGCGGCAGCAGATGTTCAGAGATTTTATTTGCCCATTCGTAGGCTTCCTGATGCAGCTCCGACTCAACCGGGTTTGAGGTGCAAAGCACGTTACGGTTGACGTCGTTAGCGGTGGCCAGCGCGTCAAGACCGACCTCGTGCAGCATCTGGTGCGACGGCTTCACGTTCTTCTTCAGAATGCCGTGGAACTGGAACGTCTGGCGGTTGGTCAGGCGGATGCTGCCGTAGAGCGTTTTCTCGGTCGCGAACTTATCGATCGCCAGCCACTGCGTCGGCGTAATAATCCCGCCCGGCAGACGGCAGCGCAGCATCATGGCGTGGCGTGGCTCCAGCTTCTGCTCAGCGCGTTCGGCGCGGATATCACGGTCGTCCTGCTGGTACATGCCGTGGAAACGGATCAGCAGGAAGTTATCGCCGTTGAAGCCGCCGGTCAGACCTTCATCAAGATCTTCCAGAATGGTACCACGTAAATAGTTGCTCTGTTTTTTAAGACGCTCAGCGTCGACCAGCTTGCCTTCTACAACCAGCGGTCTATGGTGTTTTTCGCTCATTAGTAAACGTCTCGCTGATAACGGCGCTCAATGCGCAGCTCACTTAAAAATTCGTCGGCCGTTTCACGATCCATTGCGCCGTGTTCAACCACCACATCCAGCAGTGCCTGCTCGACGTCTTTCGCCATACGGTTGGCGTCGCCGCAGACATAAATATGTGCGCCTTCTTCGATCCAGCGCCACACTTCCGCCCCTTTGGTGCGGATTTTGTCCTGTACGTAAACCTTCTGCTCCTGGTCGCGCGACCAGGCGAGGTCGATATGGGTCAGCAGGCCATCTTTAACGTACAGCTGCCATTCAACCTGATAAAGGAAGTCTTCAGTGAAGTGCGGATTGCCGAAGAACAGCCAGTTTTTGCCGCCCGCGCCGTCGTTTTCGCGCTGCTGCATAAAGGCGCGGAACGGTGCGATGCCGGTCCCGGGCCCAATCATGATGACCGGCGCGTCGGGGCTGGTGGGCAGACGGAAGTTATCGTTGTGCTCGATAAATACGCGGATTTCTGCATCCTCTTCCAGTCGATCGGCCAGATAGCTGGATGCGCCGCCTGCGCGTGGGCGGCCGTCAATGTCGAAACGCACTGCACCCACGGTGATATGTACTTCGGTTTCGTTCTCCGCCTGCGACGAGGCGATCGAGTAAAGACGCGGCGTCAGCGGACGCAGCAGCGCGGTCAGCTGATCGGAATTAAGTTCGGTCGGCGCGTTACGCACCATATCCACGATAGGGAAAGTCTGCGCGTAGTTCTGTAGCTTCGCCTTGTCGCCCACCAGCGCCAGCAGCGTTTCGTTGCGCGACAGCGCGGCATACTGCTCAACAATCTGCGCGGTATTCACCGTCAGCTCAAAGTGCTTTTGCAGCGCCTCGCTGAGCGGCAGCGTTTCGTTGTTGATCTGTACCGGCTCGTCGCCTTTCAGCCACAGCAGACTCAGCAGCTCCGCTACCAGGGCTGCATCGTTCTCATACCAGACGCCGAGCGCGTCACCCGGCTGGTAGCGCAGGCCTGAATCGCCCAGGTCAATCTCAATATGGCGCACGTCTTTGTCGGAATTGCGGCCGGTGATTTTCTGGTTAACGGCAAAGCTGGCGGTCAGCGGCGCTTCTTTGGTGTAGGGGCTGCTGTGCACCTCATTAACGCTGCCGGTCCCGGTGGCCATCGCCTGCGCGGGCGTCTCGCTCGGTACACGCTGCTTCAGCACCTCAACCAGCGCGCTGCGCCAGTTAGCCGCCGCTTCGGTGAAATCAACATCGGCATCGACGCGATCCAGCAGGCGCTCCGCGCCCAGCTCCGCCAGGCGGCCGTCAAAGTCTTTACCGGCTTTGCTGAAGAATTCATAGGAGGTATCGCCGAGGCCCAGCACCGCAAAGGCGGCACCGTCCAGCTTCGGCGCTTTTTTCGACATCAGGAATTTATGCAGCGCCACCGCCTCTTCTGGCGGATCGCCTTCACCCTGCGTGGAGGTCACCACCACCAGCAGTTTCTCCTGGGCGATCTGCTTGAACTTGTAGTCGCCAGCGTTCACCAGCTTAACGTTCAGCTTCGCTGCCTGAAGATCGTCGCGCAGCTGCTCCGCGACGCGGCGGGCGTTGCCGGTTTGTGAGGCCGAGATCAGCGTAATCGCCGGGATCTGTGCTGCCGCTGGCGCGCTGGTCGCCACGCTGCCGGGCGTCTGATTAATCATTCCCCAGAAGTAGCCAGAGATCCACGCCAGCTGGGTGGGAGAAAAATCAGTCGTTGCCGCCTGTAAGCGTGCAAGTTGCTCCGGGTTGAGCGGGAGCAGAGTACCTGGGGGTGCCTGAGTCGTCATCGCGTTAAAATTCCAGTATCTGAAGTCCGGACCGTAAAGTAGCGGGAAGAGTGGTAGGTTACCGGCCCGTATATTAACGATTAAATACGGCTTCGACATAATAAATAACCAAAATGACTAAGTGGTTTTTTGGGTAGGTATAATCAGTAAAACTGGTATAGAAATAGATTATTTATCAGTCATTTAAGAAGAAGCATGCCCGAGCAGGTAGTAAGAATTACCCTTTATGGCGATGCGGGTGCGAAAATTCCGCATTTCAGGTAGAATTCACCGGTTTTTAAGCCTGAGAACCATTATGTCTACCACACTGTTTAAAGAATTCCAGTTCGAAGCCGCTCATCACCTTCCTAACGTCCCGAAAGGACACAAATGCGGTCGCCTGCACGGCCATTCGTTTCTGGTGCGACTGGAAATTACCAGCGAAGTAGATGAGCATACCGGCTGGGTGATGGATTTCGCCGAACTGAAAGCGGCGTTCAAGCCCCTTTACGAGCGCCTCGATCACCATTATCTGAATGAAATCCCGGGCCTTGAAAATCCTACCAGCGAAGTGCTGGCGAAGTGGATTTGGGATGAAATGAAGCCGCTGGTGCCTGAGCTGAGCGCGGTGATGATCAAAGAAACCTGTACGGCCGGCTGCGTTTATAAAGGTTAATTCTCGTCAGGGCTACTGATCGTGTAGCCCGACGTTGTCATCTGCCTGTCATCTCCTCCTCTCTAAAGTTGTTCTCTCCTGATTAAAGAGCAAGAGAATCAACGATGCACCTCAAACATTTTACGGCTATTGCGCTGCTTTTCACCGCCTCTGCTGCCGTTCAGGCTCAAAACGTTCTCGACTTTCCCCAGCCGGAAAACGTGCCGGATGAGTTCTATGCCGTTACTGAGATCCCTGCTGGCGGTATGATTAAATATGAAACCGACGCGAAAACCGGCTTTATCGTCGCGGCTCGCTTTCAGTCGATGCCGGTCGCCTATCCGGCTAACTACGGATCCCTGACCCAGTCGCTGGGTGGCGATAACGATCCGCTCTATGTGATCTTCTATACCCGCTCCCCGTTGCAGCCCGGTACGCTGATTAAACTGGGCGCCATCGGCGTACTGAAGATGATCGACGGCGGTGAAGTGGACGATAAGATCGTCGCGGTGCCGACCAGTAAGATCGATCCACCTATGACGACATCAAAAGCATGAGCGACCTGCCAAAGATTGAGCAGGAGCACCTGCAGGCATTTTTCCGCGTTTATAAACAGCTGCCGGATGGCCGTAAGAAAGTCGAGCTGAACGGGTTTGAAAGTGCCGATGTGGCAAAGGGCGAGCTCAAGAAGGCGTTTGACGCTTATAAAGCGAAGCAGTAAGGATAGCGGGCGGCTGCAATTGCCGCCCTGCTCCCGGTCATCAGGCGATATTGAGATACTTGTGGGTCTGCATGGATAAACGCCAGTTGCGCGCAATGCAGGTCTCAATACAGCGTTTTGTCGCCTCATCTTTACGGCTGATCGGCTGTAGCGCGATCACGCGTGCCTTGCTGTCGGTCAGCGTTGCCAGCAGTGAATCCAGCGCTTCGACGTCACGCTCGCGCGCCACCGGATGTTTGATCTCATCTGCACGCTGTAACGCCTGCGCCAGCACATCATATCCGCCGCGCATATTCACCTTAGGCGACACCGTGACCCAGGTTTTCTCAGAGCAGTGCACTTCATGGGTGCCGCTGGTTTCGATCTGGCACTGAAAGCCGTTCGCTTCAAGCGCTGTCGTCAGCGGACGCAGATCGTAAATCGATGGCTCCCCGCCGGTAATCACCACATGGCGCGCCGTCCAGCCCTGGCGCTGAATGGTCTCAACCAGCAGCGCCGCATCGGCGTTGCCCCAGGCATCCGTTTCCACCGTTTTGACCAGAATATCACCCAGCGCCGTTTCCCGATCGGCCAGCGTCTCCCAGGTATGTTTGGTATCACACCAGCTACAACCCACCGGGCATCCCTGTAAGCGGATAAAGATGGCCGGAACGCCGGTATAAAACCCCTCTCCTTGGAGCGTCTGGAACATTTCGTTAATCGGGTATTGCATTACGGACTCGCTAGAAAAAACAGGGCGCTGATTATGGCAGATTTGCTGCGCAGCTCAACCACGCGATGTGCCTTTTCTGTGCAAGAAAGCAGCCCCCGCTTTTCCCAGGCTGCATAGGGCGCGCGGCGTACGAGGATGTCAGTTTTCCAAAAGGCCCTATCCAGCCTTACTTTTCCTGCTGGTTCACCTCTTCCCATACGGCTTCCAGATTCCAGAGGCACTCGGCCCCGCTCGGCTCGCTAAGCAAGGCCCGCCGCGCGGCAATGTAATAGTCTGCTGCTTCTCTGCCCGGCCGTACGACCTTCCGCACACAGACAATATTCGTACCGCTCATTTCAGGATAAGAGCCTGCGTCCAGCCTGTGCAGAGTAGCTAAAACGCCCTCAGGATTCACCGGCAGAGCGGTAGCCAATGCCTCTTCAAGTTGATCGGCTTTTAGTGTGAGACTAGGAACAGCGTCAAGCTAGGATCGATCGCCTGCGGCTATCTTTTGTATGTATAACATATTGCCAGTTTGAAGGCGTTAATCGGTGCTTTATAGGGATATCAGGCGTGGGTGTCGCCAGCGTAAAGGCAGGGAGCATGAAGAGTATTGCTATCCACTTCATCGTATCACCTCCAGATAAGCGCCACGATCTTTGCTGACCAGCAAGCGCGTATGCGGATACATAATGATGCAGACTGAAGAGGCGAAGCCGGGAACGCCGTGGACTTTCTCGCCATTAATACGGAAAGTACGCATATCCCGGTTATAAGCGTTACCGCTAATATGAATCAGGGTGATAGTAAGCGGGCCTTTACTGGTCCCGGTGCTGCCTATTGGTTCCACGTGGAATCGGGCCCATGCCTCGTACCTGCTCGCGGCATGGGGGATTTTTGTTAGTGAGAACGCCAGAGTAGCCTTTTTCAATTAACTGACCATCGCGAAATAGTTCTCCGGTGCTTTGCTTGTATATCCATTTAGCCATGGGCGATCCCCTTATACGGTTTTACGCTCTTTCCAGCTATCGGCATGCTGTATATTTCCATCAATATAGTGCCAGGAAATTTTCTCATAACGTAAACCAACATGTTCAATATGCCCATGATGCTCATAATCCGCGTCTTTGGTATCAAACATAACGGGACGATATGGCATAGTTTTACGTTATCCAGTACAATCTTAAAGTATTATTCTTCCATACCGCTATGATTAATGCGGTAATATCTGAACACCGCTTGTGCCAGAGTACGGCCGGTGGTTAATGCGCGGTACAGAAGCGGTGATGAGGCGTCAATTTCTTTTTCAAAAGTATAGGCCTCATGCTGACGCGTTCCGGTTATGGCTCCGGTCATATCATCATCAGGTATGCAAATATCGTGTTGCATCCCCATCAGCTCAATGCTTCCTTACTCGGCCGTTAACCTCTACGCTTCCTTTTAATAACTTGCCATTTTCCTCATAGAGACAAAGATAAATGGGTATTGCCATATCTGACGTTCCTTTTATTAATCAAAGAATCGAATCTACGTCAGTTAAAATCGAAAATAGTGGTTTAGATCATTATGGCTTGAAATATTATCTATGGAAAAAGAAACCCACATTTAACATAGCAGCGGGCTAAACATATAACTTAAAATTTTGCATCAATAATTTAACCTAAAAATCATTAATAGAATGCATATTACAAATAGGATTTATTTTTTATTAATTTGATATTCCATTTTCTAATCTATTGATACGATTCCTAGCATCATTTTATTAAAACTGTATCACTGCGTTAATATAGAGATTAAAAGCAAAAGCCCCGCATGCCGGGGCTAATGAGATGGTCACCCACACTCTGTGAGCGGTACGCTGGCAGGGTGTTTTTCTTTCAGGAGAAACAGCGCTGGAATCAGAATTAAATCAGTCAATCAAAGCTGATGATACTGCACAGCGAGTTATGACAATTCCAGGCGTCGGGCCGATTACTGCCAGCTTACTTTCATCACAGCTCGGCGATGGAAAACAATTTTCATACAGCAGGGATTTTGCGGCTTCCACAGGGCTTGTCCCCCGCCAGTACAGCACAGGAGGCAAATCGACGCTGCTGGGTATAAACAAACGAGGTGATAAAAATTTACGCAAACTTCTGGTTCAATGTGCCCGCTCATTCATGATGCGACTTGAACATCATCAAGGCAGACTTGCCGAATGGGTTCGGGGGCAACTCGATAACAAACATTCAAATATTTTCGCCTGCGCTCTGGCAAACAAACTGGCGCGAATAGCCTGGTCAATCACAACTCATCACAATGAATATCAGGCCTGATGTTATGCAAAACTGAATCAACAGACTGATTATTCGGTAATTATGCAGTTGTTACCCATCTGGTTTTGCGAAGACTGATTATTGATGACATGAACGGCATACCGGCCAGATGAAAAACCTGACGAAAAAAATGGCTCACGGAAGCGGAGGGGCTTTTCAGGTTCACCGGGCGCAGAATTCATCGAGGCGCGGGCATCTCTGCCCACAGAGACGCCGCATAGATTTGAGCAAGCCCACCATTAGTCAAAAATCAGTGTTGCAAAAATGGGGGGACCATAATTTATATTTCTCGTTCTCTGGCTCGCATGATGGGCGGTGATATCCTGCTACAAAGCCGACCGGGAGAAGGCTCAGTATTTAGCCTTACTCTTCAACTGATAATGTTAGACGAACCTGACTTCCAGCCAGCAGCAAACGAAGAGCAAAAATTATGCATACTCATCGTTGATGACCAACCAGCAAATCGTTTTTGCTACTGCATCAGTTGCGCTGGCTGGGTCATGAGGCGATTGAGTATAAAGAGGCCCTCCTGGCGGGCGAACTGGTTCAGTAGCATCGTTCGCAACTGGTGAGCACCGAGTGCTGCATGCCGCAACAAGACGGGTTTGAACTAACCCGCAGCCTGAAAAACCGCTGGCCTGAGCTGATTATTTGGGGTATTTCAGCTGAGTGGGAAGCGCCGAATCTGGAAGCCGCGGCCGAGGCTGGCATGACAGCCTGCTTATCCAAACCGTTAACGCTTGAAATCTTACAGCAGCATCTGTCCTGTCTGGAGCAACCGACGCCCAAACTCTGGTCACCTGCAGCGCTCCCCTCTGCGTTTCTTAACGACGATAACCTGACCCCGTTTCTCATGATGCAAATCGGTGCGCTGGATGAAGCGCTTAGCCGCATCGCCAGCTGGCAGCGTAGCGGTCAGCCTGAGTTATCCGCCACCCTGCACCGCTTATATGGCGGCATGGTGTTGCTTGGCGCAACGCGAATAGTTTCACTTTGCCAGCGTCATTATAGCCAACCCGTGGATGAGCTCATCGAGGTTGCACAGGCATTGCGTCAGGAGCTGAGCAGGACTACAAAAAATAGCGATAGTCCTATAGCAAGTAAGCCGCCTCTCCTGCCTCCTATTATCTCGCTCAGCAGAGGACGCCAAGGTGGCACTCGGAGAGGACCTAATCAGGAGCATGACTATAAAAAAATCAACGGCTGTAGCACTCACTCTTATTATGACAATGGGTGCGGCGAGCGCGGCGCAGGCGTCAGTTGCATACTGTACTGCCATCAACAGCGCTAAACTGAAAAAAGAAATTAGCATGGCGACGAAGTATGGCAACACCGCCAAAGCCGCTGCGCTGGAACAAGCACTGGCAAATATTGAAACCACCTGTGCTGCGAAAGAACTGAGTCAAGCTCAGCAGAAAATTGCTGAAAAGCAGGCAAAAATTGAACAAATTACGCCTGAGCTGGAACAGGCACGCGCTACGCTTGCATCGCTGAATAGCTAATTTACCGCGCTCGACTAGTCAAAACGGATTCTATGCTTCCGTTTTTATGATTTATGAGAATGGCACACCTCCTCTTCTTGCTTTGTCTGCTTTCTTACTGCCTGCCTACGCCGAAGAAAAAACAGACCTTTACGTTAACCAGCATTACAAAGGCAGAATCACGCTTAAACAGGTTGAGCGGCATCCCTGCCTGACGCGTGAACGGCTTGAAGAGTGGGGCATCACGTCGACAATGTCAGAGCAACCCATCTGGACGTAACAGGGTTGTCTAAACCCGCAATCTTCTGCCCTCGCTGAGCAGATATTCCTCTATCGGCCCGAACTCTACATGCTGATCCTGACGCTGCCTGAAGAGTGGTTCACGCCGCAGTCTGGCGGCGTCATGACCAGCCGCTGGGATGACGGTATCAATGCTCTGTTTACCAGCTATAGCCTGAACGTTGAACGTGAGCGTGCACTGAGCGAGTGGGATGAAGGCGGCATGACGCTGGATTTTAACAGCGGTCTTAATATTGGCCCCTGGCGACTGCGCTACAAAACAACATCTGGCGCGATTCCAGCGATCATTGTTCAGTACGCGTTCGATGGCACTGTGGCGTAGCATTACACCGCTACGCGCCCGTTTTACCCTTGGCGACATAACTTCTTCCGATGCAATATTCGCTTCGCTGCCAATGCGTGGCGTATCGCTGGTCAGCGATGAAAGTATGTATCCTGATAGCTGGCGACGTCAGGCACCCTGGATTACCGGTTATGCGCGTTCAGACGCCACCGTGACGCTCTACCAGGGCGGGATGCAAATTTATCGCACTCAGGTTGCGCCCTGCCCCTTTACGATTTATGACTACCTTCCTACAACCAGCAGCAGCTCAACCATCACCATGCAGGTTGAAGAGAGCGACGGAATGGAGCATACGCGTCTTCTACCCTGGGTTTCTCTGCCAAACCTGGTGCATAAAGGCGTATTCAAATATGAGGCGCTGGCGGGGCACTATCGCCCTCAGTATAAAAACACATTGCCGCGGCAAGGGACGCTTTCCGCCGGCGTAACAGAGGACCTGACACTGTTTGGTGGCGTTCAGTCATCTGCTGATTACTATAGCGTGGCGGGTGGTCTGGGTGTAAGTGTACGAACAGACAGCACCCTGTCGCTCGACGTAACGCAGGCTGTTGATAGCGGGAAAAAAACACCGGCCGAGGCTCAATCTGGCGACTACGATATGCAAAAGCCTTTTTTGCCGATAGTCAGAGCTTAAATGGCTTGGCTGCCTACTACCCGGCGGGTGGTCATTTTCATACGCTAGGCGAAAAAATCAGTCAGACAAGTTATACCAGCGCCATCCTGGACAACCGTCGCTGGCGGGCTGAACTTAATCTCAGCCGTAATTTTTCAGAAGACTCAACGCTTACGGTTGGCTGAGCACAGCAGTCAGGACGCGCACCGGGCAGCCATACCAGAAGCGCCTCTCTTGATTTCAATACGATCTGGCAGGACATAGACATTAGCCTGAGTTTCAGCCATAGCCATACGGTCATGCTTTAGCCGAAAACAGCGTTGAGCTGAGCTTAAGTTTTCCTTTCTCTTTCGGTTCGAATTACCTTACGGCCAGCCATGTCACGAAACTGGAGCGCGCAGGTGCCGTAACGCAGGGTGTTGAGCTGGATGGTACTTCCAGAGATTTTAGCCTGCAATATGGTATGGGTGCCTATACGACGCGGAAAGGCAACGAAAGTCTTACCGGTAAAGTGGGATACAGATATAACGCTGGGGAAGCCAATTTCAGTTTTGAAAATGGCAGCAGACAACGAGCCCTCCACGGCGACTTAAGCGGCAGCCTGATGTGGCATGACGGAGGCATTACGGCCGGTCAAACACTGGGGGAAACAATGGCGCTTGTTACCCCGCCGGGAGCGCACGCCGGTGTCTACAATCAGTTCGGCAGCATCAGTGACGTTCGGGGCAACCGGCTGGTCAGTTACATGACGCCCTGGCGCGTGAACAATATTTCTCTGGATACATCATGCATGAAAAAAGAGATGACGTTTGAGGTCTATAGACTGAAAGTAGTGCCAACGCTGGGTGCCATCATACGCGCGGACTTTATGCCATCCGCCCCCACTACACACTAGGCGGAAAAAAATGTGGCACCAGCAAAACAGGTGCCATCTTAAGGCTACTTAGCCGGGCACTTATAGACCTGGCCTTTCATTCTGCTGTCTAGCGGTGCAAAAGCGGACCACAGTTTTTGCGTCGGGCTGGTGGCACCGTAAATCACGTTGCCGCCCATTTCCGCTGCACGGTTGCGCAGATCGTTGGCCGCGCCGCGCAGTGAGCGGCCTTCGCCGCCGGAGTCGCTCAGCCAGTTGCTTTGTGAACAGGTGACATTGCCCAGAAGCTGACAGTCGATGCCCGGCTGTTGATCAGTGAAGGTACACGCTCGCCGCCAGCACTCAGCTGGTGAGAGCTGCTGCATCCCGCCAGCAATAAAGTACCGACCGCCAGTCCGAGCAAGAGGTTAATCCGCATTGTAATCCCCATTTATTATCATCAGTATCGGACGGCAGCGTAGCAGAAAAAGACCTCTTTTTTCTGCACATTCATTGCCCTGAGCCCACAAAGCCGAAGGTTTGCGCCCTTACTTATACCCTTTTCATCTGCAAAAGAAAAACCCCCGACCGTTTCCGATCGGGGGTTTTCCAGAGAGCAAAAGCGTCAGGGCAATTACATCATGCCGCCCATACCACCCATGCCGCCCATGCCGCCAGCGCCTAAATCAGGCGCGTCGCCTTTCGGCAGGTCAGTCACCATACACTCGGTGGTGATCATCAGGCCAGCAACAGAGGCTGCGTACTGCAGCGCAGAACGGGTCACTTTGGTCGGATCCAGAATACCAAAGTCGATCATGTTGCCGTACTCTTCGGTCTGCGCATTGTAACCGTAGTTACCGTCACCGTTTTTCACGTTGTTCGCAACAACAGACGGCTCTTCACCGGCGTTGGACACGATCTGACGCAGCGGCGCTTCCATTGCGCGCAGAGCAACTTTGATACCCACGTTCTGGTCTTCGTTCTGGCCAGTCAGCTCGGTCAGCTGTGCCGCTACGCGCACCAGCGCCACGCCACCACCAGCAACCACGCCTTCTTCTACCGCAGCACGGGTTGCGTGCAGGGCATCTTCAACGCGTGCTTTCTTCTCTTTCATTTCAACTTCAGTTGCTGCGCCCACTTTAAGTACGGCTACGCCGCCTGCCAGTTTCGCCACGCGCTCCTGCAGTTTTTCTTTGTCGTAGTCAGAGGTCGCTTCTTCGATCTGCTGACGAATCTGGGTAATGCGGCCAGAGATAGCAGACTCTTCACCCACGCCATCGATGATGGTGGTGGTGTCTTTGTTGATCACAACACGCTTAGCCTGGCCCAGATCTTCCAGCG
The DNA here is from genome assembly GCA_031332935.1 of Candidatus Pantoea bathycoeliae. Taxonomy (GTDB): domain Bacteria; phylum Pseudomonadota; class Gammaproteobacteria; order Enterobacterales; family Enterobacteriaceae; genus Pantoea; species Pantoea bathycoeliae. The sequence goes on along the minus strand of JAUHTP010000004.1, from coordinate 73,624 downwards.
CCGCTTTTTCCAGCTCTATACCTATCTCTTCAGAGATAACGGTACCGCCGGTCAGGATAGCGATATCCTGCAGCATGGCTTTACGACGGTCGCCGAAGCCCGGTGCTTTCACCGCAGCCACTTTCACGATGCCGCGCATGGTGTTAACCACCAGGGTGGCCAGTGCTTCGCCTTCAACGTCTTCAGCGACGATCAGCAGCGGCTTGCCTGCTTTAGCAACGGCTTCCAGCACTGGCAGCATTTCGCGGATGTTGGAGATTTTTTTGTCAACCAGCAGGATGAACGGTGATTCCAGCTCAACTGCGCCAGTTTCCTGCTTGTTGATGAAGTACGGAGAAAGGTAGCCACGATCGAACTGCATACCTTCAACCACGTCCAGCTCGTCCTGCAGGCCGGTGCCTTCTTCAACGGTGATCACGCCTTCTTTACCCACTTTTTCCATCGCCTGGGCGATCAGGGTGCCGACGCTTTCATCGGAGTTGGCAGAAATGGTACCAACCTGTGCAATAGCTTTAGAGTCAGAGCACGGAACGGACAGCGCTTTCAGCTTCTCAACGGCAGCAATAACCGCTTTGTCGATGCCACGTTTCAGATCCATCGGGTTCATGCCCGACGCTACAGCTTTCAGACCTTCGTTAACGATAGACTGTGCGAGTACGGTTGCGGTGGTAGTGCCGTCGCCTGCTGCGTCGTTCGCTTTAGAGGCCACTTCTTTCACCATCTGTGCACCCATGTTCTCGAACTTGTCTTCCAGCTCGATTTCACGCGCAACAGAAACACCATCTTTAGTGATGGTCGGTGCACCAAAAGATTTATCCAGAACCACGTTACGGCCTTTAGGGCCTAGGGTAACTTTTACTGCATCTGCCAGTACGTTCACGCCGCGCAGCATTTTTACGCGAGCGTCATTACGGAATTTTACGTCTTTAGCTGCCATTTCAATTGTCCCTTAAATTCGTTTCGTTCAGTGAGTTCCGCGTAATCACGCTTCAACAATCGCCAGAATGTCGCTTTCAGAGATGATCAGCACTTCTTCGTTGTCGATCTTTTCAGTTTTAGCGCTGTAACCTTCGCTAAAGATCACCAGGTCACCAACTTTAACATCCAGCGGCTTCACATCACCATTTTCCAGGATGCGACCATTGCCCACTGCCAGAACTTCGCCACGGGTAGATTTGCCTGCTGCTGAGCCAGTCAAAACGATGCCGCCAGCTGATTTAGCTTCAACTTCTTTACGCTTGACGATAACGCGATCGTGCAACGGACGAATTTTCATTAGATAGCTCTCCTTTGAGAAGTCCAATCATTCATTTTTGGGTTAAACGCCGGGCTGCAGGGCTTCCGGCCTCGTGGTGGAAGATAGGGTCGGTCAAAATCGCTTTCAAGGCCCACGGGACAAATTTTTTACCTAGTTATGACAACTGCCCGTTTTTTGCGCAAAAAAGGCAGCTTTAGCACCACTCATAAAAAAGCACGACGCTCAGGTCACGCTTTTCTGCAGGATGGACTTAGCGATCGTGGCGGTCATCGTGGCCGATGCGATCGTTGTCTTTACGCTCATATTCGCCGTCAACGGTAAATCCGCTGTCTGGACCCGCGCCCGGACCACGCCAGACGCGCAGATGCGGCATCAGCGTCAGCGTCAGATGCTTTTGCACTGGCGGTAACAGCAGCAGGCCGAGGAAGTCGGTGAAAAAACCGGGCAGAAGCAGCAGGAAACCGGCAATGATCAGCGACACGCCCAGCGCCGAGGTGAAGATCACCAGCAGCATGGTCATCAGCACGCCCAGCGCGTGAGCCACCTGAATAAACAGGGTGATCTCAATCCAGGCGAGCGCAAAAATCACGATTAACGGTAACCAGCGCACCGTATTATCCTTTTAGTCGGGCTACCCGGCGTCAGACAGGCAGCGAAAACGCCTTTTCAGGCGGTATAGCGCTGAGATGGGCCTGCCGCAACGCTAATTCAACCGATGTTTTCAAATATTTACAGTGGGGTTAATTTTGTGCGCAACATCGCATATCGTAGTTAAGCCAACGGTAATTAATATGTGAATAGCGATCCTGACTCGCGCTTTAGCCCGACGGCAGCATATGATCGTGCGCGCCAGAGGCCAGGCAGATACACTACTGGCTCCGGCTTTCCACGACAAACTAACACATCACCTGTGATGGATAGCGCAAGCGGCCAATAACAAGAAGGTTACCATGGCGAATAACATTCGTATCGAAGAAGACCTGCCAGGCATGCGTGAAGTCCCCGCCGATGCCTATTACGGTGTTCATACTCTATGTGCGATTGAAAATTTCCGTATCAGCAACAGTAAAATCAGCGATATTCCCGAATTCGTGCGCGGCATGGTTATGGTAAAAAAAGCCGCCGCGCTCGCGAATAAAGAACTGCAAACTATTCCACGCAACATCGCTAACACCGTTATTCAGGCCTGTGATGAAGTGCTGAATAACTGCAAGTGCATGGATCAGTTTCCTCGACGTCTATCAGGGCGGCGCGGGCACCTCGGTGAATATGAACACTAACGAAGTGCTGGCCAATATCGGGCTGGAGCTAATGGGCCATCAAAAAGGTGATTACCAGTTCCTCAACCCTAACGATCACGTTAATAAATGCCAGTCCACCAACGACGCCTACCCATGAGTTTTATGGTAAAAGTGAAATCTATCCGCAGGACCTGAGTGTGCCTGTGCAGCTACAGCAGCCGCAAAGGGTGCCACTCTTAGCGTGACCTACTAGGGCTGTGCTGCGGTAGGTTTCTGTTATCCGCCGGAGACGCGCACTATTCCGCTATCGGCAGTGAGCACCAGCAATGTATCGCCGGCCGTCAGCGCACAGCCTGCACCTGCCGTGCGGCTGCCCTTCTCGCCGCTCTGGGCACTGCTGATAGGCATTGGCGTCGCTTTTACTCCCTGCGTGTTACCGATGTATCCCCTGATCGCCGGGATCATTCTTGGCGGCCAGCACAGCGGCTCGCTGCTGCGGCTGTTTAGCCTTGCCGTCATCTATGTTCTGGGCATGGCGCTTACCTACGCGCTACTGCGCGTAGTGATCGCGGCTGCTGGCCTGCGCTTTATGTACTTATCGGGCTGTCGCTGGTTTTCATTCTGTTGCCCTGTCGATGTTCGGCCTGTTCCAGCTACAGCTTCCCGCCAGCGTACAGACGCGCCTGACATTGTGGAGCAACCATCAGAAGGTGGATCGCTGCCTGGCGTATTTTTGATGAGCGCGCTGGCAGGATTGATCTGGTCGCCCTGCACCACCGCGCCGCTCAACGCCATTCTGCTCTATATCGCCCAGAGCGGTAATCTCTGGACCGGTGCAGGCACGCTGTGGCTCTACGCAATGGGTATGGGCCTGCCGCTGATCGTGGTCACGATGTTTGGCAACCGGCTGCTGCCAAAAAGCGGCCCCGGATGCAGACGGTGAAGCAGGGATTTGGCTTCGTTATCCTGGCGCTGCCGGTATTGTTACTGGAGCACGTGCTGGGTGATGTGTGGGGCATGCAGTTATGGAGCGAGCTGGGTATCGCCTTCTTGCCTAGGCATTTTGTAGCAGCCTGCGCGGTAACAGCAGCAAATGGCGGCTGATGCAGATAGTCATGCTGGCCGCTGCGCTGATTAGCGCGCGTCCGTTGCAAAAGTGGGTCTGGGGCGCGCCGATGGCGTCACAGGCGGCGACAGCGCTTCCTTTCCAGCGCATTGTCTCTGCACCACAGCTGGACAGGGCGCTCCAGCAGGCTAATGGCCGCGTCACTATGGTCGATCTCTATGCCGACTGGTGCGTGGCGTGCAAAGAGTTTGAAAATAAACCTTTAGCGATTCTGGCGTACACGAGGCGCTGGGCCGCCTTCAGCTGTTGCAGGCTAACGTCACCGCTAATAACGCGACGGATAACGCCCTGTTGCAGCATCTTCAGGTGCTCGGCCTGCCGACCATTCTGTTTTTTGATGCGCAGGGCCACGAGATTCCCGACTCGCGCGTGACTGGTTTCCTCAACGCAGAGGATTTCCGCGCGCATTTGCAGAATCGGGTACGCTAAACGACACTGGAGTAACGCCGCCACAGGCGGAATTGCAAAAAAGAGGAGACGTCACTTGCAGCGTGAACAGATACTCGAGCATGCGTTAAACGTGCTCGAAAAATGGACTGGCGGCTGCGACGTCATTACAGCAGCTGGCTGGCGACAGTGAACTGACGCTGGCACAGCTTGAACAGTTCTGGCCGGAACGCGACGCCCTGCATCTACGATGCGATGCGCTATCACGGCCAGCAGATTGATACCTGGCGGCGACAGGTTCTGCTCAGCAAAGAGCTCGACGGCGAACAGAAATTGCTGGCGCGTTATCAGGTGTTGAGTGAACAGGTGCAGAAAGGACGCTATCCAAGCTGCTTTATTATTGCCGCCCGTAGTTTCTATCCGCAGCCGGATCAGCTAGAGCTAATCCTTGAGGGCTGTCTCAGCAAGCTGCTGGTTAAGCGTAATGTGCAGGACGTGGCGACCGCAAAACGGCTGGCGGAAGACGTGCTGCACATCGCGTTATGCCGCGCCAACGGCGCGCTGGCATAGGTTTTTGCCGCTTCTGCCTGAAAATCAGGCAATCAGTCACGTTACCCCACTTTTTTACCGGAAAGGCGTTGACGCGAAGCGGCCATTACGGTTTAATGCGCCCCGTTGCCCGAATAGCTCAGTCGGTAGAGCAGGGGATTGAAAATCCCCGTGTCCCTGGTTCGATTCCGGGTTCGGGCACCAAATTTAATTTAAAGAACCCAGCCTATGGCTGGGTTTTTGCTTTTGTGCGCCCTGCCCAGTCTGATTTTCCTTTTAATGTTCAGCCCTTCTCCGGCGAGATACTCGCTCGCATTGCGCCGCCCAGGAGATCACCATGCCTTCCCTCCACGACGAACAAACGCTTGAACTGGCCGAAGCGCTGCGCCGTTCGGTTAGCACCTTTGTGCGCCAGGTACGTGTTGCCACCTCCACCGCACGCACTTGTAAGCTGGAGACGCTTGAGCTGCTGGAAACGCGCGGCGCCATCACCATTGCTGAACTGGCTCGGCTGCGCGGCATAAAGCATCAGAGCATGCGCATGGTGGTACAGGAACTCGAAGGCCAGCAGTTTATTACGGTCAGCCTAACGTGCAGGACGCCCGCGCGCAGGCTGATTGCACTTACCAAAACGGCCAGAAGCCTGTTAAACGACGCGCGGGAACAACGCGCCCGCTTGATTGCCGATCTGCTGACAGAGAAAGTGGATGTTGAGTCGCGCAACGAACTGATTAAAGGCCTCGCCGCGCTGAATAAATTAGTGGATTAAGCCCGCAGGCTGGCTTCACGCAGCTGCGCGACGGCAATGAACTCGTCGGCTTTATGTCCCTGCTCCATACGCAAATCAGCGTGGCGATCCTCACCTCATCGAACAGGCCACCTTCGGTGCCAAAGGCAACGGTAGAAAACGCCTCGCTGCCGCTCCAGCCAGCGTGCAAAGTCGCTTTTGGGATCGGTTAACAGCCCAGGATATGCGCCCAGCGGCTGAAAAGTAATGGCGCTATCCGGCGCTTTCTCGTGCATAGCGGGCAGCAGCTGGCTGCGCGCGAATGCTCTGATATTTTCCAGTACGCTCTCGGTATAGGCATCTGGCAGCGTATGCAGCTCGAAATCGAACTTGCAATCCTGCGGCACGATATTCAGCGCCGCGCCACCCTGAATGGTGCCGACCTGCAAGGTGCTAAACGGCGGATCGAAGCGTTTGTCCTGCGTCAGCTGTAGCGACTCGCTGACGCCGGTAATATGGCCAATCAGCTTCGCCGCCTGCTCAATCGCGTTGACGCCGGATGGCGCATAGACTGAATGGCAGGCGTGGCCGCGCACCTCGCAGCGCATCGCCACTTTGCCTTTATGGCAATAAACCGGCTGCATGCCGGTCGGTTCGCCGATAATGCAGAGCGCAGGCTTCTCCGGCGAAGCCCTGAGATGCGCCACCAGCGAGCGCACGCCCAAGCAGCCGACCTCCTCGTCGTAAGAAAAAGCCAGATGCAGCGGCATACGCAGCGGCTGCGGGTTGCGATAGTCGGCGGAGTGGATCTGCGTCAGGCGATCGTTGTATGGCGCGATCGCCGGGATCACCGGTTTTTGAAAAGGTCCGGTCGCTGCCACAATGCGCTGCGCCTCAATCACGCCGTCTGAGGTCTGCACGGTGAAGCCTGCGCGGCCGCTGTTGCGCTCCACGCGCAGCACCTCTACGCCGGTGCGGATCGGCGCGTGGAATTTTTTTCCGCATAGACCGCAAAGTAATCCGTCACCTTGTCTTTGGCGACAAAGCTGTCGGGAGCGCATTCCGGGAACGCCATGCCGGGAAAGCGGTCGTGCTAGGCTGGGCCGTTCGCCACCAGCCAATCCCAGCGCCCGCTGCGCCATGCTTCCGCTATGCGGTTTTTCTCCAGCACCAGAGCGGTACGTCAAGGCGGCTTAAATGCTCGCTCATCGCGACGCCCGCCTGCCCGGCACCAATCACTAGGGTATCAATTTCTGTTTCATCTCTGTCATTTCAGCGTCCTTCAACCAGCCGCCGGCCAATATATTCAATACGGGAAGGTTTCCAAGACTAATTTGAGCCAACAGAAGCGGTAAAATATTATAAAGCTAACGACTGGATAGGAATTTATTAGGCTGCACCAGACGCCAGCTAAAAAACGTAATTAAAGCGGCGGCATCGGGAAAAGTTCGGCGCGGCGGCAATACGCCATAAACAACTGTGCCGGCCTGGTTGGCTCATTATTTTGCATGTAAGCCATGATCAGCGTTGAATCCGGCATTTCATCCTCTATTTCCAGGTGAATTAATTTTTGCCCGTCATAGGTAATATCGGAACAGGGGCGCGTCACCAGCACTGAAAAGCCAGGCCCACCATGCAGCGCACCATTTCAATTGAGGGAGAGCTGTAGGCCCTCCGGATGGTAGCCCTTCTCCTTAAAGATACGGATAAAGTAGTTTTTACTCGGGATGGCATCGAGCAGGATCATCGGCTCGCGGCTCAGCTGCTGGAGCGTCACCGTTGGCTGCTGCGCCAGCGGATGTGCTGCGGGCAGCAGCGCATAAAGTTTATGCGGCACGTTAAGGGGCTCTTTTTTAATGGAATGGTCGACATCCAGATCGTAGAGAAAGGCCAGATCGAAACGCCCGCGGTGCAGCCCGTGCATCAGCTCGTGCTGCTCGCCGTCGTAAAGTTCGACGGTGATGTCAGGATAGATCTTTTTGAACCCGGCGATCAGCTTCGGCAGGTAGAGCGGCGCGGCGGACTCGAAGCAGCCCACCGCGATGGTGCCGGAGACCAGCTGATGTTCGGCACGCGAGTTCTGTTCAAACTCATAGGTTAAGCGCAGCAGGTCGCGCGCCTTCTCATAAAAGCGGCCGCCGCCAGGCGTCAGCGATACGCCCTGCGCATGGTGGCGGATAAACAGCAGCTGATCGAAGGTGTCTTCCAGGTTTTTGATGGCAATAGAGATAGAGGGCTGCGCAATATGCAGCTGGCGTGACGCCTCGGCGATGCTCTCTGTTTCCACGACGGTGACAAAATATTTAAGCTTTTTCAGCGTAAAACGCATCATAAAAACCTTATGGTTATGGCAGTCGTCTCGTCAGGACAGGTTTTGCAGGTAGAGGTACTTTGCAAGTCCCATGCTATGCTTCCGCCCCGTAAACGGGCAGGGAAAAAGCGCCATCATTGCGTCCTGCGATCCGTGTTATTGTTGATATAACCTAGAAGGCGAACAATTATTTCCAGACGGACTTAATTTTATTTTTTCCATTACCTCATTTTGGTTCACGCCTGCGCGATTAAAGGGCAAAAGATTTTAAATGACTTACCCGGATTAATTACTCTTATTAACTTATCTCTGTCACTAATGGTTTCACATCTTCTGTAGCTGGATAGTTTTTTTAAAGTCTGAAGACAACAATTTACTAATTGCCCTGAATTAGCCGCTGCCGCCATAGTGTTAATTAACCGAAAGCGGCGAATTCCTCTTGTTGAAATTCGCTTTTATTTAAGCGAGTGAAATGCCTCATGACCTTTAACTGGAACTATATGTTCAGCCTGTTCAGCGACGCCGAATTCTGGCTGGCGACCTAGACCGTCATTAAACTGAGCTTACTTACCTGGGGCATCAGTATCGTTGTAGGGTTTGTGATCGCGCTGGCGAAACAGTCGAACCGCCCTTTGTTTAACCTGCCAGCGCGCGGCTATATCTGGCTATTCCACAGCCTGCCACTGCTGGTGCTGCTGATTTTTGTCTATAACCTGCCGCAGGCCGCGCCCGGCACCTCTGCGCTGCTAAGCGATCCCTTCTGGGCGGGCCTGATCGCCATGGTGCTGAGTGAAAGCGCCTATATCGCGGAGATCTGCTGTCGATCCCGAAAGGCCAGAGCGAAGCTGCGCGCGCGCTGGGGCTGCGCTTCGCAGGCATCCAGTGGCGCATCATTATCCCGCAGGCGGTGAGCGTCGCCCTGCCCGCGCTGGCGAATGAATATATCGCCATCGTCAAGCTCAGTTCGCTGGTTTCGATGATCTCGCTGACCGAGATCCTGATGGTCGGCCAGCGCCTCTACTCCCAGAACTTCCTGGTGATGGAAACCATGGCGGCGGTCGCCTGCTACTAAGTGCTGATCGTGACGGTGTTCGATTTCCTGCTGAAGCAGCTGGAGCGCTATCTCGACGTCACCCAGCGCCGCCCATTAGGCAAGGTCGATGAGCAGCTTCTTGCCCTGGCGCAGCGTGGCGTCACGCCGCTCGCACGTCCGGCCGCGCAGAGCACCGCCTCAACATCGGCATTCAACCAACCTGTTCCCCCACCTCAGCGTGCCGACGCTGCCAATGGCCGCAGCGGGCACCGCACCAAACCAGGCCATCCCTGATTCAAACTGACCGAGCTGGTTCGAGGTGTTGATAAAAATGGCGTTCACCGCATTGACGCGGCCGCGCATATCGTCCGGCGTATCCAGCTGCACCAGCGATCCGCGGATGACCATGCTCACCATATCGAAGCCGCCGAGCGCGGCCAGCGCCAGCAGCGACAGCCAGAGCTGGGTGGAGAGCGCAAAGACCAGCGTGGCGATGCCAAAGCCCGCCACCGAGCCAAACATAATCATGCCGACATGTTTTTCCAGCTTGTTGCGGCTGAGCCACAGTCCGACGAGCAGCGCGCCCACTGATGGCGCGCCGCGCAGCAGGCCAAGCCCCCAAGGGCCGGTATGGAGAATATCCTAGGCAAAAATGGGCAGCAGCGCCGTCGCGCAGTACCGCAAAGAGATCGAGTGAGATAACGTCCAGCACATCTTTACGCTCGCGGATAAAGCGCACCCCGGCGAACAGATTGGGCAGATTCATTGGCAGGCGCGTCTGCGGCGGGCGCTCGTAGCGCAGTCGGGCGACCAAGCAGATCGACAGCAGATAAAAGGCAGCGGAAACACCATAGATGATGTCGGGCCCAGCGACGTAGAGCAAACCACCGAGCGTCGGGCCTACAATCACCGCTGCCTAGCTGCCGACTGAAGTCGAAGCTATGGCGCGCGCAAGAATACTGCATGAGCCCAATCATGCCCAGCGCCATCGCACTGTTAGTCAGGGCATAAATCTGCCAGCTGATTGCGACGGAGAACATCTGAAAACCAAACGATGAACAGGTGCGTGCCAGCCAGAACGCGACAAACGCCCGATGTTTTAACAGCGACTCATCCGGTGCCGGTGCCATAGAACCCATATTGTATCCCGTTAATCAATGTGCTGGCCCACGTCTAGCGTGACTCTCTTTTTTATCCGCGCGGGCGGATGCGCAGCACAACGTGCTTGATTTCTCGTCGTCTTGCAATGTTGGGATGTGCTTTACCGGATAAGTTAAAAGCAATGCGTGGTGACGGATTTATTACTGACCATTATCCGACTCTTTATTTCCAGAAAAGCAGAATTAGTGCCAGTAAATAATTAAAACATTCACTACTAATACCCATTAATTACCCTGCAGTACGGCACATAAAAAGGGTGACGACTTTAATAATTCCGTTTTATATTGAGTCCAGCAGTAACCTTAGCGTTACCTTAAGATACATTTTTAATTTTGTTCGACTTTTCTTTTAACCAGAGATGCATGGAAAATAGCTTGTAAAATCCATATGTTACTGAAAAAACTTGTCCGGCAGGTACGCTGCTTGGCTTTTGTTATTCAAAACCATACCTTCTGGATACTGTAGAGGAAATCAATAATAGCGCTGACATAGTTGCGTGGACAAATTACCATGCTAATGAAGCAGCCTTAATGATTATTCCCGTCAGCCTGAAACAGATTAAACAAATCATTGCCGCACCGGAGCAATATCCATTCTGGCAACAGCCGCACGTTCGTCTAGCGATTAACTATGAAATTTTTAAAGAGTGCCGCCTCGCTTTAGCTGAAATAACAGATGTTTTCAGCTGCTGGCTGCTGGCTGCTGGCTGCTGGCTGCTGGATTTTGCCCCACCTAGCGC
>JAUHTP010000004.1:0-62992 GCA_031332935.1 Candidatus Pantoea bathycoeliae | reverse complement strand
GCTGCTGGCTGCTGGCTGCTGGCTGCTGGCTGCTGGATTTTGCCCCACCTAGCGCAGACTGGCGGCTGATTGAATCTTTTCCTTTTACGGGGATCGAGTTAAACGAAGATTTCTTTAACGCTAATTATCAAAAATTCACCTTTCCCTTTTTATTATCTACATTTACTGAAAGATAAATTAAGGTTATTGTCCGCAGCACTCAGTCCACCCCGCCCGCTGAAGTGATGAAGGCATTACATATCGCGGGCTGGCAGCAACAGGGACGCGCTGGCAGCCTGTTCAGCTGAATTACCGAGGAAAAACCCAGCCGCTAGCGTTATGAGCGTAGTCTTTGCGTCATAACGCAGCGTAAACCCCATAAAATGTCGTGTTAATTACACGCTTAAGAGCAAAGCGCTAAAAAAAACCTCTTAACGTTTTTGCTATAAAATTTAACTCACATGGATAGCGATGCTCACAGGAAGAGCAGAACTGAACACCGGCTTTCTAACGTACTTTATGTATGACGTGAAAACAACTTAAAATTTTGTTTTCTGTGTTTTTATGGCAAAAAAACGAGGTCCACATTATGGGGAAAAGTTCCTCATCTTTTGGCGTAATTCGTTTCCTGACGGGCGCGTTTATGCTGATTGGCGGTGGTTGGTTAGCCGCCATTGGAGGTTCCTGGTATTACGTTATCGGCGGTGTGGTCATGCTTAGTCCGGTCGCAAAAGCACTGCGCTGGTTCTTTAATTGGCACCCTGATCTGGGGCGTATGGGAAGTCGGTACTGACTTCTGGGCGCTTGCGCCGCGCACCGACGTGCTGGTGATCTTCGGCGTCTGCCTGATCCTGCCCTTTGTTTACCGTAGCGTAAACGCTGGCAGCAAAGCGGCGCTGAGTATGATGGGCGTTGCTCTGATCGCGAGTGCTATCGTGCTGGCGTATGCAGTTTTCAACGATCCGCAAACGCTGGACGGCAAGCTGCCTGAAACTGCGCAGAATGCCCCACAGGCCCAGCCGCTGAGCACCATTGACGATGCTGACTGGCCTGCCTATGCGCGTGACCAGCAAGGTACCCGCTTCTCTCCGCTGAAGCAGATCAATGAAGAGAATGTGAAGAACCTGCAGGTGGCCTGGCAGTTCCAGACAGGCGACCTGAAAACCCCGAACGATTCGGGTGGAATCACTGACGAAGTGACGCCGATTAAAATCCGCGACACGCTCTATCTCTGCTCGCCGCACCAGATCCTGTTTGCGCTGGATGCAACCACCCGTAAGCAGAAATGGAAATTCGATCCAGGCCTCAAGCCCAACCCGACCTTCCAGCATGTAACCTGCCGTGGTGTCTCTTACCATGAAACGCCTGCTGCAGCCGATGCCGCTAACACCCAGCCTGCGCTCTGTGCACGTCGCATTTACCTGCCGGTGAATGATGGCCGCCTGTTCGCGCTGGATGCCGAAACCGGCGAGCGTTGCCCGTCATTTGGCAACAACGGTGAGCAGGATCTGCATCACAAGCAGCCAGTTACTATGCCGGGCCAGTATGAGCCAACTTCACCGCCCGTTATCACCGATACCACTATCGTGATTGCGGGCGCGGTCACCGATAACTACTCAACCCGCGAGCCGTCAGGCGCTATTCGTGGCTTTGACGTAAATACCGGTAAACTGCTGTGGGTCTTCGATCCGGGCGCGAAAGAGCCTAACGCGATTCCGGCTGACGAACACACCTTAACCATGAACTCGCCGAACTCCTGGGCACCGGCAGTTTACGATCCGAAACTGGATATCGTTTACCTGCCAATGGGCGTCTCTACTCCAGATATCTGGGGCGGTAACCGTACGCCGGAACAGGAACGTTATGCGAGCAGTGTACTGGCGCTGAACGCCACCACCGGTAAGCTGGTATGGTCCTATCAGACCGTGCACCACGACCTGTGGGATATGGACCTGCCATCACAGCCGACGCTGGCCGACATCACCGATAAAGATGGCAATACCGTTCCGGTGATCTACGCTCTGGCGAAAACCGGTAACATCTTTGTACTGGATCGCCGTACCGGTAAGCCAGTTTTCCCGGCACCGGAAACACCAGTTCCGTAAGGCGCGGCGAAAGGCGACCATGTTGCCGCTACCCAGCCTTACTCGGAGCTGACCTTCCGTCCGAAGCAGAACCTGACCGACAAGGACATGTGGGGCGCGACCCTGTATGACCAGCTGGTGTGCCGCGTAATCTTCAAGCGCCTGCGCTATGAAGGTCCGTTCACGCCGCCGTCCGAGCAGGGTACGCTGGTTTTACCGGGTAACCTGGGGATGTTTGAATGGGGTGATATTGCTGTCGATCCGCACCGCCAGATCGCGATTGCCAACCCGATGGCGCTGCCGTTTGTCTCTAAACTGGTTCCGCGCGGTCCGGGCAACCCGATCGCGCCGCCAGAAGGCGCGAGCGGCGGTTCAGGCACCGAAACCGGTATCCAGCCGCAGTACGGCGTACCGCTCGGCGTGGAGCTGAACCCGTTCCTGTCACCGTTTGGTCTGCCGTGTAAGCAACCGGCATGGTGCTACGTTTCTGCCGTTGACCTGAAAATTAACGAGTATCGGCACTACGCGCGACAGCGTACCGGTTCGGCTGCCGTTCAAGATGGGTATGCCGATGCTGGGTGGCTCAATCACGACGGCTGGCAAGGTGTTCTTCATCGGTGCGACTGTAGATAACTACCTGCGTGCTTTTAGCACCGAAACCGGTGAGCAGCTGTGGCCGGCACGTCTGCCAGCAGGCGGCCAGGCAACGCCGATGACCTATGAAGCGAACGGCAAGCAATACATTGTCATTGCAGCGGGCGGTCACGGTTCGTTTGGTACTAAGGTGGGCGACTATGTAATTGCCTACGCGCTGCCGGACGAGAAATAAGCCTCTCAGGCATAAATAAAAAAGCGGACTTCGGTCCGCTTTTTTTATGCGTTATATTTTATTGCTATAACACCAGTTCACTATCCTACACAACAGCATCACTACCGCCGTCAGCAAAAACACCGGCCGCATACCGAATGCGCCACCCACAAAACCGCCAAACAGCGGGCCGCTTACCTGGCCGATATACTGCATCCAGCATCCAGCCCACCTGCCCTTCCGGCACGTTATGGCGGATGATCGCCGTGATGCAGGGCAGCAACCCGACGTCGCCACGGTGCGGCAGACTCCTGCTCGGCAGCGGCGACGTACAGCTGGATATGATGACGCGCGAAGTGCTCTATAAGGGCCAGTGCGAGCAGCTTACCGCACGCGAATATGCCCTGCTCTACGCCCTGCTGGAGCGTCCCGGCGCGATCCTGTCGCGCGAGCAGCTGGAGAACCGCATCTACGGCTGGGGCGAAGAAGTCACCAGCAACGCGGTCGACGTGCTGATCCATGGCATGCGCCGCAAGCTCGACAACGACGCCATCCGCAATGTGCGCGGGCTTGGCTGGCGCGTGTCTGCACTATGAAACCTTTTACCTTTATGCGTTCACTGCGCAACAAACTGCTGAGCACGCTGCTGATTATCCAGCTGCTGATGATTGGCGGCGTCACCTGGTATTTCTTAGCTGCTACGGCGACATGATCGGCACCATGAAGGATGACCAGCTGTCGAAAATTGCCGACGCCTCGGCGACGAATAAAGAGATCCTGGCGCTGATGCCGCTGATGCTGCACGCCGACAAAATGAAAAGCGCCTATGTGGTACAGCTGTGGGACAGCAACGGCAAACTGCGCGCCAGCTCCTGGCCGGAGCTGCATGCACCGCTCCAGGCGGCAAAAGGCTGGCATGACATTGACGTCGACGACTGCGACGAGTGCCCGTGGCGTATCTATACCCGTCCGGGCGAGCTAGGCAGCGAGATTAAAACTATCCAAGTGATGCATAACCTCAGCCATATGCGTGCCGAGATGGTACGGCGCGCGCTGTCGGCGATTATCCTGTTGATTTTAATGATGCCGCTCTCGCTGCTGGTGATCTGGCTGGTGGTGCACAAAATCACCCGCGACCTGCGCTGCGCGTCGGCGCGAAATCGCCGCACAGGAGACGCTGCATCCATATCTGGTTTCGCCAGAAGGGCTGCCGGACGAGATTTTGCCGCTGGTGGAAGCCTGCAACTCCGTGCTCAATAAGCTGCGCGCCGCCTAGTCATCAAGGATGCCGCGCACGAGCTGCGCACGCCGGTCACCGCCGTCACGCTCCAGCTGGAGAATTTGCGCCAGCATATCCAGCCGGGCGAAGCGAGCCGCCAGTTTGACCAGCTTGAGGCCGGCGTAACGCGCACGCGCCATCTGGTGACGCAGCTGCTCAATATCTCGCGCTAGGAAGATAAAACCGTGGTTGCGACGGTAGAGCATATTGAGCTGGAAGATCTGCTAAAAGAGAGTATTGAGCAGCTGATGGTCGTGGCCGACAAACGCGGCATCGACATCGGCTTTAACGGCTCGACGCACTATCGCCTCTAAGCCAGCAGCTCCGAGCTGCGCAGCCTGTTCGATAACCTGATTGGAACGCCATGCTGCACACGCCGGAAGGCAGCCTGGTGGATGTGCTGCTGCATCGCGTCGGCGACCAAACGGTGGTGGATATCGTTGATAACGGTCCCGGTATGCAGGAGTCGTTTATTGACCGCGCCTTTGACCGCTTTACCCGTTCGCCGACGGTGAAAGCGCAGTGCAGCGGATTAGGCTTGTCGATCGTGCGCAGCGTGGCGCAAAAACACCATATCCAGGTTTCTCTTTCTAACTGCCTTAATCCGCAGGGCACCATTTGCGGCCTGCAGGTTCGTGTGACCCTACCCTGATTTCACGTTCGCGACCGTTGACGACAACGTAAACGGTCGCGGCGTTCCGTTCGCCGCCACTTATGATCGTGACATAATTCACATTTTTACGTAAATACAATGCAACACATTTTGACAAACGTGAGCAAAATCTATTTTCTATCGCCCTGTAACGGTCAGGCTACGCAGGCTTCACACCGATAGTAAAAAACGGTTACATCTTTGCCGCCCACTCTGGGATTGATTTCACCTTGACTGCGTTTTTGCGCGGTCGAAAGCATGTGGTTAATGAGAATGACATTTAAGACCTTGATAGCAGGTGCCTTGCTGGCGACATCTCTGGCGGGTAGCGCGCAGGCCGCGGAAAGCGATCCGCAGTATCTTTCCGACTGGTGGCATCAGAGCGTTAACGTGGTAGGCAGCTATCACACCCGTTTCGGGCCACAGTTCAATAACGACGTCTATCTGGAATATCAAGCCTTCGCGAAGAAAGACTGGTTCGATTTTTACGGCTACCTCGATCTGACCAACTTTTTCGGCATGGGCAACAGCAACGCCAACGGCATTTTTGACCACGGCTCACCGATGTTTATGGAGATTGAACCGCGTTTCTCTATCGACAAGCTGACCGGTACCAGCCTGGCCTTAGGTCTGTTCAAAGAGTGGTACTTCGCTAACAACGATATCTACGATATGGGCCGCAACAGTGATAACCGCTAGAACACCTAGTATATGGGTCTGGGTACGGACATCGACACGCACAGCTATGTTGACCTGTCACTTAACGTCTACGCCAAATACCAGTGGGAAAACTACGGCGCGGCGAACCAGAACAGCTGGGATGGCTATCGCTTCAAGGTGAAATACATGGTGCCGATCACCACGCTGTGGGGCGGCGTGGCGCGTGTCAACGTAGGCGCGCTAAAGGCGGGGACCGGCCGCAATGTGGTGGCCGACACCGCGCTGATGAAGGTCGAGACGCGCGGCGTCAGCAACCAGGTCAATGACGACATCTACCAGCAGGCGCTGCGCATTATCGCAGGCGCAGCGGCGATGTACGGCGTGGAGTATGAGGTTAAACTAATGGGCGCGGCGCGCAGCTGCACGCCAACGCAGCCGTGGGTCGATTTTCTTCACCATCAGGCCGACGCGCTGGGCATCTTCCGTTCGGTAGTCGATCGCAAAGCACAGGCCGCTGGTTCCGAAGATGCGACCTACATGATGGAGCGTGTAAAGCAGCGCGGCGGCCAGGCGACCTACGCCATCTTCGGCTGCGATCTGGCTGCGGGCCACCATAACGCGAAGTTCGATTTTGACGAAGGCGTCATGGGCAAAGCGGTGCAGATGCTGGCGACGCTGGCGCTCAACCAAGCGCAGTTCGGCGGTGCACGATGAACACCGATTTCCTTGCCGACTATATCGACGCAAACTAGGCACGCTTCACCGCCATCAGCGATGCCATCTGGGACACACGGAAACCCGCTTTGCCGAAACCCGCTCCAGCGCGCTGCTAGCCGATGCGCTGGAACAGGAAGGATTCACGGTGACGCGCGGCGTTGGACATATCGAGACTGCTTTTGTCGCCAGCTTTGGCACAGGCCAGCCGGTTATCGCCATTCTCGGCGAGTTCGATGCGCTGGCCGGGCTGAGCCAGCGTGCGGGCTACGCGCAGCCTGAACCGCTGGAGGAGAACGGCAACGGACACGGCTGCTGCCATAACCTGCTCGGCACCGCCGGTATGGCAGCAGCATTCGCCCTGAAGGCCTGGATGCAGCAGCACGGCGGACGCGGCACGGTGCGCTTTTATGGCTGCCCCGGTGAAGAGGGCGGATCGGGCAAAACCTTTATGGTGCGCGAAGGGCTGTTCGATGACGTGGACGCGGCGGTCACCTGGCACCCCGAGGGCTTTAGCGGCCTGTTTAACCTCAGCACCCTCGCCAATATCCAGGCGGCCTTTCATTTCAAGGGCGTCGCGGCGCACGCGGCGAACTCACCGCACCTCGGGCGCAGCGCGCTGGATGCGGTGACTCTGATGAATGCCGGCGCGAACTTCCTGCGCGAACATATCGTACAGGAGGCGCGGCTGCACTATGCGGTGACCAACAGCGGCGGCGTCTCACCCAACGTGGTACAGGCTGATGCAGAAGTGCTCTACCTGATCCGCGCACCGGCGGCGAAGCGGGCGCAGCATGGATTGAGACGCACGGCGACAAGCTGCTGATGGATGAGGTTGCGCCCTGCGCAGCAACACGCGAGCTGCTCTACGGCTCTACCGACGACGTCGGCCATGTCAGCTGGGTGACGCCGGTTGCGCAGTGTTTTGCGCCCTGCTTTACCTTCGGCACGCCGCTGCACACCTAGCAGCTGGTAGCGCAGGGCCGCACCAGCATCGCGCACAAAGGCATGCTGCTGGCAGGCAAAGTAATGGCCGCCACCGTGCTGGATCTGCTTAATGATGAGCAGGCGCGGGCGCGCCACGCGCAGCCCTATCAATGCCCGATACCGGAAGGCGTCACGCCTTCAAAACTAGCCAACTGAGCCACGGCCGCGCCTCAGGCGCGGACCGATAACACAATAAAAAACGCAAACACGACCATATAAGACGAGGAATACCATGATCGTAATGTCGGAGAATCGCAGCCCAGGAAAAGTATTTGGCTGGATCGAGCGGGTTGGCAACAAAGTCCCAACCCTTTCCTGCTGTTTGTTTATTTAATCGTAGTATTGATGGTCGCGACCGCTGTTATCAGTAGCCTGGATATGGCGGTGAAAAACCCCGCCAGCGGCGAGATGTTGCGCGTCAATAACCTGCTGAGCGTCGCCGGTTTACAGTGGATCCTGCCCAACATCATCAAAAACTTCAGCAGCTTTACCCCGCTCGGCTCGATTCTGGCGCTGGTGATCGGCGCAGGCCTGGCCGAAAAGGTTGGCCTGCTACAGTCGCTGATGGTGAAAATGGCGTCGCGCGTCAGCCGCCGCTACGCCAGTTATATGGTGCTGTTTATCGCCTTTTTCAGCCACATATCTTCCGATGCCGCGCTGGTAGTGATGCCGCCGCTCGGCGCACTGATCTTCCTCGCCGTGGGCCGCCATCCGGTGGCGGGCCTGCTGGCGGCGATTGCAGGCGTCACGTCCGGCTTTACCGCTAATCTGCTGATCGTCACCACCACATATGAGGGGTAAGGAATCGCCGGATAGAGGGTATCGCCGTTCTTCGCCACGCCCTGACGCACCGCCTTCTGGAAGTCGTCGTAGCTGTAGTCGCCAATGCCGGTCGCCTTGTCCGGCGTGATATTTGTGGAGTAGTATGGTGCCGATCGGTGTCGCCATCGGCAATCCGCCAGCAAAAGGTTTGCCATCCTTGCTGGTGTGGCAGGCGACACAGTCGCCCGCGCGCGCCAGGTAATCGCCGCGTTTTACCCGATCGCCGCCGTTGTCATCCGCCAGCGCAGCAAAGGTCATCGTGCCCAGAATCAGGGCCAGTAAGCCGTTTTTCATCGCCATTTCCTTATGCCTGCACCAGTGGACCCGGGGTTTTTCAGGTATTGCTCGCGGCTCGCTTTTGCCGACCAGTAGGTCAGCGCTGCCACCATGCCCGTCGGGTTATAGCCGAGTCCCTGCGGGAAGGCGGATACGCCCGGCACAAAGACGTTGGGCAGGTCCCAGCTTTGCAGATAGCGGTTAACCACGCTGGTCTTCGGATCTTCGCCCATGATCGCGCCACCGCTGATGTGCGTGGTCTGATACACCGTGGTGTCGAAATGGGTGCCTGGCTTTTTCGCGCCGCCGATTATCATTTTCGGGCTCATCGCTTCGGCAATCTTATGCATCTTGCTGACCATAAACTGCGGCATCTTGATGTCATCATACTGCCAGTCAAAGATAATGCGCAGCAGCGGCTGGCCGTGCGCGTCTTTGTAGTTGGGATCGAGATAGTTAGCACGGTAAGACTGGTGCGCACCGTGGGCATCCATGGAGATATGGTGCGTATAAGTGTCGGCCACCGCCGCTTTCCATCGCCGTCAGCAGCGCATCCTGCTGTTCGCCATTCAGATCGGCGAAGACTTTACCGTGCTGGCGCTTGCTGTAGTCGTCGGCATCGGCCAAGCCCAGGCGGTAGATCTGCTGCGGCACCAGCGGCAGCTGATAGCCCAGCTCTTTCGGCAGGTCGGGGTTGAACGGTCCCTGCATATACCAGTTGGCACCGGTTGCATAAGGCGTGTTTATCTAGCGATCGATAAATTCCGGCACGCCTGCTTACAGCGTGCCAAGCCCACGTTCGTCGTTGGGGATCAGGCGCGCAACGGTAGCCTTGATGAACGCGAACTCTTCAGCGGTAAACCAGCTGGGCTGGTGGTCGCGAGCCGGTTGCGCGGGATCGGGATCGGCCGCCTGCACCGCAGGCGCCACGCTAAAGCCGCCAACAACGGCGCTTCCTGCCGTCATAGCAGGTGCCAGCGCGATGGTCTTTAACAGAAAATCCCTACGTGTCTGCCCACGTTTTTGTTCTGACATGACATTGCCTCAGTACCGCTTATAATGGGGCATTAAAGTTAAACCGTTGCATTGTAATGATTTTTTTATGCGGAATAAGGGATACCGCACCACTGTTACCAGTAACAGTGGTGGATAGTGTAACACCGTTGCGATGAAAAATTTAGAGCCCAGAAACAAATCCGCACAAATTCATTAACATCTCATCTCAGCAGGAAGCGTTACCTGAAGTGGCAAATGACTGTCACCATCAGACACAACAGAGAACAGACAGATAACGATAAAAAACGTTATAAAAGATGCTCATTGCAGCGGAGAGTTTATGTTTAAGTCCTTTTTTCCCCGGCCAGCGTTGTTTTTCAGCTCTGCGGCGATCTGGAGTTTGATCGCCATTTTTGCCTGGTTCGGCTTTGCCGATGATTTGCCGTCACGCTGGCCTACGCTCCAGGCAGCGATGCAGCAGCCGCTGCCGACGTCGGCCGCGCGCTTTATTGCGCCCAGCCAGCTCTGGTTTTACGGCTACTACTGGATTATGGTGGCGGTTTTTGCGCTGGCATGGCGGGTGATAGATAACCATCCGTGGCAGCGCTGGTCGGTGTGGGGTTCCGCGCTGATTATCTTTGTCACTTGGTTTGGCGTGCAGGTTGGCGTGGGCATTAACGCCTGGTACGGCCCGTTTTACGATCTGATCCAGCAGGCGCTGACCAATGCCGGTTCGGTACAGATCGTCCAGTTTTACGCTGAGGTGCTAGCGTTCCTCGGTATCGCCCTGATTGCGGTAGTCATCGGCGTGATGAACTCGTTTTTCATCAGCCACTGGGTGTTCCGCTGGCGTACCGCGATGAACAACTACTATATGCACAACTGGCAGCGCCTGCGTCATGTAGAAGGCGCGGCGCAGCGTGTGCAGGAAGACACCATGCGTTTCGCCAGCACGCTGGAGAGCTGGGGCGTCAGCTTTATTCAGGCGATGATGACGCTAGTCGCGTTTTTGCCGGTGTTGATCAGCCTGTCGCATCACGTTAAAGATGTGCCAATCCTCGGCAATATTCCCTACGCGCTGGTGATTGCCGCGCTGCTCTGGTCGCTTTTTGGTACGGCGCTGCTGGCGCTGGTGGGGATTAAACTGCCGGGGCTGGAGTTCCGCAATCAGCGGGTTGAGGCGGCCTACCGTAAAGAGCTGGTGTATGGCGAGGACGATCCTGAGCGCGCCACGCCACCAACGGTGCAGGCGCTCTTCAGCGGTGTGCGTCGCAACTATTTCCGCCTCTACTTTCACTATCTTTACTTCAATATCACCCGCATTCTCTATTTGCAGGTGGATAACGTGTTCGGCCTGTTCGTGCTGTTTCCGTCGATTGTGGCGGGCAGTATTACGCTCGGCCTGCTGAACCAGATTACCAACGTGTTCGACCAGGTGCGTTCGTCGTTCCAGTACCTGATCACCTCGTGGTCAACGCTGGTAGAGCTGATGTCGATCTACAAGCGTCTGCGCAGCATTGAGCAGATTTTGCAGGACATTCCGCATCAGGAGATGATGCGCGAAGCGGCGCAAAACGAGTAAAACCCGCTGCTATTGGCAAGGAGCCAACGTGGGTGACAAGGACCGAAGAGCAAAGCGTCCCGCGCAAGGGAATGCGCGGGCCGAGCTGCCAAGGATGACGCTGTTTGCGTCTTTGCGATCGGGCCTTGTCACCCACGTTTTGAGTTTTCAGCCGTCGGCCTTAACCCAGTGCGGCAAACACCTTCTCAACGGCGTACGCGCCGGGATATTTCACCCCATCCAGCGTCTGCTGGTTCAGATAGTATGAGCGCCCCGCTCTGGCGCTCTGCATCTGCGCGGTAGAGGCTGCACCTTGCGCGCGCCAACCGCAAAGGTTGAGCCGGTATAGCCGTCGCCGACTTTGGCATCCAGCGCATTGAGTTCAGCCTCCAGATCGATCAGCGTCTGCGGGACGCGGCTCACTATCTGCGCCACCTGCTAATCCTGCGATGGGGTAAATTCCAGCTGGCTGACAACCCGTTCGCTGGTCAGCGTGGTAATAGGTTCAACCGCGTGGATCGGTGCCCAGCCTAGCACTTCGACCGGCGCTTTTAACGCCTACAGAAACGCCGCTTCGACCTGCAACACCGTCAGGGAAAAGCCTTTCATATCCAGTGCGCTGACCAGCGTGGCCGGGCCAATCAGATAGCTGATCTGCGCCTCCAGCGGGCTTTTCAGCACGTCGCGCGTCACCAGCTACAGCTCCAGCATCGAGAAGCCGCCGAGGTTTTTCACCAGCAGCAGCGCTTTGGTACCGGATGAGAGGCTGTTGGCCAGCTTTTCCGTCATGATGCTGACCAGCTGCGTGCTGTTTTGCGTATCGAGCGTGATCACACCCGGCTCGCCGTGGATGCTCATGCCCAGCTCACTTTCACCCTCTTTCAACGCGGTTATCGCGCCTTTCGCCTGGAATGTGGCAGAATGCCGCGCGGCTGCGGGTTTTCGGGCAGCGCGATATCGTCCTGCACCATCACCATTTCGACCTGATAGCCGAGCGCCCTGGCCTTCTCTTCCGCCAGGCCAAAATTCAGACGATCGCCAGTGTAGTTTTTGACGATCAGCAGGCAACCCGCTTCGCCGGTGACATTAATAATGGCGCTCAGCACCGCGTCGACGCTCGGCGAGGCAAAGATATCGCCGCATACGGCCGCCGTCAGCATCCCTTTACCGACAAAACCGGCATGGGCCGGTTCGTGCCCCGAACCGCCGCCTGAAATCAGCGCGACCTTGCTTTTGTCCCATTCGTTGCGCACCACAACGCGAATATCATCGCCCAGATCCAGGTGGCTGAGGTTATGCCACGGCGTGCTCAGCAGTAGCAGGATCCCCATTCCGCCACTGAAGCAGCCCAGCGCCGTGGGCGTCATGCCGAGCAGCGCGGCGCTGAGCGCCGCCAGCGGCAGCAGGGCAATTAGCGGCAGGCGAATACGCCAGCGCAGCGGTAGCGTTTTCAGCAGCGATCCGAGGCGTCGCCAGCCGGTGCGTACAATTAGCCCCTTATGAAAACGGCGACCTTTCGCCCGCCCTTCACGGAATTCGCGGTAGAGCGTTTCGGTTGCACGCATTTCTACCTCGCCGGGTTTGGTGCGCACCGACATGAAGCCCTGCACCTTGCCGTCACGCCCCACCGGCACTGCATTGGCGCGTACCCAGTAGTAATCGCCATTTTTTCGACGGTTTTTCACCAGCGCCGACCAGGGTTCGCCCTGTTTTAACGTCGCCCACATGTCAGCAAAGGCTTCCGGCGGCATGTCGGGATGGCGCACCATGTTGTGCGGCTGGCCATTCACTTCTTCCGGTGAGAAACCGCTGACCTCAATAAAGGCGTCGTTGGCGTAGGTGATGGTGCTGTTGATGTCGGTGGTCGACATCAGAGTCGCGCGATCGTCAAAGACGGATTCGCGCTGCGTGACGGGCTGGTTGTTGCGCATGGGAGTCCTTGAAACGGCTGCTGAGTGTAGGGAAAATATCAATTATGTTTTTTTATATTTTCGGCAGCGAAAGACCCTAGCTTTAGAGCGGAATCTAAATTTTTCGCGCTAAAAAAGCGGTCTGGCGATGAGTTGACCTGCGATGACCGCTTATACAATCGGTTAGCTATTTTAAATAATTACGCTTTTAGCGCGCGTCGGATAAAGCCCTGATGCTCACGAAGCCGCGCGCGGGCTTCATCGGCGTTCATGCCGGTCAGCACCATCAGGATAGCGGTTTTGCAGTGGCCGCCACAGGCAGAGAGCGCTGCGCTGGCGGTGTCTGCGTCACATTCGGTTGCCTGCATCACGATGTTGATCTGGCGCTGGACCAGTTTTTGGTTCGTCGCTTCAACGTCTACCATCAGGTTGCCGTAGACTTTGCCGCTGCGGATCATCGCGCCGGTCGTAAGCATGTTTAGCACCAGTTTTTGCGCCGTGCCCGCTTTCATGCGTGAGGAGCAGGTGACCACTTCCGGGCCAACAACCGGCGTCAGGGCGATGTCCGCCGCCTGCGCCATGACGCTGTTGGGGTTGCAGGTGAGCACCGCCGTGGTCGCGCCGAGGGAGCGGGCATACTCCAGCGCGCCCAGTACATAGGGCGTGCGCCCGCTGGCGGCGATGCCCACCAGTACATATTTCGCGCTGAACTCGATGTCACGCAGGTCCTGTGCGCCTTGCTCGCGGTTGTCCTCGGCATTTTCTACTGCCTGTAGTATCGCCTGGTGGCCGCCAGCGATTAGCCCGATGACCTGGCCGCGCGGCGTACCGAAGGTGGGTGGGCATTCGCTGGCGTCGAGAATGCCGAGACGACCGGAGGTGCCTGCGCCGCTGTAGATCAGCCGTCCGCCCTGCGCGAACGCCGCGACGATGGCGTCAACTACCTGCGCGAGCTGCGGCACTATCGCCTCAACCGCCAGCGCCACCTTTTTGTCTTCGTTGTTGATGACGCGCAGCACCGCGTCGGTCGGGAGTTCGTCGATGTTCTTGCTGGCCGGGTTGCGGCCTTCGGTGATCAGCTGGCTGAGGTCGATATTCATTGAGAGTGTTCCAGGAAGAGTGTTTGCAGGCCCGGTTTTATCATATTTGCTGGATAAAAAAAGGGCTCAGACGATGTCTGACCCCTGTTGCCAGGCATGATGTTGTCTGAAATACCGGTACCTGCGCGGATAAGGCGGCCCGATCGCAAAGACGCAAAAGCGCCATCCCTGTCGCGGGACGCTTTGCTCTTCGGTCCGCCTTATCCGCTTGTTAGCAAGGGTAGTCGCCTGTAAGAGACGTTAGCTTGCGGTTTGTGCGCGCAACTTCAGCTCGTAAGCCTTTGCCTGTTCGGCGTCGAACTGGTTTTCCCAGCGGGCGATAACCACCACCGCCAGCGCGTTGCCGATCACGTTCAGGGCGGTACGCGCCATATCCATGATGCGGTCAACACCGGCAATAAAGGCCAGGCCTTCCAGCGGAATACCGACGCTGCCCAGCGTTGCCAGCAGCACCACGAACGAGACGCCCGGTACGCCCGCAATACCTTTCGAGGTCACCATCAGCGTTAGCACCAGGATAATCTCGTCGGTCAGCGACAGGTCAATGCCGTAAAGCTGCGCGATAAAGATAACGGCGATGCTCTGATAGAGCGTCGATCCATCCAGATTGAACGAGTAGCCGGTCGGCACCACGAAGCTGGTGATCTCCTTCGGTGCACCGTAGGCTTCCATCTTCTGCATAATGCGCGGCAGCACGGTTTCCGAGCTGGAGGTCGAGTACGACAGGATCAGCTCGTCTTTCAGGATGCGCATCAGGGTGGTGATGCGCAGCTTACAGAAGCGCGCCACGCCGCCAAGGATGACAAAGGCAAAGAACAGGATCGCAGCGTACACCAGCAGCACCAGCTTCGCCAGCGGCCACAGCGAGCTGAAGCCGAAGTTGGCGATGGTGACGGCGATCAGCGCAAACACGCCAACTGGCGCGTAACGCATGATCATGTGCGTCACTTTGAACATGGTTTCGGATACGCTGCGGAAGATGTTGACCAGCGGGTCACGCTGTTCCGACGGCAGTGCCGACAGGCCCATGCCAAACAGCACCGAGAAGAAGATAATCGGCAGCATGTCACCCTTCACCAGCGAGGCGAAGATATTCTGCGGGATCAGCGACAGAATGGTGGCGACCAGGCTATGCGGGCCGTTCTGCACCGTCTCGGTTGTGGCTTCATACTTAGAGATGTCCACCGTTGCCAGCGTTGACATATCAATGCCGGTGCCGGGTTGAAACACGTTAGCCAGCGTAATGCCGACCACAATGGCAAGGGTGGTGATCACTTCAAAATAGACAATGGTTTTTACGCCAATACGTCCCAGTTTCTTTGCATCGCCCACGCCGGCGATGCCGACAATCAGCGATGAAATCACGATAGGAACGACAATCATCCTGATAAGATGAATAAAGATGTCGCCCGCCGGGCTGAGAATATTGGTTATTAGCCATTCACGATCGTCTGGCTGATTATGCAGCACTGAACCGACAACGATGCCGAGGACCAGTGCAATCAGAATCTGCCAGGCCAAGCTTATTTTAAAACCTTTCATAACGCGTTATTTCCTCAGTAAAAACCCCTATTGATACGCTGCGAAGGTGCAGAGAAGGATACACATAGGGAAGTGAGCAAAAGCCCGGTAAATTAGAGGGTTATTGAGGACAGCGCCCCGCACGAAAATGCGATGATTCCCGTACCCTTTTAGACGCTGTCTGGTTGAGTCCTGCTGAGCAGGAGCGAGATAAGTACCATTTTCACTGTGGCAAATGCAACCCCTGGCGCGTTCGATTAAAGATTAGCCACTCTTACAGGATAAAATGCTGTTTAGTTATCGAAACCCTAACTTACTGTTCTAAAAAGTAATAGTCTTCGCAAAAGGCGCATAGCTATGCAGAAATGCGCAAAAAGGCTTCGGGTCTGTTTTCTCTCTTTTTCACCACTATTGCCGCGGATTACCGCATTTCTGCACCGGTTTACACACGGGCGTTGACTCTCGTGATCTGAGGCGCAAAAAAGAAACAAAGCGATGGCAGAGGCTTCACTTAACCTTTGATTGACATATCATTAAAATCTTCAAGGAGATCCGCCATGAGCCAAATACATAAACGTCCGATTCCTGCCAGCCTTGCCGCAGACGCCCTGATCACTGCCGAGCAGTATCAGACGATGTATCAGCAATCCGTCAGCGACCCGGATGCGTTCTGGGGCGAACAGGGAAAAATCCTCGACTGGATCAAGCCCTACAGCAAAGTGAAAAACTCCTCTTTTGCGCCGGGCAATATTTCAATTCGCTGGTATGAAGACGGCACGCTGAACCTGGCGGCTAACTGCCTCGATCGCCATCTGGAAACGCGCGGTGAACATCCCGCTATTATCTGGGAAGGTGACGACGCCAGCGAAAGCAAGACGCTGACTTTCCGTCAGCTGCATAACCAGGTGTGCCGCTTTGCCAACGTACTGCTGTCGCTGGGCGTGAAAAAAGGCGACGTCGTGGCGATCTATATGCCGATGGTGCCGGAAGCGGCGGTGGCGATGCTCGCCTGCGCGCGCATTGGCGCAGTGCATTCGGTGATTTTCGGCGGCTTCTCGCCAGAAGCGGTCGCGGGCCGCGTGGTGGACTCCAGCGCGAAGCTGGTGATTACTGCCGATGAAGGCGTTCGCGCCGGGCACACTATTCCGCTGAAGCGAAACGTCGATGACGCGCTGAAAAATCCCAGCGTGAACAGCGTGAAAAACTTTGTGGTGTTGAAACGCACCGGCCAGCCGATCGACTGGCAGGATGGCCGCGATCTCTGGTGGTCCGAGTTAATGGATAAAGCCAGCGAGCAGCACGCGCCCGCCGAGATGCAGGCGGAAGATCCGCTGTTTATCCTTTATACCTCTGGCTCTACCGGCAAGCCGAAAGGCGTGCTGCACACTACTGGTGGCTATCTGGTCTACGCTGCCGCGACCTTTAAATATGTCTTCGACTACCATCCGGACGATGTCTACTGGTGCACCGCCGACGTTGGCTGGGTAACTGGCCACAGCTATCTGCTCTACGGCCCGCTGGCGTGCGGCTCGACCACGCTGATGTTTGAAGGCGTACCGAACTGGCCGAAGCCGAGCCGCATGGCGGAAGTGGTGGATAAGCATAAAGTGACGCTGCTCTACACCGCGCCGACGGCGATCCGCGCGCTGATGGCGGAAGGCGATAAGGCGATTGAGGGTACCAGCCGCCAGAGCCTGCGCATCATGGGCTCGGTCGGCGAGCCGATCAACCCGGAAGCCTGGGAGTGGTACTACAACAAAATTGGTGACGGCCGCTGCCCGATTGTCGATACGTGGTGGCAGACCGAAACCGGCGGCTTTATGATCACGCCGTTGCCTGGCGCGATTGAGCTGAAAGCGGGCTCTGCGACGAAGCCTTTCTTCGGCGTGCAGCCTGCGCTGGTCGATAATGAAGGCAACCCGCAAGAGGGCGCAGCCGAAGGCAACCTAGTGATCACGGACTCCTGGCCGGGCCAGGCGCGTACCCTGTTTGGCGATCACGACCGCTTTGAGCAGACCTACTTCTCCACCTTTAAGAACTGCTACTTCAGCGGCGACGGCGCGCGCCGTGATGAAGATAACTACTACTGGATCACCGGCCGCGTCGATGACGTGCTCAACGTCTCCGGCCACCGCCTCGGCACCGCTGAGATTGAGTCGGCGCTGGTCTCTCATCCGAAAATCGCCGAAGCTGCGGTGGTCGGTATCCCGCACAGCATTAAAGGCCAGGCCATCTACGCCTATATCACGCTGAACCACGGCGAAGAGCCGTCGCCAGAGTTGTATAGCGAGGTGCGCAGCTGGGTGCGGAAAGAGATTGGCCCGATTGCCACGCCCGATATCCTGCACTGGGCCGATTCACTGCCGAAAACCCGTTCCGGCAAGATCATGCGCCGTATCCTGCGCAAGATAGCCGCAGGCGACACCAGCAACCTGGGCGATACCTCTACGCTGGCCGATCCGGGCATCGTGGACAAGCTGCTGGAGAAGCAGCAGGCGATCCGCATGCCTTAACCGTCTTACCGGCGGGAAGTCTCTTCTTCCTGCCGCCCTTTCCTTACGCAGTGTGTTTCTGAAGTCACATAACAATATCTAATCAGGCCTTTCTCGCGCAGTGGCGTGAGGCTGCCGCCTGCATAACCTCTGGAGAAACTCTGATGAACGACGCCCTTTCCACTCAGGAGGCAGTGAATCAACGGATTGAACGCCATCCACGCTTTCAGGAGCTGGTGCATAAACGCCAGCGTTTCGCCCTGATCCTGTCGCTAATTATGCTGGTGCTCTACGTCGGCTTTATCCTGCTGATCGCTTTTGCCCCCGGCTGGCTCGGTACGCCGCTGCACGACGGCACCAGCGTGACGCGCGGTATTCCCATCGGCGTGGGACTGATCGTGATTTCATTCGTGCTGACCGGTATTTATGTCTGGCGCGCTAATGGCGAGTTCGATCGCCTGACCAAGCAGATCATCACCGAGGTGAAACCATGAAGCGTCTTTCTCTCTGGCTGCTGGCGCTGCTGCCCGGCTCTGCGCTGGCGGATGCCCTGACCGGCGCGGTGCAGAAACAGGCCACCAACTATCAGGCGATTATCATGTTTGTGGTGTTCGTCGCCGCCACGCTGGGCATTACGTACTGGGCGTCGAAGCGCACCCGCTCGCGCAATGACTACTATACGGCTGGCGGTAATATCACCGGCTTTCAGAACGGGCTGGCGATGGCGGGCGATTTTATGTCTGCCGCCTCTTTCCTCGGGATTTCTGCGCTGGTTTATACCTCTGGCTACGACGGTCTGATCTATTCGCTCGGCTTCCTCGTGGGCTGGCCGATGATCCTGTTCCTGATCGCCGAGCGCTTGCGTAACCTGGGCCGCTACACCTTCGCCGACGTGGCTTCTTACCGTCTGCAACAGAAGCCAATCCGTACCCTTTCCGCCTGCGGTTCGCTGGTGGTGGTGGCGCTCTACCTGATTGCGCAAATGGTCGGGGCGGGCAAGCTGATCCAGCTGCTGTTTGGCCTCGACTACCATATTGCCGTGGTGCTGGTGGGCATTTTGATGGTGCTGTACGTGCTGTTTGGCGGCATGCTGGCAACCACTTGGGTACAGATTATCAAAGCGGTGCTGCTGCTGTTTGGTGCCAGCTTTATGGCAATTATGGTGATGAAGGCCACCGGCTTCAGCTTCAATAACCTCTTTACCCAGGCGATGGCGGTGCATCCCAAAGGCGCGGCCATTATGCAGCCTGGCGGGCTGGTGAAAGATCCTATTTCGGCGCTGTCGCTCGGGCTGGGGCTAATGTTCGGCACCGCTGGACTGCCGCATATCCTGATGCGCTTCTTTACCGTGGCAGATGCGCGCGAAGCCCGTAAAAGCGTCTTCTGGGCCACCGTCTTTATGGGCTACTTCTACTTCCTGACCTTTATTATCGGCTTCGGCGCGATTCTGCTGGTGGGCGCGAACCCTGCCTTTAAGGATGCATCCGGCGCGCTGATTGGCGGCACCAATATGGCGGCGGTGCATCTGGCGAACGCGGTGGGCGGCAGTACTTTCCTCGGCTTTATCTCTGCGGTGGCCTTCGCCACCATTCTGGCGGTGGTGGCCGGGCTGACGCTGGCGGGCGCGTCGGCGGTGTCGCATGACCTCTACGCCAGCGTGATCCGCAAAGGCCAGGCGACCGAGCGCGAGGAGCTGCGGGTATCGAAGATCACCGTGCTGGTGCTGGGCGTGGTGGCGATTGCGCTGGGCATCCTGTTTGAGAAGCAGAATATTGCTTTCATGGTCGGCCTCGCCTTCTCTATCGCCGCCAGCTGTAACTTCCCGATTATCCTGCTGTCGATGTACTGGTCGAAGCTGACCACGCGCGGCGCGATGATTGGCGGCTGGCTCGGATTGATTACCGCCGTGGTGCTGATGATCCTCGGCCCGACGATTTGGGTGCAGGTGCTGGGCCATGCCACGCCGGTCTACCCCTACGAGTATCCGGCGCTGTTCTCGATGATTGTGGCGTTTGTCGGCACTTGGTTCTTCTCAGTTACCGACCATTCGCCGCAGGGCGCGCAGGAGCGTGGCCGCTTCCGGGCGCAGTTTATCCGTTCGCAGATCGGCGTAAGGATCTCGCAGGGCAAGGCGCACTAACCCGGGCGCAGCCAGCAAACACCGCAGCCTTTTCGCTGCGGTGTTTTTTTTTGCTATTTTACTAAGCGGGATAACACGCCCGGCGTAATACCAAACATGTTTTTGAAATTGCGCGTGAAGTGCGCCTGGTCGCTGAAGCCGAGATCGGCAGCCAGCGAGGAGATCGGCTGGCCGTCGAGGATGCGCTGTTTGGCGATTTTGAGCTTTTCACAGCGCAGCAAAGTATAGGGCGGCATTCCGTAGGCGGTGGAGAAAACGCGCACCAGCTGGACAGGCGCCAGGCCATAGCGCTGCGCCAGCGTCTCCAGTGCAGGCGGCGTCGCCATTTCATCCATCAGCTGTGAGGCGACGCTGGCCGCCAGCACTACATCCTTATGGCCAAACAGGCACTTTGTCTGCGTACCGGCGAGGCGCTCCATCACGTCATTGTCGCTATGGTCACGGCTCAGAGAGAAAGCAGCGGTTTCCCGGATATGCCGGGCAATATCCGGCGCGCTGAACACGCTGCGCCGGAACTACTCGTCGGCGGGCAAGCCCGTGAACTCGCAGACCAGCGTCGGTTGCAGATAAAAGCTATAGTAGAGCCAGTTATAAGGCGTTGGGGTCGCGGCCTGAACCTGTCCTGGGTTATAAACCGTGATGTCGTCGATGCTCGCTTCCGTGCTGTGACCATCAAGCTAGATCTTTTCGCGCCCCGACAGATTTGCGCCGATATAAAATTCATCGTGAGAATGTCTGGGAAAGACATGCGCAGTGCTGTCAGAGAAGGTTATTTCAACTCCGCCGATTTTCCGGTATGCCGTGATAGCCATCGTCAACATCGCCTTTTATATTACTGACGCGCCAGATTTCCATCACTACAGAGAAAAAGCATAGTAACAAAATAGCTACAAATGAGAATGGCGACGGCGACAACCGGGGATCAAACAGTCGGAAGGTGAAGGCCGGACTCACAGCCATAAATACCATCACTTTGACTGGAGTCAGCACTTTAATCGCATACTGTAAACACCATAGCGGCACGATAACGCCGAGTATCGCCAGCAGCACCACGCCGCTAAAGGCGCTGCCCATGACGTCAGACAGCTCACTCACAACCGAACTGTAGGCAAAGGTAATGGCGATAGTCAGATAGAAGCGGTGCGCCATAATGGTTTCTGGCGGACAGCCGTGATTACTCAGCTTCTTGCTGAAGATATTCGAGAACAGGCTGAACAGCGCGCAGGCAACAGCAAAACCAATACCCGATGCCACCTGCTGGAAGCTATAGCCATTTTTTGTGCCACCTTCCTGAATACTTAGCCAGCCGAGCCAGATGGAACAGAGCGCGATGCCAATAAGAAAAACCAGACGGTATTCCCTTTTTTCTGAGCGGGCAAAAAGCGGGTAAATCAGCACAATCAGAAGCGGTGCCAGACCGGTAATAATGGCCGACGCCACGGCAAGCCAGAGAAAACGCAGTGAATAAAAAAAGTAATCCAGGCACCCGCCGTGGTCATATTCAGCGTCAGCAGCGTGATGCCTTGTTTCAGCGGCAGGCTGTATTGCTCGCGCATACGCGTCATGCACAGAAGCTGAAAGAAAGGAACACGATGGCAAAAACAATAAATGTTACCGACATGGGATGGGCCGTCTGTATTAAATAGCCGGAATAGACCTCTTTTATTTTGCGAATTAATAATGAACTCTTCAGGCTCATAAGGAACCGGATAAAGTTTTCGCCGGTGACCTGCATAAAGAAATTCAGAATGGCCGGGCTGTCAAAAAAGGCGGGAATATATTTCCCTTTTCACGGATAACGTTTCGGCAGACGCTGTCATAGGGGCGCGGCGTATTGCCGCTTTAGGCAATCATCACCTCTCTGCGCAGCGACTCTTCTTTCATTTTCCATTTCTACTTTAATATTTTGCGGCAGCAGGTCATCAATGACGACCATCAGATCACTTTGATCGTCGCTATTTTAAATAGTTAATCAGTGATACGGGGAAGCTATTAGTGTGTTTTTCGATTTGCTGTTCAATGCCGTTTATATTTTCCTGTCCATAGTAAAATGTGTTTGCCGTCACCATTTTCCTTTTTTACGTTGCTGGGTCTTGTATGTGATTTCAGGTGACGCTCATTTTTTGAGCAATTAATAAGTGAGAGGAGTAAGTGACTGAAAACAAAAAGCCTGCCCTCTGGAAGGAGGACAGGCTTTAGGAAAAAACGCAGGCTGCTCAGGCGAGCAGCTGGAATTTAGAAGCGCAGCGATGCGCCGACGTACGGGCCGTCTACCAGCACGTTGTCTTTACGGCCGCCTTTGTTGTTCAGCTCAATGTACTGTAACCCACGCGCAGGTTCAGCAGAGAGATCGGCGTGAAGCTCAGGCCGCCAGCCGCTTCCTGGTAGCTGTCCAGGTGGTCAGTCAGGCCTTCCGGCGCATAAGTAGTATTCGCCATACAGGCCTCACATGCTGTTGAAGCTGTACTGTGCAACGCCACCCAGCGCCACTGCAAAGCCATCTTTACCATCTTCCGAGATGGGTGAAAATGGTCTTGGCGGTCGGAGCCAGACGCAGGCCGCCGATATCGACGTTTTAGCCCAGGCCCAGGCCATAAGTGCTACCGTCATGGTCGCTGCGCAGCCAGTTACCTTTAAGGAACAGGCCCGGCGAGGTGGTGCCGAGGCCAAGATTCATTACGTAAAAAGACATGTCGTTTTTTTTCAGGCGGTCCACATCAGGTGGCCGATAAGCGGAGCCAGCACCACCGTGACCACACCAGAAAGCATCATCACCATGCTTGAGACCACGCCTTCCTGCTCAGCGCACGCCGTGCCTGCACCGTGCGAGGATGCGCCAAAGCCAGCTCTTTTCGCCACCCCCTGGCGAACCGCAATGCGTAGGAACAGCACGTCGCAAATCGCCATCCCAAACACGCCGGTGATCACCACAAACAGCGCCACCAGATCGGGCTGGCCGCCAATGGGCTTCGCCGCCGCCAGCGCAAAAGGTGTGGTGATGGAGCGCACCGCCAAGCTGCGCTGGATCTCTTCAGGCAGCGTCAGCAGCCGCGCCAGCCATACTGAACTGCACACCGCGACCAGCGTTGCAGTCAGCACGCCCGCGCTGAGCGACAGCCAGTGGCGGCGAATAAT
Source organism: Candidatus Pantoea bathycoeliae (assembly GCA_031332935.1). Classification (GTDB taxonomy): domain Bacteria; phylum Pseudomonadota; class Gammaproteobacteria; order Enterobacterales; family Enterobacteriaceae; genus Pantoea; species Pantoea bathycoeliae. The sequence goes on along the minus strand of JAUHTP010000004.1, from coordinate 39,876 downwards.
CGCCATGTTTTTCATACACCGGCCCGGCAAACGCCAGCGTTGCCGGGCCGAGCAGCCACAGCAGCCAGTGGCTTTCGGCGATATAGTCCTGCTAGGAAACATGCGTGACGAGCAGCAGTCCAACCAGCAGCAAGGGCGTCGCTACCAGCGGCATCAGCAACAGTGTGTGCCAGCGGCGGTAGAGGCGCTTATTTAAGGAAGTAGATCAGCAGCGTTACGGCAGGCAGAGCAGGCTGAGGATAAGATCACACATCGCGCAGCTGCTTACGCGCCGCGCGCGCCACTTCATATTTGTACAGGCGCTCGACCACCAGCGCGGTGGACGCCAGCACCAGCATGGTGCTCAGCGCAATCACCACGCAGATACGCCAGCCGTCGACGCGCAGTAGATCGCCGTAGTTGACCACCGCGACCACCGCCGGAATAAAAAACAGCAGCATTTCTGCCAGCAGCCAGTGCGAATCCGCTTTCACCCAACGCAGCGGCAGCACGCGCGTCACGATCAGCGCCAGCATCAGCAGCATACCGACAATATTGGCGGGCAGCGGCAGATGCAGCCAGCTCACCAGATGATCGCAGGCGATAAACATCTCGACATACAGCAGCAGCTATAGCGGCAGCCAGAGTCGTTGCAGCCTGCCCGTTCTTTGCGGGCTGAGCGCTAACGCTATTTTCTTATCCTCCATCACACAATTCGTGTGCTTAGTATAAATCCGCAACAGAAGGTGAAAAAAAATGAATCAATATCATTTCAGTCATGCCAAAAAGGCATAATTATGGACGTTCGCGCATTACGCTACTTCACGGAAGTGGTGCGCCAGCAGAGCTTTACCCGGGCGGCGCAAAAACTCTATGTGACCCAGCCGACCATCAGCAAAATGCTGCGCCAGCTGGAAGAGGGCTGGGCTGCACGCTGCTGCTGCGCGACGGGCGTAAGCTGCATCTTACCGACAGCGGCCAGGCGGTTTATCAGCGCGGGCTGGCGATTTTGCAGGAGTTATACCAGCTGGAGGCGGAGATTGGCGACATTAACCAGCTGAGAACTGGCGAGCTGCGCCTCGGCATCCCGCCCATGGTGGGTATGCAGATCGCAGGATCGATTTCGGCGTTTTGCCGCCGCTATCCTAGCGTAGAGCTTAAAATCTCTGAGTTCGGCGGCCTGACGGTGCAGCAGGCGGTGCTGGCGGGCAGCCTGGATATCGCCCTGACCGCGCTGCCGGTCGATCCCGACCTTCCGCTGAATACCCTGCCTCTGATGCACCATCCACTCTGCGTGCTGGTGCCTCGCCAAGCTGAGTGGCTCAACCGCAGCCACGTTTCGCTGGCGGAGCTGGCAGCGCATCGGCTGCTGATTTTTAACGAAGAGTTTTCTCTTAACCGCCAGCTGATGAAGGCGTTTCAGCGTCTGGGCGTCACGCCCAATATCGCGGTGCGCAGCGGGCAGTGGGATTTTCTCGCGGCGATGGTGCAGGCGGAGATGGGACTGGCGATCCTGCCAGAGCCGATCTGCCAGCGGCTGGATAAGCAGTCGCTGCTATGGCTGCCGCTGGAGTCGGAACTGAAGTGGAGTCTGGGATTGATCTGGCGGGAAGGAAGCTATCTGTCGCGCAGCGCGCAGGCCTAGATTGCCTGCTGCCGCGAGCACTGGCCGGATGAAGCGCCGCGCCTGTCAGTTTAGGCGCGCGACGCACGGCTTACTCTTCTTTCTCGATCAGCAGGGCTTCCAGCAGGTCGAGATCGCGCAGCAGACTCTGCATACTCTTATCGGAAATCTGCTGCATCGCACGCAGGTGATAGACCTCGGCACGCTCGGCGCGCAGCGCGGTCAGGCGGAAGCGACGCTCCAGGTTTTCGGCAAACAGCGCCTGCTCCAGGTCACTCTTGCCGTCGGCGCGGCGGCGCAGGTTACCGATGACGCGCAGGCTCACCTCTTTCAGCAGCTCAGGATCGATGTTCTCTTCGGTGTCGTTCTCCAGCCGCTCTTCCATTTTATGCAGGCTGTCAATCGCCACACTCGCCATCACCGCACGGGCATTTTGCAGCTCACGACGGTGTCCGACCTTGTCGATGCCGTCTACGCCACGCAGCAGCAGCGGAAGGATCACCACGCCAACCAGCAGCGAAAACAGGATCACACCGGTGGCGATAAACACCAGCTCGTAGCGCGCCGGAAAAGGATCACCGTTGGTCAGGAACAGCGGAATAGAGAGCACACCTGCAAGGGTAATGGCGCCGCGCACGCCAGCAAAGGTCGCCACCAGCAGCTCGCGCAGCGAGTAGTTAGCGAACTCCATCGGCTTCTTCTTCAGCACGCGCTTGCTAAGGCGCTGCATAATCCACAGCCAGCCCAAACGCACCACCATCAGGGCGGCGTAAACCAGAATGATGTCGGTAAACAGCATCCAGAGCTCGACGTTGGGATCAGCATTCGCGGCATCGATGGAGTTGTTGATGATATCCGGCAGCTGCAGGCCGAGCATCAGGAACACCATGCCGTTGAACACAAACTCCAGCATCTGCCAGACGCTGTTAGCGCGCAGGCGCATCGCCAGCGGTGCCTGACGGATAATGCCGGAACGGGTAATGGTCATACCCGCTGCAACCGCCGCGAGGATACCGGAGACGCCAAGATGTTCCGCAATCAGGTAAGAGGCAAACGGCAGCAGCAGCAGCAGCACGGTCTGCGTCGCCGGATCGTCGCCGCTCCAGCGGCTCAGCAGGCGCAGCGATTTACCGTAGAGCCAGCACACCGCCACGCCAGCAACCAGGCCGCCAACCGCGACTTTCAGAAACTCGATGCTGGCACCGCCCCAGGTGAACACAATGGTGCCCATCGCCACCGCCACGGCAAACTTCAGCGAGACCAGGCCAGATGCGTCGTTCATCAGGGCTTCGCCCTGCACAATCGACATGATTTTTTTCGGGATGCGCCCCTCGCCGACAATGCCGGAGAGCGCCACGGCGTCCGTCGGCGACAGCACGGCGGCCAGCGCGAAGGCGGGGATGAGCGGAATGCCCGGCACCATCCAGTGAATCAGATAGCCGATACCGACCACGGTGATCAACACCAGCACCAGCGCCAGGCCAATAATCTCGCGGCCGTGGTGCAGGAACTCGCTGATCGGCGTTTTCCAGCCGTCGGCAAACAGCAGCGGCGGGATAAACAGCACGAGGAACAGTTCGGGGTCAAAATCAACGTGCAGACCAAACGTCGGCCACGCGAGCAGTGCCCCGGCGAGGATCTGCACCAGCGGCAGCGGTATCTGGAACGGGAGAATGCGCGCGACAACCCCGGACAGCGATACCACCAGCGTCATAATGAGAATGGTAAAAAAGATTTCCATGCTTTCCTTAGGCGAATCGTAAAGTCAAAAAATGTGGTGAGCGCTAAAGTGTAAAGCAAAGTGCGCAGATAATGACAAGTCACGCGTGCGGAGGGGTAAAAATTAGGAGAATGTACCGGACGAGGCTCGCCTCGCCCGGTTTCACAGCTAGATCGCCCAGCCTCCGGCGTAAAAAACAACCAGCGCCACGGCGATTACCACGGTGCCGACATTGAGTTTCCGCCATTCGCCTGCAAACAACCGGCCTACCACCAGCGTGGCGAAACCAAGCATGATGCCGGTGACGATATTGCAGGTCAGCACGATAAATACTGCCGTCACTAAGCCAGACATGGCGTCAACAAAATCGCCAAAGTCGATTTTTGCCACGTTGCTGAGCATCAGCAGGCCAACGACGATTGCCGTCAGGCCGGTTTTGCCGCCTGCCGCCGTGCCCGCCGCAGACTCAATACAGACCGCAGCTGGTGAAGCACCCACCAGACCGGCAAACAGGCTGCTGATAGAGTCGGTGGTCAGCGCGCGCCCACCGTTAATAATCTGGCCGTCCTTATCGAGCAGGTTCGCCTGCCCCGCAACCGCGCGGATGGTGCCGGTGGAGTCAAACACCGCCGTCATCACCAGCGCCAGTACGCTTGGCACCACCACCGGCTGTAGCGCGCCCATGATATCGAGGCTAAACAGCAGCGATGCGCCTTGGCTGTTGCGCAGGCTGGGCCAGGCGAATAATCCTTGGTATTTCACCGCCGGATCAAAATCAGCCCGAGCACCGAGATAGCAATAATCGTCAGCAAAATACCGCCGGGGACACTGCGCTTCTCCTGGCCGAAAATAGCGGCCAGCCCCAGCAGTAACATAATGACCGGGAACGAGGCGAACTGGCCCAGCGCCACCGGCATACCTAGCGCAGGATTTTTCACCACCAGCCCAATGCCATTAGCAGCGATCAGCAGCAGGCCAATCCAGACACCGGTGCCGTGCGCCACGCCCATTGGCAGATTACGCAAAATCCAGGCGCGGATGCCGGTGACGGAGATCCGTGTAAACAGCAGCCCCATCAAAAACACTGCGCCAAGCGCGACCGGTACGCTGATATGCTGGCCCAGCACCAGGCTGAACGCGGTAAAAGCGGTCAGCGAAATCGCACAGCCAATCGCCATCGGCAGGTTGGCCCACAAGCCCATGATGATGAAGCCGAAGCTGGCAACTAAACAGGTGGCGACAAACACGGAAGTAGGCGAAAAGCCCGCCTTGCGCAGCATGCCGGACACCACGATTACCGAGTAGACCATCGCTAGGAAGGTGGTCAGTCCCACCAGAATTTCCTGCCGGACGCTACTGCCGCGTGCAGAAACAGAGAACTAGGCGTCCAGCTTGCCAGTGGACGAGCGTGATTTGCATGACATAGTTGACCTCAAGAATTTTTGCTGTGTGAAATGCCCTGCGTCGCTGCCTGCCAGTTCCCTAGTAATAGCCCAACACAAACGTGCATCAGGCGGCAGGCAAACGTTTACTTCGCGGCGGATAACTGTCCGCAATGCGGCCAGTTAAAAGGCAAGGGATTATCCGGCGTTTAGCAGCCGATTTTCAACTGCTTCCTTGCCTTAATTCAGGATAAAGGGGAGCTCAAAGGGAGGTTTATGAAGGCTTGTGCGGCGGCCATCTTAGCGCCACCGCTTCGTTACTGGTTGATGCCGCAAGACTTTTGACCGCTTAGCTGCCCGGCAGCACCTTGCCGCCCTGCTCGATAGCGCGCTGCTAGGCGGCACGCTGCTGGATGGTATTGAGCCATGCCGCAGTAGCGGGCATATCCGCCAGACCGCCGCGCGACTGCATGGCCAGCAGCGGGAAACTCATCTGGATATCGGCGATGCTGAAGCGTTTGCCAGCGAACCAGGGCTGCGCCGCCAGATTTTGCTCGATCATCTGGCGATGCGGCACCAGCTCCTTGTCCAGCCAGGCTTTCTGGATGCCTTTGCCCAGCGCCGCGCCCGCCGGACGCAACAGCCAGGGCACCGGTGCCTAGCCCAGACGACCGAATACCAGCTTCATCAGCAATAGCGGCATCAGCGCCCCTTCAGCATAGTGCAGCCAGTAGTTGGCCTGTAGCCGCGCGGGCTCATCTACCGGTTTCAGCCGATGTTCGCTGTCGTACTTGCTTTCCAGCCAAGATAAGGATGGCACCGGACTCAGCGATAATCTGATTCTCATCAGTGATCACCGGTGATTTACCGAGTGATGTACCTTCTTTAAACGCTTCTGGCGCCAGCATTCAAGCTTCACGCTGGTAGCGTTTGATTTGATAGGGCACCTCCAGCTCTTCCAGCAGCCACAGCACGCGATGCGAGCGCGACTGCTCAAGATGGTGGACAGTAATCATGTTGAATCCCTGTTGTGAGCCTCAGGCAAGTATAGCGCCCATCCTCTTTAGCGCGGCGGCTCGCCCTTATCACCTTGTTCAGGATCGAGCAGCATCGCGCCGGAGCCCTGCTGCCCCAGCCGATCGCCAAGGTTACGCAATGGGCAGTCGCGCATCGACAAACAGCCGCAGCCGATGCAGCCATCGAGATCGTTGCGCAGGCGCGTCAGGGGTTCGATACGTTTATCCAGCTCCTCGCGCCAGTGCTGCGTCAGCGCGTCCCACTCCTGCGTCGACATGCGCTTATTGGCGGGAATATGCATCAGGCTGTCGCTCACGGTGGCGAGCGGAATGCCGATACGCTGGGCGATCTTGATGATGGCAACGCGGCGCAGCACGTCGCGGCTGTAGCGGCGCTGGTTGCCGCCGTTACGCGTGCTGGAGATCAGCCCTTTGCTCTCGTAAAAATGCAGCGCGGAGACCGCTACACCGCTACGCTGCGCGACTTCTCCCGGCGTTAACACCGGCTTTGGGTAGTTGCGATCTTTTTTCATTTGGCTCTTTACCTCAAGTTAACTTGAGGAATTATAATCGCCTCCGTCAAATAACTAATCCCTCAGGACTAAAGGACGAGAATATGATGCAAGAAGAGCTCATTCACTCCCTGACGCACTGGATCGATCAGAACCTGGATAAAACGCTGTCGATTGATGAAGTGGCGGCCAAATCAGGCTATTCGAAATGGCACCTTCAGCGTATGTTCCGTACCGTGACGAAACAAACGCTGGGTGGCTATATCCGTGAACGTCGCCTGACGCTGGCGGCGGAAGCGCTGCGCCAGACGCAGCGTCCGGTTTTTGATATTGCAATGCAGTATGGCTATGACTCGCAGCAGACTTTTTCACGCGTGTTCCGCCGTCAGTTTTCACAAACCCCGACCGCCTATCGCCACTTTTTATGCGCCGTCAGGCGATGCAGCGTCCACGCCTAGTGAGCTTCGACTGTAGCGAACCCATGGCGAGCTTTACCCAGCGTACCACCGGCGAATGCTGCCCGGTGCGCTAAGCCTCAGCGCCCTTAACGGGCGCCTCTTTCCCCTAAGCTCTTGATTTGTGCCCACCTGATATCCATAAGAAATTTCGTAACATACCAAGTGCAAATTTTGTTCATAATTTCAAATCCAGTGATACAATGTGATGGAGAGCACACATTACACCCCTTTTTTGACGACGAAAATCCCTTCCCTGACACGTCTTTTCGTCGCCGGTGATGTCTAGCAACCGTCAGGGATAATCATTCAGATTCAGAGATTTAAGTCGATGGCGACGATTACTACCAGCTTGATTGTCATGCGTTGGGAACTGCTCAGCGCAATTATGATGTTTTTTGCCAGCACCCTTAAAATTCGTTTCCGCCAGAACAGCCATCATGTGATGGCGTTTATGTGCGGCGGCATCGGTCTGGGTATGACTTGCTGGTTTGTGACAGGTCTGATAGGCATCTCGCTGAGCATGGAAAACCTCCATAACTTTATGCTGATCACCAAAGATACTTTTATCCAGGTGATGAGCCAGACGCCGCCCGACTGGCCGATGTCCTAATCTCTGCTCAATAAAAAACCCCGCAGAGCGGGTTTTTTTATTTTGCTGTGTGACTCAAACTTTCTTCAACAGCGCAGGGATATTAACATCCTGCACCGAAATGCCCGGTCTCTGCGTGCCGCGGCAGTCCTGAATCCACATAAGTAGATACGGCCTTCGTGGATATACCAGTCAACGCGCACGTAATCGAACTCGCTCGCCAGCTTCTTGCTGAGATCCAGCGCATGCTGAAACGACTCTGCAATCTTCGTCACGTCCAGCCCGGTATCGCGAATTTTATGGATAGCTTCGGTCAGATTATTGACGTAAAAATTCATCGACAGTGTGGCTGGCAGCGGTTGTAGATCACCTGCAACACATACTCGAAGCGACCGTCGCGCTTTCGGTGCCGTTTTACCGTCGCCAAGATACTGCTCAACCAGGATACGCGGCTTGATATAGCGGTAATGGATCTCGCGCGCGTCGTTAGCAAAGTCCGTTTTCAGCCACTGGTAGCAGCTGTTGATAATCTGCTCACCATAGACGAACTTGCGGGAACATCTTGGGCTGGCGCAGGTTGGGCAGCTTTCTGAACTTATGGAAGTAGTAAATGCGGTCCTGGTAAGCCCAGGGCATCTTCTTAATGAAGTATTGCACACTTCTTCTGAGTTCATCTTTCAACTTAAACATATCGGACCTCATTTGTAGGTTTTGTAGTTGAGTGAGGAAACTTGAATTCTTTGAATGACGCCGTTTTTGAAGAAGTAATTCATTACGGTGAGGGACAAGAGTTCCGACACGAAGACGCTCCATGCGGCGCCCATAATGCCGTAGCCCTAGATCAGCCACCACGAAAGCGGCAGGCTAATCACCATCAGGCAGATGATTTTCTTCAACAGATAGTTGAAACCAACCTCTTTCACCATGTAGCGATAGGCTACGGTGCCCATGGCGGAAAAACAGGTCGCCATTGACAACAACGTAATGAGACTTCCTGACTGTGTGTATTCTGACCCGTACAAAGCGATGATGATTTTCTCGCCAAACAGCGCGATGACCAGCATCATCATCAGTGAAACTCCCATGACATAGCCATTCAGCCGCGCTGCCAGCTTAATGGCCACTTCGCCGCGTTCCCTGAAGATTTCAGTGAAGCAAGAAGTTATGAGTGCCACGGGGATGAAAATCCACGAAGCCGCAATGGTGTTGGCCGCCGCAAACAGCCCGAGATCGCTGGCTGATAATACCGGCTAAAAACATCTGTGCGGCTTTGACCTGCACCGAAATAAAGATGCTGGAGATCGCTAGCGGCAAACCGGTATACATCAGGTAGCGCAGACAGGCGCTGCGTTTCTCTTGCGGCGGAGCAATATCCTAGGTTTCGCGGTAGAAGTTGTAGCGTTTGATAACGTAAGGCACGAGCGTCACGGCCACTATTGAGAGCGTGAACCATGCGGGATTCAGGCGCAGCCAGGCGATAGTGAAGCTGAGCAGCATACAGAGCGAGTTCGCAACCGTGTTCAGCCGAGAAGCAAGGCGCGCGTTGTTATACACGCTGAAGGTATCCTGCGTGACAAACACCGAGGCGACAAATGACGCCAGCATGAATGCCAGAAAATTCTCCGGCATGGTGAACCATACCCAGGCCAGTACCGGCGCAGCGGTCAGCAACGGCAAAACCATGCGCAGCGTACGCGCCACGTTCATCAGGCGTAGCCCTTTCGGCGCGCTTTTGCTGATCCGCTTAAACAAGATAGTTTCGGTGCCGAAGATGGCAACGGTCTGGACCATGGAAAATAAAGAGGTCGAAAACGCCATTTGGCCGAATACCGTTGGCCCAAATGATTTTGCCACCTAGGAGGTCACAAATATGACGCCGAAAACCGAGACGATCTTTTCAGACATCATCCAGGCGGCATTAGACATTACGCTTAATTTCATTGACGCATCCTTTGCATTACTAACTTCAACCGCGTCGGTACAACGTCCCTGTAACGAATTAACAAGCGCTCAGTGGGCTTGGCGTTATTTAAAGATTTCAAACCAGGCTGGTCCGAAAAATGAGAATCAGGACACGATTCGGTGAATATTTTCAGATAATTCTGATTAGATTTGGCTCAGAATGGCAGATTTGGAATCGATTCCACAATAAAAAGATAACCTCTCCGCAAGCCATTTCCCTGCAAATTTAGCAAGCACGTAATGCTAAATATCAAATGTACGTAGAAATTTTTCGTATTTGGGATGGGAAGAATCTATAACAAAAATCCCTGACCAGGAAGGTGCGCCCATCGGACAAGAATAAAATAAAATTTATCCCATGATGATATTTATTCCAAATATCTTAATTTAACCCACGCAATTCTAATCGCGCATTTTAATACTGCGTTAATACTTTATTTACAGTGCCAGATATTAATACAGTACATCTCATCCATTAATCAATAAGAAAGGTAAGAGCATTTATGAGAAAGTCGCGATATAGCGAAGAGCAAATCACAAATGCAATTAAAACTTCTGAATCAGGGGTTAAAGTCAGGGAGATTTGTGACGAGCTAGGGATCTCTGAGGCAACGTTCTATAGCTGGAAAAAGAAGTTTTCCGGCCTGTCATCAGAGGAAGTAAAATCAAGGAGTTAGACGATAACCTGCAAACACTTACCCGTGAACTGCAAAGCCTCAACTCAGACAAGGAGATGCTACAAAGCGTACTGAAGAACTTCTTTACCACTAACGAAAAGCGCCAAGCTGTTAACTTTCTACAGAGCACTTTTGACATCGGCACGCGCCGCAGCTGCCGTTTGCTGGATATTAGCCGTAGCGTTTATCACTATCCGTCAGGCTCAGAAAACCGATAAAACCAATAATACTGCCTTAATTTGACTTAGCGCTGAGATTGTTCTTACCAGAAGAGATGATGACACTTTAAGATACCATTCGTGGCTTTAATTTTCGTTCCACGCATTCCTGATGAGTTTGCCGATGGGGCGACTTTCATTTTTTGCGGTAATATTGATAAGCACCAGCAAAAGTTTCGCTACTTCTCTCCTTGCCCAATCTCATTTCGATGAGATTGGTGCTTCTCATTTTACTTCACGAGCGCTAATGCCCGGAGCTAAAGCGCGCCCTTTCCATTAAGCAGCCGTGAACAACCCTGCAAATTAACGCTTCGTTTACCACAGGTTAATCCGGCACTAACTTTGCAACCAACGGAGATTGTTTAATCAGGCCGATATAAGCGAGCCGTATAAAGCGTGACCAGGATTCTTCCTGCCTGAATGCTTTACGGCTGCTTATCGCTTTTCTTATTGGAAGGGCGATGGCATATAAATAAATCAGCATAAAGATAGTGTTTGCTAAAGTTTTACCATTTCCCGCGTCGGATGTTTTTCTTATCCGCTTGACGATTTATGGAAAAAAGGATAGTTTATCCACCAGCGTTCTCAGGGCCAAACGTCAATAAAAACGCACCGGCAGCTAATAAATATGCATTAAACCAGTGATTCCTCGCCATTAATAAAGAGCCTAATGCTTTAAACAGAGGGTACAGAGGTCGTCTGGCGCACATATTATCGCCAGCCAGGGAAGATTTATGCCGTGCTGAGGGAGAAAAAAATGAGATCTCTATCGCTATTTAAACCATTACGCGATTCGCCTTTGGATGATAAATGGCAAAAGAGCGGCAAAATTTGCCGCTCCGCTCTGCGTATAATTATTAAAACTGTGTGAAATCAGCGACTCAGCCTTTATAAAAGAGGTAGCCGGCAGCACTATTAATGCGCGACTGAGGTGACAACCGGTTCAGGTTTAATTCGCATCGCCCAGAGTACGCCAGCGATCAGGCAAAGAATCCCCGCGACGGTGAGCAATGGCGGCCAGCTTTGCCGCCAGAGAAACGTCCAGAACAGACCTGACAACGTTTCGAACACGATAAGCGGCCCCAGAAAACCGTTGGCAGCCACTGGCTGGCGGTAATCGCCATGACCACCGGCAGCGTACCGATAATAATGGTTGAAACCGGCGCGCCGGTACGCTGAATCGCGTTGGCGAGGAAGGTGTAATAAAGGAGATTACCCACCAGCGAAAGCTTTAACGCTTCGCGCCAGTCGGCTGGTAGCAGCTTACGCAGCCGATGGCGATCGTGCCAGGCCAGCGGACTGCAGCGCGCCGGGATAGTCCGGCACCAAGCAGCGGCCCAACAAAAATCAGTCCCCACATCCAGCCCTGCGGCAAGGGAAAACAACACGCCAGCTAACATCGTCTCTTCCTTTAATAAAGGTGAAGGTGGAAGTCTGGCGGAAAAGGCGGGGAAAAATCTTGTAGCAGATTGCGGTTTACCTTACGCGCCGCGCACCTGCTTCTGATAGCGCACCGGCGTAATACAGTAACGCTGGGCAAAAGTCAGGTGCGCCTGATCGCTCAGGCCCACGCTCGCCGCCACGCTTGCCGCCGATATACCGCGCGCCAGCAGCAGCTTGGCTTCATAGAGTCGATACGCCATCAGCATCTGATGCGGTGTGACGTGGAAGTGCGCGCGGAAGGCACGTAGAAAGAGAAGCAACCGTCGCCAGCTCTTCCAGCCTGATCGGTTCGGCAAGATTATCCCGCAGATAATCACGAACCTGATCGAAGCGGTGGCGCGCGTCTTCTTTGCCTTTTTCTGCCATACGCGCCAGCGGCCGCAGCTGCGATAGCAGGTCGGCCAGCAGCGCCCTGAGCCGGGCGTTTTCTGCAGAGAGTGAGCGTTCCATGCGTCCACATTACGCCGGTTCAGATGCGCAAGCCAGGATGATTTATCCGCTGCGGATGCTTCCAGTTGATGCCTTCCAGCAGCATCGCCAGCTGAGCCTGCGTCAGGTGGACCCTGCCGTCCCGGTTCACCGGCCAGACGAAACTGCCCCGTTCCAGCCGTTTGGTTAACAGGCAAAGGCCGTCTGCATCGGCCCAGAGGATTTTTACTATATCGCCGCGCCGCTGGCGGCGCTGCGCGTCCAGAGCGAAATGGTGCAGCTTGCCGCAGATGACGAAGCGATGCGCCTGCACGGGCTGCGCCAGCTGGATGCCGGAATCCAGCGCGCCACGCGGCTGGTGGATCAGCTGCTGACACTGTCGCGCGCCGAGGATGCGCGCAGCGCGTTTCAGCCTATTAGCCTGCATCGCCTGTTGCAGGAGGCTCTGGCCGAACAGCTATCGCAAGCCGATCGCGCGGGCGTCGCGTTACGCCTGGAAAGCAGTGCCGAACCGGTTATTCAGGGCCATTCACTGCTGCTGGTGCGCAATCTGCTGGACAACGCCATTCGCTACACGCCACCGGACAGCGAGGTGATCGTTACGCTGGAGAGCCACGGCTTACGCGTCGAGGACAACAGCACGGGACTGAGCGAGGCGGAGATGCAGCGGCTGGGCGAGCGCTTCTGGCGGCGGCCGGGGCAGGAAAAAAGCGGCAGCGGCCTGGGATTGTCGATTGTGCGCAACGTTGCGCAGCTGCATGGCATGCAGCTCAGCTTTAGCCAGCGGCAGGGCGGCAGCCTTTGCGTCGCCCTGCGCTGGTAAACGTCAGATTTGCCACCTGTGTCCCCAGCTCAATCACCCGGTTTAGCGGTATCTCAAACTGGTCAGGCCCGTGCAGGGCATTGCGCTGTAGCGCCAAGAACAGCTTGCCGCGCAGGCGCAGATACCAGGAACGTTTGCCCATAATCAGCGACTCGTGCGACATAAAGAACGAGGTTTCCATCATGCGGCAGTTAAGCCCTTCAGACCGCAGCGGTGGAACACCTCTTCCACGTTCGGCGTTTCGCGCCAGCCGTAGCTGGCCACCACGCGCCAGAAGGTCGGCGAGAGTTGCTCAATCGCGACGCGACGCACGTTGTGCACATAAGGCGCATCTTCAGTACGCAACGTCAGAAACACCACGCGCTCGTGCAGCACTTTGTTGTACTTGAGGTTGTGCAGCAGTGCAAAAGGAATCATGTTCAGCGCGCGCTACATGATAGACGGCAGTGCCAGGCACGCGCACCGGCGTGATTTCTCCAGCGAGGCGATCATCGCCTCCAGCGAATTGCCATGCTCGTGCATACGGCGCAGCAGGCGGAAGCGCTCGCTCTTCCGGGTAGTCATGATCAGGAACATGATCAGCCCCAGACAGATTGGCAGCCAGCCGCCGGAAAAGAGCTTAATCAGGTTGGCGGAAAAAGAGCGGCACGTCGATGCAGAGAAACAGCGTCAGGATCAGCCCCACCGCTATTTTGTTCCAGTGCCAGTTTTTAACAGCAACGGTACAGGAGAGAATCGACGTCAGCACCATGGTACCGGTCACTGCAATACCGTAAGCAGCCGCCAGGTTGCTGGAGTGTTCGAAGCTGATAATCACAATCAGCACGGCAAAATAGAGCACCCAGTTAATCATCGGCACATATGATCTGGCCGGACGCCATTTCCGACGAATGAATAATGCGCATGCCCGGCAGATAGCCCAGACGCACCGCCTAGCGCGTCAGCGAGAAAACGCCGGAGATCACACCGTTGCCAGCGTAGCGAGGATCAGTAGCGGGATCAACGCCCAGTCTGGTGCCAGCAGAAAGAAGGGGTTTTTAATTGCTTTGGGATCGCTGAGCAGCAGCGCGCCCTAGCCGAAATAGTTCAGCACCAGCGACGGCAGCACCACAATAAACCAGGCGATGCGGATCTGGCCCATATCCGCATACAGCGCTTCCACGCCGTTAATGGTCAGCACCACCGCGCCCAGCGCAAAGAACGAGATGGTTTTATAGTTCACGAAGAAGCTGACCGCATGGGCAGGATTAAGCGCCTGAAGCACGTCCGGGTTCTTCATAATGCCACTCACGCCCAGCACAGCCAGCACAGCCAGCACAGCCAGCACAGCCAGCACAGCCAGCACAGCCAGCGTCAGGAACCACACCAGCATCACGGGCGCAAAGAGTTTACCGACGATGCCGGTACCCCATGCTTCTGGATCATAAACAGCAGCGTCAGGACGGCGATAGAAAGCGGGACAATAAAGGGATCGAGCAACGGCGCAGCAATCTCCAGACCTTCGATCGCTGACATCACGGAGATCGCCGCCGATAAGTCCCATAATGACCAGTATCGACGTGGCGCGCGCCGGTATTGCGCCCCGCCAGTGACATCAGGGTTAAGATGCCGCCCTCGCCTGCGTTATCTGCGCGCATGACATAGCTGATATATTTCAGCGATACCAGCAGCAGTAGCCAGAAGATCAGCGACAGAAAGCCAAAAACCGCTTCGCGTTCTACACCAAAACCAAACTGACCGGAGAGACATTCACGCAAGGTGTAGAGCGGGCTGGTGCCGATATCGCCATACACGACGCCAATTGCGGCCAGCGTTAACGCACCAAGTGATAGCTTATTATCCGAGCTCATAGAGTTATCTTTTGTTGGAGCCGAGAGGCGCAAAACCCCATCGCTCTTGCCATCAAAAAGCGCACAGTATGCACGTATTTATTGAAAAGCCTATCCCTAGCGTTGGTCGCAGGGTTTGCCCTCTGCCGGTTTTTTCACAACATTACTAGATGTAGCGGCATTGTGCGATGATTTAATTTTGTGACACAAAAAAGCTGACGGCAATCAACGCTTTCCCGCATACTAATCAGTAGAGTAGTGCGCCTGCCATAATGCGACGGCAGCTGAATCAGAAGGACAATGAAGTGATTATGGCTCAACCCCATCTTTTGGCAGAAAGAATTTCTCGCCTCAGCAATGCGCTGGAGAAAGGCCTGTACGAACGCCACGATGCGATTCGCCTTTGCCTGTTGGCGGCGCTGAGCGGCGAAAGCGTATTTCTGCTTGGCCCGCCGGGCATCGCCAAAAGCCTGATCGCCCGCCGCCTGAAATATGCTTTCCAGAATGCCCGCGCCTTTGAATATCTGATGACACGCTTCTCCACGCCAGAAGAGATGTTTGGCCCACTGTCGATCCAGGCACTGAAAGACGAAGGCCGTTATCAGCGCCTGACCAAAGGCTATCTGCCCGACGCAGAAATTGTGTTTCTGGATGAGATCTGGAAAGCCGGGCCTGCCATCCTCAATACGCTGCTGACCGCCATCAATGAGCGGCGTTTTCGCAACGGCGACAGCGAGGAAAAAATCCCGATGTGCCTGCTGGTGACCGCCTCGAATGAGCTGCCGGAAGCCGACAGCGGACTGGAAGCGCTCTATGACCGTATGCTGATCCGCCTGTGGCTTGATAACGTGCATGAGAAGCAAAATTTCCGCAGCATGTTGACCCACCAGCAGGATGAAAACGCCAACCCGGTTGCGGAGGCGCTACGCATCAGCGATGACGAGTATCACCAGTGGCAACAGGGCATTACGCAGGTGACGTTGCCGGACAACGTCTTTGAGCTGATCTATCAGCTGCGCCAGCAGCTGGAAACGCTGCCCGATGCGCCCTACATTTCCGACCGCCGCTGGAAAAAGGCAATTCATCTGCTGCAGGCCAGCGCCTTTTACAGCGGCCGCAGCGCCATCGCACCCATCGATCTCGTTCTGCTGAAGGATTGCCTGTGGCACGATGTTGCCTCGATGCAGTTGCTGGAGCGCAACATCGATCAGCTGATGACGCAGCAGGCCTGGCAGCAGCAGACGTTGCTGCTCAAGCTACAGCAGATCAAGGCGCGTCGTCTGGCGCTGCAACAACAGCAGAGCGTGGCGCAGGCGATTACGCTGGAGAAACACAGCGGCATGTTCAGCCGCAAACCGGACTACGAACTTCCCGCCAGCCTAGCCGACGAGCAGCTGACCCTGATGCTACAGCAGCCGCTGACGCTGCACGATATGCAGGTAACGCATTTGGTGATCGCGCGCGACGCGCTTGAACAGTGGCTACTGAAGAGCGGCGATATTCGCGGCAAGCTTAACGGCATTGGCTTTGCCCAGTCGCTGGATCTGCTGGTGGATGCGCAGCACTGCCTAGCGCTGCGCGACGTCAGCCTGCAAACGGTGCGCCTGACGTTGCCCGGTGCCACCGCACACAGCGATATGCCTGCTGAAATCAGCGAGGCGCTGGATGAACTGGATACCCAGCTGCGCGCCCAGCGTCATCAGTTCAGCCAGAATCAGCGCTGCCTGTTTATCAGCGACGACTGGTTGGCACGCATCGAAACCAGCCTGCAGGACGTGGCCGATCAGCTGAAACAGGCACGTAAATGATCTCACTGGAGACGCTCAGCGCGTTGCTCTCTATCGGCGAAGCCGAACTGATTGAGGAGCTGATCCTTGCACTGCTCGCCTCACCGCAGCTGGCGATCTTTTTTGAAAAATTCCCGAGTCTGAAGAAAGCGATGATGCGCGACGTGCCGCGCTGGAAAGCCGAAATTAACGCCGAACTGAAAGCCACGCCGGTGCCGGAAACGCTGGCCAGCGAATTTCAGCTATTTCAGCGCGCGCAGTTGTTGCTCAGCCATCACGATTTCAGCCAGCAGCTGCCGGAGATCCTGACCGCGCTCACGCAGCCGCCTTCACCCTTTCTCGAAGAGGCGCATCGACTATTGCAGCACACCGATCCGCATCAGCTGAGCGGTGCGCAGCATACGCTGTTTCTCCAGCGCTGGCGTCTTAGCCTGACGCTGCAAACCCTGACGCTGAACGAGCAGCTGCTTGAGCAGCAGCGCGAACGACTGATGACGGAGCTACAGCAGCGCATGGCGCTGAGCGGCCAGCTGGCCCCCATGTTGAGCGATGATGATGAGGCTGCTGCGGGCCGTCTGTGGGACATGAGCAAAGCGCCGTTGCAGCATGGCGACTACCAGCTGATGCTGGAATATGGTGATTTTCTAGCGAAACAGCCGGAACTGCTGGCGCTGGCGCAGCAGCTGGGCCTCAGCCGCGATGCGAAACCGGTGCCTTCTCAGGATGCCCCGCTGGAGGCCTTCCACCAGCTGGTGCGCGAGCCGGACGCGGTGCCGGAGGAAGTCAGCGGCATTCATCAAAGCGACGATGTGCTGCGCCTGCTGCTGCCGGAGCTGGCAACTATCAGCATCAGCGAGCTGGAGCTGGAGTTCTATCGCCGCCTAGTGGAGAAGCGATTACTTACCTACAAATTACAGGGCGACGCCTGGCATGAACATGAAAAAGTCACGCTGCGCCCGGTCAGCCACCAGAAGCATGAAGAGCAGCCGCGCGGTCCTTTTATCGTCTGCGTCGACACATCTGGCTCGATGGGCGGTTTTAACGAGCGCTGCGCCAAAGCGTTCTGCCTAGCGTTACTCAAGGTGGCGCTGGTCGATCGCCGCCGCTGCTACATTATGCTGTTCGCCCACGATGTGATCGGCTACGAACTCACCGGCGATGACGGGCTGGAGCAGGCAATCCGCTTCCTTAGCCAGCGCTTTCGCGGCGGCACCGATCTCGCGGCCTGTTTGTCAGCGGTGGTGAAACGGATGGAGGGATTGCTGTGGCAGGACGCCGACGCCGTCGTGGTCTCAGACTTCATCGCCCAGCGCCTGCCGGACGAGATCGTCAGCGTGGTGAAGCAACGCCAGCAGCAGCGCTTCCATGCGGTGGCGATGTCGGCGCACGGCAAACCCGGCGTCCTGCGCATCTTCGATCATATCTGGCGCTTTGACACCGGCATGAAGAGCCGTTTGCTGCGCCGCTGGCGGCGTTAGTCACGGGGCAGAAATCCTTATTTGCTATAGTGAATTACCCGCTGTGTTTATTCAGCTAACGGAGTTCACTGTGACCCCCCCACAACAACATCAAAATTTACCGGCACCGACCCGTACGGTACGCCTTTCCGGCAGCAATGTCGCAGAGAAACGCGCAGAGCTGCTGGCTTATTTCACGCAAACCTGGGAACTGTATGAAAGCCTGTTCGATTGTCTTGCCGACGATCGCGCCTGGTTTAAGAAAGCGATTACGCTGCGCCATCCTTTGATCTTCTATTTTGGCCATACCGCCTCCTTCTATATTAATAAGCTGATGGCGGGCCGCTATATCGACGCGCGCATCGACGATCGTATTGAGGCGATGATGGCGATCGGCGTAGATGAGATGAGCTGGGACGATCTCGACGACAGCCACTACGCCTGGCCCACTGTTGAAGAAGTGCGTGACTACCGCGGCAAAGTAAAAAGCATGGTGGGGCAGTTCATCCAGACCATGCCGCTGGAACTGCCGATTAGCTGGGAAAGCCCGGCGTGGGTCATCCTGATGGGCATCGAACATGAGCGCATTCATCTGGAGACCTCGAGCGTACTGATGCGTCAGCTGCCCATTGAATGGGTCAAACCGCAGCCGCAGTGGCCGGTCTGTCAGGAGGCGCGTTACGCGCGCGCAAGCCTACCGGCTAACAGCCTCGTCGCGATGCCTGGCGGCACCGTAATACAGGGTAAAAGCGACGACACCTACGGCTGGGATAACGAATATGGACAGCAGAGCACGGAGCTCAAGCCGTTTAAAGCGAGCAAAATGCTGGTCAGTAATGCCGAATTCTTTGAATTCGTCGCGGCGGGCGGCTACCAGCAGCGCGAGTTCTGGGATGACGAAGGCTGGGGTTGGCGCAGCTTTGTCGAGGCGCAGATGCCAACCTTCTGGCGCGGCGAGGCGCAACGTCCCGACGCGCTGAAGCTGCGCCTGATGACCGAAGAGGTGTTGATGCCCTGGGACTGGCCAGCGGAAGTAAACCAGCTGGAAGCCGCCGCGTTCTGCCGCTGGAAAGCGCAGCAAACCGGCACCTCGATCCGGCTGCCGAGCGAGGCAGAATGGATGCAGTTGCGCGACCAGGTGGAAGGCGATCAGCCGGAATGGCAGCAGGCACCCGGTAATATCAATCTGGCTTACTGGGCCTCATCCTGCGCCATTGACCGCTTCGCCCAAGGCGAATTCTACGACGTGGTGGGCAACGTCTGGCAGTGGACCACCACGCCGATCAACGGCTTCGAAGGCTTCCGCGTGCATCCGCTCTATGACGACTTCTCTACGCCGACCTTTGACGGTAAGCACGCGATCATCAAGGGTGGCAGCTGGATCTCTACCGGCAACGAAGCCCTGAAGTCATCACGCTACGCGTTTCGCCGCCACTTTTTCCAGCACGCCGGGTTCCGCTACGTTGTCTCTTCACATCAGAAGTCAATGATGCTGAATCCCTACGAAACCGACAGCATGGTCTCGCAGTATCTCGACTTCCAGTATGGCCCGCGCTATTTCGGCGTCGGCAACTACGCTGAATCGCTGGTTGCGCTGGCGCTGTCCCATTGCCAGGCGCGCGGCACTGCGCTGGATATTGGCTGCGCCACCGGCCGTGCTAGTTTCGAACTGGCACGCCATTTTGAACAGGTGATCGGGATGGATTATTCGGCGCGCTTTATCGACGTCGCGCTGCAGCTCACCTCCGGTGAGGATTTCCGCTATGTGGTGCCAGAAGAAGGCGAGCTGGTGGAATATCGTCAGGTACGCCTGAAAGATTTCGGCCTTGATAGCGAGCAGGCGCAGCGTATTCAGTTTGTGCAGGGCGACGCCTGCAACCTGAAGCCGCAGCCCGTGCAGTATGACTTGGTGCTGGCCGCCAACCTGATCGACCGCCTGCGCCAGCCGCAGCGCTTCTTGCAGGATATCGCGCCAATGATACGTTCAGGCGGCCTGCTGCTGCTCTCCTCGCCTTATACCTGGCTGGAAGAATTTACGCCGAAGGAGAACTGGCTGGGCGGCATCCGTGAAAACGGCGAAGCCCTGACTACGCTACAGGCGCTGCAACTGCTGCTGGCAGCAGATTTTGAGGCGATCGGCGCGCCGCAGGATGTGCCCTTTGTGATCCGCGAAACCGCCCGTAAATACCAGCACTCACTGGCGCAGGTCACGCTGTGGCATAAGCGTTAAAGCTCAACGGCAGCGGCGTTTGCCGTTGCCGGAGATTGCCTGACGCCCCTTTTTGCTGCACATTCTCCTCTGTTCAAAACAAGAAGAGCTGACATGAGGATGATATGGCCGAATCACTGCAACTGGACAACCTGGATCGCGGGATCCTGAATGCGCTGCTAGATAATGCCCGCACCGCCTATGCCGAACTGGCAAAACAGTTCAACGTCAGTCCGGGCACCATCCATGTTCGCGTCGAGAAGATGAAGCAGGCCGGGATTATTCTCGGCACGCGCGTGGAGATCGACCCACGTCAGCTGGGTTTCGACGTCTGCTGTTTCATCGGCATCATCCTGAAAAGTGCGCGCGACTATCCGGCTGCGCTGAGTAAGCTGGAGGCGCTGGATGAGGTAGTTGAGGCTTGGTATACCACCGGTCATTACAACATCTTTATCAAGGTCATGTGCCGATCCATTGACGCGCTGCAGCAGGTACTGATCAACAAGATCCAGACCATCGACGAAATCCAGTCCACCGAAACGCTGATCTCGCTGCAAAACCCGATTATGCGCACTATTAAGCCCTGATCTTTTTTTCTGTGCACAATCTTATCCCCGACGAACGCCGCCTGTGGCAACGGCTGTGTTCGCCCCCTCCTTTTTATTAACCCTGTTTTCCACAGGTGGATCACGGCTTGATCACAGCGTACAATGCTCGCCTTTATTCTAGGAGAGCATCATGGCCGACATTACTTTAATCAGTGGCAGCACGCTGGGCAGCGCCGAATATGTGGCCGAACATCTGGAAGAGAAGCTGCAGGAAGCGGGTTTCTCTACCCAGCTGCTGCATGGGCCCGGCACTGAATGAGTTGCCACAACAGGGTATCTGGCTGGTGGTGTGCTCTACCCATGGTGCAGGCGAACTGCCTGACAATCTGCAGCCTTATATATGACGCGATTGCTGAAACCCAGCCCGATCTTTCTGCTTTACGTTTTGGCGCGGTCGGCCTTGGCAACCACGAATACGATCTGTTTTGCGGCGCCATTCGCTCTCTGGACGCACTACTGATCGCACGTGGCGCACAACGCATGGGTGATCGGCTGGAAATCGACGTGCTTGAGCACGAGATCCCTGAAGGCCTGGCTGAGCGGCTGGACCGCCGATCTTTAAGCTGATCCTTTACCACAGGGGATCGGGTATTTCGCCAGATCCGCAGTTAAAACCTCTGTTTTTTACGATCGCTGTCGCTTTTTTTGTGGATAACTATGCTTGAATGCTGCGTAAAACCGGTGGTTACCCAAAGAACAACCCGTGATGATTTTCTGGGCTGTGCATAACTCGCTATTTTGATCTCAGCTTATACGGATCATGATCACCGATGATTCACATCAAAGTATCCTCTATATCGAGTTGATAATGCATGCCTTTTCCTAGTTACTCACAGAAATAAGCGATCATAATAAAGAGATCTAACAAGAAGATCATATACAGAATAAAGCTCTTTTCTTTTAAACCCACGGATCCCGCTGCTTTCACCCTCGGCGGAATCTCAGTAGAATCCACTGCCTAGGGCAACGATCCCTGCCAGTTCATCAACGAGGTACCATTTCATGTTTTATCCAGATCCTTTTGACGTCATCGTAATTGGTGGTGGTCATGCGGGCACAGAAGCCGCGATGGCCGCTGCCCGAATGGGTCAGCAAACACTGTTACTCACCCATAACATTGATACGCTTGGACAAATGTCCTGCAATCCGGCGATCGGTGGCATTGGAAAAGGACATCTGGTTAAGGAAGTGGATGCCTTAGGCGGCGTGATGGCCAGCGCTATCGACAAGGCCGGAATTCAGTTTAGGATACTAAACAGCAGCAAAGGTCCGGCAGTGCGCGCTACCCGTGCACAGGCGGATCGCGTGCTCTATCGCCAGGCGGTACGTACTGCGCTGGAGAACCAGCCCAACCTGATGATCTTCCAGCAGGCGGTGGACGATCTTATCGTAGAGAACGATCGCGTTGTCGGTGCTGTGACCCAGATGGGCCTGAAGTTCCGCGCGAAAAGCGTCGTTCTTACCGTCGGGACTTTCCTTGACGGCAAAATTAATATCGGTCTGGATAACTACAGCGGCGGTCGCGCCGGCGATCCTCCTTCCGTTCCGCTGGCAAAGCGCCTGCGTGCGCTGCCGCTGCGCGTCAGCCGACTGAAAACCGGTACGCCGCCGCGTATTGACGCGCGCACTATCGATTTCTCCGTGCTCTCTCCGCAGCATGGTGATAACCCGATGCCGGTCTTCTCTTTCATGGGCGATTCCTCACAGCATCCGCAGCAGGTTCCTTGCTGGATTACCCATACCAACGAGCAGACGCATGAGGTGATCCGCAATAACCTCGATCGCAGCCCGATGTATGTCGGGATCATCGAAGGGATCGGTCCGCGTTACTGCCCGTCGATTGAAGACAAGGTGATGCGTTTTGCCGATCGCAATGCGCACCAGATCTTCCTTGAGCCGGAAGGGCTGACCAGCAACGAAATTTACCCGAACGGTATCTCCACCAGCCTGCCGTTTGACGTGCAGATGCAGATCGTGCGCTCCATGAAGGGCATGGAGAACGCGAAAATCGTTCGTCTAGGCTATGCGATCGAGTATGACTTCTTCGATCCGCGCGATCTGAAGCCGACGCTGGAGAGCAAATATATTCACGGGCTGTTCTTCGCCGGTCAGATCAATGGTACAACGGGCTACGAAGAGGCTGCCGCTCAGGGTCTGCTGGCGGGTCTCAATGCCGCACAGCAGTCTGCCGACAAAGAGGACTGGGCACCGCGTCGCGATCAGGCCTACCTAGGCGTACTGGTTGACGACCTCTGCACGCTCGGCACCAAAGAGCCGTACCGTATGTTTACCTCACGCGCCGAGTATCGTCTGATGCTGCGTGAAGACAATGCCGATCTGCGCCTGACCGAAACCGGCCGCGAACTGGGTCTGGTCGACAATGCCCGCTGGGCGCGCTTCAACCAGAAGCTGGAGGCTATCGAGCAGGAACGCCAGCGTCTGCGCGATCTCTGGATCCATCCGAAATCAGAAAACGTCGCTGAAGTGAATATGCTGCTTAACGCGCCGCTGACTAAAGAGGCAAGCGGTGAAGATCTGCTGCGCCGTCCGGAACTCACTTACGCCCAGCTCACCACGCTGCCGAGCTTTGGCCCGGCGCTGGCTGACGCCCAGGCAGCCGAACAGGTTGAAATTCAGGTAAAATACGAAGGCTATATTGCGCGCCAGCAGGAAGAGATCGATCGCCAGCAGCGTAATGAAAACACGCTGCTGCCCGCCGATCTTGATTATCGTCAGGTCAGTGGCCTGTCGAATGAGGTGATCGCCAAACTTAACGATCACAAGCCTTCTTCGATTGGCCAAGCTTCGCGCATTTCCGGCATTACGCCAGCTGCGATTTCAATTTTGCTGATTTACCTGAAAAAACAAGGGCTGCTGCGCAAAAGCGCCTGACCTTAAAACGGGGTGAGGCCACTCTCCCCAATTGACTGGACTCATGCTGTGATCACAAAACTCACTTCGCTGCTTAAAGCAGCCGGTATTTCCCTCTCCGATCAACAAAAAGAACAGCTGGTTGCCTATGTCGGCCTGCTGGATAAATGGAACAAAGCCTACAACCTGACCTCAGTACGCGATCCGCAGCAGATGCTGGTGCGCCATATCCTCGACAGCATCGTCGTTGCGCCACACCTGAAGGGCGAACGCTTTATCGACGTCGGCACCGGGCCGGGCCTAGCAGGAATACCGCTCGCTATTGTGATGCCGCAGGCACACTTTACCCTGCTCGACAGCCTAGGCAAGCGCGTGCGCTTTTTGCGTCAGGTGCAGCACGAGCTGGGTTAACTAACGTCACGCCGGTGCTAGAGTAGGGTAGAGGAGTTTCCTGCTGAGACGCCATTTGACGGCGTTATCAGCCGCGCTTTTGCCTCCCTGAAGGATATGGTTAGCTGGTGCCATCATTTACCTTCCGCGCAGGGCGCATTTTACGCGCTAAAGGGCGTGCGTCCGGATGAGGAAATTGCCAGCCTGCCTGCTGATTTTCGCTTCTAAAGTACCTGAGCTGTACGGCGAACGTCATCTAGTGGTGATTGCACGACAAGAAACATAAACCCCTACCGATTGAAGGGATTAAGTGTGATTTGGCTTAGCTCTACAGTTGGCTGAAAAATCGTCAGTTAAATAGCGGGTAAAGTCACATTTTTAAACGCGGCGGTAGATAAATAATGTTAACACCTCCAGCGGAAATTATCCGAAAAGCTCTGTTACATTTAACGTTTAATTCACATTTGTTTATCAGGAAGATCACTTCTTAAAGAAGTGAGGGTGATCAATATAATCACGCTGGAAAATATATCAGGGTAATAATTCTGCGTGCGTAATATCAATTTAATATTGTTGCTTCACCCTAGGATGTCAATCAGCTGTTTTTATCGAAAATAAATGCGGCTTGCCACATAATAAATCATAAGTTATTGATTTTTTTTTGTATCGTAGGGCTGTTAATAGTTAGTGCTCTTAACTTGTCGTGAAATTTGAATAGCGAAAGCTGTTTAGAATGTGATCTAAAGCACGCTTTAAAAGCAAGGTTGATGCGGAATTTCAACCGCACGGGTCAATAATTCCACCGGGTAATCTTTGGAAAAATAGCCGTTCGGAAAGAAATTTAAATAATTGTTCACCTTTTGGCTACTTACTGATTGAAAACGCAGGTGCGGCCCGTATAATTTGCACGGCTTTTGCTGCTTGACTCGAGTGAGTAAAGGCAGTGTTATACGACACGCGACATATCCCTTATGGGGCAGGAGAGTAACAGCGCCATGTCAGTGTCTCTTTACAGTGTAAAATTCGCCCAAACCGTGCTGGCTATCCAGCTGGTGACTGTTGTCATCATTGGCGCTCTCTTTGCCCTGAAATATGTCACCTAGGACGTATCTGCACTTGCTGGCGGAGCGGCAGCCTAGCTGCCAAACGTTTTTTTATGTTTTTAGCCTGGCGCCTGCAAGGGCAATCCCCGGCTTCCGGACGGGTTGCGTGGACTTTCGCTCTCGGCGAAATAGGCAAAGTCATCGCAACCATTGTGTTGCTCATTGTGGCGTAGGGTGTTTTCAGGGTGGTCTTCTGGCCGCTCGGGGTAACCTGGTTATCAGTGCTGGTGGTTTAGATGTTGGCATCGGCGGTAATTAACAACAAAGGGTAAAAAGCATCATGGCTGCAGGAGAAACTCAAACTCCGCAAGAGTACATCGGTCACCACCTGACGCATCTTCAGTTGGACCTGCATATCTTCGAGTTAGTGAATGCTCACGACGCTCCCGCAACGTTTTGGGTATTAAATATCGATTCCATGTTTTTCTCTCTGGTGTTGGGAGTGATATTCTTGGTGTTGTTCTGCAAAGTGGCGAAAAGCGTCACCAGCGGCGTGCCAGGGAAAATGCAGGCGGCTATCGAACTGGTTGTCGGCTTTGTTGACAGCAACGTGCACGACGTGTATCATGGTAAAAGCAAACTTATCGCCCCGCTGGGTCTGACGGTTTTCGTCTGGGTCTTCCTGATGAACTTCATGGATCTGCTGCCTATCGACCTGCTGCCGTATATCGGCGAGCACTGGTTAGGCCTGCCGGCGCTGCGCGTCGTGCCATCTGCAGACGTGAACATCACGCTGTCTATGGCGTTGGGCGTATTTATTTTGATTCTGTTCTACAGCATCAAAATTAAAGGTGTAGGCGGCTTCGCGAAAGAGCTGACGCTGCAACCTTTTAATCACCCGATCTTCATCCCCATCAACCTGATCCTTGAAGGCGTTAGCCTGCTATCCAAACCGGTTTCACTCGGTCTGCGACTCTTCGGCAACATGTATGCGGGTGAGCTGATCTTTATCCTTATTGCCGGTCTGTTGCCGTGGTGGTCGCAGTGGGTGCTGAATGTGCCGTGGGCCATTTTCCACATCCTGATCATCTCGTTGCAGGCTTTCATTTTCATGGTCCTCACGATTGTCTATCTGTCGATGGCATCTGAAGAACATTGATTTTTTTCTCAATACTAAGCGTTTAACTGAAACAAACTGGAGATTGTCATGGAAAACCTGAATATGGATCTGCTGTACATGGCTGCCGCTGTGATGATGGGCCTAGCGGCAATCGGTGCTGCAATCGGTATCGGCATCCTCGGAGGTAAATTCTTGGAAGGCGCTGCGCGCCAGCCGGATCTGATTCCTCTGCTGCGTACGCAGTTCTTTGTTGTAATGGGTCTGGTGGATGCAATCCCGATGATCGCTGTTGGTCTGGGTCTCTACGTGATGTTTGCTGTCGCCTAAAGCCTGTCGCTCTGTCTTCATCCCACGCACAACGCGCAAGGATGAACGGTTCTGCCGCTTATCACTGTGATAACGGCAGATAAGTTAACAACTTAATTAGAGGCATTGTGCTGTGAACATTAATGCAACAATCCTCGGCCAGGCCATCGCGTTCATCCTGTTTGTCGCGTTCTGCATGAAGTACGTATGGCCGCCGATTATGGCTGCCATCGAAAGGCGCCAGAAAGAAATTGCTGAAGGCCTTGCTTCTGCTGAACGCGCGAAGAAAGATTTGGATCTCGCGCAGGCTAATGCGACCGACCAGCTGAAAAAAGCTAAAGAAGAAGCTCAGGTCATTATCGAGCAGGCGAACAAACGCCGTACTCAGATTCTGGACGAAGCCCAAACTGAAGCCGAGACCGAACGTAACCGCATCGTGGCACAGGCGCAGGCAGAGATCGACGCCGAGCGTAAACGTGCCCGCGAAGAGCTGCGTAAGCAAGTCGCGTTGCTGGCAATGGCTGGCGCCGAGAAGATCATCGAACGTTCCGTGGATGAAGCTGCTAACAGCGACATCGTTGATAAACTGGTCGCTGAACTGTAAGGAGGGAGGGGCTGATGTCTGAACTGATTACTGTAGCTCGCCCCTACGCCAAAGCAGCTTTTTACTTTGCTGTTGAACATCAAAGTATTGAACGCTGGCAGCAGATGCTGGCGTTCGCTGCGACCGTAGCACGCAATGAGCAAATGGCCGATCTTCTTTCTGGAGCACTGGCGCCAGAAGCGTTATCGGCTTCTTTCATTGCCGTCTGCGGCGATCAATCAGATGAACACGGTCAGAACCTGATTAAGGTAATGGCTGAGAACGGACGTTTGACAGCGCTTCCGGCTGTACTGGAGCAGTTCATTCACCTGCGCGACGCCTATGAGGCGACTGCGGAAGTTGAAGTAATTTCTGCCAGTACGCTGAGTGACGGCCAGCTGACTAACATCAGCACCGCGATGGAAAAACGTCTGTCACGCAAAGTTAAGCTTAATTGCAAAATTGATAAGTCTGTCATGGCTGGTGTGATCATCCGTGCGGGTGATCTGGTGATTGATGGCAGCGTGCGCGGCCGTCTTGAGCGTCTGGCAGACGCCTTGCAGTCTTAAGGGGACTGGAGCATATGCAACTGAATTCCACCGAAATCAGCGAACTGATCAAGCAGCGCATTGCTCAGTTCGATGTCGTGAGCGAAGCTCACAACGAAGGTACTATCGTCTCTGTAAGTGACGGTATCATCCGCGTACACGGCCTGGCCGATGTGATGCAGGGTGAGATGATTGCACTGCCGGGCAACCGTTACGCTATCGCCCTGAACCTCGAGCGCGACTCTGTCGGCGCAGTGGTAATGGGGCCGTATGCTGACCTCGCCGAAGGCATGAAGGTTAAGTGTACTGGTCGTATCCTGGAAGTGCCGGTTGGTCGTGGCCTGCTGGGCCGCGTGGTGAACACTCTGGGTGCACCTATCGACGGCAAAGGCGCGATCGACAACGACGGCTTCTCGCCGGTTGAAGTGATCGCACCGGGCGTTATCGACCGTCAGTCAGTCGATGAGCCGGTTCAGACCGGTTACAAATCTGTCGATGCGATGATTCCAATCGGTCGTGGCCAGCGTGAGCTGCTCATCGGCGACCGTCAGACCGGTAAAACCGCGATGGCTATCGACGCCATCATCAACCAGCGTGATTCCGGCATCAAATGCGTCTACGTCGCAATTGGCCAGAAAGCCTCTACCATTGCTAACGTGGTACGTAAGCTGGAAGAGCACGGCGCACTGTCGAACACTATGGTGGTCGTTGCGTCTGCGTCTGAATCTGCTGCACTGCAGTACCTGGCGCCCTACTCCGGCTGTGCCATGGGGGAATACTTCCGCGACCGCGGCGAAGATGCACTGATCGTATATGATGACCTGTCTAAGCAGGCTGTTGCATACCGTCAGATTTCTCTGCTGCTGCGCCGTCCGCCGGGCCGTGAAGCATTCCCGGGCGACGTGTTCTATCTCCACTCTCGTCTGCTGGAGCGTGCATCACGCGTAAGCGCTGAATACGTTGAGCGTTTCACTAACGGCGAAGTTAAAGGTAAAACCGGTTCACTGACCGCGCTGCCGATCATCGAAACCCAAGCAGGTGACGTTTCTGCGTTCGTTCCGACCAACGTAATCTCGATTACCGATGGTCAGATCTTCTTGGAATCGAACCTGTTTAACTCCGGTATTCGTCCGGCGGTTAACCCGGGTATCTCTGTATCGCGTGTTGGTGGTGCTGCTCAGACTAAGATCATCAAGAAACTGTCCGGTGGTATTCGTACCGCACTGGCACAGTATCGTGAACTGGCGGCATTCTCGCAGTTCGCTTCCGATCTGGATGACGCGACCCGTAAACAGCTGAGCCACGGTCAGAAAGTGACTGAGTTGCTGAAACAGAAACAGTATGCGCCGATGTCTGTCGCGCAACAGGGTCTGGTGCTGTTTGCTGCTGAGCGCGGCTACCTGAACGACGTTGAACTGGCGAAAATCCTTAGCTTCGAAGCTGCACTGCTGGCGTTCGCGGACCGCGACCACGCTGACCTGATGCAGGAAATCAACCAAACTGGTAACTATAACAACGATATCGAAGAGAAGCTGAAAGCTCTGCTCTATACGTTTAAAGCAACCCAGTCTTGGTAATGTCTGGCGGCTTGTCAGAAAGGGCAAGCCGCAACTTTGAGGAGAAGCTAATGGCCGGCGCAAAAGAGATACGTAACAAGATCGGAAGCGTAAAAAACACGCAGAAGATCACCAAAGCGATGGAAATGGTCGCAGCCTCCAAAATGCGTAAAACGCAGGAACGCATGGCGTCCAGCCGTTCGTATGCAGACACCATGCGCAAAGTTATTGGTCACCTTGCGCTGGGTAATCTGGAATACAAGCACCCTTACCTGGAAGAGCGTGACGTTAAGCGCGTCGGCTACTTGGTCGTTTCGACTGACCGCGGGCTTTGTGGTGGTTTGAACATTAACCTGTTCAAAAAGTTGCTGGCAGATATGAAAGCCTGGTCTGATAAAGGCGTACAGAGCGATCTGTCGATTATCGGTTCCAAAGGTCTGGCGTTCTTCGGCTCCGTAGGTGGCAACGTCGTGGCGCAGGTCACCGGCATGGGAGATAAACCCTCCCTGTCCGATCTGATAGGCCCGGTAAAAGTGATGTTGCAAGCCTACGACGAAGGTCGTATCGACAAGCTGTATGTCGTCAGCAACAAGTTTAATAACACCATGTCTCAGACTCCGACCATTACCCAACTGCTGCCGTTACCGCCAGCGGAAGGTGAAGAAGAGATGAAGGCGAAGACTTGGGATTATCTGTACGAACCCGATCCGAAAGCCCTGCTAGATCCCTTGCTGCGTCGTTATGTCGAATCGCAGGTTTATCAAGGTGTGGTGGAAAACTTGGCCAGTGAGCAGGCCGCACGTATGGTAGCGATGAAAGCCGCAACCGATAACGGCGGAAACCTGATCAAAGAGCTGCAGTTGGTGTACAACAAAGCTCGTCAGGCCAGCATCACCCAGGAACTCACCGAGATCGTCTCGGGAGCCTCCGCGGTTTAACCAGGTAAGAATTAGGTAGAGGATTCAAGATGGCAGCTGGAAAGATTGTCCAGATTATTGGCGCCGTAGTTGACGTCAAATTCCCTCAGGACGCGGTACCGCAAGTGTACAACGCCCTTGAGGTTAAGAATGGTGATGCTCGTCTGGTGCTGGAAGTTCAGCAGCAGCTGGGTGGCGGCGTGGTTCGTACCATCGCCATGGGTTCTTCTGACGGCCTAAAGCGCGGTCTGGAAGTTGCTGACTTGAAAAAACCGATCCAGGTTCCGGTGGGTAAAGCCACCCTCGGCCGTATCATGAACGTGCTGGGCGAGCCGATCGACATGAAAGGCGACATCAAAGAAGAAGACGGCAGTGCAGTAGATATCTCCTCTATTCACCGCGCGGCACCTTCTTATGAAGACCAGTCAAACTCGCAGGAACTGCTGGAAACCGGCATCAAGGTTATCGACCTGATGTGTCCGTTCGCCAAAGGCGGTAAAGTCGGCCTGTTCGGCGGCGCGGGCGTAGGTAAAACCGTAAACATGATGGAGCTGATCCGTAACATCGCGGCTGAACACTCAGGTTACTCGGTATTTGCCGGCGTGGGCGAGCGTACTCGTGAGGGTAACGACTTCTACCACGAAATGACCGACTCCAACGTAATCGACAAAGTTGCGCTGGTGTATGGCCAGATGAACGAGCCGCCGGGTAACCGTCTGCGCGTAGCACTGACCGGTCTGACCATGGCGGAAAAATTCCGTGATGAAGGCCGCGACGTTCTGCTATTCATCGACAACATCTATCGTTATACCCTGGCCGGTACGGAAGTATCCGCACTGCTGGGCCGTATGCCGTCTGCGGTAGGTTATCAGCCGACGCTGGCTGAAGAGATGGGTGTGTTGCAGGAGCGTATTACCTCCACCAAGACTGGTTCAATCACCTCCGTACAGGCCGTTTACGTCCCTGCGGATGACTTGACTGACCCGTCTCCGGCGACCACCTTCGCCCACCTGGACTCAACCGTTACCCTGAGCCGTCAGATCGCTTCTCTGGGTATCTATCCGGCCGTTGACCCGCTGGACTCTACCAGCCGTCAGCTGGATCCGCTGGTTGTTGGCCAGGAGCACTATGACGTTGCGCGCGGCGTGCAGTCTCTGCTGCAGCGTTACCAGGAACTGAAAGACATCATCGCCATCCTTGGTATGGACGAGCTGTCTGAAGACGACAAACTGCTGGTGGCACGCGCACGTAAGATTCAGCGCTTCCTGTCTCAGCCGTTCTTCGTTGCAGAAGTCTTCACCGGTGTACCAGGTAAATACGTTACGCTGAAAGACACTATCCGTGGCTTTAAAGGCATTATGGACGGCGAGTTCGATCATCTGCCAGAGCAGGCTTTCTACATGGTCGGCGCTATCGAAGAAGCTGTGGAAAAAGCGAATAAACTGTAATAACGGTTTCCCGGGAGGACAGATATGGCTATGACTTATCACCTGGACGTCGTCAGCGCAGAGAAACAGCTTTTCTCTGGTCTGGTGCAGAAAATTCAGGTGTCAGGTAGCGAAGGTGAACTGGGTATTTTCCCTGGCCACGCTCCGCTGCTGACTGCCATCAAGCCTGGAATGATCCGTATCGTGAAACAGCACGGCGAAGAGGAGTATATCTACCTCTCTGGCGGCGTGCTGGAAGTGCAGCCGGGCAGCACTACCGTTCTGGTCGATACCGCGATTCGCGGTACTGACCTTGACGAAGCGTTGGCGCTGGAAGCAAAACGCAAAGCAGAAGAGCATATAAACAGCAGCCACGGCGACGTGGACTACGCTCAGGCCTCTGCGGAGCTGGCGAAAGCCATTGCTAAACTGCGCGTGATCGAGCTGACCAAAAAAGCGATGTAATCAGGCTTTATGTGTCACGAAATGCCAGCCCAATGGGCTGGCATTTTTTTTATCTGCGCAGTGATACCGGAGCGCGCCTAATTTCGACCTGAGAAAAATGTAGTAATCTCAGGGGTAAACAGTTTAACTTTTACACGTCAAAAACAGTGTCAGGATGGTTATGTCTAACAGCGTAATGAGCGTGGTGATCCTTGCTGCCGGCAAGGGAACCCGTATGTACTCCGATCTGCCCAAAGTTCTGCATACCCTTGCAGGCAAACCCATGGTTCAGCACGTTATTGACGCCGCAACCGGCCTCGGTGCGCAGCATATTCATCTGGTGTACGGCCACGGTGGCGACCGGCTCAAAGCCACGTTGACCGACCCTGCGCTTAACTGGGTATTACAGGCGGAACAGCTGGGGACCGGTCACGCGATGCAGCAGGCCGCGCCCGCCTTCGCTGACGATGAAGACATCCTGATGCTCTACGGCGATGTGCCGCTTATCTCCCAGCAAACACTACAGCGCCTACACGATGCCAAACCGCAGGGTGGCATCGGCCTGCTGACGGTCGTGCTAGACGATCCCAGTGGCTACGGGCGCATCGTGCGTGAGAACGACGCAATCGTCGGTATTGTCGAACAGAAAGACGCCAGCCCGGAGCAGCTGAAGATAGCGGAGATCAACACCGGTATCCTGATCGCCAACGGCGGCGATCTGAAGCGCTCGCTGGCGCAGCTCACCAACAACAACGCCTTGGGTGAGTACTACATCACCGATATTATCGCGCTGGCGCATCAGGAAGGCCGCCGCATCAATGCGGTGCATCCTGCACGCGCCAGCGAAACCGACGGGGTGAATAACCGTCTGCAGCTGGCGACGCTGGAGCGGGTCTATCAGAGCGAGCAGGCAGAAAAACTGCTGCTGGCTGGCGTCATGCTGCGCGATCCGGCACGCTTTGACCTGCGCGGCACGCTCAGTCACGGGCGCGATGTTGAGATCGACACCAATGTGATTATCGAAGGCAACGTCACGCTGGGTAACCGCGTCAAAATCGGCGCGGGCTGCATCATTAAAAATAGCGTGATTGGCGACGACTGTGAAATCAGCCCCTATTCGGTGATCGAGCAGGCGAACCTCGCCGCTGACTGCACCGTGGGGCCTTTCGCGCGTCTGCGTCCTGGCAGCGAACTGGCACAGGCTGCGCACGTTGGTAACTTCGTCGAAATGAAAAAGGCGATGCTGGGCAAAGGTTCTAAGGCCGGGCACCTCAGCTATCTCGGCGACGCGGAGATCGGCGCGAAAGTCAATATCGGTGCAGGCACCATTACCTGTAACTACGACGGCGCGAACAAATCAAAAACCATTATCGGCGACAATGTTTTTGTCGGTTCTGATACGCAGCTGGTGGCACCGGTCAGCGTAGCGGCAGGCGCAACTATCGCGGCGGGCACCACGGTAATGAAAGACGTCACCGACGCGGCGCTGGTTTACAACCGCAAAGAGCAGAACAGCAAAGCGGGCTGGCAACGCCCGGTGAAGAAAAAGTAATTTTTACGGCCAGCCGCGTGCTGGCCGTTGCAGTAACACAATAATAATACTCACTCTCTACAAGGCTCGGGGAGCCCGGCAAAGCCGGTTATCAGGTAGTATGACAACGCAAGATGGCCGAAAGCTATCAGGTCAGGAATAACATTTATGTGTGGAATTGTAGGTGTAGTAGCACAACGCGATATCGCAGAAATTCTGCTGGAAGGTCTGCGTCGCCTTGAGTATCGCGGATATGATTCGGCCGGTCTGGCCGTGGTCGATCGTCAGGGCCATGTGACGCGCCTGCGTCGTGTTGGAAAAGTACAGATGCTGGCAGAGGCCGCACAGCCGCCGCTGATTGGCGGCACGGGCATCGCGCATACGCGCTGGGCAACCCACGGCGAGCCGTCGGAAGCCAACGCGCATCCGCACGTCTCTGAGCACATTATCGTGGTGCATAACGGTATTATCGAAAACCACGAACCGCTGCGTGAAGCGCTGATCGCCCGTGGTTATCGCTTTGCTTCTGAGACCGATACTGAAGTGGTCGCGCATCTGGTGCACTGGGAGCAGAAACAGGGCGGTTCGCTGCGCGAGGTCGTGTTGCGTGTGATCCCACAGCTGCGCGGTGCCTATGGCATGGTCATTATGGACAGCTGCGATCCGTCACTGCTGGTGGCCGCGCGCTCCGGTAGTCCACTGGTGATTGGCCGTGGCGTTGGCGAGAACTTTATCGCCTCCGATCAGCTGGCGCTTCTGCCGGTCACGCGTTGCTTTATCTATCTGGAAGAGGGCGACATTGCTGAAGTCAGCCGTCGCGATGTCACCATCGTCGATCGTGAAGGCAACGCGGTGCAGCGTGCTGAGATTGAATCCAGAGTGCAGTATGACGCGGGCGACAAGGGCGTTTACCGCCACTACATGCAGAAAGAGATCTACGAACAGCCGATGGCAATTAAAAACACCTTAACCGGTCGTTTCAGCCACGGCGAAGTCGATCTTAGCGAGCTGGGCCCTGACGCCGAAACGCTGCTAAGCCAGGTCGAGCATATTCAGATCATCGCCTGCGGCACCTCCTATAACTCAGGCATGGTGGCGCGCTACTGGTTCGAGTCGCTGGCGAACATTCCCTGTGATGTGGAGATCGCCTCTGAATTCCGCTATCGCAAATCCGCGGTGCGCAAAAACAGCCTGTTGATTACCCTGTCGCAGTCCGGCGAAACCGCTGATACGCTGGCGGCGCTGCGCCTGACCAAAGAGCTGGGTTACCTCGGTTCGCTGGCAATCTGCAACGTAGCAGGTTCTTCGCTGGTGCGCGAGTCGGATCTGGCGCTGATGACCAAAGCCGGAACTGAAATCGGTGTGGCTTCGACCAAAGCCTTCACCACGCAGCTGACCGTGCTGATGCTGCTGGTGGCGAAGCTGGGCCGCCTGCGCGGTATGTCGGCAGACGTTGAGCACGATATTGTGCATGGGCTACAGGCGCTGCCGAGCCGTATCGAGCAGATGCTGGCGCAGGACAAACGTATTGAGCTGCTGGCGGAAGATTTCTCTGACAAGCATCACGCGCTGTTCCTCGGACGTGGCGCTCAATACCCGATCGCCATGGAAGGTGCGCTCAAGCTGAAAGAGATTTCCTATATCCACGCTGAAGCCTATGCCGCTGGCGAGCTGAAGCACGGCCCGCTGGCGTTGATTGACGCCGATATGCCGGTCATTGTGGTGGCACCGAACAACGAACTGCTGGAGAAGCTGAAGTCGAATGTTGAAGAGGTACGCGCGCGCGGCGGCTTGCTGTACGTGTTTGCCGATCAGGACGCGGGTTTCAGCGACAGCGACGGCATGAAGATTATTTCCCTGCCGCATGTGGAAGAGGTGATTGCACCTATCTTCTACACCGTGCCGCTACAGCTGCTCTCTTATCACGTTGCGCTGATTAAAGGCACCGACGTGGATCAGCCGCGCAACCTAGCGAAGTCAGTGACGGTAGAATAAAAGCGTGTCGTTATATTAAATAAAAACCCGGTAACCATGCCGAGTTTTTTATTATTTAGATGAGTAAGTAGTTTTAGCTGTGCTGCATTTTAATGATCGCTAATTATTCTATTTTCACTTAACTATGTTGTTAGATAACTTGTGACGATGAAATACTGTCTCTGACTTTTCGCGCTCGCTGGTTATAAAGATAACAGAGAGTTAATGAATTCATGTGGTTATCTTTACACAAGTCAGTCATTTTCTGAACTCGGGCCGCCAGCCTGTACAGCCTGCCGCCCTTCATTGTGTTAAAGACGTAATACATTTTGTTAAATCCGTAATTTTCTCGAGGCTGACAACCATTAATTCACTCTTGAGAATTTTTCCTTTGGTTAGATAATGGGCGAAAAAGACCCTTAGGATTAATTAAATTAATTAAGCAGGACGCTTAGATGCACGGAAGCAATAAACGCTTTTCTTTCACAACATTATTTTTTACGCTTATCGCTGTTTTTCCCTTTGTTTCGTAAGCTGTTCCGGGAGATGAGCAGTTACAGCATCAGCAGCAGGCTCGCCAGCAACAGATCATGCCGCAGGCACCTGATATTCATTTATCAGCGCCAGTACCCACTTGCTCGTCTGTTTTTCCCATTGAAACGCCTTGCTTTACCATTACTCAGGTTACGCTCTCCGGCCAAGAAGCCTTACCACATTGGCTCCCTTTGCAGCGGCTGGCCAATCGGGCCATGGTCACTGTCTGGGTGTTCAGGGTATTAACCAGGTAATGAGCCTTTTACAGAACCGTTTAATTAGTCATGGCTGGATTACGACGCGCGTATTGGCTCCGCAACAGGCTCTGCGTCAGGGCAAACTCAGATTGTTTATCGTGCCGGGGCATTTACGTCACGTGGCGCTAACACCTGCTTTATCAGGCTATGCCTCGCTCTACACTGCTATGCCAGCGCATGCCGGAAACTTGTTAGATCTCAGAGAGATTGAACAAGCGCTGGAAAACCTGCAACGACTGCCCAGCGTGCAGGCAAAAATGGCTATTCAGCCTGGTAGTCAGCCAGGCAGAGCGATCTGTACCCAGTAACGTTCCTGGCGTCTGGCTGGATGATTCCGGGACGGAAAGCACGGGGCGTTATCAGGGTGGCGTGATGCTGGCGCTGGATAACCCCACTTCATTGAGCGATCTCTTTTACCTTACCGCCAGCCGCGATCTGGGTTTTGCCGGGCGCAAAAACAGTAAAAACCTGACGGGCCACTATTCTGTGCCGTTGGGCTACTGGCTGGTCGGCGTTACCGCCAGCGATTACAACTATCACCAGACCGTAGCCGGATACAGTAAGGACATCCTGTACGCCGGAAAAAGCCGCTCGCTGGACTTTCATGCACCGCGATGCCGCTTCTAAAACCACGGCGACCTACGATGTGCTGGTTAAAGAGTCACATAATTTTGTTAACGATACGGAAATCACCAGCCAGCAGCGCCACGCCAGCGCGTGGCGACTGGGACTCACGCACCGTCGCTATATCGGTTCCGCTACGCTGAATGCAGGCGTGAGCTATCAGCGCGGCACCCGCTGGTTTGGCGCGCTGCCCGCGTGGGAAGAGTCCTGGGACGACGAGAGCTATGCTACCGCGCTGATTACGCCTTTTACGCTGGGTACTCAGTACTTCAGCCATAACATTCAGTACCGCCGACAGATGAGCAACACGCCTTTAACGCCGCAGAATAAGTTCGCTATCGGCAACCGCTGGACGTTGAGCGCCAGACGTGGCTGGACGCTGCAAAATACGCTGGCCTGGCAGACGCCGCTTCCGCAGCAGGAATTCTATACCGGCGTTGACTACGGCGAAGTGGCGGGCAACAGCGCCACACAGAGCCAATTGCGCGGTCGCAATGTGGCTGGTGGCGTAGCTGGTCTGCGCGGCGCGATCGGCACGACCGGCGTCAGCTATGACCTCTTTGCCGGTATCCCACTCTCAAAGCCAGCCGGATTCAAAACCGATCCAGTCACCTTCGGCTTTAGCCTGAACTGGAATTATTAGGCGCTTCAGGAAGTAATAACAATTAACAATGGATTGTGATCGTTATAAACAAGCTTTGCTATCGCATTATTTTCAGTAAAGTTCGCAGCATGCTGATGGTGGTGCCAGAGATCGCCCGCAGCGGCTATTCTCGCGCCGCCCGCCATTGCCAGCACGCCGCAAACACAGAAATCTGTGTTCGCATCAATTCTCTCGGCTTTGCGCTCTGGCTGGCAGCGGGCCTTGTCAGTATACCTGCGATGGCCAATATCGTGGCTGACAGCAGCGCCCTTGGCAACCAGCAGCCGACGGTGGCGGCAACTGCTAATGGCCTGCCGCAGATTAATATTCAGACGCCGAACAGCCATGGCTTTTCCCGCAATGCCTATAGCAAGTTCGATGTGGATCAACGCGGCGCTATCCTCAATAACAGCCATATGAGGTCAACAGCCGCAACCCCAGCCAGCTCAACGGATTTATCGAGGTGGCGGGCAAACGTGCTGAGGTGATCATCGCCAACCCCGCCGGTATTACCTGTGACGGTTGCGGCTTTATCAATGCCAGCCGCAATACCCTGACGACGGGTCAGGCGAGGATGGAAAACGGCGAGCTAAAAGGATTTGACGTAAACGGCGGTCGCATCAATATTGCAGGCAAAGGCTTAAACGACAGCGATGCCGATTACACCCAGATCATTGCCCAGTCGGTTGCGGTCAATGCCAAAGTCCATGCTCGCGATTTGAACGTGGTGGCCGGCAAAAATCAGGTCGCGATTGATGGAAGCGTGACCGCAGTAAAAGCCAGTGATGAAGCCACACGCCCCGCTTTCGCGCTCGACGTTGCAGCAGTGGGCGGCATGTACACCAACAAGATTGTGCTGACCGGAACGGAAAAAGGCGTGGGTGTACGTAACGCCGGAGAGCTTGGCGCAGGTGCGTGCGAATTGCGCCTCAGCGCGGATGGAAAGCTGGAGAACAGCGGCACGCTGCAAAGCAGCGAAGCTTTGCAAATAGCCACTCAGGGCGATCAGCAAAACAGCGGTAAACTCCTTTCATCACAGAAAATTACGCTATCGACAAGCGGTGAGCTACGTAACAGTGGGCAAATCCGCGCGAATAAAGATGTCATGCTGACCGCCAGCAGCATCGAGAGCAGCAGCGAAAGTATTTTAGCCGCGGGCATTGACGATAGCGGCAGCCTGTCGCAGCCGGGCAGCCTGCTACTGACCAGCCAGGGCGAGTTAAAAGCCAGGGGAAAAAACTTGGCACATGACCAGTTTCAGGCGCAGGGCAGCCGCGTTGATCTGGCTGGAAGCAAGACGGCGGCGGGCGCCATTATGCTAACGGCTACGCAGGGCGATATCAGCACCTCAGGCGCTACGGTGGCGGGCGAAAAAGTCAGAGCGCAGGCAGCGGCTGATTTCACCAATGACAATGGCCAGCTTTCTGCTGGCAGTTTGAGTATCACGGCGAAAAACATTAGCAACAATGGCGGCCTGCTGCGTCAGCAAAATGCTGAGACGCTGACGCTAAACGCTGGCGCGCTGCACAATAATCAGGGAACGATTATTAACCAGGGCGACACGGCAATTCAGGCCAGCAGCATCGAAAACCGCAGCGGTTTGATCGCGGGTAACGGCAATACGCTCCGGCTTGATACGCAGCGGCGCGCTGACGTTGAATGCGGCACAGCTTGACGGCAACAAGGGTAATTTACTGTCAAACGGCGCACTAAATATCACTGGTAAGAGGCTGGATCTATCCCAGGGACAAACGCAGGTGCAGTCCCTGATGCTCAGCGCAGAGACGCTAAACAACTAGCATGGGTTACATGGGTTACTGTCCCGGCGCGACGCGGGGGATATGATGCTTTCCCTCTCTGGCACGCTGGATAACCAGGCTGGACGTATCGAAAGCGGCGGCAGCCTGAACGTCCTTTCTGGCAGCATTGCTGGCCGCAGGCAAGGGCGAGCTACAGCTTGCTGTGCAGGACCGCCTCAATAATAGCGGCGGCAATCTGCTTGCCTCCCGAAATCTGAGCCTTTCCACTGGCGCATTGCAAAACCAGCAGGGCCTTATTTCTGCTACCGGCGGTGCAGCGCGGCTGACAAGCAGCCAGCCTATTGATAATGCGCAGAGCCGCATTGAGGCTGCACAGCAGTTGACAACGCACAGCCAGGGGCTGAATAACCAAAGCGGTGTTATGCTGGGTAACGGGCTCGTTATTGACGCGCAGCAGGGCGAATTACTTAACGCTGACGGAAATCTGATAGCGAAAAACACGCTGGATATCAGCAGTGGACAAATTTATAACCGCGCTGGTCTGTTCCAGTCTGGCGGCGATCTGACGATCTATATCTATGGACTACCTCTGTTTTGCAAGCACTGAATCAGGTTCAGGTTGTTGC
>JAUHTP010000039.1:0-23207 GCA_031332935.1 Candidatus Pantoea bathycoeliae | reverse complement strand
AGGCATCAAACAATCGCGATAACCCTGACCTGACGGTCAGGGTTTTTTGCGTTTTGCGTCCAATAATATTCTTCAGAAACCATCCTTCGTCTTTACCAGCCATGTCATTCCAGTATTTTTACCTGTTTCCCAATGTTTGCAGTTTTAAGCTGAAAGATTTTCATAAACCGCATCAAGACTCGACAACATCCTGCTGCCAGGGTAATGTTGGGCATCTGGATGTCTAAACGTTTATACGGTTGTTGAGAGGAAAGTCGCACATGCCAATCAGGGTTCCCGATGAATTACCGGCAGTAAATTTCTTGCGCAATGAGAATGTATTTGTCATGACTTCATCGCGCGCCAGTGTTCAGGAAATCCGTCCGTTGAAAGTATTGGTACTCAATCTGATGCCGAAAAAGATTGAGACGGAAAACCAGTTCCTGCGTCTGCTTTCCAACTCGCCGCTTCAGATCGATATCCAACTGCTGCGCATCGACAGCCGTGAATCACGTAATACGCCAACGGAGCACCTGAACAATTTCTACTGTAACTTTGACGATATTCAGCACGATAACTTTGACGGCCTGATTGTTACTGGCGCACCGCTTGGCCTGGTAGATTTTAACGATGTGGCCTACTGGCCGCAGATCCAGCGTGTGCTGCACTGGGCAAAAGAGCATGTCACCTCAACGCTGTTTGTCTGCTGGGCGGTACAGGCGGCACTGAACATTCTTTATGGCATTCCGAAACAGACGCGCCAGAACAAACTCTCAGGCGTTTATGAGCATCAGATCCTGCATCCGCATGCGCTGCTGACGCGCGGTTTTGACGATAACTTTCTTGCCCCGCACTCACGCTATGCCGATTTCCCCACCCAACTGATCACAGACTATACCGATCTGGAGCTGTTCGCAGAATCTGAACAGACCGGCGCTTATCTGATGGCGAGCAAAGATAAACGTCTGGTGTTCGTGACTGGTCATCCCGAATATGATGCGCTGACCTTATCAGGTGAGTACCATCGCGATTACGATGCTGGCCTGACGCCGGACGTCCCCTTTAACTATTTCCCGCAGGACAATCCTGAACTGCCGCCGCGTGCTACCTGGCGCAGCCATGGCAACCTGCTGTTCTCCAACTGGCTGAACTACTACGTATACCAAATCACCCCGTTCGATCTGCGCCGCATGAATCCAACGCTCGAGTAATCCTTTTCCTCGTTTGTCCTTACCGTGCCAGCCGCAAGGCTGTCACGGTTTTTTTATGCCCGTAACCCCTTGCGAAAACAGTTCCCTTAAAGTAAAAAACTTTAACTTCTTTATAATCATCTAGTTGAGTCAATAAAAATATAAAATGGAAATAGTTTTTGATTTTTTAATAGCCAGTTTATGCTTGGATCCTGTAGCTCAAAAGATACCCTACAACCGGATCGTTAATAGATGATCCGATCGGCAACAGGAGCGATCCCGCATGACAGATACGATAATTCATAGCGATCTTACCTTCACACAACCCTTC
This sequence comes from Candidatus Pantoea bathycoeliae, assembly GCA_031332935.1. Classification (GTDB taxonomy): domain Bacteria; phylum Pseudomonadota; class Gammaproteobacteria; order Enterobacterales; family Enterobacteriaceae; genus Pantoea; species Pantoea bathycoeliae. Next base: position 21,707 of record JAUHTP010000039.1, on the reverse strand, counting down.
TCCCATGCGGAACAGCAGCTAATTACGCAGAAGCGCAGCTGTTTCTTCACGAGCTGGTCACGCGGTTTTCCGCCGAACGGGAAAGGCTGCTCGAACTCAGACAGCAACGGCAGTAGCAGTATGATGCAGGTCAGCTTCCTCATTTTGATATGGAAACCGCTTCCATTCGTGAAAGCGACTGGCGTATCGGCACCATACCAAATGACCTGCGTGATCGCCGTGTTGAAATCACCGGACCACAAAATGGTTATCAATGCCTTGAATGCCAATGTGAAGGTGTTTATGGCGGACTTTGAAGATTCGTTGACGCCGAAGTGGAATAAGCTTATCGAAGGACAGCAAACCCTGAGCGAAGCCGTGCGCGGCACGCTGAGTTTTACCAGCGAAACCGGGAAAATCTACCAGCTGCGCGCCGATCCTGCGGTGCTTATGTGCCGCGTGCGTGGCCTGCACCTAGATGAAAAACATGTGCTGTGGCAGGGCAAAGCGATTCCCGGCGGATTGTTTGATTTTGCGCTCTACTTTTTCCACAACGCCGCCGCGCTGCTCAGCAAAGACAGCGGCCCTTACTGCCGCGCGGCACCATCAAGGCCACGGTACTTATCGAAACCCTGCCAGCCGTGTTCCAGATGGATGAGATCCTGTGGAACCTGCGCGACCATATTGTTGGCCTTAACTGTGGCCGCTGGGAAGGCATCACGCGTCATTATAGCGCTGAAGAGGTGATTAAACTGCGCGGCTCGGTCAATCCGACCTGTACGCTAGCGTAGTGCGGAAAAACTCTGGGCGCTGCTCAACGGCGCAGCGCGCAAAGGCTACGTTAATAGCCTCGGCGCACTGACCGGTGGCCAGGCGTTGCAGCAGGCGAAAGCGGGCATCGGAGCGATCTATCTTTCCGGCTGGCAGGTAGCGGCGGATGCCAATCTTGCCGGGCAGATGTATCCCGATCAGTCACTCTATCCCGTGAACTCGGTGCCGGAAGTGGTGCAGCGCATTAACCAGACTTTCCAGCGCGCTGACCAGATTCAGTGGGTGAACGGCGCTGAACCGGGCGACGAGAGCTATATCGACTATTTCCTGCCGATTGTCGCCGATGCTGAAGCGGGATTTGGCGGCGTGCTCAACGCCTTCGAGCTGATGAAGTCGATGATTACCGCGGCAGTGCATTTTGAAGACCAGCTGGCGGCGGTGAAAAAGTGTGGCCATATGGGTGGCAAGGTGCTGATGATCTCCGCACCATTACCGATGCCTCTGGCCGCACGCTATCCGGCCAGAGCATAGAGGCTTTTTATAACTCGCTGCGCCACGCCGAACCGCTGTCGTTTGGCCTGAATTGCGCGCTCGGCCCGGATGAGCTGCGCCAGTACGTGGCGGAAATGTCGCGCATCGCCGAATGCTACGTGACAGCGCACCCCAACGCCTTTGGCGAATACGATCTGGATGCAAACGTGATGGCCGAGCAGATCGGCGAATGGGCGCGTGCCGGTTTCCTGAATTATCGGCGGCGACACGCTGTTTGTGAACGTCGGCGAGCGTACTAACGTCACCGGTTCGGCGAAGTTCAAGCGCCTGATTAAAGAAGAGAAGTACAACGAAGCGCTGGAAGTGGCGCTACAGCAGGTGCAGAGCGGCGCGCAGGTTATCGATATTAACATGGATGAGGGGATGCTCGACGCTAAAGCGGCGATGGTGCGCTTCCTCAACCTGATTGCCGGTGAGCCAGATATTACACGCGTGCCGATTATGATCGACTCCTCAAAGTGGGAGGTGATCGAGAAGGGGTTACAGTGCATCCAGGGCAAAGGCATCGTTAACTCGATCTCAATGAAAGAGGGCGAGGAGATCTTTATCCACCATGCGCGGCTGGTGCGTCGTTACGGCGCGGCGATGGTGGTGATGGCCTTTGATGAGGCTGGTCAGGCGGATACGCGCGCGCAAAATCGAGATCTGCCGCCGCGCCTATAAAATTCTTACCGAGCAGGTCGGCTTCCCGCCGGAAGAAATTATCTTCGACCCGAATATCTTTGCAGTAGCCACCGGCATCGACGAGCACAACAACTACGCCATGGACTTTATCGGCGCGTGCGAGGACATCAAGCGCGAGCTGCCGTACGCGATGATCTCCGGCGGCGTCTCTAACGTCTCCTTCTCGTTTCGCGGTAACGATCCAGTACGCGAAGCTATTCGCATGGATATGGGCATCGTTAACGCCGGTCAGCTGGCAATTTATGACGACCTGCCTGCCGAGCTAAGCGATGCGGCCGAGGACGTCATTCTTAATCGCCGCGCGAGGACAAGCAGCAGGCGGAATAGCGCAGCTGGGACGTGGTGAAGCGTCTGGAATATTCGCTGGTGAAAGGCATCACCGAATTTATTGAGCAGGACACCGAAGAAGCGCGCCAGGCGTCGGCACGCCCGATTGAGGTTATTGAAGGGCCGCTGATGGTGGGCATGAACGTAGTCGGTGACCTCTTTGGCGAAGGGAAGATGTTCCTGCCGCAGGTGATGAAGCAGGCGGTGGCTTACCTCGAGCCTGATATTCAGGCCAGCAAAGAGGCGTGCCGCAGCAACGGCAAGATCGTGCTGGCGACGGTGAAGGGCGATGTGCACGACATCGGCAAGAACATTGTCGGCGTGGTGCTGCAGTGCAATAACTACGAGATTATCGACCTCGGCGTGATGGTGCCGAGCGACAAGATCCTGAAAACCGCCATTGAACAGAAGGCAGATATTATCGGTCTCTCTGGCCTGATTACGCCGTCGCTGGATGAGATGGTTAACGTCGCCAAAGAGATAGAGCGTCAGGGATTTACGCTGCCGCTGCTGATTGGCGGCGCGACCACCTCTAAGGCGCATACCGCCGTTAAGATTGAGCAGAACTACAGCGGCCCGACGGTTTACGTGCAGAACGCGTCGCGCACCGTGGGCGTGGTGTCGTCGCTGCTGTCGTCGACGCTGAAAGAGGACTTTGTGGCGCGCACGCGCAAAGAGTATGACACCGTGCGCATCCAGCACGCGCGTAAGAAGCCGCGCATGCCGCCGGTTTCGCTACAGGCCGCACGTAATAATCCGGTCAGTATCGACTGGGAAAGCTATACGCCGCCGGTAGCGCATCGCCTCGGCGTTAGCGAGGTGGCCGCCAGCATCGAGACGCTGCGCAACTACATCGACTGGACGCCGTTCTTTATGACCTAGTCGCTGGCAGGCAAGTATCCGCGCATTCTGGAGGATGAGGTGGTGGGCGAAGAGGCGAAGCGTCTGTTTGCCTACGCCAACACCATGCTGGACAGGCTCAGCGCGCAAAAAACGCTGACGCCGCGCGGCGTGGTCGGCATCTGACCACCATCACGCGTCAGCGGCACCCAGTTCACCTGCGCGCGGCCGCGCGTCGGCGTCACGGTAAAGAGATCCATGGGAATCGAGATACAGAAACCTTTGGTGAACTCGCCTTCGCCATACTCTTCTGGCGACACGTCAGTTTTCGTGGCGTAGACACCCACCATCACGCCGCTGTCGAAGCGCTTCGACACATCCACCGTCACGCCTTTATCCTTCGCCAGATATTGCCCAACGCTCGCTTTCACTAGCAGATCCTGCATAAACCACGGTCGCCAGTAGGTGGTAGTCGCGCTGGCGCACATAGTTGGCGTCGACGCCAAAGGCCCAGTTACTGTCGACCGGGCGATAGAGTAGCTCGCCGCCGACGCCGCCATACATGGTCTCCAGATACTCGCCGTACATCTGGCAGTAAAAGCCGTTGCCGAGGTAGCCCATGTAGTTGGCCTGCAAATCGTTGACGTAGACGTTGTTCTCGACATAGTCGCGGATATGGGTGCGCATGCGCGGCAGCGTAGAGTCGGCAGGCGCGCCGTTGTAGTTAAACTTATCGTAGTTATTGGCGATATTGTCAAGCAAACTGCCGCCCACCAGCAGATGATCCGTCAGCCAGTAGTCTAGGTTGCACATCACACAACCTGGTTCATATAAAAGCTTTCCGGGCCGCCGACCGACTGGTTCAGCACCGGCGACAGGCTGTAGTTGAGCCGATCTTTGCGAATAAAGAACCCTTGCTCGGTCTCGCCCAATCAACCGGATTTTCCCGCGTCTGGCGCAGCGGCTGCTCGTGGCCAAGCGGATAACCAGCCAGCTCATCGTGCAGGCTGCTGACGTCGGTGCGCGTCGTCACCTGCGGCATATTGAAGCGCGACTCGGTGACTTCAATCGTCTCAATGCCTGCGGGCAGGTTATTCATGATGATGCGATTCGCGCGGTCGACCCCTTCACGCGTGTCGCGGTATTTGGTCTGCTCACCCGAGACATAGAGCGTATGACCGCGCGTCTGGATATGCGGCCCGCTCAGTCCGGCGTTGTACTTCAGATCGGTCAGCTGGCTGGCGACCACTGTCGGCTCCCGCCTGCGCGCCCGCTGCAGCTCCGGCTTCTTCCGGGGCGGCAAACGCCACGGATTGTGCTGCGACGTATAGTACGGCTGCTCCGGCAACTAGGATTTTTTTCATACAGCTTGTCCTGCATTGAGTGAATGGAAGGATGTACCCGTTTTGGGCGCGTTCATTATAGGGCAACAAATTACCAGAGTTCAGTGTGGGAAAAAGCGCCTAAAAATAGCAGGTTGTTTTGGCTAGGAAGAAGACTAAATAGCGTTAACCCCATTTTTAATGGGGCGGTTTTAGATAAGATCAGTGGATCTGTCTGGCTTAAAATTAAATGCAAAGCGCATTTATCTTTTTTAGTAATTTATGGTACGGAATAAGGATTATCAGATTTTCCCCACCGGGATAAAAATAAAATACGATTATAAATCAATGAAAAGTCGGAAAGACAGGGCGAATAAGATCCAGTTTTAGCCAGAGGAGAGCGTAATTTTTAGCCTCAGCTTCAGAGCAATCTCACCTGCACTTAAGAATTATCTCGTCTGGCTTGCACATATTATCGGCGCAAAAGCGGTTATTTTGTTCGCTACAGCAATAAAAAAGGCGACCAAAAGGCCGCCTTAAAGAAAGAGTGGTTAAATTAACGCCAGGATTTATAGCGATTAATTAAGCCATTGGTGGAACTATCGTGGCTGGTAATATCCGCGCTGTTTTTCAGCTCAGGCAGAATACGGTTAGCCAGCTGCTTACCTAACTCCACGCCCCACTGGTCGAAGGTGAAGATATTTAGGATAGCGCCCTGGGTGAAGATCTTGTGCTCGTAGAGCGCAATCAGCGCGCCGAGGCTGTACGGGGTGATTTCACGCAGCAGAATAGAGTTGGTCGGGCGGTTACCTTCAAACACCTTGAACGGCACGATGTGCGCAACAGACTCAGCAGATTTACCGGCATCGGTAAATTCTTTCTCTACCACATCACGCGATTTGCCGAATGCCAGCGCTTCGGTCTGGGCAAAAAAGTTGGAGAGCAGCTTCTGGTTATGGTCTGCCAGTGCGTTATGGGTAATCGCCGGTGCGATAAAGTCGCACGGCACCAGCTTGGTGCCCTGGTGGAGCAGCTGATAAAACGCGTGCTGGCCATTGGTGCCCGGCTCGCCCCAGATAATCGGGCCGGTCTGGTAATCCACCGGGTTGCCGTCGCGATCGACATATTTACCGTTAGACTCCATGTTGCCCTGCTGGAAGTAGGCCGCAAAGCGATGCATATACTGGTCGTAAGGCAGAATCGCTTCGGTCTCAGCGCCGAAGAAGTTGTTATACCAGATACCAATCAGCGCCAGCAGCACCGGCAGATTCTGCTCGGCTGGCGTGGTGGAGAAGTGCTGGTCCATCGCGTGCGCGCCGCCCAGCAGCTGCTCAAAATTGTCGAAGCCGATAGAAAGGATAATCGACAGGCCAATCGCCGACCACAGCGAGTAGCGGCCGCCAACCCAGTCCCAGAACTCGAACATGTTGGCGGTATCAACACCAAATTCGTCCACCGCTTTCGCATTGGTTGAGAGCGCGGCGAAGTGTTTCGCGACGTGCTGCTGATCGCCTGCGGTTTTCAGGAACCAGTCGCGCGCGCTGTGGGCGTTGGTCATGGTTTCCTGCGTGGTGAAAGTTTTCGACGCCACCAGAAACAGCGTGGTTTCCGGGCTGAGGTCTTTCAGGGTTTCCGCAATATGCGTGCCGTCTACGTTAGAGACGAAGTGCATATTCAGGTGGTTTTTATACGGGCGCAGCGCCTCTGTCACCATAAACGGACCAAGGTCTGAACCGCCGATGCCGATATTCACCACGTCGGTGATGGTTTTACCGGTATAGCCTTTCCACTCACCGCCGATGATGCGCTCAGAGAAATGCTTCATCTTCTCCAGCACCGCGTTCACTTCCGGCATCACATCTTTGCCATCAACCAGAATCGGCGTATTGCTGCGGTTGCGCAGCGCGACGTGCAGTACCGCGCGATCTTCAGTGCGGTTGATCTTCTCACCGGAGAACATCGACTTGATTGCGCCACTCAGATCGGTCTCTTTCGCCAGCGCCTGCAGCTTGTCCACCGTCTCCTGGGTGATGCGGTTTTTCGAGAAATCCACCAGCATCTGGTCATCAAAGGTGGCGGAGAATTTAGCAAAACGATCGGCATCCTGGGCGAACAGGTCGGCGATCTCCACCGATTTCATCTGTTCAAAATGCTGTTGCAGCGCTTTCCAGGCTGCGGTTTGTGTCGGATTGATATTTTTCATGGCAACACTCTTGTTGAATTAAAAACCGTCATTCCATCGTGGGCGAGCACACCCGTATAGCGTTTCAGTATGACAACTGTGTCCACTGAAAGGAAAAATTTTGTCGACGTCGCTATCGCGGTCAGGCGGGAACGCCGGAGAATTCGCGCGGTGACGCGCATTCACTGGCTGTAATTTTCAGATTAGGCGACAGCTATTCTGCCGCTAAGTCATCCAGTGAACCTTGTGCCGCATCAGTAAACCGGCGCGCACGCGGCCATTTAACGCTAAGGGCGCAGTTATTCGCTAACAGACAGACGTAGACAGCAACCTTATGACCCGCTATTTTTATGCGGCTACTTGCGCATCCGTGCGCAAGCCAGAAGAGGCGCGTCGCCTAGGCAGTGTGTTGGAGGAACCGTATCCGGGGATAACACATCAGGGGGAGCGACGCCGAGGTGGTCAACACACGGAGTGTTGCCTGCCGGCTGCAGGGGCTGAATCCCCTGGGTTGTCACCAGAGGCGTCCACAGTCGGGCGCTTCGCAAGGTGAAGTGCTTCTGGGTGACTCGTCTCTTGAGCTTGTCTGCCCAATTCTGCTCTTCCCTTGTGCCAAGGCTGATACAATGTCTCCCGTCCCATACACGCGGGAGAAGATAACCTGACACGAGGTCGTACATGTCTCAAACTCTGATTGTGGCGAAATTTGGCGGTACCAGCGTTGCCGATTTCGATGCTATGAACCGCAGCGCCGATGTGGTGCTTACCAATGCCAACACGCGTCTGGTGGTGCTCTCCGCTTCGGCGGGCGTGACCAACCTGCTGGTTTCGCTGGCGGAAGGCCAGGAGCAGGCGCAGCGTGCTTACCTGCTGGACGAGATTCGCCGCATCCAGTATGCCATCGTCGAGCGGCTGCAAAATCCGGCCGTTATCCGCGACGAAATCGATCGCATGATCGAAAACATTACCATGCTTTCCGACGCCGCTTCGCTGGCGACCTCTAACGCCTTAACCGATGAACTGGTCAGCCACGGCGAGCTGATGTCGACGCTGCTGTTTGTCGAGAGCCTGCGTGAGCGCCAGGTGAATGCGGAGTGGTTCGACGTGCGTAAAGTGATGCGCACCAACGACCGTTTTGGCCGTGCCGAGCCGGAAATTGCCACGCTGGCCGAGCAGGCGGCTGCGCTATTGCAGCCGCGTCTTGAACAGTCGCTGGTGATTACCCAGGGCTTCATCGGCAGCGAGCACAAGGGCCGTACCACCACGCTGGGCCGTGGCGGCAGCGACTACACCGCTGCGCTGCTGGGCGAAGCGCTGAAGGCGGCGCGCGTTGATATCTGGACCGACGTGGCGGGCATCTACACCACTGATCCGCGCGTGGTACCGTCTGCAAAACGTATTGACGACATCACCTTTGAAGAGGCGACCGAGATGGCGATTTTCGGTGCCAAAGTGCTGCATCCGGCGACGCTGCTGCCTGCGGTGCGCAGCGATATTCCGGTGTTCGTCGGCTCAAGCAAAGATCCGGCGGCGGGCGGCACGCGCGTACACCGCGAAACGGCTAACCCGCCGCTGTTCCGCGCGCTGGCGCTGCGTCGTCGCCAGACGCTGCTGACGCTGCACAGCCTGAATATGCTGCACTCGCGCGGCTTCCTCGTTGAGGTGTTCACTATCTTGGCGCGCCACAATATCTCCGTCGATCTGATTACCACCTCAGAGGTGAGCGTGGCACTGACGCTCGACACCACCGGCTCGACCTCAACCGGCGATAGCCTGCTGACACAGGCGCTGCTGACGGAGCTCTCGTCGCTGTGCCGCGTCGAGGTAGAAGAGAACCTCGCGCTGGTGGCGCTGATTGGCAACAACCTTTCCCGCGCGCGCGGCGTCGGCAAAGAGGTTTTCGGCACGCTTGAGCCTTTTAACCTGCGTCTGATCTGTTACGGGGCCAGCAGCTATAACCTCTGCTTCCTGGTACCGGGCGAAGATGCAGAAGGAGTGGTGCGCGCGCTGCATAAAAACCTGTTCGAGTAAGGATTTGCCCGGCCGGATCTGGCTGGTGCGATCGACCGCTTTTTAGCGCCCAAAGCAGCGTATTTCCAGCCTGTTCTGGCGGATCGGCAGCAGTCGATCCGCATTTTCCCCGCTGGCCTCATCTTGCGATAACGAAATGTTATGCTCCCGCTCCGCTGGCGCACCCGTTCCTGCGTCGCGTTTATCTGTGGCAAAACCGCGAAAAAACACAACATTCAAAGAAGGAAGTCTGGCTATGCTCGCCAAATTAACCCGGCTGTTCCCGCTGTGGGCCGTGTTGCTCTCTGTCGCAGCCTACGACTCTCCCGGCACTTTTCTCGGCATCGGCCCCTGTTTCACTCATCATCCCGCTCATCGTCCGGCTGCTCTAGCACCGTATAGGCCACGCTGCACAGCAGCGAATTGAGACGCTTCATATCGCCCAGCAGCCCCAGATGCAGCGAGCTGGTCTCAATGCTCTGCACGTTCTGCTGATGCAGGCGATCAACATGTGCATGCGAAAAGCGGCGGATCAGGATGCGGAAACGATGCTTAGCGCGGCGCAGCCGTTTAGCACTGGTGATGTCGCGCGACAGGAAAACTGACAGGCGCAGACGTAAATTCGCCAGCAGCTGTTCATGCAGCGTCTCCAGCTCTTTCAATCCTTCCGGCGAGAAGGCGCGGCGCGGCGTTAACCAGCGCCAGCGCCGGCGTATCCAGCGCGCTGCGATCGAGGTGGCGAGGTTTTAGTGTCATATCCGCTTCGGCATCATTGCGGATCAGGCGGGTACAGAGCCGCGCCACGGGATCGGCGAAGGGCACAATAATCAAACAGCGTATCAGGTTGTAGAAGACGTGAAAAAAATCACTAGCTCTTCATCGTTGACCGGCAGCTTGTCGAGCCAGGGAGCCAGCAGGTTGATAAAGGGTAGGACGCCAGCGATCCCAGCAGCTTAATACCGAGCGCGACCCGTTTGCCTGCGGCGTTGGAGCCGCTGGCGTTCAGCATCGCCAACAGGCCGCTACCCAGATTCGCGCCAATCACCAGGCAGAGTGCCACTTTAAAAGGAGATCACGCCTGCGGCGGTCAGCGTGGCGTTAATCAGCACGGCCGCCAGGCTCGAGTAGCTGATAATAGCGAACACCGCGCCAATTAACGCATCCAGCAGAATATCGCCGTTCAGGCTGGAGAAGAGCACCTGCACGCCAGAGGCCTGGGTAATCGGCCGGGCGGCGCTGACGATCAGCTGCAGCGCGAGCAGAATCAGACCAAGCCCGATACTGGCCCGCCCCATCTGGCGGATACACGTCTGCTTGCGCGACAGAAAAAACACCACGCCGAAGAAGATAAACAGCGGCGATAGCCAGGAGAGGTTAAAGGTCAGGATACGCGCCATGATAGCGGTACCGACATCGGCACCCAGCACCACTACCAGCGCGGGTGTCAGCCCCATCAGATTCTGGGCCACAAAGGACGTTACTAACAGCCTGGTGGCATTGCTGCTCTGGACCAGCGTTGTAACGCCGATCCCTGCCAGAAACGCCATCGGTTTCCTTTCAATGCTGCGGCTGAGGACGCGGCGCAGATCGGCATCGAAAACGCGCATAATGCCAGAGCGCACGATATGGGTACCCCATACCAGCAGGGCAACGGCGGAGAGAAAATTAAGCAGGGTTAACACGTCATGCAGCTCCACAACCGCCAGGCTAAAAAGCAGCAGAGTGCCAGCCTGACGGAGAGAGCAGTCTGCAAAGAGAGCGTTTGGGCGGGGCGCAATTTTTCCTTAATTTTAAGCGACATGGCGCACTGCAGACCTGTTAACTGTAGTTCACTCCACTAACTGCGGCAGAAATAAAACGCGCTTTCTTTGTGCTTTGTGCGGGCTGTCCCGCCGTGCGCAGGTGAAGTTATATTGTGATTTACATCACATTAAAGCATGATGCAGATTATTTTCTGTGAGTAACTAAAAGGCTAAGCATGAACGTAAAACCCACCGGCAGTCAGTACATTGCAGTGGTACTACAATGGGTGCTAAATCTGGGGCTGCTGGCACTGGCGGTGATCCTGGCGGTGTTTCTCAGCAAGGAGACGCTGCATCTCGCCAACGTGCTGTTAAATGTTGGCGAACAGGCGTCGTCGTATTTTCTGATAGAGGGGATCGTTGTCTATTTCCTCTACTTCTAAGAGTTTATCGCACTGATCGTTAAATATTTCAGGCGGGCTATCACTTTCCGCTGCGCTATTTTGTCTATATCGGTATTACGGCGATTATCCGGCTGATTATCGTCGACCATAAAAATCCCTTCGATACGCTCTGTTACTCGGGTGCCATCCTGATTCTGGTAGTGACTGTGGCTGGCTGAACAGTAACCGCCTGAAACGCGAATAAGCCGCCAGGTGTGCCCGCCGCGCCTCTGCGCTACACTGTTGCCCTCAAAATTGACGGGAGTGGTGATATGTCGCAAGAGGCGATCAGCTTATTACGCGCGCTCAACTGGCAGCCATCCACGCATCCGACGCTGACCGCGCCGCTGCTGGACTGGCTAATGGAGGAGGACTCCATGACGCGCCGCTTCGAGCAGCACTGTCGGCAGGTGACGGTGTGGCCGATGCGGGAGGGCTTTATCAACGCGGATGAACTCACCGATGAAAGGGCACTGCTGCCGGACGATACGCGCTTCTGGCTGCGTGAAATCGTACTGTGCGGTGATGATGAACCCTGGCTGATCGGCCGCACGCTGGTGCCGGAAAGTTCGCTTAATGGCCCGGAGCAGATGCTGCAACAGCTGGGCACGCGCCCGCTCGGTCGTTACCTCTTTTCCTCTTCCACTTTAAGCCGCGATTTTATTGAGCCTGGCAGCGTTGGTGCGCTGTGGGGGCGACGCTCGCGGCTGCGGTTGTCCGGTAAGCCGCTGCTGTTGACCGAACTGTTTTTACCCGCCTCGCCGCTCTATCGCGACTTGGCCTGAGGATAACTGAACGTGCAAAAGACCTTACAGATGAGCAAGTTTCAGGCCTATAGACGCCTGATGCGCATTGATAAACCGATCGGCACGCTGCTGCTGATGTGGCCGACGCTGTGGGCGCTCTGGCTGTCCGATATGGGCATACCGCCGCTCTCGGTGCTGGTGGTATTTGTGCTCGGCGTTTTTGTCATGCGCGCGGCAGGCTGTGTGATCAATGATTTTGCCGATCGCAAAGTCGATGGCTTCGTAAAGCGCACCGCAGGCCGCCCGCTGCCCAGCGGCGCGGTAAGCGAGAAAGAGGTGAAGATCCTGTTTGTGGTGTTGGGGCTGCTGGCGTTTGCGCTAGTGCTTACCATGAATCTGATGACCATTCTGCTTTCGCTGGGCGGGCTGGCGCTGGCATGGTCTTATCCCTTTATGAAACGCTATACCCATTTGCCGCAGGTGGTGCTGGGCGCAGCGTTTGGCTGGGCGATCCCAATAGCTTGGGCTGCGGTTAGTGAGTCACTACCATTAGAGTGCTGGCTGGTGTTTCTGGCGAACATCTGCTGGACCGTGGCCTACGACACGCAGTACGCGATGGTCGATCGCGATGACGACCTGAAAATTGGCGTCAAGTCGACGGCGATCCTGTTTGGCCGCTACGACAAGCTGATTATTGGTCTGCTGCAGCTGGCGACACTGGGTTTGCTGGCGCTGGTGGGATCGCTGATGCAGCTTAACGCGCTGTTTTACAGGTCGCTATTGGGTGCCGCTGCGCTGTTTGTCTACCAGCAAAAGCTGATTGTTCAGCGCGAGCGCGACGCCTGTTTCCAGGGCTTCCTGAATAACAACTACGTTGGGCTGGTGATCTTTATCGGCGTGCTGCTGAATACGCCGCCGTTTAGCCAGCTGTTTTAACAACCCATTTTCTGCAATCGGGCCATGCCCACTCCGCGGGCACTTTCCCGGCAACAAAAAAGGGCGACATCTCTGTCGCCCTTTGCTTTTTTACCTGCGGTAATTATTGGTGCGCAACCGCACTCTCAATGGTCAGCCGCACATCGCTGGTGATCAAATCGGCCAGGATATGCCAGGTGGCCTGAGTGCGCTCAACGTCGGCATCGCCGGTATCGCTGATATAGCCTTCAGTACGCAGCGTCAGCACCAATGTGGTAAACACCGCTTTATCGAAGAACTCCGGCGCATTAATACCGTGCAGCACCGACAGTCGCTGCGCTAGCATACGGCTCTCTTTCTCCAGTGTGCCGCGGTTGATGGTCGGCTTCGCGCTAAGGATAGAGAAAGTAATGGAGAAGCGTTGCAGCGTCTCGCGGATGCCAGCAGCTAGCAGCTGCAGTGTGCGGTAACGCGCGGCGGTATGACGCAGCTGTCCATCCTGAATGATGATCAGGTTCTGGCGCGCCAATTCCTGACACAGCGCACTCAGCAGCGCTGGTAACGCCTCAATCTCCCAGCGCAGGAACAGCTCGCTTTTCAGCATCGGATAGATCAGGCGGACCTGGCGCAGCAGCGCTGTTTCGCTCAGGTTCGGATGCTGCTGAATAATGGCGGCGATTAGCGACGGCATCACCAGCATATGGTGAATGTTGTTGCGATAATAGGTCATCAGCACCGCCTGCTCGCGCGGCAGGATGATGATGTCACCAATATTGTCCTGCTCGGTCTCGAACTTGTTCATGCCCATGGCATGATCCAGCAGCGCCTCCGCAGAGAGCTGCGGCACCGTCGATTCTGGCGAGTAGGGCACGTTGCGCAGCAGATCGGTATAGCACTCAAGCTGTTCCACCAACTGTTCTCGGGTTAGTGAGCGCTGACGTGAGGCGAGCAGAGCAGTGACGCACAGGTTCATGGCGTTGGCTGCGCCTGCTTCGTTGATGCGCACCGTCAGACGCGCCGCAATATCGTTGACCGTTGGCGTCAGCCAGCTGGGACGCTGTGGCTCAATCGGATCGATAGCATCGCGCCACTCGGGTACCTGCTTATTCAGGTAGTTTACCAGCGGCAGCGGTTCACCAAAGTTAACGTAGCCCTGGCCGAGGTTACGCAGCTTGCGCAGGCCGCGCACCATCTGCATAAAGCCTTCTTTCTCTTTCGCCGCGCCTTGCAGCTCTTTGGCGTAAGTACCCACTTCCATTACATGCTCATAGCCAATATAGATCGGCACCAGCGTAATCGGACGGTTGCCGCCGCGCAGCATTGCCTGTAGCGTCATTGCCAGCGTGCCCGTTTTAGGATCGAGCAGGCGACCGGTACGTGAGCGCCCACCCTCAACGAAATACTCGACAGAGTAGCCCCGGCTGAACAGCTCGCCAAGATATTCGCGGAAAACGGTGGCGTAAAGCTTGTTGCCTTTAAAGGTGCGGCGGATAAAGAATGCGCCCAGGCGGCGGAAAATCGGACCGGCAGGCCAGAAGTTAAGGTTGATGCCCGCAGCAATGTGTGGCGGCACTAGCCCCTGATGATAGAGCACATAGGAGAGCAGCAGATAATCCATGTGGCTGCGATGGCAGGGCACATAGACAATCTCATGGCCATCTTCCGCCAGCTGGCGCACGCGTTCGCCGCCGTTGACGTTGATGCCCTGATAGAGACGGCTCCACAGCCAGCCCATCACGCGATCGGTCACGCGGATCGCCTCGTAGGAGAAATCAGCGGCGATCTCCTCCATCATCTCGACGGCATTCTGCTGCGCCTTCTCGTGAGAGACCTTTTTACTGCGCGCTTCCTCTTCTACCGCCTTCTCAATTGCTTTGGATTGCAGCAGCTTATTAAAGAGATCCTGACGCGCCGGTAAGCGCGGTCCAATAGCCGCTAAGCGCTGGCGAGCAAAGTGAATGCGCGCCACACGCGCCAGCTTCTGGGCGATGGATTTATCGGTGCCGTGCTGCGTGGCCATCCAGCGCAGCGACACGGTCGGCGAAAAGCGCACAAAGCTGTCGCGGCCGTTCCAGAGCGTAGCGAAAAACTTCTCTACGCCGTTCAGCTCGCGCAGGTGTGGCGTATCGTCGCCCTGAACCTCGCGGCCGGGCGCACGTCCGAACATCACCGACACCGGCAGCATCTGAATATCCAGATGCGGATTGTTGCGGTGCAGATCGAGATACTCATGGAAAATTTTTACCGATTCCGTGTTTGGCACGAAATAGGGAAACACGCGCGGGCCATCGTGAATAAACACATGGCGCGGCAGCAGCGTGCCATCAATTTCCAGCGGGACGAGCGGATCGGGCAAATTATGTTTCAGACACTGCTGGCGCAGCGTCAGTAAATCCGCCTTGGAATCGTATGGCAGCATGTACATAATCGGCCGCGTTGGATCAAGTCCATGTTCGGAAACGGGATCGGCCGGAATGGCCTTACTTTTTACCAGAACGGAAAGTGGTAAATTCAACAATTTATAATAGAGTTTACGCCAACCTGACATAGACAATATGAAGCCTCTTGTTAGCAAAGCGCCGCAAGCATAACAGAAAGTGCTGCGAAGATCTGTGGGGGCCAAATGCACCCGGCCCAGACATTGACGTCAAACAACCAAAAGGGTTCCCTTGTAATGGCAAGTAATACCACCGGTTTACTCAGGATAGTGAAAGCGGCAGGCTACTCGTGGCAAGGGCTGCGCGCTGCCTGGCAGCATGAAGCAGCGTTTCGTCAGGAAGCGACCGCCGCCATTATCGCTATTGTTGTGGCCTGCTGGCTGGATGTCGATACCGTTGCACGCATCCTGATGATCGGGTCGGTGGTGCTGGTGATTATCGTCGAGATCCTTAACAGCGCCATTGAAGCCGTGGTTGACCGCATTGGGCAGGAGCGCTATCCGCTGGCCGGGCGGGCGAAGGATATGGGCTCCGCCGCTGTATTGCTGGCCATTATATACTGGCGCTGTTCGTCTGGATCGCGCTGCTTTGGTCGCATTTGCGGTAGGCTTTCCATAATTGCCCAAACGCCTGTTATTTCCCTGGGTTTCGGTTTTTATTTCGCCAATACCTGTATATACTTACAGCAACTGTATAAACAACCAGGGGGCGGGATGAAAGCATTAACCACTAGGCAGCAACAGGTTTATGACCTGATTCGCGACCATATTAACCAGACGGGCATGCCGCCAACGCGTGCGGAAATCGCCTCGCAGCTGGGGTTCCGTTCCCCGAATGCCGCCGAAGAGCATTTGAAAGCGCTGGCGCGCAAAGGCGTCATTGAAATCGTTTCTGGCGCATCGCGCGGTATCCGCCTGCTGATGGAAGAAGAAGAGTCGAATGGCCTGCCGCTCATTGGCCGCGTCGCCGCAGGTGAGCCGCTGCTGGCGCAGGAACATATCGAAACACACTATAAAGTCGACCCAGACTTGTTTAAGCCTTCTGCTGATTTTCTGTTGCGCGTTGCTGGTATGTCGATGAAAGATATCGGCATTATGGATGGCGATCTGCTGGCAGTGCATAAAACGCACGATGTACGCAACGGCCAAGTCGTGGTGGTGCGTATTGATGATGACGTCACTGTGAAACGCTGGAAAAAGCAGGGCACCGTGGTTCATCTGCTTCCAGAAAACAACGATTTCGAGCCTATTGTTGTCGATACCCGCACGCAGTCGCTGACCGTTGAAGGTCTGGCGGTAGGTGTGGTTCGCAACGGCGAGTGGCTCTGACCGGCTGCCTTCAGACGCCTGCTCCTTTTTTCGTCGGGCGTCTGAGCACTAACCTTTGTTAACGCGATCTGGGCTGCGAATCGTGCCCTTATGACCCGCTCTCCTTTCTTACGTTTTCAGGCATGGACCGGCTGATGCGTCTCTTCACTGCAAATGATCGACACCTCTGGCGGCTGACGCTGCCGATGATCCTCTCTAATATCACTGTGCCGCTGCTCGGCCTGGTGGACACGGCAGTTACTGGCCATCTCGACAGCCCGGTTTATCTCGGCGGCGTGGCGATTGGTGCCACGACAACCAGCTTCGTCTTTATGCTGCTGCTTTTCCTGCGCATTAGTACCACGGGATTCACTGCCCAGGCCTTTGGCGCACGCGATCTGCAGGCGCTGGCACGCGCGCTGACGCAGCCGCTGATTATAGCACTGCTTGCTGGCGTGCTGTTTATCCTGCTGCGCGATCCACTTAGTGCCTTGGCGGGACGGTTGGCGGGCGGCAATCCGCAGGTGCTGGAGCAGGCCGCGCTTTTTATTCATATCCGCTGGCGCACCGCACCGGCGACGCTGGCCAATATGGTTATTCCCGGCTGGCTGCTGGGCGTGCAGTATGCTCGCGCGCCGGTCGTTCTGCTGGTGGTGGGCAACAGCGTTAATATTCTGCTCGATCTCTGGTTGGTGCTCGACCTAAAGTGGGGCGCGGCAACGGCTACCGCGCTGGCAGAATATGTCACCCTGGCAGTCGGGCTGGCGATGGTATGGCGGGTGCTGAAAATCCGCGCTATTACCATGACGATGCTGAAACAGAGCTGGCGCGGCGATTAGCCGCCTGCTGCGCCTGAATCGCGACATCATGCTGCGTTCGCTGCTGTTACAGCTCTGCTTCGCCTCGCTGACGCTAATTGGCGCGCGTCTGGGCCCAGATATCGTTGCGGCTAATGCTGTGCTGCTGATGTTTATCACTTTTACCGCCTATGCGCTGGACGGCTTTGCCTACGCAGTTGAAGCCGTATCCGGTGAGGCATATGGCGCACGCTATAGCGAAAAGCTGCTGGCCGTGTGGCACGCGGCCTGCCGTCAGGCGGGACTGGTGGCGCTGTCGTTTGCATTGATTTATGCGGCGAGCGGTGAATCCATTGTAGCGATACTTACCTCGCTTGAGTCGCTGCGACAGCAGGTCGATCGCTATCTCATCTGGCAAATCATCCTGCCATTGGCAGGCGTCTGATGCTATTTGCTGGATGGTCTGTTTATTAGTACTACGCGCGGGCGGGAAATGCGTAACAGGGCGGTCGCTGCGCTTAGTTACTTCCTGACGCTACAGACCTTACCTTAGCTGGGTAACCACGGTTTATGGCTGGCGATAACCGTTTTCCTCGCGCTGCGTGGAGCTTAAACCGCTGGTTTAACAACTAATTAGCCAAACGGCAGCGTCTGGAATCTCTGATTTTAAACAGATTATTCTGTATTTATCCGGCAGTTGCCGATTCGTCTACTATAATTACCTTACAACAGGGCTACACAGAAGCGCTTTGTATCGTCGGACTGCCGTTACACGGTGGTATGTAAAACGAAGGATGACGTGGAGGTCTAAAATGAATAAAGACGAAGCGAGCAGTAACTGGAAGCAGTTCAAAGGTAAATTTAAAGAAAAATGGGGCAAGCTGACCGACGACGATATGCAGGTTATTGAAGGTAAACGCGACCAGCTTGTCGGCAAAATTCAGGAACGCTACGGTTATGCTAAGGACGAGGCTGAAAAAGAAGTCTCCGACTGGGAAACCCAGAACAAAGATTACCGCTGGTAATCTCTTCGCTCAGGATTAGCCTGAACGACCAGCACAGGGACGTGCTGTTCAGCCTCTTTTTCCGCGCTTTTTCCCTTCTGTTTCATGGTCATGATCGCAGCTGTCGTGATGCACGCAGGCCTCAACTTCAGCACAATCTACACAAAGCCCATGTGCTTCAATGACGCTATGCTGCAGCGCAAAACGTTCCTCACCCGCCAGATCGCCAATGATTTTCTCTACGCCCTGTGCCTGTTTTTCCGTTACTGCCGCGCAATGGTTGCATACCAGCATCACTGAGGTATGGGCAGGCGCTTCAAAGTGATGGCAAACCACATAGCTGTTATTCGATTCCACCCGATGGATAAAACCCTGTTCCAGCAGGAAATCTAGCGCACGATAAACCGTCGGCGGCTTCGCCTGCGCCTCCGTAGCGCGTAACCGATCCAGTAGGTCATAAGCGCTAATCGATCCATGTTGCGCAGCCATCAGACGTAATACTTCTGCACGCTGCGTTGTCAGGCGCACGCCGCGTTGCAGGCACAGTTTCTCCGCCTGGGTCATGATTTGCTCTGGCGTCATTGTCGACATGGGGATTCTCCGCTGGAAACGAGATGTTATTTTATCACACCAAACTCTCCTCTTACGCTGGGGTTGCAGTTACTGCTCAGCATTCACATTCCTTGTCATAAATATCAACACATTACATGAGATTATGCACATCGTACCCGGACGCAGATATTTAACAGTACCAACATTATAAAGACATAAAGCAACAAAATTGCCGATTTGCTTTACAACTCACCGGGTTAAGCAATAATGTTCATGAGTCCTTAAGAAACTACTGGCCTTAATTTCCCTTTTGACTACCTCGCTAAACAATAAAAGCGCCGATTTATAGCAAAACCACTCAATCCAGCGAATAACAGTGCTGTTTCGACTGAATTCACAGCAATGAACCGTTAGCTGCCATTCACAATAGCGCTAACGACAAATTCCGATGATGAATGTTTTCCTGATCAAGGTAATAGCAGACAAATGGCGAACAAAACCAATCTGCTCTTGCGCTTTCATATCCTGCTGTTTTAAATGCGCTTTTCCTTTCTTCTTCCGCAATGGCTGCGGGTACCTTGTATGACGCGATAGGCGGCACGGGCGTTGCCTCTTCAACCTGGAGCTCAGCGGTGCTGGCGAACCCGGCGCTGATGACCCGCGCTCAGCCGGACGATAACGTTGGCATCATTTTCCCTTCAGCCGGTTTACAAGTTACTGATAAAGACAAAATGGTCGATAAGGTCGATGACATAAGTGATACCGTTGACCGCTATCGCAACGTTATTAACAATCTGACTTTCCGCGACCTGCTGAACGGCTATCCGCAGTTAAAAGCAGCGTCGGGCGACGTGGCGAACCAGCTGCGCGATTTGCGGGGTAACAAGGCCAACGGCACGGCAGGCGTCGCGCTGGCGGTGACGGTTCTGAATGAAACCCTGCCGTTCGCCTTTATCACTAAGGCATACGGTACGGTGCACCTGCGCGCTAATGTCGCGCAGAGCGACATTGACTATCTCGACGCCGTGGCGAATGGCACCATTTTTCCTGTGCCGGGCGATCTGAATAACCTGCGCTCCAGCGCAAACGGACTGGCGGCGCTGGTCACCGACTATGGTATCGCCGTAGCGCACGAGTTCAACGTGGTGGGGCATCCGGTATCGCTGGGCGTCACGCCGAAGATCCAGAAAACCTGGCTCTATAACTATTCCGCCAGC
Organism: Candidatus Pantoea bathycoeliae; assembly: GCA_031332935.1. Classification (GTDB taxonomy): domain Bacteria; phylum Pseudomonadota; class Gammaproteobacteria; order Enterobacterales; family Enterobacteriaceae; genus Pantoea; species Pantoea bathycoeliae. The sequence continues at coordinate 1,879 of JAUHTP010000039.1, read as the reverse complement.
ATCTACAACTACGACAAAAATGACCTGAACGGCAGCCGCTACCCTAACGATAATACCGGTTTCAACATCGACGCCGGTTTAGCGACGCCGCTGGGTGAAAACTGGACGCTGGGCGTGACCGGGCAGAACCTGGTATCACGCGATTTGCAGACCAAAGAGACTAACGGCTATCGCGATACTTATCAGATCCGTCCGCTGGTCACCTCTGGCCTGGCATGTAAAGGGGGTCCTTTCACCGCCGCGCTGGATGTGGATCTGACCGAAACTAAGCGGTTCAAATCTCAGGAAAGCAGCCAGTACGCTGGCGTCGGCGGCGAATACCGCGTGCTGGACTGGTTGGCGCTGCGCGCCGGTTATCGTGCAGACATGAAATCTAACGATGAAAATGTTTTTACCGCTGGTTTTGGGGTAGCACCGTTTAACAATGCGGTACATCTGGATCTGGCTGGCTCGGTGGGTGACAACAATACTTGGGGCGCAATGATGCAGCTCGGGTTTAATTTCTAACAGCCTATAGTCAGGCATAAACCGGGCGACGCATAGTCGCCCGGCACAGGGTTAATGTGCTATCCTTGCGCAGATTATTATCACCCTTAACGGATTTTCTGCGCTTCATGAGCAATTCTTTCTCCTCGCAATGTTTTTCCATCGCGCCGATGCTCGACTGGACAGACCGCCATTGCCGCTATTTTCACCGCCAGCTGACTGGCTATACCTTGCTGTACACCGAAATGGTGACGACTGGCGCAATCATTCACGGGAAAGGCGACTATCTGGCCTACAGTGAGGCGGAGCATCCGGTGGCGTTGCAGCTGGGTGGCAGCGATCCGGCGGCGCTGGCGCAGTGCGCGAAGCTGGCGGAAGAGCGCGGCTACGACGAGGTCAACCTTAACGTTGGCTGCCCATCCGATCGCGTACAGAACGGCCGCTTCGGTGCCTGTCTGATGGCGGAAGCGTTGCTGGTCGCCGAGTGTATTGACGCTATGCGCCAAGTTGTTTCTATCCCGGTCACGGTGAAAAACCGTATCGGCATTGACGAGCTGGACAGCTATGAATTTCTCACCGATTTTGTCGGCACTGTGGCACAGCGCGGCGGCTGCGACACCTTTATCATCCACGCGCGCAAAGCCTGGCTTTCTGGCCTGAGCCCGAAAGAGAACCGCGAGATTCCACTACTCGATTATCCGCGTGTTTATAAATTGAAGCGTGATTTTCCGCACCTGACGATGGCGATTAACGGTGGCGTAAAAACGCTGGAAGAGGCCAAAACGCATCTGCAACATCTGGATGGCGTGATGATGGGACGTGAAGCCTACCAGAACCCTGGGCTGCTTGCGCAGGTTGACCGCGAGCTGTTCGGCCGCGATGCACCGGTTGCCGATCCGGTAGCAATTGTGCGCAGCATGTATCCCTATATCGAAGCGGAGCTGACGAAGGGGACTTATCTTGGCCACATCACGCGTCATATGTTGGGCCTTTTCCACGGTATTCTTGGTGCACGCCAGTGGCGTCGTCACCTGAGCGAGAACGCGCACAAGCCGGGTGCGGACGTGCGCGTTGTAGAAGCTGCGCTGGCATTAGTAGCGGATAAGATCTCGCAGGAAGCCTGACCGTTGATTTCTGCATGGTAAAAGACCATGCCTGATGGCTGGTTTTTTTACGCCAGAAAACAATTATTTTCACTATGGCATTGAGATGATGCTGCGCGCTTTTACATACATATCAATCATTTAGATTCTGGCACGCTTCTTGTGATAAACCTGTAGAAATAACAAGAGGAGTAACAGAGTGGAAATTTTATTTGTACTGATGAGATGGTCACCTCCGCTCAGTGAGCGGTACGCCGGCAGGGTGTTTTTCTTTCAGGAGGGCCATCATG
>JAUHTP010000038.1:0-23841 GCA_031332935.1 Candidatus Pantoea bathycoeliae | reverse complement strand
CAAGCCCACCATTAGTCAAAAATCAGTGTTGCAAAAATGGGGGGGACCATAGATTCTTCCCGCTGTACGTTGCGGTGCGAAATACGCCCGGTATGCCACAGCTGAACGGCGCTGTGGCCGCCCGCCTCATGGATGCCGGCGTTAATCGCTTTCTAGGAGGCAATTTGCTGCTGGGTATGCAGACCCGGCGCACCGGCATACCCCTTCTTCGCCTGAAACGAAACCTGGGTTGCCCACTTTAAGGGGGCTAAACAGCTGGGTACTCGCCATAACAACTCCTGTAGTAGACCGGTCGGCTATAAAACGGCGTTTTAAAAATCAGTGGGTTTTCAGCCACTGTTCGATAGTGCTTAAGGCCAAGCGCAGCGGCTGCGGTTCGCGGGAGATCTTGCTTTGCAGACTGGCACCCAGCCACAAAATATAGATGACTTTCGCTATATCCTGCGGCGCATGGAGCAGCATCAGATTTTCCTGCTGCTGTGCCGCCTCCAGCGTCAGCGCATAAGCGGCAATAATGCGGCTGGCACCGTGCTGTAGCGCATCACGCATCGGCTCCGATAGATCGCACACCTCGGCGGATAATTTAAACCGCCAGGCAGCCAACAATATGCCCTGTTCGCTGAACAGGCGCTCTGCGGAGCGAAAGTGGGCCAGCAGCCGCTCGCGCGGCGTTACCTCATGCTGCCTGCTGGTGATGCTGAAGGAAATAGCGCTCCAGTAACGCCACGCCAAACGCTTCTTTCGAGCGGAAATAGTAATAGAACGAGCCTTTCGGCACTTCAGCCAATGCCAGCAGCTCCTAAGTCCCATTCTGGTGAAACCCCGCTGCAGACAGAGCTGCTCGCCGGTAGCGAGCAGATGTTCACGGGTTTCATTGCGTTGCGGCGTTTTGTTCATGGCCGTTAAGGTAGTAGACCGATCGGTCAGATGCAATCCTTACCCGGACTTTCGGCACGTTCTGATCATGTCGAGCGGCTGCTGATACTCTGTGGTTTGCACATCAAACATCCCGAGCAGCGTATGGAAACGGTTATCCTGCGACACCTCATCGCCAGGCGCCTGCTGGCGTAAACAGACCTCATCGATGCCGAAGGTTTTCGCGTAATCCTCTGACATCCACAGCAGCAGTGCAATGTGCGTTTGCTGGGATGGCGCAAACAGGTTAGGTGCGCCGTGCAGATACATGCCGTGCTCGCCCAGCGACTCGCCATGATCTGAAAGATAGATCAGCGCCACGTCAAACGGTCGCTCAACGCATTCAGCTTATCAATCGTGCGGCTGATCATGTCGTCACTGTAGAGCAGCGTATTATCGTTGGTATTCATTAGACCTGATGGTCGCAATCCTGGATCAGGTTGCTGTCGCAGGTCGGCGTGAACTGGCGAAACTGCGGCGGATAGCGGCGATAGTAGGCGGGGCCATGGCTGCCCATCTGATGCAGCACAATAATGCCGTCATTGTTCAGGCTCTCTGTATAGTTATCCAGCCGATGCAGCAGCACGTCATCAAGACAGGAGCCATCCTTACAGTAGTCGCCAGAGTTCCACAGCGTCATATCTGTGTGCGGTAAGCGATCGCAGGCACCTTTACAGCCGCCATTGTTTTCGCGCCACAGCACGCTAATGACGGCGCGGGCGAGAATATCCAGTACGCCATCCTGGCCTGGTGATGCGCCAGATTAGCGTCGTAATGGGCGCGCTGCATATTCGAGAACATACAGTGCACAGAAATAGAGGTTTCCGTACCGCAAGAGGTCGCCTGAGGGTAATAGATCACATTCTGTTTTTTAAGCTGTGGGTTAGTCTCACGCTCATAGCCACCCAGCGAAAAGTTCGCTGCGCGTGCGGTTTCGCCGACCACCAGCACCACCAGCGTTTTTTTCTGTTCAGCAGTAATCGCTGGCCCTTTATGCGCGTCCTGGCCGATGTGTACCCAAGCTTGGCTGCCTTTTAACCAGCGGTCGTTAATTATAGTGGCCTGTGCCGCTGACGATATTGGCGGGCCACCATTTTGACCAGCCCTTTGTTATTGCGGAGCAGCGACGCTGTAGAAAAGGACCGCCATCAATACGATAATGCCCAGCGACACCGCCATGAACAGTGCACGCCAGGCGAGGTTCATCCACCCGCTGTCCCGGGCGTTTGAAGCGCACCGATGCCATGACAAGGGTCGGCACCACGCCCATCAAAAACACCCAAATAATGGCGTTACGGCTGACCAGCGCGGTCGACTCTTTCAAACACGTTCTGCACCATATTGGTATCAATCACCGTGCCGAAGCTAAACATAAAATAGTTAGCCGCAGCGCTCGACAGAATCAACACGGCCAGCAGCGGTTTACGCAGATAAGGCCTAGCAATCAGATTAAATATCAACGTAAAGGCGGCGGTCAGCACCATGGGGAGGCTGGCAGCGAAAAAGTAATCATGCAGTGAGGTATAGGGGATGCGTTCCCTGGCGCGGAATAAAAACAGGCCATTCAGCACCACAGCAAAGAAGAGGGAAACGCCAAGATTGAACGAGGTTTCGTGACAGTGTAACGTTTAGTCAGCATGTTGGTCCATAAAAAAGCAAAAGGTTGCCTGCCAAGCATAGGTCTTTATGCTGAGGGAAACCTTAACAAAAGCTAAACGGTATATTGAGATAGCGAGTTTGCAAAGTTGTTAATCCTGTTTTGTGACCAGACTTGCTTGCTGCGGCAGGAAAGAGGCAGCTGCTAAGCTATCTTTTAAACAGGCCTGCTTAACTGGAGTCGTTGTGGCTCAACAGCTTGAGTTTTTTCCCGTTCCCAGTCCCTGTCGCGGTATCTGCCAGGTGGATGCGCACGGCTACTGCATTGGTTGCCTGCGCAGCCGGGATGAGCGCTTTAACTGGATGAAATTCAGCGACGCGCAGAAGCGTGAGGTGCTGCGGCTCTGCTATCAGCGGCGTCTGCGACTGCTGCGCCAGCAAAAGCCGGATGAGGATCCTGAACCGCAGCAGCCATCCCTGTTCTGACGCCTTTTCTTTATACTCCCTGACAATCGTCTAACAAGCAGATACAGGGATATGACTATGCTACAACCGCAAACAATCTCGCCGCAGGGCCCCAGACTTCTCTACGCTGATTATGGGTTACTGGCGTTTGATGGAGTGGGGAATGACGCCGCAGCAGCGCGTCAGTTTCATTGAGCACCATCTTTCTTTAGGTATTACGACCGATCACGCCGATATCTACGGCGACTATCGCTGCGAAGCTGCCTTTGGTGAAGCGTTGAAACTGTCGGCTGGCCTGCGTGACCGACTGCAAATCGAATTTTACGCCTTCCCAGTTCACGCTGTTACAGTCGCGCCTGCCTTTTACCCTAGTGACAAATCAGGTAGAGATCTTGCCAGTACAGCAAAACGTGCTGCTGGATGGCACGCTCGATCAGAGTCAACCGATGCGCCTGCGCCCGATGGCGTGGTCTTGCCTGGGCGGTGGCGAACTGTTTCACGATCCGCACTACCAGCCGCTGCGTGATGAGCTGGAAAACGTCCGCCGCGAAACCGGTGCTGCCAGCTTGGCGCAGGTGGTATATGCTTGGGTGCTGGCATTACTCAGCCGGCCGCTGCCGATTATCGGCTCTGGCAACTCTGAGCGCGTCAGCGATGCAGTTGAGGCGCTGCGAATCCAGCTGGATCGCCAGCAGTGGTTCCGCATCCGTAAAGCAGCGCTCGGCTATGATGTGTCTTTAAGCGTAAAGCTATGTCAAACAACGGCAGGAACCCAGAATTGCGGCCAAGCTTACCACATCCTGTGGGAAATATAAGAGGCAATAATGAAAAAATCGGTCTTAGCGTGTTTATTCCTGATGAGCAGCGGTATCGCCGGTAGCGCGCTGGCGGAAGAGGTGACGCTGCATAACGTGACTGCCGAAGGCATCGGCGAAGCTATCTGCACCGTCGACATCCAGCAGACAAAATACGGCCTGCAGTTTACGCCAAAGCTCGATGGCTTAACGCCGGGCGTGCATGGCTTCCATGTGCATGCCAACGGCATGCTGCGAGCCGGGCGTCTCTGAGGGCAAAACGGTTGCGGCAGGCGCGGCGGGTGGCCATCTCGATCCGCAGAAAACGGGCAAACACCTGGGCCTTATGGGCCACCTCGGCGATCTGCCCGCGATCTATGTCGATGAAATAAGGTAACGCCAGCTATCCGGTGCTGGCACCGCGGCTGAAATCTCTGGATGAGATCAAGGGAAAAGCGCTGATGGTGCACATGGGCGGGGATAATCATGCCGATCATCCGCAGCCGCTTGGCGGCGGTGGCGGGCGCTACGCCTGCGGTGTAATCTAGAGGCTGACTCTCTGACGGCTCCTGACAGGAGCCGTTTTATTATCATTTAGTTTAAGTTGTTGCTATATTCTCCTGACGGTTTACCGCCTATGATGTTGATTCTGGACACTTTCATCAGGTGCGGTCAAAGGAGAAAAGGAATGAAAAAAACGGGCGCACTGCTGTTTTGTCTGCTGCTGGTGGGATGCGATCAGCCGAAAAACACCCAGCTGATGACCGAAACGGGACGTCAGCTGCAACGCACCATCGATGCCAGTCCGGCGCGCAACGAGTGTGAAAACATTGCCAAAAGGCGCGAGAGATTAAGCCACGGCGCGCGTAAACGGCTGGAAGAGAAGGGCTGCCAGTTTGTGCTGCGCAGCGCGACTGAAACCAACTTCGCTATCGCACCAGCATGACCATGGTATGCGGCATTATTATCGGCAAGAGTTTTACCGGCAGCGACATCCGACGTCGTTTTATCTATTCGCCCGGCGAGCGTGAACTGGTGATCGATCCGATGTCGACTAACGACAAAACCCGTTTCGAACAGCGCAAAACCTTGGCACAGCTTCAGGCTGACTTTGAGCGTCAGCAGCTGAAATACTGTAAATGATTAGGCTGGCACCGCTTGTTTCAACTGTGCCAGCGAACAGCGTAAGCGCCACAAGCTCCCCGCCAGCGTATTCGCTTCTACACCGCCGTCTTTTACCAGCTGGCGCACCATTTCATCCAGCTTCTCCAGCGCATGATCAAGCGAGGTGTGACGTACGCCACGCGCGCTGATCATGCGTTGTAAATCCTGCAGGCTGGCCTCGCGCATTTGCGCCAGCGCTGGCGAAACGGGCTGCCAGAAATATGCGAACAGTTCAGCAACACCACGCCCCAGCGCAATAGCCAGACGCGCGCCTGCTCTTCACGGCTACTGCTCAGCTGGCTGATGCGATGGTAGATCTGCGATTCAAAACGGCTCTCGCTAAGGCGCGGACGTCGCCGCAGCTGATCGAGAAACGCCATGCGCAGGGCGCGAATATGGCGACGGCTGCGGCGCGCATCGGAACTGGGGCGCAGGAGCTGGAACGCCAGCCAAGCAAGCATTACGCCGCACACTTTGGCGATGTTGTGTTAAGGAAATCGGCGTAATCCCAGCTCGGTGGATTAGTGACGGCAATAAAGGACCCCATAAAGACGATAAACTGGCCCCAGAGCGCAGCACGCTGTTTCTGCTGTAGCTTGAACAGCTGAAGCGTGATCAACAGCGGAAACAGAAACAGCAGAAACTGCCACAGCTGCGAAATCTGTACCATCAGGCCAAACTTCATCACAAAGCTAAACAGCGACAGCCAGAGCAGGGTCTTCAACAGCAGCGACACGCTGTTGCTCTCACACGTTAAGGAAGGAATGCGCGGCGGCTGAAAGCGGCTATCCGCATCAGCGCAGGCAATCAGTCGAATCCAGCGGCTGACGTTGAGATACATCCAGCAGAAATAGCGCAGCCGCTGGCAAAAGGCGCGCTGGCGATAATCACCGTCGGCGGCGGGCGTGATGCTGCGCAGAATCAGCGCCAGCCGGTTATTTGTCACACTGCGCGCTGGCCAGTTCCTGCATCAGGGCGTTAGTCGCGTCGTAGAGCGGCTGGGGCGCATCAGGCCAGTTAAGCAGCATGCGACGCAGGCTGGAGAGCACGCTGGTCAGGCGCAGCTGCTGGTGGAGCACATAATTGAGCACGTTGTTATGGCTGCGAAAGCGATAATGACTCTAGAATGCCTGAATACGCAACAGGTTCATGGTCAGGATCTGGCTGATCACCGCCTCATGCGCGGTGCGGACGTTGTCGCCAGCAGTGGGCTGTAACAGCTGGCCCGCATGTTCCAGCAGGCGGCTATGCATTTTTTGCAGCGACTGAATAAGCGCCTCGCCGTCTGAAGTGCTGGGCAGCACCATCATCATAAAACCTGCGGAAAGTATCCCCGAGATGACCTCGCAAACGCGCGCCTGGGCCAGCGTCCAGAGATCGGTGGCATCCGTGAGATTGACGCTGCTGAAGACAATAATCGCTGCGGTGTAGCCCGCCAGCGAAAAAGCGTAGGCCACATTATTCTGGTAGTGGTTGGAGATGCCGGTACAGAACGCCAGCCAGCCGGCGATAAAAAGGTAAACAGCCAGGGCTAAGGGTATGACCGGCGATCATCAGCGCCGCGCCCGCGTCCAGCAGGCTGCCTGCAATACGGTCAAGGCTTTCCACCAGCGGTACGTTGTCCGGGATGCTGGCCAGGCGGATGCGAACCGGCACGCGCTGCGCCAGCCGTACCTAGGGCACGTTCGGCTTGATATCCGGAACCAGCCCGCTGTCGATGCTCTGGTCATAAATGGCGCGCCCGATGCTTTCAACTTCGCCCTGTAGCCGCGCGCCGTTGCTGTAGAGCACTATCTGTGCGGGCGCACCGGGGCGAATATGGCGCAGCTTGGTCTCTTCGAAGTAGCCCATCACGTAGTAAGAGTGGCTATCGACCAGCGCAAACAGCGGCGTGCCTGCTGTTGCATAATCCCCAGTGCGCAGCGTCAGATTAGTGATCCAGCCGTCGGCAGGCGCAACAACTGTGGTTTGCTGCAAATTCCAGCGTGCTTGGTCACTTGCCGCCTGGGCCGCCCTGGCGCTGGCGGCCATCGATTCTGAATTGAGCCGCGCGGCATCCAGATCCTCAGCGGAGATGACATTGCGCGGCAAACTGGCGCGCCGACGGGACTCATGCTGCGCCTTCGCCAGCTCGGCCTGCGCTTTGGCCAGCTGCGCCTCGGCATTATCCAGCGCAATCTGCCAGGGCACGGTATCAAGCGTCAGCAGCGTTTCGCCTTTATGCACGAACTGATTATCTCTTACTTTGACGCTCACAATGCGGGCCGAAACCTGCGGGGGTTATCTGCACCAGTTCGGCACGTACCTTGCCATCACGCGTCCAGGGAGACTGCATGTAATAGTTCCACATCCACCAGCCCGCCAGCAGAGCGGCTGCGAACACAATCAGGGTCGAAAAATATTTCACTGCGTTGAATTTCATTGTGAGTATCCATAGCTCAACAGAAAAAGCGCGGCGGTCACGCAAAGCACAAACAGCGACAAATCCAGCAGCGTCGGATGCCAGACGTCGCCGGAATAGATCCAGCTGCGCAGCAATGGATGAATAATTAGCCAGAAAAAGAAGCAGAGCAGGACCGCTTTAAACAGCGGTGGGAAAAAAAGTGACGCGCCGAACACCAAATCAGTGAAAGGCTGGGCAATGGGTAAAATAGCATGGGCCACGTAGCATCCTCCTGATATGACCCAAGCAATGGTCTCAAAAAGCGTAGATAGCGGTTACGGCTTCGCCTAGGGTTTGTAATTTATCCTTTAAACTCGCAGAATAGTGTAAACCCGGCTTGATAGCTAGCAAGCTAATTATAAGGAGATGAAATGGATACGATCCTTGGAACGGATTTGTCCCGCCTTGTACGCATCTGGCGCGCCTTGATCGATCAGCGTCTTAAGCCGCTTGAGCTCACACAGACGTACTGGGTTACGCTACATAATATTCATCAACTGCCGCCGGAACAGTCGCAAATTCAGCTGGCGAAGGCGATCGGCATCGAACAGCAGTCGCTAGTGCGCACGCTGGATCAGCTCGAAGAGAAAGGATTAATTACGCGTTCGACCTGTGCCAACGATCGCCGCGCCAAGCGCATCAAGCTGACGCAGCAGGCGGAGCCGATTATCGAACAGGTGGAGAACGTTATCGACGCCACGCGCGACGATATTCTCGCGGGCATTAGCCGGGAAGAGATTAATCAGGTGGTGACGCTAGTTGCTCGCTTGGAAAAAAATATTCTCGAGCTACAGCATCGGGAAAAATAAAAAAACCGACGCAATGGCGTCGGTTTTTTTTGGCCGCTGATTAGCGCGGCGAAACGGTGATCTGGCTGCCGTTGGACGCCAGCGCGACGCGCTGACCAACGGAGTAGCGGGTTGCCGCATGCTTCTGCACCACCATGATGGTGTTGCCGTCATCCTTACGGATCTCCAGCTCAACACCGTCAGCTTTATTGATCGCCCCCTGAACGCCCTGACCAGCCAGACCGCCAGCGATAGCGCCGCCTGCGGTAGCTAAGCTGCGGCCAGTGCCGCCACCAATGGTGTTGCCGAGGAAACCACCCAGCACTGCACCGCCGATAGCGCCAATAACGTTATTGTCATCGCCGCCCTGAATTTTCACCGGGCGAACCGCCACCAGCGTACCGTATGACACGCTCTGAACTTGTTTGGCCTCACTGGCACTGTAGGTATCGCCTGACAGAGTGCTGGTATTTGAGCATCCTGCCAGCGTAATGCCAGCCAGTGCGACCGCAACGAAACGCTTGATCATCTGTAACTCCTTTCTTAAGCAATGCGCCATGTGAATCGCGAAATCCTGCAAACAGTATAAGACACAAAGCATAGTCTGAGTAAAAGAAGCATAGACTAACGACGGTCAACAATAATTCAATAAAGGACAAAAAAAGTTTCGCAAAGTTATTGTTGTACAAAGTCAGGTGAAAATAGCAGGTAACCGTCGAATCAGGCGTGGGAATTTGCCAGACTGAAGGCAGTTGAATTGCTTTTCCGCCACGGGGTATGAACCAGATATGAAATCAGGACGTTATATTGGCGTTATGTCAGGCACCAGCCTGGATGGCGTTGATGTGGTGCTGGCCGCCATCGACGAAAATATGGTGGCTTGGCAGGGTAGTTACTGCCACAGCTGGGTCAGCTTGATACCCGGCTGGGCCAGCTATTTGCTGAGGCGGTCAAATAAGCTATTACGGCGCGAGGCGCTGGAGCCGAGCGATATTGTCGCCATCGGCTGTCACGGGCAGACGGTCTGACACGAGCCGCAGAGCGACGCGCCAAATACGCTGCAAATCGGCGACAACAACCAGATCGTGGCGGCAACCGGCATCACGGTGGTCGGCGATTTCCGCCGCCGCGATATGGCACTGGGTGGAACGCCAGCTGCAGCTCAATGACGGCTGCGATCGTCTGCTGGTATGCGGCGGCGGCGGCCGGAATCCGCTGCTGATGGCGCGTCTCGCCGCGCTGCTGGTCGGCACAGAAGTCACTACCACCGATGCGGCGGGTATTCGCGGCGACGATATGGAGGCGCTGGCGTTTGCCTGGCTTGCCAGCCGCACGCTTTCCGGCCTGCCTGGCAATCTGCCCGCCGTGACTGGCGTGCGTGCACAAAGCGTGCTTGGCGCTATCTATCCGGCGAATCCGCTCTATTGACGTAAGGAGAATGATGATGAAACAGGGCTTACCTTTGGCTGCGGTGCTGCTGCTGGCAGGATGCGGTTTAATTAACAAGCAGGCCGAGCCGCCGCAAACGCTGCACTACCGCTGCGGTACGCTACCATTAACGGTGACGCTTGATAACGCCAGCGAGCAAGTCAGCTTTATTATGGATGGCCAGCCCTTAACGCTGAAACGCGCCATGTCCGCCTCAGGGGCGCGCTACAGCGACGGGAAATATGTTTTCTGGACGAAAGGTGAAAGCGCCTTTATTGAACGTGACGATAAAATCATCGTTAACGATTGTGAACTTCAGCCTGCCAGTCAGCCTGTCCACTTCGAGTAACCCGTATGAGCACTAATCTCACTCTGCAAGATATCGCCAGCCTGCGTCGTGAATATACGCGCGGCGGACTGCGCCGCAAGGATCTGCCCGAGCAGCCGCTGGCGCTGTTTGAAACTTGGCTACGTCAGGCCTGCGACGCGCAGCTGCCAGATCCCACCGCCATGACCGTGGCAACGGTAGATGAACAGGGCCAGCCTTACCAGCGCATCGTCTTGCTGAAGCATTATGATGACAATGGCTTGGTGTTTTATACCAACCTGGGCAGCCGCAAGGCGCAGCAGCTGGCGAATAATCCGCGCATCTCGCTGCACTTTCCGTGGCACTTTCTGGAGCGTCAGGTGATGGTGCTAGGCGAAGTCGAAAAGCTGACACCGCTTGAGGTGCTGAAATATTTCCACAGTCGCCCGCGTGACAGCCAGATCGGTGCCTGGGTATCGCGGCAGTCGAGTCGTATCTCGGCGCGCGGCGTACTGGAGGGCAAGTTCCTTGAGCTGAAACAGAAATTCCAGCAGGGCGAGGTTCCGCTGCCCAGCTTCTGGGGTGGCTATCGCGTCAAATTTCATACCATGGAGTTCTGGGAGGGCGGCGAACATCGCCTGCATGACCGCTTCCTCTACCAGCGCGACGACAATGGCTGGAAAATCGACCGTTTAGCGCCATAAAACAGCGTTTTTCACCTCTCTTAACGCTGGCACAACCGTCGCCAGCGCTTTATGCTATAGCCCTCATTTTTTCTTCCGCATCTCAGCGGAAAGCTGTGTACCAGCATAGGTGCAGTCTGCTAAATTTGGAGTCAGTGATGACCAGCAGTAACCTGATACAACAATTGCAGGAACGGGGCTTAATCGCCCAAGTAACGGACGAAGAAGCGTTAGCAGAGCGACTGGTGCAAGGGCCGCTCTATCTCTATTGCGGCTTCGATCCGACCGCTGACAGCTTGCATTTGGGCCATCTGGTGCCGCTGCTCTGCCTGAAACGTTTTCAGGATGCCGGACACAAGCCGGTCGCGCTGGTGGGGGGGGCCACCGGCCTGATTGGCGATCCCAGCTTTAAAGCAGCAGAACGTAAACTTAATACCAGCGACACCGTCAGCGAGTGGGTTGAGAAGATCCGCAAGCAGGTTGCGCCTTTCCTCGATTTCGACTGTGGCGACAACAGCGCTATCTCCGCCAATAACTATGACTGGTTTGGCGGCATGAACGTACTGACCTTCCTGCGCGATATTGGCAAACACTTCTCGGTTAATCAGATGATTAACAAGGAAGCGGTAAAGCAGCGCCTCAACCGCGACGACCAAGGCATCTCCTTCACTGAGTTCTCCTATAACCTGTTGCAGGGCTATGACTTCGCCGAGCTGAACAAGCGCCACAGTGTAGCCTTACAGATTGGCGGCTCCGATCAGTGGGGCAACATCACCTCCGGCATCGACCTGACGCGACGTCTCTACCAGAACCAGGTGTTTGGCCTGACGGTTCCGCTGATTACCAAATCAGACGGCACCAAATTCGGTAAAACTGAGGGCGGCGCGGTATGGCTGGATGCGAAGAAAACCAGCCCGTACAAGTTCTACCAGTTCTGGATTAACACCGCAGACGCCGATGTTTACCGCTTCCTGAAGTTCTTCACCTTCCTGAGCCTTGAAGAGATCAATGCGCTGGAAGAAGAGGATAAGAACAGCGGTAAAGCACCGCGCGCGCAGTACGTGCTCGCCGAGAACGTCACGCGTCTGGTGCACGGCGAAACCGGCCTGGCAGCGGCGAAACGCATCACCGAAAGCCTGTTCTCTGGCGCGCTGAGCGATATGACCGAAGCGGACTTTGAACAGCTGGCGCAGGACGGCATGCCGACCATCCAGCTGAGCGCGGAGGACGATCTGCAACAGGCGCTGGTGAATGCAGAACTGGTACCGTCACGCGGCCAGGCACGCACCATGATCGGCTCTAATGCCGTCACCATCAACGGCGAGAAACAGTCCAACGCCGAGTATCGCTTCAGCGATACCGACAAACTGTTTGGCCGCTACACGCTGCTGCGTCGCGGTAAAAAACACTACTGCCTGATCGTCTGGCAGTAAGCACTTCAGGTCCGGTTTCCGGCCCTTTTTTATGGCAGGCTAGGGCAAGACAGTACAGATCATAATGAAAAATATTCTCGCAATTCAGTCGCATGTGGTATTCGGCCACGCAGGTAACGCCGCTGCCGAATTTCCGATGCGGCGCATGGGTGCCAACGTCTGGCCGCTCAACACCGTACAGTTCTCCAACCACACGCAATACGGCCACTGGACGGGCTTCGTGATGCCCGCGACGCACCTGACAGACATTGTCAAAGGCATCAGTGATATCGATCGGCTAAAGACCTGCGATGCAGTGCTGAGCGGCTATTTAGGATCTGCCGAGCAGGGCGAGCAGATCCTCGAAATCGTACGCATGGTGAAAGCCGCGAACCCGGAAGCTTGGTTTTTTTGCGATCCGGTGATGGGCCATCCTGAGAAAGGCTGTATCGTCGCTCCTGCTGTGGCGGAATATCACTGTAAATACGCCATGCCCGCCAGCGATATTATCGCGCCAAACCTGCTGGAGCTGGAGATGCTCAGCGAGCGCAGCGTGGCAAGCGTGGAAGAGGCCGTTGCCGCGGCGCGTGCGCTCATTGCGCAAGGCCCGCGCGTGGTGCTGGTGAAACACCTGGCGCGCGCCGGTCGCCGCAGCGATCGCTTCGAAATGCTGCTGGTAATAGCAGAAGAGGCTTGGCATATCAGCCGCCCGCTGGTGGATTTTGGCGTGCGTCAGCCGGTTGGAGTTGGCGATCTCACCAGCGGCCTGCTGCTGGTGAATCTCCTGCATGGCAAGGATTTGCAAAGTGCACTGGAGCATCTCACCGCCGCAGTCTATGAAGTGATGCTGAAAACGCACGCGATGGGCGAATATGAGCTGCAGCTGGTGGCCGCACAGGACGCCATCGCCCAGCCGAACCAGCACTTTACCGCAGAGGCTGTAACCTTTCCGGGCCGATAAGCATCGGCCCGTTTATTATGCCAGTCTTTCTTCTTTAAGCGCCGCCTGCACGGCAGGCCGCTGCGACGTCCGCTGAAACCAGGCTTCCAGCGCCGCCAGACCCGTCAGATCCAGCTTCACCGCCTGCGCCCAGCGCACCATTACGTAAAGACAGGCGTCCGCCACGCTAAAGCGCAGCCCCATCAGCCACTGCTTGTCCTGTAATGAACTGTCCACGTAGCGGAACTGCTGCTCCAGCCGGGCGCGCAGAACAGGTTTATAATCCTCAGGCGTATCGGGTTTGAACAGCGGCGCAAAAGTTTTGTGCAGCTCGCTGCTGATAAAGCTAAGCCACTCCAGCGTGTGGTAGCGTGTCAGGCTGCCAACAGGGGCCAGCAGATGGCGGTCAGGTTTCAGGTACGCCAGATACTGCACAATCGCTACCCCTTCGGTCAGGATGGTACCGTCATCCAGTTCCAGCGCGGGAACCTGACCTTTTGGATTGATTTGCCAGTAGTCTTCGCTGCATTCGGTGACTTTTTGTTTCAGGTCGACGTTAACCTGAGTGAAATCGAGCCCGCACTCGCACAGCACGATATGCGGCGAAAGAGAGCAGGCTCCCGCTTTACAGAAAAGTTTCATAACGGACCTCCGGGTTGCGACAGGATCATTGCAGCTTAATGCGTCACCGCCGTTTTGCCAGTGACAGGGATCATGCGTCGCGCCTGGCCCGAAAAAGGATAAAAAAAGCCGGGCAGTTAG
The DNA here is from genome assembly GCA_031332935.1 of Candidatus Pantoea bathycoeliae. Taxonomy (GTDB): domain Bacteria; phylum Pseudomonadota; class Gammaproteobacteria; order Enterobacterales; family Enterobacteriaceae; genus Pantoea; species Pantoea bathycoeliae. The sequence goes on along the minus strand of JAUHTP010000038.1, from coordinate 10,144 downwards.
CCCGGCTGTAAGCCTGCAACTAATCAGGCCTGAGATTTTTTCAGTTCAGGTTGCGTAGACTGAGCCATGCGGTTGAGCAGCGGAGCCGTAATTAGCATCAGCACGGCAATAATGTCGGTCACGATACCAATCTGCTGGAAAACGCTGCTGTAAACGCTGAGCGAGGCGAGCGGGTCAGTAACGTTTTCAGGTACGGCCATCAGACCGGCGACTTTACTGGCAATCATCGCTGCGCCAGCCGTGGTGAGGAACCATGAGCCCATAATAAAGCCCATCAGACGCTGCGGCACCAGCTGCGGCACCATTGCCAAGCCGAGGCCAGAGATCATCAGCTCGCCGATAGACTGCAGGGCGTAGCTCAGGATCAGCCAGTTAACAGAGACGATATCCGCTTCTGAGGCGAATTTAGCGCCAACCGGCAGCACGAGGAATGCCGCAGAGCAGAGCACCATACCGATAGCGAATTTAAACGGCATCGGCAGCCTGTCGCCCAGCTTGTTGTACACCGCCGCCAGCAGCGGGCTGGCCAGCATAATCCAGAACGGGTTCAGCGCCTGGAACTGCTCCGGCTCAAAAGTGATACCCAGAATAGTATGCTCAACGTTGCGGATCGCAAAGAAGTTCAGCGACGTCGGCATCTGCATATAGAGCACGAAGAAGACAATCGCCTCAACCATCAGCAGGAACGCAACAATCATCTTGCGGCGAGCCGCGCCATGCAGGGAGAATGCCTCTTTCGCGAAGATCAGGATTATGCCCAGCGCCACCACGCACAGCGTGATGCGTGCGATAGTCTGGTGATGCAGCAGCCAGGCGGCGATGGCGACCAGCACCACAACGCCAACCAGCGTCATCAGCAGTTTACCGACGTGAAGCGGGGCGAAGTCAGGTTTGGAGCCGTAGTTTTTCACCAGACCTTTGCAGAACAGGAAGTTCAGCAGTGTGATGATCAGGCCAACAACCGACAGCGAGAACGTCACGCTCCAGCCATATTTTGCCGCCAGCTAGGGCGTCAGCATCATAGAGAACAGCGAACCGACGTTAATCGACATATAGAACATGGTAAAAGCGCCGTCGATACGCGGGTCGTCTTTTCATAGCAGGTTGAAAGCAGCGAAGAGGGGTTCGCTTTAAACAGGCCGCTACCGACTGCGATAGTTGCCATGCCGATATAAATCGTGCCGACATTATGCCCAGAGAAGGCGACCAGCGCATAGCCCAGCACCAGGACGCCAAGAACGATGACGCGCTTGGTGCCCAGTACCTTATCACCCAGCCAGCCGCCGATAGCCACCAGGCCATAGACCAGCGCGCTAAAAGGGGCGAAAAGGGTGATGGAGCCCGCTTCACCAGGTTCCGAAATGCCCAGCTGTTAGACGGCCATAATGGCCTGCAGGCCATAAAATCCGAAACGCTCCCATAACTGGATAGAGAAAATCAGGTAGAACGCCTTCGGCTGTTTGAACGCATTGAGGCTGACAGCCTCATCAGTGTGTTTGTTTGCAGTTGACACTTGTACCTCAGTTTTTCTCGTACCCTGTTTTACGACAGGAAAAAAGTCCGCGTCATGTCAAGATTCCATGCGCGACATTGTTATTAGTAGGGAAAATCGGGGCCTAATGGCTGATAATACGCACCAGGGCAAGAATTTTTTAAATTCTGAAAAGCTTGGGTTATGTAAGGTTTAAAAACTTAACGGCGTTTAAGAATCGGATTTAAATTTCAGCGCCTGAAATTATATCAGAACAAACGTTTGTTTTTCTCGCTCAGGGTAACACAATAACCATATAAGCTGCTTTGTGTCTCCTGGATGGTAAATGGTGTCGTGGATTATTATTTGTACAGTATTTTATGCGGGTTTAGGCGCTTTATCCGCTAATTTGAACCATAGCCGCTCAGAATGCGTGCTAGTTTCGTCAGCCGTGGGCAAACACTTGATCTGGCTCACTAAACCGCCCATTAATTCAGTGAGTAAAAGAAGAAAACGTTTGCGCTGCGCTAGGACGCGCTTCAGATAGTCCGGCCAGATAAATAACAGCGCCCGAATGGACAGGGAAATTTAGCCAGAGGCTGCTGGTCTTAATACGAGGGAAACCTCTGATATCTCGGCTAAAATTGCGATTTTTCCGTCTCGACAAATATTTAACAATCCGCTAACCTACAAAAATTGCCCTATACAGGATGTAATCATGGCAGCAACGTTAAACTTGGCGCTGGTTGGCGACTACCGCGCCAGCGCCGTCGCGCATCAGGCTATTCCTCTGGCAATTGAGCGTGCTGCAAAGCACCTGAACATCAACGTACATTACAGCTGGCTACCCACGGATGAGCTTGCTGACCTCAGCGCCGTACGCAACAGCGACGCCGTCTGGGTGGTGCCGGGCAGTCCCTATAAAAATGATGATGCGGTGTTTGCCACTCTGCGTTGAGCGCGTTAACATCACACACCTTTTCTAGGCTCCTGCGGCGGTTTTCAGTATGCGGTTATTGAGTACGCCCGCAATGTGCTGGGCTGGCAGGACGCAAATCATGCAGAAACGGATGAGGGCGGGCGCATGGTGATTTCCCCGCTGAGCTGTTCGCTGGTGGAACAGCGGGGCGAGGTGAGGTTTGCGCCGGGCTCGCGCATTGCTGAAGCCTATGGCACCCAGTTGAGCGATGAGGGCTATCACTGTAACTTTGGGGTTAATCCTGCGTTTAGCTAGGCGCTGGAAGGCAAAAATCTGCGTATCACATTATGGGATGCGGCAGGCGACGTGCGCGGCATAGAGCTAACCGATCACCCATTCTTTGTTGCGACGCTGTTTCAGTCGGAGCGGGCGGCGTTGCAGAACAAGCACTCGCCGCTAGTGATCGCTTGGCTACAGGCTGCGCTCGCCGCACGATAAAGCCAACGGGTGCGGGCGCACCCGTTAAATTTCCGTTTTATCGGGATTCTCGCACAGATCTTCAATCAAACAGGCACCGCAGCGCGGCTTGCGCGCCACGCAGGTATAGCGGCCGTGCAGAATAAGCCAGTGGTGGCAGTCGACCTTAAATTCTTTGGGCACGACTTTCAGCAGCTTCGCTTCGACCTCTTCTACATTTTTCCCAGGTGCAAAACGGGTGCGGTTGCTGACGCGGAAAATATGGGTATCGACAGCAATCGTTGGCCAGCCAAAGGCGGTGTTCAGCACCACGTTGGCGGTTTTGCGCCCTACGCCAGGTAATGCTTCCAGCGCTGCACGGTCTTCCGGTACCTCGCCACCGTGCTGCTCCAGCAGGATGCGGCAGGTTTTGATCACGTTCTCAGCCTTGCTGTTGAACAGGCCAATCGTCTTGATATATTCCTTCACGCCGTCAACGCCCAGCGCCAGCATCGCCGCAGGTGTACTGGCGACCGGGTAGAGCTTTGCCGTGGCTTTATTGACGCTAACGTCGGTCGCCTGCGCGGACAGCAGCACGGCGATCAGCAGCTCAAACGGTGAGGTGAAGTTAAGCTCAGTGGTGGGATGCGGGTTGTTATCCCGCAGCCGACTGAGGATTTCTACACGTTTCGTCTGGTTCACACCGCTTTCCCGGCATGTCCATGCAGCTCGGCTTCCGCCGCTTGTGCGGCGCGGCGTGCAGCGCGCTGTTTGGTTTTCTGGTCGATAAGATATTTAACCGCCAGCAGCATTCCCAGGCCGATAAATGCGCCCGGCGGCAGCATTGCCAGCAGCATCGGAGAGTCGAAATGGACCACTTCGATGCGCAGCGCTTTGGCCCAGGAGCCGAGCAGCTGATCCGCGCAGTTGAACAGCGTTCCGCTGCCGAGCAGCTCGCGGATCGAGCCTAGCGTCACCATGGCGCAGGTCGCGCCCATGCCGATAGCGAAGCCATCCAGTGCGGCAAGGGGAATACTGCTTTTTGAGGCAACGGCTTCCGCGCGGCCGACCACAATACAGTTGGTGACGATCAGCGGAATAAAGATGCCGAGCGATTCATACAGGCCATAGGCGTAGGCGTTGATCAGCATCTGCACGCAGCTCACCACCGAAGCGATGATCATCACGTAGATAGGGATGCGAATCTCGGATGGCACCCAGCGGCGTGAGGCGGAAATCGCGCTGTTGGTGATGGTCAGTACCAGCGTGGTGGCCAGCCCGAGTCCCAGCGCGTTGGTGGCCGTCGACGTGACGGCCAGCAGCGGGCAGAGCCCTAAAAGCTGCACCAGCGCGGAGTTATTCTTCCACAGCCCGCCAACCAGCAAATTTTTAGCTTCACTCATTTGCGTCTCCACATTCGGGCAGCGAGGTTAGCCTGCCGCTCAGGGTTTCAATCAGTAATGCAGTGCGTTTGGTGGCGTTGACCACCGCGCGCGGCGTAATGGTCGCGCCGGTAAACTGGTCGAATTCGCCACCGTCTTTTTTCACCGAAAAGGCTTTATCATCTGCGCCATGTACCACTTTGCCGTTAAAGCTGTTAATCCAGTCGGAAATACGCAGTTCAATCTTATCGCCTAGACCGGGCGTCTCGTGGTGTTCAATGACGCGTACGCCCAGCACCTTGCCCTGAAAATCAGCGCCTACCAGCATTTGAATTGCACCAGAGTAGCCATCCGGCGCGGTGGTCTCAAGCGCGGCCGCCACTGGCTGGTCGCCTTTGCGCGCCAAGTAGAGATGGTGCGGTGTTGAGGTACCCAGCGACGGATCGGTGACAGGGTAACATTCGCGCTGGATCTGATTATCATACATATCTACCGGAACAACCTGATCCAGCAAGTTTTTTTGATTCAGTGCCGTCTGGTGCGCAATGGTCGGCTTCGTCACATAGTTCACCACGGCGGTTAAGCCAGTGGTGAACACGGCAAACATCGCCAGCGTCACGGCATTTTTACGAATAGTTTCAAGCATCGATCACTCCTTGCGGTGGCCGTAGACGCGTGGCTGCGTGTAGTAATCGATCAGCGGTACGGAAATATTTGCCAGCAGCACGGCAAAGGCCACGCCGTCAGGATAGCCGCCAAAGCTGCGGATCAGCCAGACCAGCAGGCCAATCAGCACGCCATAAATCAGGCGGCCACGGTTAGTGGTGGACGCGGTTACCGGATCGGTGGCAATAAAGAACGCGCCAAGCATCGTCGCACCCGAGAAGAGGTGGATGACTGGCGTATTCAGGCTCTCCGGTGAAATCAGCCAGCCCAGCGTGGCGCAGAAGGCCAGCGACAGCAGCATTGCCGCCGGGATATGCCAGCGAATGGCGTTTTTCCACAGCAGGAACAGGCCGCCAGCCAGATAGCCAACGTTGATCCACTGCCAGCCGAGACCCGCCAGCACGCCGGTATAAATCGGCTGTGCCAGCAGCTGCTCAGCGCTGTGCCCGGCGCGCAGCTCTGTCTTGAAGTTATCCAGCGGCGTCGCTTGGCTAATGCCGTCCACGCCGAGTTGCAGCTGCTGCATGGTGTCGCCCGCCAGCGTATGGCCGGTAAAGATTATGCTCAGCGAGTCGAGCAGGCCGGGTTTCACCGCCTGGAGCGCATCGGGCGGCAGCCAGCTGGTCATCTGCACTGGAAAAGAGATCAGCAGCACGACATAGCCAACCATTGCCGGGTTAAACGGGTTTTGCCCCAGGCCGCCGTAGAGCTGTTTGGCAATCACAATGGCAAAAACGGTGCCAATCACCACCAGCCACCAGGGCGCCAGCGGCGGCAAGCTGGTGCCGATCAGCACAGCCGTCAGCAGTGCCGAGTTATCCGCCAGGTTTGGCGTTACTGGCGCTTTGCGCAGGCGCAGAATCGCCGCTTCCGCCAGCCAGGCGGTCAGCACCGCCAGCAGCACCTGTAAGACGCTGCCGTAACCAAAGAAATACCACTGTGCAGCGAAGCCTGGCACGGCCCCGAGCACCACCAGCATCATAATATTGCCGGTGCTGCGACGGTTGTGGGTATAGGGAGAACTTGCGATACGAAAAGCCATTTATTCCTCAAACGTCGACGGCGTTTGCGCTTTACGCGCTTTGGCACGGGCGATAGCGGCTTCCACCGCCGTCTTATGCGGGTCGACGGGTGGCACGTCCTCGACCGGCTGAACTTCTTCGGTTAGCGTACCGGCCACCGCCTGCGCTGCCGCCGCTTTTTTTGCTTTGGCGCTGGCGGCTTCGACGGCCGCTTTGCGCGGGTCGACTGCTGCTTCTGCCGCTTCAGACTGGGGCGCGTCGGTTTCAGATTGCGGCGCGTCAGCCTGCGCTGCCGCTGCTTTCTTCGCTTTGGCGCGGGCAATCGCGGCTTCGACGGCTGCTTTACGCGGATCTGCCGTCTGGCGCAGCGCCTGGGTTTCCGCCTGCCGCTTCGCCTGCTCATGTTTGGCTTCGCGCGCCAGTTTTTCCCGCTTCAGACGCGCCTGGCGCGCCTCGAAGCGTGCTTTGGCCTCGGCGGCACGCTTCGCTTCAAGGTCTATAGCGCGCAGTTCGGCTTTCTCCTGGCGATAGTACTGCACCAGCGGGATATTGCTTGGGCAAACGTAGGCGCAGGCACCGCACTCAATGCAGTCATCAATATGGTGGGCACGGGCTTTATCATGATCGCCGCCCTGGCTGTACCAGTAAAGCTGCTGTGGCAGCAGCTTAGCCGGGCAGGCGTCCGCGCAGGCGGAACAACGGATGCAGGACTGCTCCTCATCGTTGTTGCCCATTTCGCTGGCGGAAGGCGCAAGAATGCAGTTGGTAATCTTCACCACCGGCACGTCAAGCGACGGCAGGGTAAAGCCCATCAGCGGGCCGCCCATAATCACCATCTGGCGCGCGGCGGGCGTAAAGCCAACCTGATGCAGCAGATGGCTGATCGGCGTACCGATTCGGTTCCAGATGTTGCGCGGCTGCGCGATCGCCTCGCCGGTTAACGTCACCACGCGTTCGGTCAGGGGTTCGCCATTGATCACCGCGCGTTTCACCGCCCAAGCGGTGCCGACGTTTTGCATCAGCACGCCGATATCGGTGGAGCGCCCGCCGTGTGGCACTTCCAGCCCGGTGAGTATTTTGGTCAGCTGTTTCGCGCCGCCGGAAGGGTATTTGGTCGGCACCACGCGGATTTGCAGATCGCGTTCGCCGCCCAGCGCCTGTTTCAACGCAGCGATGGCTTCCGGCTTATTGTCCTCAATGCCAATCAGCACGCGCTCCGCCTGTAACCCCCAGGCGAGGATGCGGCTGCCTTCCAGCACTTCGGCGGCGTAATCCTGCATCAGGCGGTCATCGGCGGTGATGTAAGGCTCGCACTCGGCGGCGTTGATAATCAGGGTCTTGACGCCGCGCAGGCCGCCGCGCAGCTTGGTGCCGGTTGGGAAGCCCGCTCCACCAAGACCGGCAACGCCCGCATCGTGGATGCGCTGCACAATCTCGGCGCGCTCGCGCTGGTGATAATCCGCCATCGGTTCCAGCGTCTTCCAGCGATCTTCACCATCAGGCGACATAAAGATGCACAGCTCTGACAACCCGGAAGGATGCGCGGTCATATGCTGCGCAATCGCGTCGATGGTGCCAGAGGTCGGCGCATGCACCGGCAACATCAGGCCGTTACCGAAGGTCAGCGGCTGGCCGCGCAGCACGCGCTCGCCAAGCGCAACGCAGATCTCGCCTTCATGGCCGATATGCTGCTTCAGCGGAATAATAAAACGGTCCGGCAGCGGCAGCTGGCTGAGCGGCGTGCCGTTAGACTGGGTCTTCATTTCCGGCGGATGAATGCCGCCCTGGAAATCCCACAGCTTCTCTTTACGAAAGATATTCAACAGATTAAGCATGACTTTCTACCGGGATCACCCGTACAGGAATGGTTTCGAGATCCCACTTCCAGTTAGCGGTCGTGGTCGCCACTGGACGCATCTCGATGCAGTCGGTAGGACAGGGCGCAACGCAGAGATCGCAGCCGGTGCAGACGTCGCTCAGTACAGTGTGCATGGCGCGTATCGCGCCGACGATAGCGTCGACCGGGCAGGCCTGAATGCACTTAGTACAGCCGATGCAGTTCTCTTCATCAATCCAGGCCACGGTGCGCACCGGCTCTTTCGCCGTCTCGTCACCGTCAATCTGCTGCGGGTCGACGTTCAGCAGCGCCGCCAGCTTCAGCATGGTCTGTTCGCCGCCCGGCGAACATTTGTTAATTGCCTCGCCGTTATTGCCTACCGCGTTGGCATAGGGACGACAGCCGGGATAGCCGCACTGGCCGCACTGGCTTTGTGGCAGCAGCTCGTCGATCTGCTCGACGATAGGATCGTCTTCCACTTCGAAGCGGCGTGAGGCGTAGCCAAGTAGCGCGCCGAACACCAGGCTCAGCGCGCTCAATACGATAATAGCAATCCAGATCGCGCTCATCAGAATTTCACCAGATCGGTAAAGCCCATAAACGCCAGCGCCATCAGGCCAGCCGTCACCAGCGCGATAGAGGAGCCTTTAAAAGGTGCAGGCACGTTGGCCAGCACTAGGCGTTCGCGCATACCGGCGAACAGGACCATCACCAGCGAAAAACCGAGCGAGGCGCTAAAGCCATAGATGGCCGCCTGCAAAAAGGTATGGTTGAGTTTGACGCTCAGCAACGGCACGCCGAGTACCGCACAGTTAGTGGTAATCAGCGGCAAAAAGATGCCGAGCAGACGGTAGAGCGACGGGCTGGTTTTACGCACTACCATCTCGGTGAACTGCACGACAACGGCGATCACCAGGATATAGGCCATGGTGCGCAGATAAACCAGATCCAGCGGCACCAGAATCAGGTGGTTCACCAGCCAAGCGCAGATCGAGGCCAGCGTTATCACGAAGGTGGTAGCGAGACCCATGCCAATCGCCGTTTCCAGTTTTTTGGAAACGCCCATAAAGGGGCAAAGGCCAAGAAACTTCACCAGAACGAAGTTGTTCACCAGCACAGTGCCTACAAACAGCAGCAGATAATCGGTCATTTTTTCGCCATTAATCCGGAAAGCGTCTTATTATCTGTGATCTGTGACGCTATCTCAACCACTGTACGAGCAGCAGCAGGGTGTTTCGCACTCAGAATGAAATTATTGACGAAACTCACAGCGTTACGGCTGGATAAAGTTCGATTTAACCCGCTGCGAACGTTTGAAATAGGGCACGAAAACCGCTGCGGCAAGGAGCGTCAGCAGCAACGTCTGCACGGCTTTGCCGTCAGAAACCGGGGTAAAGGCGAAGGTTTTCAGCGCCAGCAGCAGCCAGATTAATGTATTGACGGGGCAGCCGACGCGAACGCTTACACAAAATCCAGCAGACCCAGAGGCTGTAAAGCCAGACGGCCAGCGTGGTCAGCAGGGAAACAGCCCAGTTGGTAACCAGCATGACGTGGTGTGAAAACAGGGTGCTGCGCCACTCCAGATTAAACCGCGGGCTGAGATACATTGCCAGCAGCATGGCGCTGGTCAGCATGGTCATAATCAGCCACGCGAGCGGGACGAGCAGCCAGCCGCCGAGACGCGGTGCGGTATCTGATTTATTCATAGAGGTGATCCTGTTGCGGCAAGGAAAGCGGGATAGGATACCACGTCCGGACCGGGCCCGTTCGTGCGATGAGAAGGCCGGTTAACGCACTGTCAGACGACGTAATGCCATACCGTTTTGGGCACGCAGCCGAGATCGAACATCCGACCGCACGATGCTAGCTCGGCGCGACGATGATCCGCAGCGCGGTACATATTAATCAGCTCACAGCCATCACTGAGGGAATAATTAAGGTGATGTAAAGTTTTTCTAGGCTTTCCAGATTATTCACTTTGCGTAATTTAAGCAGGTAATCTTGCGCGGTCATAATCGTCATAATTAAAAGTACAGAGAAGAGCTCAGTTATAGGGAGCAGCCGTACTCTGTCCAGCGGCTTATGCTAAAAAAAGAGTAAATTTTTACTCACTCATAACGAGTAAGCTAAAAACATCACTTTTATCCTCTATTCAGTAAAGAAGCCAGATGTCGCCATGCTCGCCAGTGCCGCCAGCACTGAATATTCATTCCCCGCTGCGTTAAAGAATTAACAATCGACGACTGCTGTTTTGCACCTTTAAAAGTGGTAAAAGTCGCTTCGCTTAGGGCTATAAAGTGTTATTTGTTACTCTAACCCAACGCATTGCTGCCAAAAAAACTGGCATGGCTGCAAAAACGTTCTGAAAGAACTCAGGAAAATCCAGCAGGC
>JAUHTP010000037.1:0-24837 GCA_031332935.1 Candidatus Pantoea bathycoeliae | reverse complement strand
AAAATAAGTAACGTCCGGCCTGTCCGGGCATTGCTGGCGCAGTGCGCTTTCACCTGCATAAAAAGCTGAGCAATGGACGAAAAACATAAGTTGCCGCAAGGCGAGATGCTGTTGCGTACCACTGGCGATGCCAGTGGACACCAATGCCAATGGCGATATTTTCGGCGGCTGGCTGATGTCCCAGATGGATATGGGCGGTGCTATTCTGGCGAAACAGATCGCTGAAGGACGCGTCGTTACGGTACGTGTGGACGGAATGTCGTTCCTCAAGCCGGTTGCGGTCGGCGATGTGGTAAGCTGCCACGCGCGCTGTATGCGCACCGGCAACAGTTCGATGACCATTAACGTCGAAGTGTGGATCAACAAGAAGGTGTCGTCTGAGCCGATTGGTCAGACCTACTGCGCTACGGAAGCGGTGTTTATTTATGTCGCGGTGGATAATGAAGGTAAATCGCGGCCGTTGCCGCCAGGCCGCGCCAATATAGTGACTGCTGAGTGATAAAAAGCGGCCCTGGAGGCCGCCTTTTTCTACTCAATGCTGCTGCTGCCATTCAGGCGAAACACGATATTCATCGTCAGGTTCTTACCGGGACGACCCGGCTGATAACGCCACTGCCGCATCGCCTCTTTCACTGCGCGCTCAAACATATTGCGCTGCTGCGCAGAGAGAACAGTGATACTTTCCACGCGGCCATCATCGCCAACGTCAAACTGCACCCGTACGCGTCCCTCGATGCGCAGCGCCAGCGCGCGGTTCGGATAGCCAAGCTTCGACACATTTACCGCTTTCGGTCCCTGTGAGGCTGACTGTACCGGCGAGGAATTTGATTTCGGCGCTGTGGTCGGTTTGGTCTGCGTAGACGGCGCGTCCTGCTTAAACAAATTCTCCTGCGGCTTTGCCTCCTGGCGCGGCGTCACTTCACGCTTGTGCTCCACTTTGGGCTTAGGCGGCACGGGAATGGGCACCTGCTGTGGCTCCGATTCTGGTTGCGGCTGCTCAACAACAGGCGCAGGCTCAGGTTGAACCTCCGGCGCGACCAGACTAACGCTAATCGGCTGCGATGTCTTTGGTACGTTGACGCTTTGATGAAACGAAGCATAAAGAATAGCGGCAATCAGTGAGCCGTATAACGCAACGGACAGCAGCACAGAAACGAGCGTACGTTTTGGATAAGTCATTGTCAACGTGGTCATAGCAGTCGCAGTTAAATAATGAAGCAGGGATTTTAAATGCAAATAGCAATCAGTTTCAATAGCCACCGAAAAATGGCTGTGATTAACGATAATTTAACTTACGCCTGCTGCTCGCCTGCCGCAATACCATCTTTCGTTTGCACTCTTATTTACGATCCCTTACCGTGTTGCGAAAATATGATGAGCCAATGGGAGCTTTCAAGTGCTGTACATCATCTACGCTGAAGATAACGCTGATTCTCTGGAAAAACGTACCTCAGTGCGCCCTGCCCATCTGGCGCGCCTGCAACTGCTGCAGGATGAAGGCCGTCTAATTGTCGCCGGGCCGATGCCTGCCGTTGACAGCAACGATCCAGGCGTCGCGGGTTTTACCGGCTCAGCGATCATTGCAGAGTTTAGCTCGCTGGAAACTGCGCAGTCTTGGGCAGAAGCCGATCCCTATATTGCGGCTGGCGTCTATAAAAACGTGGCGGTAAAACCGTTTAAACGCGTGTTCTGATTCTTACCAGATTTTATTCGATGGCTTTTGCGTTCGCGCAGAAGCCATTTTATTTCCTTTGAGGGAGTCACTGCTATGCAATGGCGGGTTATTGTGCTGCTGGTGCTGGTTATCGGTCTGATTGCAAGTGCGCTACTGCTGTGGCGTCGCCACGGCTGGAAACAGAAAAAGCATCTTATCGTGATGCTGATTGTGATTGCAGCGGCAGTGCAGATTGTGAATGTGGTGCTGGTCACTCGACCTCATTAAGATCAATCGTTAATTTTCTGTAAAGAATTTCACCGGCCAGCATTAAGAATCTTCTTACAAAACGTTATACTGCGCCTCTTTCAAAACTCAGGCGCGTATTTCATATGGAAAATAAACAGATACATTCTGTTCAGGCATCGCGGCGCTTGCTGTTCTGGCCTTTCACTATTGCTACACGATTAATATGCAGTTTCCGGGCGCGGGCGAGCGCCTATTCGGCTGGGGTGCCATGGGCGTCGATCTCTTTTTCGTGCTTAGCGGTTTTGTTATCACACTATCTGTGTCACGCCTCGTTTCTGGCCCTCAGGCTGCCTGGCAGTTTATCCAGCGCCGCATGCTGCGTTTACTGCCCGCGTATTATATGCTGCTACTGACCTTTGCACTCGGCGGCGACATGAGCCTTTTCCATTATCAGGACAAAGTCGACAACCTGATCAGCGCTCTGACATTTACCACGGTTAGTGCTGATAATGGTCCTTTTTACATAGATGACTCTGGCTTATATGGCATCCGCTGGACGCTAAATTATGAAATCTGGTTCTACCTGCTTATGGCTTATAGCCTGCTGCGTCAACGCTGGATAATGCTGAGTGGTTTACTGGCGGCAACATTACTCCTCGTTCCTTTGTTCAATGGACAACCGTTAACTCTGGAAATACAGGGATATGCCTTGGGTTATGGCATGCTTAATCTGATCGCTAACCCTATAATCTGGACCTTTGCGGCGGGCGTGGCCTGCGCTACTGCGTTTGCCAGTATCCCTTCATCGGCTGCTACTCGTTGTCAGTCTGGTCTGGACGGTCTGGCATATCGTTGACCGCACCCATGTAGCCCATGGCATGAGCTACTCTGGTATCGTATTGAGTTTATTGCTGATGGCAGTGGCTGTTAACGATGACCTGTTGTCCAGGCTGACACCACGCGCCTTAATTTGGCTGGGCCATGTTTCCTATTCGCTCTATCTGATCCATACCGTTATGATGCGGTTGGTCGAGAAGCGCATCCCTGTAACCGGTGTCGCTCAGTTTCTCGTCGCACTGGCGCTCTCATTAATGGTGGCATGGCTGTCACAACGTTATATTGAGCCGCTGGGATACCGTCTCTTCACATCCCGCTCTGCGCAAGTAAAAACGGCATAAAAAAGCCGCCCTTGCGGCGGCTTAATTGTCAGGTATTCTGCGTGATGAACAGTATTGAACGGCGCTGCTGCTGCGCCAGCTGGTGGCGAATGGCATGGATCCGGCTGTAGCGGCCCGACTGTCCTTCAAGCCAACGAGCGCGACGACGATTCACCTGGCGCAACATTCTCCAGCGTGCGACTTCATTTATGCTTTTTCTCATCACTTCATCTCCTGCTTCAACATCACGCGGCCGCATTATAAAGATCTTCACGCCAATGCCAACTCAGATCTCTTATCAAACTACGGCAGAGATTTAGGGTTTCGCTGTGGCCTGTCAGCACGTAAACTTCTCTGACCAAGCGCGAACGGGATGTCCACTTAATGACCACCTTTTATACATTAATCAGCTGGTTGCTGCTGTTTGGTTACTGGTTACTGATTGCCGGCGTCACGCTACGCATTTTGATGAAGCGTCGAACGGTGACTTCCGCGATGGCCTGGCTTTTGATTATTTACATCATTCCGCTGGTGGGCATCATTGCATACCTTTCTTTTGGCGAGCTGCATCTGGGCAAACGTCGCGCGGAGCGCGCACGCACCATGTGGCCCGCTACGGCGAAATGGCTCAACGATCTCAAACAGCGCAGCCATATCTTTGCCACCGAACACAGCGATGTCGCGAACTCACTGTTTCAGCTGTGTGAGAATCGCCAAGGCATCGCCGGGGTGAAAGGCAACCAGCTGCAGCTGCTGACCAGTTCAGATGATGTGATGCAGGCGCTGATACGCGACATTCAGCTGGCGCGCCACAATATCGAGATGGTGTTTTATATCTGGCATCCCGGCGGGCTGGCTGATGAAGTTGCCGAATCGCTGATGGCGGCAGCGCAGCGCGGCGTGCACTGCCGGTTAATGCTCGACTCCGCAGGCAGCGTGACCTTTTTCCGCAGCCCGTGGGTTGGGATGATGCGCAACGCTGGCATTGATGTAGTGGAGGCGCTTCAGGTCAGCCTGCTGCGCGTTTTCCTGCGCCGGATGGATCTGCGCCAGCACCGTAAAGTGGTGCTGATTGATAACTATATTGCCTATACCGGCAGCATGAACCTGGTGGATCCACGCTACTTCAAACAGGACGCAGGCGTTGGCCAGTGGGTTGACCTGATGGCGCGCATGGAAGGCCCGGTGGCGACAACGATGGGGATTGTCTACAGCTGCGACTGGGAGATCGAAACCGGCAAGCGCATCCTGCTGCTGCCGCCCGACGGCAATATCATGCCGTTCGAGCGCGAGAGCGGCCACACGGTGCAGGTTATCGCCTCCGGACCGGGTTTTCCGGAAGATATGATCCACCAAGCGCTGCTGACCGCTGTCTATTCGGCGCACGAACAGCTGATCATGACGACGCCCTACTTTGTGCCGAGCGACGATCTGCTGCATGCTATCTGCACTGCGGCGCTGCGCGGCGTCGAAGTGAGTATTATCGTGCCGCGCCACAATGACTCGCTGCTAGTCAGCTGGGCGAGCCGCGCCTTTTTCAGCGAGCTGCTGGACGCAGGCGTAAAGATCTATCAGTTTGAAGATGGTTTGCTGCACACCAAGAGCGTGCTGGTGGACGGGCAGCTTAGCCTAGTGGGCACAGTTAACCTCGATATGCGCAGCCTGTGGCTCAACTTTGAAATCACGCTGGTGGTGGACGATGCCGGTTTCGGCAGCGACTTGGCCTGCGTACAGGATGACTATATTGCGCGCTCGCGCCTGCTTGACGCAAAGCGCTGGTCAAAACGTGCGTGGTGGCAACGTATCGTTGAAAGACTGTTTTACTTCTTTAGCCCTTTACTGTAAAACGAGCGGAAATTGCAACGCGCCCACGGGCTGACAGGATCGATCATGGATTTAAATAATCGCCTTACCGAAGACGAAACGCTGGAACAGGCTTACGACATTTTTCTAGAACTGGCAGGCAATAACCTCGATCCCGCGGATATCATTCTGTTCAACCTGCAGTTTGAGGAGCGCGGCGGCGCAGAGATGTTCGATCCTTCTGAAGACTGGAAAGAGCATGTTGATTTCGATCTGAATCCAGACTTCTTTGCCGAAGTTGTGATTGGTCTGGGTGAAGCGGACGGCGAGCCGATTACCGATGTGTTCGCGCGCGTACTGCTGTGCCGCGAGAAAGATAATAAGCTGTGCCATATTCTCTGGCGCGAATAAGCGACACTGAATAAAAAACGCCGGGCATTTGCCCGGCGTTTTTGTTTAGAGCAGATCCACTTTCAGGCAAGAGACCGCGTGGCAGAAGCTGCCTTCCAGCAACGGACGCGTTTTCGCGCATTCTGGCCCGGCGATCGGGTAGCGTGTACGGAACGCGCAGCCTGACGGCGGATTGATTGGCGACGGCAGCTCCCCTTCCAGCAGATGGATGTGTTTGTTCTTCTCTAGATCGGGATCGGGGATCGGCACCGCCGACATCAGCGCACGCGTATAGGGATGCTGCGGGTTGTTATAGACCGCATCATAGGTCCCTAGCTCGACCGCATGGCCGAGATACATCACCAGCACGCGGTCGGAGATATGCTTCACCACCGCCAGGTCGTGCGCGATAAAGATCAGCGACAGCCCCATTTCGCGCTGTAGCTTTTGCAGCAAGTTGACCACTTGCTGCTGGATCGACACGTCGAGCGCGGTGGTTGGCTCGTCGGCGATCAGCAGCTTCGGCCGACAGAGCAACGCCATCGCGATCATCACGCGCTGGCGCATCCCGCCGGAAAATTCATGCGGGAACATCTTCATGCGCTTGCGCGCCTCCGGCATTTTCACCGCGTCCAGCATGCGCACAGATTCTTCAAATGCCTGCGCGCTGTTCATGCCTTTATGCAGCTTAAGCACTTCCATCAGCTGGTCGCCGACGAGCATATAGGGATTGAGCGACGTCATCGGGTCCAGGAAGATCATCGCAATCTGCTCGGCACGCAGCTTGTTAAGGGTTTTCTCCGGCAGATTAAGGATCTCACTGCCGTTGAAGCGCGCGGAGCCGCCGATGCGTCCGTTTTTTGCCAGCAGCCCCATCAGCGCAAACGCCGTTTGTGACTTGCCCGAGCCGGATTCGCCGACAATGCCCAGCGTTTCCCCTGCGCGCAGCGAGAAGTTCAGGTCGTTAACCGCCGTCACATCGCCATCGTGGGTCTGAAAGGTAACGCGTAAATCCTTCACCTCCAGTAACAGGTCGCTTCCCGCGCGGGCAGCCATTTCTGGCTGGAATTCATGAATGGTCATCGGGAAACTCCTTAACGATCTTTCGGGTCGAGGGCGTCACGCAAGCCATCGCCGATAAAGTTTAAACAGAACAGCATGACCACCAGGAAAACAGCCGGGAACAGCATCAGCCAAGGCGAAACGTCCATGGAGTTAGCGCCATCGCTAAGCAGCGCGCCCCAGCTGCTTAGCGGCTCCTGCGTGCCGAGGCCTAGGAAGCTCAGAAAGGATTCAAACAGGATCATGCTCGGCACCAGCAGCGATGCGTAAACCACCAGCACGTTCGGCACGTTTGGCACGTTCGGCAGGATATGGCGCAGCACGATGCTGGAGGTCGATACGCCGCCAACGTGCGCCGCTTCAATGAACTCTTTGCTCTTCAGGCCCAGCGTCTAGCCACGCACGATACGCGCCATATCCAGCCAGGAGACCATGCCGATAGCCGCGAAGATCAGCAGAAGATTACGGCCAAAGAAGGTCACCAGCAGGATCACGAAGAACATAAACGGGAAGGAGTTCAGGATCTCCAGAATACGCATCATCACCGAGTCGGTTTTACCGCCCAGATAGCCCGCAATCGAACCGTAGAGCGTGCCGACAATCACCGCGATCAGCGCCGAGGCGATGCCCACCATCAGCGAGATACGCCCGCCAATAGCGACGCGCACCAGCAGATCGCGCCCAGAGGAGTCGGTACCGAACCAGTGGCCGGAAGTGGTATCCGGCGCAGCGGACATCATGCCCCAGTCGGTGTCGTCATAGCTAAACTGCGCGAACATCGGGGCAAAAATCACAAATAAGGTAATCAGCAGTAGCACCAGCAGACTGATCAACGCCGCACGGTTATGAATAAAACTGCGACGCGCATCCTGCCACAGGCTGCGCCCTTCTACTTCCAGTTCCAGCTTTTCGCTGAAGGCATCAAGAGTTTCGCTGTTTTTCTTACTCAACATCATCGCGAGCTCCAGCGTTAGTAACGGATTTTCGGATCGATAACGGGGTAGAGCACGTCAACGATCGCGTTGAAAATAATGGTCAGCACACCGACCAGAATGGTCAGGCTCATCACCAGCGAGTAGTCGCGGTTCAGCGCGCCGTTGACGAACAGCTGGACGATGCCAGGCAGACCGTAAATCGACTCGATCACCATCGAACCCGTGATAATGCCGACAAACGCCGGGCCGAGATAAGAGAGCACCGGCAGCAGCGCCGGTTTAAGCGCGTGGCGCAGCACGATACGATGCAGCGGCAGGCCTTTAGCGCGCGCGGTGCGGATGAAGTTGGAGTGCATAACTTCAATCATCGAGCGGCGGGTAATACGCGCAATGCTGGCGATGTAGGCCAGCGACAGCGCCACCATCGGCAGGATCATGTAACGCAGTTGCCCGCCGTTCCATCCTCCGCTGGGTAGCCATTTCAGGGTGATAGCAAACAGCAGCACCAGCAGCGGCGCAACCACAAAGCTGGTATCACCACGCCGGTCATGGCGACCCCCATCACCGCATAATCCCATAAACTGTTCTGCTTGAGCGCTGCGATGACGCCTGCCGTGACGCCGAGAATCAGCGCCAGCACAAAGGCCGCTAGGCCGAGTTTGGCAGAGACCGGGAAGGCATGGCCCACCAGATAGTTAATCGCCGTGCGCCAGCTGGATCAGATAATCCAGATACTGTTTGCCGATGGGATCGTTCAGGTGGTATTTCGCTTCTATATTCGCCATCACTTCCGGTGCCAGCGTGCGCTCGCCGGTAAAAGGGCTGCCGGGTGCAAGACGCATCATAAAGAAGGAGATGGTGATCAGCACGAAGGCGTTGGGATCGCTTCGAGAAGTCGACGCAGGATAAATTTTAACATTGCCGTACCTACCAAGCTTATTGCTTCACAAAGCGAACAACGGACATAAATGCGACGCGCAGTGCGCCGCTCTTGCCTATAGCCTGTTTGCTATTAGTGTTTGATGATATAAAAGTTCTTGCTGAGGGTTTTATCCAGCGGATTTTTGCCGGTATAACCGCCCACGTAAGGTTTCACCAAGCGTGCGTTCACGTAGTAGTACACCGGCACGATGGTGCTGTCCTTATCCATAATTTGCTCTGCTTTTGCATAATCTGCCGCACGCGCTTTGTCGTCTGCCGCCTTGATCGCATCGTGGATCACTTTGTCAAACTCGGCGCTCTTATAGTTAGTGCGCGGTGTTACTGCTGCTGTCAGAGAGCATGGTATTCAGGAAGGATGTCGGCTCATTGTAGTCCGCACACCAGGCGGCGCGCGCGACGTCAAAGTTGCCCTGATGACGCGTGTCCAGGAAGGTTTTCCACTCCTGGTTTTCCAGCTTGATGTTCACGCCAATGTTTTTCTTCCAGATAGACGATGCAGCGATCGCCAGCTTTTTATGCAGGTCGGAAGTGTTATACAGCAGGTTGAAGGTCAGCGGCTTGTCTGCGGTATAGCCCGCTTCCGCCAGCAGCTTCTTCGCCTCTTCGTTACGCTTGTCCTGCGACCACTTGAACCAGTCTGGCTGCAGAATATCCATACCGTCGGTAGCTGGCGGGGTGTAGCTATAGGCTTGCAGCTGGCCCTGCGCCAGCACTTTGTTCACCATAATGTCGCGGTCCAGACCCAGCTTGAGCGCGGCGCGCACGCGCGGATCGGTGAACGGCGCTTTCTGGTTGTTGATTTCGTAGTAGTAGGTGCAGAGATAAGGATCGACGCGCAGTTCTTTCGGGTTTTCGCGCTGCAGCTTTTTAAACAGCTCAATCGGCATGTTGTTATAGGTCATGTCGCTACCGTTTTCCGAGAAGTAACGGTTCACGTCGCTCACTTCAGCGTACCAGCTCCTGTTTTGCTGCCAGCTCAACCCATGCCGGAACGTTGGCTGCCAGAGCATTCCCTGCCAGTGCGCCCATTGCTGCCAGAACGCCTGCAGCAATCAGACTTTTTTCGTGATGTGGTTCATTATTACACTCCAGTTTTTTATCTTTACCGAAACAGCAAGCCGTTTCAGCATCCCCCGTTAGCGGGTTCCTCATTTTGGCTGAGGATAGTCATTCGCCCCGAAAGGCTTCGGCACTGCGCGATCTTCCTGACTTATCATGTCTTGTCGGGTAAGACTCAGTGCTTTTTGATGTAGTATTACTTCAGATCGGTCATATCGAGCGGATCTTTACCGGTAAAACCACCTGTCCAGGGGTTTACCAGCCGCACGCTGACGCGGTAATAAACTGGCACAATCGCCGAGTCGTTGTCGAGCTGTGCTTCAGCCTGCTGGTAAAGGCTGGCACGCTCTGCTTCGCTGCTGGCAGAGAGCGTCTGCGCCAGCAGGCGATCATATTTTTCGCTGTGGTAAAACGCGGTGTTAATGGAGGCGTTGCCGATCAGCATATTCAGGAAGGTAGACGGTTCGTTGTAATCGGCACACTAGGTGGCGCGCACTACGTCATATTGCGCCTGATGTCGCGTTTACAGCAGGGTTTTCCACTCTTGGTTTTGCAGGCTGACTTGCGCACCAAGGTTCTTTTGCCACATTGAAGCGGCCGCTAGAGCAGCGTGAAGCGCAGCGGGTGCTGGGCGTATAGCCTGCATCAGCCAGCAGTTTTTTAGCTGCCGCGTTACGTTCCGTCTGATTCCAGCTAAATCACGCGGGCGGCGTCAGGCTGTAAGCCGGGATCTGTCCCTGCCCCATGATTTTCTGCGTGATGATATCGCGGTCCAGCGTTAGTTTGATGGCGGTACGCACGTGTGCATCATCAAACGGCGGTTTCTTGTTGTTAATTTCGTAGTAGAAGGTGCAGAGTAGCGGGCTGACTTTCACTTGATCGCCCAGTTCACCCTGCAACTTGTGGAACAGCGCGGGCGGCACCACGCTGTTAGTCATATCGGTATTGCCGCTGCGATAGCGATTCACGTCGTTATGATCCGACTCAATCGGCAGGAAAGTGCCCTGCTCAATCACCGTATGCGCGTTGTCCCAGTAGCGCGGATTGCGTTTCAGCACAATCTTTTCGTTAATTACCCAGTCGCTCAGCAGATAGGCACCGTTGCCAATGTAGTGCTCAGGACGCGTCCAAGCATCGCCCCATTTTTCTACCGTCGCCGCATGCACCGGTGCCAGCGCGGCATTCGCCAGCACGAAACGAAGTAAGGCACCGGTTCGCTCAGCATGACCTGTAGATGACGATCGTCCAGTGCCTTGACGCCAAGGCTGTCAGGCGTGGCTTTTCCAGCCAGGATGTCATCAATCTGGTTGAGATGGGCTGCCTGTAGATAGCTGGCGTAAGGCGAGGCGGTTTTGGGATCAGCAAGGCGTCGCCAGCTGTAGACGAAGTCCTGCGCGGTAACCGGGCTGCCATCGCTCCACATGGCGTTATCACGCAGGGTAAACGTCCAGACTTTGCCGTTCTCATTTTGCCAGCTTTGCGCCACACCCGGCACAATGTTGCCGTTATTGTCAGTCGTCACCAGCCCTTCAAGCAGATTGGCAATGATGCGCGACTCGGGGACGCCTTCAATCTTCTGCGGATCCAGCGAAGAAACTTCTGTGCCTTGTTGATAACGATATTCTGCGTGGCTGCAAGCTCACTGTTTTGCGGAACGATAACGGCATGCACGCCGCTACATATCATCAAAAGGCTCGCAGCCAGCGGCGTAATTTTCCATTTCATCAAAAACGTTGCCCCTTGTTAATAAGCTCTTTAGCTCATAAGCAAGAAACGTTCTCACTTTGAGACCAAATGAAAAACTATTGCGTCGGAAAACAGAACACCAGACCTGACCACAAAGTAAAAATAACGCTTATCGCCCTGTTTATACTGAAGTTTAGTATAGTTTCAGGACAATAGTGCTTTTTACTAGGCAAACTCTGTATAAGATGCGCAACCCTTCTGCCTTTTTCTTCATAGAAAAAATAAAAATGTAACAAAAAGCAGATTCGTTGCTAGTTTATAGCGTCTTTATCGCCTGATCTGAAATCAGATGGTGTGAGAATAGTCACAAAGTTCTGCTACAACCGTTAGCTGGATAAGCAGACTAGTAGTTTTTCTAATATTACCAGAATAGTGTTAAGCGAGAGGAATGGTTGCATTTTTATGGTGCAACCGGAGGGGCAATTGCACCATAACATAGCAGCAAGGCGTTTTGCGATGAAAATTAAGCAGGCGTCAGTTTACCAATCCTGGAAACAGTGCTTTGATGCCAGTAACAACAAACTCAATGCCCAACGCCATTATCAGCAGACCCATAATACGCGTTATAACGTTAATTCCGGTCTGACCCAATACGCGTACCATCAACGGTGCAGCGCGAAACAGTAGCCAACAGCAGAAAGCGAACAGCGCTATTGCGATGCTAAATCCGAGTAAGTTTTGCCAGCTGTGATAGCGCGTGCTCCAGACAATGGTAGAGCTGATAGCACCCGGCCCCGCCATCAGCGGCAGCGCAAGCGGCACAACGCCGATGCTTTCTCTGATCGCGGTTTCTGACTTTTCCTGTTTGTTCTGTTTGTCTTCACCCAGCTTGCCGCTGATCATCGACATCGCAATCGTCACCACCAGAATACCGCCTGCGATACGGAAGGAGTCGATGGAAATACCAAACACATGCAGGATGGCATCGCCGAGGAACAGCGAGGTCCAGAGGATGATGGCAACCGCCAGGTTAGCCGTCATGTTGGTTTTATTGCGTTCAGCCACCGTCTGATAGCTGGTCATGCTGATAAAGACCGGAATAATGCCAACCGGATTGACCAGGGCGAACAGACCCACAAAGAATTTGATATAGCCTGAAAGATCTAGCAAAGCAGGGTTCACGGTTCGCTCCGTCGGGAAATGAAATCGCGCTTAATTTACGTAAAAAGAGGTGGCTTCACCAGCCATTGCAACAGAAAATTCTACTGCTTTTCTGCAATCCAGAGAGCCTGTTACGCCAGCCTGAGGCTAATAAGCAAGCTTAAAGCCGGTCATCTTGCTTTTAAGCACTCATCCATCGTTTTAACAAAATGGCTGCTGAATGGTGTCAGCTTGGGTGTTAAATTGATCTTGATCAAGATTAGCCTACCCCATTCTAAGTAATCTTTTTACATCGCAAGTCACTGGCAGCAAGGTTTAAAGCGTGCAGAAACTATTTCAGTAAACCAACAAAAATGCTGAGTATAGGCCTTAGTCCGACAGATTAAAGTAGAGGAACTATAATCAGGGCTCCAGGCAGGTTTACTAATAGAGTTTAACTTCCTTCAGGAGAGCACCATGGCCGTTACTAATGTCGCTGAACTTAACGCACTCGTTGAACGCGTAAAACAAGCACAGCGTGAATATGCCAACTTTACCCAAGAACAGGTTGACGCAATTTTTCGCGCTGCCGCCCTCGCTGCTGCAGATGCCCGAATTCCTCTGGCCAAAATGGCGGTCGCCGAATCCAGTATGGGTATCGTCGAAGATAAAGTTATTAAAAACCATTTTGCCTCAGAATATATTTATAACGCCTATAAAGATGAAAAGACCCGCGGTGTACTGGATACCGACGACACCTTCGGCACCATTACCATTGCCGAGCCGATTGCGGTATCGTTCCCACCACCAACCCAACCTCTACAGCCATATTTAAGGCCCTGAACTGCCGATATCAAGCGCGCCGTTGCCTCTATCCTGATGTCGAAAACCTTCGATAACGGTGTGATTTGCGCCTCGGAACAGTCAGTAATCGTGGTAGATTCGGTTTACGATGCGCTACGCGAGCGTTTTGCCAGCCACGGCGGCTATATGCTGCAAGGGGAAGAGCTCGGGCCGTTCAGGGCGTAATTCTGAAAAACGGTGTGCTTAACGCGGCGATTGTTGGTCAGCCCACCTATAACATTGCCGAAATGGCAGGTCTTAGCGTGCCGGGCAGTACAAAAATCCTTATCGGTGAAGTCGAACTGGTGGATGAATCCGAGCCTTTTGCCCATGAAAAACTTTCGCCAACGCTGGCAATGTATCGCGCTAAAGATTTCCAGGATGCCGTGGCTAAAGCGGAGAAACTGGTCGCCATGGGCTGTATAGGCCACACCTCCTTTCTTTATACTGACCAGGACAACCAAAAAGAGCGCGTGAACTATTTCGGCGACTACATGAAAACGGCTGCGCATCCTGATCAAGACGCCCGCTTCGCAAGGTGGTATCGGCGACCTGTATAACCCACCGTCGCTCACGCTGGGCTGCGGTTCGTGGAGCGGTAACTTCATTTCCGAAAACGTGGGACCGAAACATCTCATCAATAAGAAAACCGTGGCCAAGTGAGCTGAAAACATGTTGTGGCATAAACTTCCCAAATCTATCTACTTCCGCCACGGCTCGCTGCCGATTGCGCTGGAAGAGGTCGCCACCGACGGCGCTAAACATGCGTTTATCGTGACTGACAGCTTCCTGTTCAATAATGGCTATGTCGACCAGGTAACACGTGTACTGAAATCCCACGGCATCGAAACCGAAGTGTTCTTTGAAGTAGAAGCCGATCCCACGCTGAGCATCGTGCGTAAAGGTGCTGAGCAGATGAATAGCTTCAAGCAGGATGTGGTTATCGCATTGGGCGGTGGTTCTCCGATGGATGCGGCGAAAATCATGTGGGTCATGTACGAACATCCGGAAACCCATTTTGAAGAGCTGGCGCTGCGCTTTATGGATATCCGCAAACGTATCTATAAATTCCCGAAAATGGGCATGAACGCACGTATGATTGCTACCACCACTACCTCAAGTACCGGTTCGGAAGTGATGCCGTTTGCAGTGGTAACAGATGACGCTACCGGTCAGAAGTATCCGTTGGCAGATTATGCGTTGACCCCGGATATTGCTATCGTAGACGCCAACCTAGTGATGGATATGCCGCATTCGCTCTGTGCCTTCGGTGGCCTGGATGCGGTGACGCACGCGCTGGAAGCCTATGTATCGGTGCTGGCGAATGAGTACTCTGATGGCCAGGCATTGCAGGCGCTCAAGCTGCTGAAAGAGAACCTGCCAGCCAGCTATCGGGATGGAGCGAAAAACCCGGTGGCGCGTGAACGTGTGCATAACGCCGCGACGATTGCCGGGATCGCCTTCGCTAACGCCTTCCTCGGCGTATGTCACTCAATGGCGCACAAACTGGGCTCCGAGTTCCATATTCCCCATGGCCTGGCGAACGCCCTGCTGATTTGCAACGTTATCCGTTACAACGCTAACGATAACCCAACCAAGCAGACCGCATTTAGCCAGTATGACCGTCCGCAGGCACGTCGTCGCTACGCCGAGATTGCTGACCACCTTGGCCTGACAGCGCAAGGCGACCGCACTGCACAGAAAATCGAGAAACTGCTGGCGTGGCTGGATGAGATCAAAACCCAGCTGGGCATTCCAGCCTCAATCCGTGAGGCTGGTGTACAGGAAGCTGACTTCTTGGCTAAAGTCGACAAACTGGCCGATGATGCCTTCGACGATCAGCGTACTGGCGCTAACCCGCGCTATCCGCTGATTGCAGAACTGAAACAGATTATGCTGGATACGTTCTACGGCCGTGAATATGTTGAGCCTTTTACCGATGCGGCGCAGGCAATTGCTGCACAGCCGGTAAAAACAGTGAAAACTGACAAGAAAGCGAAAAAAGCCTGACGGCAGACCGAGATATAGCGTTCATTACCGCCAATAACCACCTGCTCACCTTCGCTGAATGGACGGCCCTCGGAATCGAGTCGCAATACCATGCCCGCTTTACGCCCACAGTGGCAGACGGTTTTTAATTCCACCAGCTTGTCAGCCCAGGCCAGCAAATACTGGCTGCGACAGAATAGTTCGCCACGAAAATCCGTGAGTAACCCATAACAAAGCACGGGAATGTCCAGATTATCCACCACGTCAGACAATCCTTTAACCTGATCGCGGGTCAAAAACTGGCTCTCATCCACCAGCACGCAGTGCACAGGTGCTGCGCATGTTCAGCCGCAATATCTTCTTCCAGCCGCGTTTGCGCGTTAAACAGCGCCGCAGGCGACGAAAGTCCAATACGGGAACTGACCTTACCCGCGCCGAAACGGTCATCAATTTCAGCGGTATAGATCAGGGTTCTCATACTGCGTTCCTGGTAATTGTAAGAAGACTGTAATAGTGCAGTAGATTTCCCTGCATTCATTGAGGAATAATAAAAATAGAGCTGAGCCATTAACATCTTTTCTCAAAGCGGTGCTAACTGAATGGGCAGAATTCTATCACAGATAAACACAAATTATGGCGGCGATTATTTCGTACATGCTGTTTACAAGTTCGCTAGGGTGAGTTTAAAAACTCCCGCTTCGTATTCCCTATATGTCTTAATCATTAGCGCTGGAGATTTATAGTAAAAGGCGTCGTGTGTCGTGATGCCACAGGCTTCGCCGCTGTTAAGGCAGAACGCCGTCTACTTTAACGTTTCGGATTTTTAATAAGGTGCTGATGCGTGAATATTAACCGCTTTATCGTTTCTTTTGATTAAACCAAAACGATAAGTTTAATAAACATTCTTTAGCATTGCTCTTATTTTACTATTGCAGTAATTTTTTGCCGCCACTATTATTAGCTGGCAGAACACCTCTTCATTAATATATTCAGAGATCAGGACAATGAGCGAAGCACTAAAAATTCTTAATAATATCCGTATATTACGCGCGCAGGCTCGAGAGTGTTCACTGGAAACGCTGGAAGAAATGCTGGAAAAGCTCGAGGTCGTGGTTAATGAACGCCGCGAAGAAGAGACGCATGCAAAAGCAGAAAGCGAAGAGCGCACGCGTAAACTGGAACAATATAGAGAAATGCTGCTGGCCGATGGAATCGATCCCAATGAGCTTTTAAGCGCCATTTCTGAAACTAAAGCCCCAAGTAAAAGTAAACGTGCTACGCGTCCGGCTAAATATCAATATGTCGACGAAAATGGCGAAACCCGTACCTGGACTGGTCAGGGTCGCACGCCAGCCGTAATCAAAAAAGCAATTGAAGAAGAAGGTAAACAGTTGGACGACTTTTTACTGTAATAACAGTGAATGCTTCTGTCATTTGGGTCATATCCGTTATGTGACCCACAGATTTCTCAGGAAAATGAAGCTAATGCTTCCTTTTTTATACTTTATAAAACTCGCGGTACCAGTTAACAAAGCGCTTAACGCCCTCTTCCACGTCCGTTTTTGGTTTAAAACCAATTACCTGATATAGCGCTTCAGTATCAGCGCTGGTCTCCAGCACATCGCCTAGCTGCATAGGCAACAGGTTTTTCTTCGCCGTTACGCCCAGCGCTTTTTCAATCGCCTCAATATATTTAATCAGGCTAAGCGGCTGACTGTTTCCGATGTTATAGACGCGGTAAGGTGCGGAGCTGGTGGCTGGCGACCCCTTTTCCACCGTCCAGCCTTCATCTTTTTGCGGAATGACATCCTGCAGGCGAACAATCGCCTCGGCAATATCATCAATATAGGTAAAGTCACGTTTCATTTCGACACGGTTATAGACGTCGATAGCTTCACCTGCAATCATCGCGCGCGTAAATTTAAACAGCGCCATATCTGGACGACCCCATGGGCCGTAGACAGTAAAAAATCGTAGCCCGGTTGTCGGCAGCTGATAAAGGTGCGAATAGGTATGCGACATTAGCTCATTCGCTTTTTTGGTCGCAGCGTAAAGCGATACCGGGTGGTCAACGCTGTCGTCCGTGGAAAACGGCATTTTGCGGTTCAGTCCATAAACAGAACTGGAGGATGCATAGAGCAAATGCTCAATTTTATGATGGCGACAGCCTTCCAGAATATTTAAATGACCAATCAGGTTGGCATCTGCATAGGCGTGAGGATTATCGATTGAATAACGCACGCCTGCCTGCGCGCCCAAATGAATAACCCGCTGGAAAGCATACTTCTCGAAAAGGGAGGTAATAGCGGCGCGATCCGCCAGTTCCATTTTGATAAAGGTAAAGGCTGGATGCTGCGCGATCAAATCAAGGCGTGATTGTTTCAGTCCGACATCATAATAATCATTAAGATTATCGATACCGACAATCTGGTGACCGGCAGCCAGCAAGCGTTGAGTGACGTGAAATCCAATAAAGCCTGCGGCACCGGTAACCAGAATGTTCATAAATCCCCTGTTAATTACGCAATTTGAATAGACGCTCCGCGGCCAATTGCATAATAAACGAAACCGCGTTTGCTGATACGCTCTGGATCATACAGGTTACGACCATCAAAAATCACGGGTTGCTTGAGGGAATTTTTAATAATGTCAAAGTCCGGTGCGCGGAAATTCTGCCACTCGGTACAGATGACCAAACCATCCGCGCCTTGCAACGCTGCTTCTTTGGTGCCCATCAACTTCAGATCGCTGCGGTGACCATAGATACGCTGCGCTTCATCCATCGCTTCCGGATCGAACGCCTGAACGCTTGCACCCGCTTCCCACAGCGCTTCCATCAGCACGCGGCTGGAGGCTTCACGCATATCGTCAGTGTTAGGTTTAAACGACAGACCCCAGAGTGCGAAAGTTTTACCGCTCAGATCGTCACCGAAGTGGCGTTTGATAAAAGCTGGCAGCTTGGTTTTCTGGCTATCGTTGACATCTTCCACTGCCTGCAACAGGCGCGGCTTGTAGCCAATCGATTCTGCTGTGCGGATCAGCGCCTGAACATCTTTCGGGAAGCAGGAGCCACCGTAGCCGCAGCCTGGATAGATAAAGTGGTAGCCGATACGCGAGTCAGAACCTATGCCCTGACGCACTTTCTCGACGTCCGCACCCAGACGTTCCGCGAGATTGGAGATCTCGTTCATGAAGCTGATTTTGGTCGCCAGCATGCAGTTCGCCGCGTATTTGGTCAGCTCCGCGCTGCGAACATCCATCACGATCATACGATCGTGATTGCGGCTGAACGGCTCATAAAGCTCACGCAGCAGCTCTTCAACGTCGTAATTATCTGTACCCACCACGATACGCTCAGGACGCATGCAGTCATTTACGGCTGCACCTTCCTTCAGGAATTCCGGGTTGGATACCACGTCAAAAGTCAGGCTGACACCGCGATCGCGTAGGGTCTCTTCCATTACGCGACGAACTTTGTCCGCCGTCCCGACCGGAACCGTGGATTTATCAAGCACAACCTTATGATCCTGCATGTGCTGCGCAATGGTACGAGCAACGGCGGTCACATATTTGAGGTCAGCCGAACCGTCCTCATCCGGCGGCGTGCCCACGGCAATAAACTGCATTACGCCATGGTTAACGCCTTCTTCCGCATCGGTGCTGAACTTAAGGCGACCGGCCTCATAGTTCGACATAACCAGCGGCGTAAGGCCGGGTTCGAAAATGGGAATGATGCCTTTTTTCAGGTTTTCGACTTTTTGTGCGTCGACATCAATGCAGAGAACGTCATGTCCGACTTCGGCCAACACCGCAGCCTGAACCAGACCGACATAGCCGATACCAAATACAGTGACTTTCATCGAGTTATCCTGTGTTTATGAATTACTTTTGATTGCCAACTGCGCTATCAAGCCACTGAGAAAAATCTTTGCCCAGCACCGGATGGCGAACACCGTACTCAACGAATGCCTGCATATAACCCAGTTTGTTACCGCAGTCATGGCTTACACCTTTCAGGTGGTAAGCTTCTACCGTCTCTTTCTCCATCAGCATGGCGATTGAGTCAGTCAGCTGAACTTCGCCACCTGCGCCTGGAGGCGTTTTCGCCAGCACAGGCCAGATATCAGCAGAAAGGACATAACGGCCTACAACCGCGAGGTTGGACGGTGCTTCGGTCGCTTTCGGTTTTTCAACCACGCCAACCATCGGTGCGCTGTCGCCCGGTTGCAGCTCTGCACCCTGGCAGTCAACCACGCCGTATGCGGTCACGTCAGCCACTGGCTCAACCATGATCTGGCTGCTGCCAGACTCGTCGAAACGGCTCAGCATTTCTGCCAGGTTGTCTTTGGTCGGATTTGATTCGTACTCGTCGATAATCACGTCCGGCAGGATAACCGCAACCGGCTCATCGCCAATCAGCGGATGGGCACACATAACGGCATGACCCAGACCTTTCGCGATACCCTGACGAACCTGCATGATGGTCACGTGCGGCGGGCAAATTGACTGAATTTCATCCAGCAACTGACGCTTGACACGTTTTTCCAGCATCGCTTCCAGCTCAAAGCTGGTATCGAAGTGGTTTTCAATGGAGTTTTTGGAAGAGTGCGTTACTAGCACAATTTCATTAATACCTGCTGCGATGCACTCGTTAACGACATACTGAATTAACGGCTTATCAACCAGCGGCAACATTTCTTTTGGAATAGCTTTAGTCGCAGGGAGCATACGGGTGCCCAAACCTGCAACAGGGATTACCGCTTTTTTTACTTTTGACTTATAGGCAGACATCAAGATACCTCTCTTATAGGCCGTTCAAGTTAATACTTGATATGTCGGTTGAAATTCGGGAATGAGTATATCACTTACCATCGAACGGATTTATCCTGGAAGGAGTCAATCCGCAGAATTTAAGACTATGACCCAAGTGTAAAGCTAACCTTTGGACCTGTCGTTAGAGGCCGAAGAAATTAAATTTTATTCCTTATTCTTCAGCCGATAACATCAGACGGATCCTGCCGCCAGCGCCCCATACGTGGCATTGCCAGTTGTCGGCGCGCTGACTGATCTGGTTAAGATGGGTGCTTCCCATAGTGCCAAGGGGAACACCATTACTGAGTTGAATTTGATGGGTGTGAACATGAAGCGTGGCGTTTAATCCAGCAGAAACCAGAATCAGGTTTTTATGCACTCGATGGTAGTAACCGACCAGTAGCGGAAATTGCCCACTCAGATTGGCCTGACGTAGCAAAAGATTCACCTGACGCAGCAGGCCGTTCAATTCCGGCAGCCGCTGTTTCTGGCCTGACAGCTGCTCCTGCAACAGTCCGTTGAACAACGCGCGGAGTAATAGCGCAGCCAGCACGCCGTTGTCCCCGGCACGCGTTATGTCGAGACAGTAAAAAGCGAGATCTTTGTCTGAGAGAGCGGCGATATCCAGCACCAGCCCAGGCTGTTCGGCCATGGTTAGCTGTCGGTAATTAATGCGGCAGCTGGCAACTGTTTGCTGTACCGGCGGCTGAAGCTGTTTAAGCAGTTTGGCGGCCGCAGCAGGATCGCGCACCAGCGCATCCCAGTCCTGGAATAACTGTTCGTCCTCTTCCACCTTTGAGGTGAACATTGACGGATAGAGGCATTCGTAGACCGCTTCGCGGAAGCGTTCGAAGTTTTTTAACGGCTTAAGCAACACGTCCTGCACGCCAAGGCGCAGCACATGGGCGATGTCCGCCATATTTTCCGTTGCTGAAATAATCAGAATCGGCACGCTGTTGCCACGAGTGCGGATATGCTCGACAAACTGAATGCCATTCATGCGCGGCATATCCAGATCGCAGATCACCAAATCCACATCCTGCTGTTGCAGGTGGCCGCTCCCATCAATGCCGTCACCGGCTTCATACGTACTGGCGCCGAGCGCCAGCAAGAAGTTGTTTACCATAGAACGGAAAACGACCTCATCTTCGACAATGAGAATCTTTTTGCCGATTAGTGGTTTCTCCATTCTTTCCCCCTGCGTACCAGATCAAAATAGTGGTTCATAAAACGCAGTTGCGCCTTTCAGAATTAGCCGAAGTGACACCTGTGAATGAACAACCTGATTATCTGTTTCGCACCAGCAGCAATAGTTCATCCATTTTTTCTCAACGGCGACCTTGCCTGCCTCAATAGCCTCTGCAGCGCGGTGAAAGTCCAGCGTCGAAATCTGCGGACAAAACGGCTGTATCAGCACATCGAGCGGATCGCCTGCCATACGGTTGCGCTTCAGGCGATTTTCCAGCACCTAGATGGATGTCAACATAATCTCTATCGCACCCGGCGTTTGTGTTGCACGACGGTGCGTTAATCCCACCAGTCGCTGTCGTATCTTTATTAGCCCAGCTTAGGGCTGCTGCTGAGACCTCTTCGTCGCCATTTTGCGGCGTCACGGAGAGAAGATCATGCTGCATCAAATGTGCGATGCTGGAGATCGAAGGCAATAACGATGTCTGCACCCAGCGCGCACGTAAGCGATACCGGAACATGATTCACTACTGCACCGTCTACCAGCCAATAACCATTGTAGCCGACGGGCGGCAATAAACCTGGCATACAACAAGACGCTCGTACGGCCTGATGCCGATTGCCCTCGGTCAACCACAGCTCACGACCGGTACTTAAATTAGTCGCGACTACGCCTAGTCGCGACTACGCCAAAAGGTCTGGCGCAGCTCTCTAGGGTATCATGGGTGATAATCTGTCGAACATGGTTAAATACACGTTCGCCACGCAGCAAACCGCCGCGTTGCCAGGAGAGATCCATCAGGCGAACAACATCCCAGTAGCGAAAAGCGCTAACCCATTTTTCCATTTGCTGCAGGCGGTTGTTAACATAGGCGGCACCAACCAGCGCGCCGACTGAACATCCTGCAACAACATCTATTTCAATACCCGCCCGCGTCAACGCGTTGATAACACCAATATGCGCCCATCCTTTGGCTGCGCCTTTGAGCCTAACGCCAGTCCAATTTTAACCTGTCTCATTTACCCTCAGCTGCTGGCATCTGTGCATAGATTCACTGCGTTAGCTCGGCGACCATATGGCGCTATCCCATTTTTATCGCTCACAGGAGTCATCGTGTCCGAAACCTGTCCTTGCTGCAGCGGGAAGCAGTATAGCTTATGTTGCACTCCCTTTCTGACGGGCGAGCAATTGCCTGAATCAGCTGAGCAATTAATGCGCTCACGCTACACCGCCTATGCGATGCAGAATGTCAGCTGGCTGATCGATAGCTGGCATCCCAGCCAGCGTATACCTGATATGGCACAGCGATTATCTGAAAGTTTCGCCAGCACCGAATGGCTGAGCCTGAATGTAACCATGTTGTAATCATGGCAGCCATGATAATGAAGCTTTCGTCACCTTTTTTGCGCGTTACCGAGAAAATTCGCAGATAAAGGCTATTCATGAGCGTTCTCGCTTTCTTCGTGAGGATCAACGCTGGTACTATAGTTGACGGAACCGCGCCACAGGTCGGGCGCAACGATCGCTGTCCTTGTGGCTCCGATAAAAAATACAAGAAGTGTTGTGGCTGAACAGCATACAGCTCAACTGTTTTACCCATTCGCTTTGACAGGACTCTGATCGAGATGCAAGCGCAAACTATGCAACGAAAAGTTTTACGTACCATTTGCCCTGATGCGAAAGGTCTGATCGCTAAAATTACTAATATTTGCTACAAGCATGAGCTAAATATCGTGCAAAACAATGAATTCGTTGATCATCGTACCGGACGCTTTTTTATGCGCACCGAACTCGAAGGTATTTTTAACGACAATACGCTGCTGGCGGATTTAGACAGCGCGCTACCGGTTGGATCTTCGCGCGAACTGAAAAGCGCTGGCCACCGTCGCGTGGTGATTCTGGTGACCAAAGAGGCGCACTGCCTGGGCGATCTGCTGATGAAGAGCGCATTTGGTGGGCTGGATATGGAGATTGCCGCCGTGATTGGCAATCACGACACGCTGCGTTCGCTGGTTGAGCGTTTCGATATTCCTTTTGTACTGGTCAGCCACGAATGTCTGTCGCGAGAAGAGCACGATAACCGCATGGCGGATGAGATCGACCGCTACCAGCCTGACTATGTGGTGCTGGCGAAATATATGCGCGTGCTGACTCCTGCTTTTGTGCAGCGCTATCCGAACCAAATCATCAATATTCACCACTCGTTCCTGCCAGCATTTATTGGCGCGCGCCCTTATCATCAGGCTTACGAGCGTGGCGTGAAGATTATCGGTGCTACGGCGCACTACGTGAATGACAATCTGGACGAAGGTCCAATCATCATGCAGGACGTAATTAACGTCGATCACAGCTACACCGCTGAAGAGATGATGCGTGCCGGACGTGACGTTGAGAAAAATGTGTTGAGCCGTGCGCTGTATAAAGTGCTGGGACAACGCGTGTTTGTTTACGGCAACCGTACGATTATTCTTTAAGCGGTTGTGGCGCTGAATTGCCTGTGAATTCAGCGCCACGGGTAAAAAGTGGGAAAACGGTTCACATTTTTCTTTTGGGCGCTTTACACCAAGAACGCATTTGGTATGAAGCGCCCCGCTTTAAGGCACAATTATTCAGGCCAGTGGTGGGATTACCGAGCGGCCAAAGGGAGCAGACTGTAAATCTGCCGTCACAGACTTCGAAGGTTCGGGTCAAGCGCAGCGAGACAACGCGCCCTGCGCACTATCCGGCGCAACATTCGCAGAACACTGGTCAACGCCATGAAATTTGTTTCATTCAACATCAATGGGTTGCGCGCCCGTCCTCACCAGCTTGAAGCCTTAGTCGCACAGCATCAGCCTGACATGATTGCCCTACAGGAAACCAAAGTCCATGATGATATGTTTCCTCTCGAAGACGTGGCTAAGCTTGGCTATAACGTCTTCTGTCACGGACAGAAAGGCCATTACGGCGTGGCGCTGCTGACATGAAAGTGCAACCCGTCTCCGTGCGCCGCGGCTTCCCTGGCGATGATGAAGATGCGCAGCGTCGCCTGATCATGGCGGGAATTCCTAGCCCCATTAGCGATATCACGGTAATTAACGGCTACTTTCCACAGGGAGAAAGCCGTGACCATCCGACTAAATTCCCGGCAAAGAGAAGTTCTACCGCGACCTACAGGATTATCTGGAACAGAGCCTACCTGCTGATAAGCCCGTACTGATCATGCGCGATATGAACATCAGCAGCACCGATCTTGATATTGGCATTGGCGAAGATAGCCGCAAGCGCTGGCTACGCACGGGCAAATGCTCATTTCTGCCGGAAGAGCGCGAGTGGATGGATCGCCTGCTGAAGTGGGGGCTGGTGGATACCTTCCGCGAGAAAAACCCCGAGATCAGCGACCGCTTTTCATGGTTCGACTACCGCTCAAGAGGCTTCGATGACAATCTAGGACTGCGTATTGATCTGCTGCTGGCCAGCCAGCCGCTGGCCGAACGCTGCGTAGAGACCGGAATCGATTATGAGATCCGCAGCATGGATAAACCGTCCGACCATGCGCCGGTCTGGTCAACCTTTCAGTTCTGACGTTAAGGCGTGGCATTGCGCCACGCCGCTTATTTCACAATTTTCCAAATCAACGGGTTAGTGCCGAGCACCTTTTCGTCGCGCGCGCACTGCAGCAATACTCCTTCAGACTTCACCACTGCGCCCTCACTGTAGTTGCGGTTCTCGAAAATACAGCACTGCTGGCAGCTGGGTGTGCCGTTCTGACCCTGCGTCCAAGCTTCGGGTGGCATATCGACCACGACATCTGCACTGCCGCCGGTAGTGTTATCTTGCTGATGCGAGCACTGCCGGTTTGCTACGGCCGTACTGCTCATTAAGGCGCCTATAAGCCATAAGCCATAAGCCATAAGCCATAAGCCATAAGCCATAAGCCATAAGCCA
>JAUHTP010000036.1:0-25632 GCA_031332935.1 Candidatus Pantoea bathycoeliae | reverse complement strand
CTGAACACCGCATTCCGTAAGCCGTTGTGCCGTGTCAGTGGAGGCGCACTATAGGCAGTCGTTCAGAGAGCGCAACAGCTAAATTGCAGAAAAATGACCGTTCGCTGCATTCCACAGCAAAAACCCGCCTTATACGTGATTACCCACAAAGTTATCCACAACGTCATATCCAGATGAATTTTTGTGAGCAGCACGCAAACGTTTTCGCTACAATGCCCGGCGACGTCACGGATGCCCCTTTTCGGGGCGTTACCTGAAGTTTTGCTTCTTCTTATTATTTAAGAAGCTCGCTAAGCTTGATGTAACGCTCTTAATTACGCGAAACAAAGCCAAGGGATAAAACCACCATGCAACAACGTCGTCCTGTACGCCGCGCTCTGCTGAGTGTCTCAGACAAAGCCGGTATCCTCGAATTTGCTCAGGCGCTCTCCAGCCGCGGTGTCGAACTGCTCTCTACAGGCGGAACCGCTCGCCTGCTGGCTGACGCGGGTCTTGCCGTTACAGAAGTGTCTGACTACACCGGCTTCCCGGAAATGATGGATGGGCGCTTTAAAACGCTGCACCCAAAAGTGCACGGCGGCATTCTGGGCCGTCGTGGGCAGGATGACGCGATTATGGCGCAGCATGCTATTGAGCCTATCGACATGGTGGTCGTTAACCTCTACCCCTTTGCGCAGACCGTTGCGCGTGAAGGCTGCACGCTGGAAGATGCAGTTGAGAACATCGACATTGGCGGTCCGACCATGGTGCGTTCGGCGGCCAAGAACCATAAAGATGTGGCGATTGTGGTCAAGAGCAGCGATTACGAAGCAATTGTGGCCGAGCTGGACGCCAACGAAAACTCTCTGACGCTGGAAACGCGCTTCGATCTAGCGATCAAAGCTTTCGAACATACTGCGACCTACGACAGTATGATCGCCAATTACTTCGGCTCATTGGTTCCTGCCTATCATGGCGAGCGCGATCAACCCGCAGGCCGCTTCCCGCGCACGCTGAACCTGAACTTCATTAAGAAGCAGGATATGCGCTACGGCGAGAACAGCCATCAGGATGCCGCCTTCTATATAGAAGAGAACGTGCAGGAAGCTTCCGTAGCAACTGCGCAGCAGGTACAGGGCAAAGCGCTCTCCTATAACAACATCGCCGACACCGACGCGGCGCTGGAGTGCGTGAAGGCATTCAGCGAAGCGGCCTGCGTGATCGTGAAGCACGCGAATCCGTGTGGTGTTGCGGCTGGCGCGTCAATTCTTGATGCCTACGAGCGTGCCTACAAGACCGATCCCACTTCCGCTTTCGGAGGTATTATCGCGTTTAACCGCGAGCTGGACGAAGCCACCGCACAGGCGATCATCAGTCGTCAGTTTGTTGAAGTCATCATTGCCCCTTCCGCCAGCGAAGCCGCACTGAAAATCACCGCGGCGAAACAAAACGTTCGTGTGCTGGTCTGTGGCCAGTGGCAGGAACGCGTTGCCGGTCTCGATTTCAAACGCGTGACTGGCGGCCTGCTGGTCCAGGATCGCGATCTGGGCATGGTAGAAGAAGCCAGCCAGCTGCGCATCGTTAGTAAACGCCAGCCGAGCGAGCAAGAGCTGCGCGACGCGCTTTTCTGCTGGAAGGTTGCGAAGTTCGTGAAATCCAACGCCATCGTTTATGCGCGCGACAATATGACCGTCGGTATTGGCGCAGGTCAGATGAGCCGCGTCTACTCTGCCAAAATCGCGGGCATTAAGGCCGCAGACGAAGGGCTAGAAGTCAAAGGCTCGGCGATGGCTTCCGACGCCTTCTTCCCGTTCCGCGATGGTATTGATGCCGCAGCCGCTGTCGGCATCACTTGCGTTATCCAGCCAGGCGGCTCTATCCGTGACGATGAAGTGATCGCCGCAGCCGATGAGCACGGCATTGCCATGATCTTCACTGACATACGCCACTTCCGCCATTAATCCCTCGGAGAGCAATATGAAAATTTTAGTGATTGGTAACGGTGGTCGTGAGCACGCGCTGGCCAGGAAAGCGGCGCAGTCGCCGCTGGCGGAAACTGTGTTCGTCGCGCCGGGCAATGCCGGTACTGCGCTGGAACCTGCGCTGCAAAATGTCGACATTAGCGCGACCGATATCCCTGCGCTGCTGGCGTTCGCCCAGCGCGAAGCGATCGACCTGACTATTGTCGGTCCGGAAGCGCCGCTGGTCATCGGCGTGGTCGATGCGTTCCGCGCCGCTGGCCTGAAAATCTTCGGCCCGACCAAAAATGCCGCGCAGCTGGAAGGCTCTAAAGCTTTTACCAAAGATTTCCTGGCTCGCCACCATATTCCGACTGCGGAATACCGTAATTTCACCGATGTCGAAGTGGCGCTGGCCTACCTGCATGAGAAAGGCGCTCCTATTGTGATCAAGGCTGACGGGCTGGCTGCCGGTAAAGGCGTGATTGTCGCGATGACGCTGGAAGAAGCGGAAGCTGCAGTGAAAGATATGCTGGCCGGTAATGCATTTGGCGATGCAGGCCACCGTATCGTCATCGAAGAATTTCTTGATGGTGAAGAAGCCAGCTTTATCGTGATGGTTGATGGCGAGAACGTGCTGCCGATGGCGACCAGCCAGGATCACAAACGCGTCGGTGACGGTGATACCGGCCCGAATACAGGCGGTATGGGTGCTTACTCTCCCGCGCCGGTAGTGAGCGACGAGATCCACCAGCGCGTAATGGATCAGGTGATCTGGCCAACGGTGCGCGGCATGGCGGCAGAAGGTAACGTCTATACCGGCTTTCTGTATGCCGGTCTGATGATCGATCAGTCAGGTCAGCCAAAGGTGATTGAGTTTAACTGCCGCTTCGGCGATCCGGAAACGCAGCCGATCATGCTGCGCCTGCAGTCGGATCTGGTCGATCTTTGCTTGGCAGCCTGTGATGGCGCGCTGGATCAAAAAGATTCGAAATGGGATCCGCGTCCGGCGCTGGGCGTCGTACTGGCCGCAGGAGGTTATCCGGGCGACTATGTCAATGGCGAGCAGATCCACGGGCTGCCACTGGAAGACGTCGAGGATGGCAAGGTGTTCCATGCCGGGACGCGTCTGGAAAACGATCTGGTGCTGACCAACGGCGGCCGCGTGCTCTGCGTCACTGCACTGGGTGATGACGTGGCGGCGGCGCAAAAGCGCGCCTATGAACTGGCTCAGCCCATCTCCTGGAACGGTAGCTTCTGCCGTCGTGATATTGGCTATCGCGCTATTAATCGCAAATAAGCAAAAGGGGCCGATGAGCCCGTTTTTTCACCTAGAAATCCGCTTCTTTAGGCTGCGACTCGCAGCTTTCGCCTAGCGCGGCGCGCAGCAGCTGCGTGCCTTCCGGCGCTTCCAGCCAAGAAACCAGCAGTGGCGTACTACTGCGCACCTGCTGCCTTACCAGCGTCTGGATCGCATAGTCGTCAAAGGATGGTGATACCCGTTCCCCGTCACAGGTCTTAATCTGCTTTGCGCCCAGCCACTGGCCCTGTTTCAGCACAACGCGCCCACTGAGAAAGCATTGCTCTGCGCCAGCATGCGCTGTGCATCGAACCTATAGAGCTCAACCGTATCCGTATCAACGGCCTCGCGTCGGCCAGCAAGCTGTCGCTGCATAAAGCTAAGGCTGCCATCCTGATCAAAACGCAGCGTCACATCGTCTGGCTGTTTGCCGCTGACTTGCCGTGCCGCGCTGACCAGACGCTCCTCTTGCCACAGGTAATCTGTGGTCTCCGCCGCGTCGCCGTTAAATGGCGTATAGAGGGTTTTAAAATGGACGGCGGTATGGCCGCTGTTTTTACGCCAGATGCGCACTGCGCCACGATCGGCAAGATAGCCGCTGGCGTTAAAAGGAGGTATGTCAGGTGTTGAGCTACACCCGGATAACAGAAGGAGAACAAGCAGGGCAAAACACGAGTGCGAGCGCAGATTCGGCATAGCTGGCCCCTAAATACAAAAGGGGCGAATTCGCCCCTTCTTTTAAATTCTGACCGCAGTACGACGTCTTATTTAACAGAGTCTTTCAGCGCTTTACCAGACACGAATGCCGGTACGTTTGCCGCAGCAATTTTGATCTCTTTGCCAGTCTGCGGGTTGCGACCGGTACGCTCAGCGCGGTGGTTCACTTTAAAAGTACCAAAACCAACCAGTTGTACAGCATCACCATCTTTCAGAGACTCAGTGATCGCAGCCAAGGTAGATTCCAGAGCCGCTTTAGCCTGGGTTTTTGACAGGTCGGCTTTTTCCGCGATCACATCAATCAGTTGAATCTTGTTCATAAGTTATCCTTAAAGTGTATTTATCGCTCGCTAAGCAACGAGTGCGAGGGAAAAGCCATATTCTGGCACTCTTCAGCCTGCACGCACCGATAGCCACAATTTTCAGCCCCCCAAATGTAGACCAGACAGGGGGCCGATGTGAAGCCTCTAGGCGCGCTAATTCGGGCCTGAAGTCACGTTTTCTCGCCTTACTGCTGAAAATTTATACCGATGTTGCTGATTCCCGCTTCCCGCAGGTCCAGACGCAATCCTTTGATCAATTCAAGGTCTCGTTCTTCGCCGTCGGCAAACAAGCGAAAAATCTCCCATTGCAGATCCCATTCGTCAATGACGGCCTGGTTTTCGCGCAGCTCTTCGTCGCTCATTTCGCGTCCGGCTTGGGTCATTTCCAGCATGGCAACTGTGGTAATCGATGTTTTGCTGACCTCGATGGCATGCTCCAGCGTTTCGCCACTCAGCATGGCGTGCAGCGCTTCGCTTAATGCCACGCAGGCGTCGATTGCCGGATACACACCGTATACTTCAAACGCATCGCCATCAGGAATCGCCGCCTCAAGCTTTTCCAGCTGGCTGTCGAAGTTGATTTTGGCGTCTTTAACCGTCAGGCTTTCCCAGACCAGATCGAGAATGCAGCGGTAAAGCGCAGGATCGGCGAATT
This sequence comes from Candidatus Pantoea bathycoeliae, assembly GCA_031332935.1. Lineage (GTDB taxonomy): Bacteria > Pseudomonadota > Gammaproteobacteria > Enterobacterales > Enterobacteriaceae > Pantoea > Pantoea bathycoeliae. The sequence goes on along the minus strand of JAUHTP010000036.1, from coordinate 20,700 downwards.
CGGTCTGCTGGCAAAATGCCCAGTAATTAGGGAACATGCGCTCGCACAGGCAAGCCATAAACGTCATATGCTGCCAGCTTTCCAGCTTTGCCAGACGCAGGTGAACCGGGTTTTGTAACATTAACAGGGCTCTTCATCGTTTAGCTGGCGGCAGTGTACCGCAAAAGCGCCGCGTGCACAGCGTTAAAGCGCGTTTTGCCAGCGCTGAAAAGCTGTACGGTTAGAGGCAACAGCATCGGCCCAGCGTGTCGGTTCCGGCAGGCGATAGCCGCCCATGCAGTTTTCCACCCAGTGCAGCGCACTGTCGAGTCTTACGCGGTGTCCGGTTGCCACAAACAATGGGTTACAGAGCGCCTTGCTGCGCCATACCCAGCCAATCTGCTCGCCCTTATCTATCAGCGGCTGACGTGAGCCTAGCTCAGCACCCAGATCGGCAAACCGCCCGCACAGACGTTTTTTCGCGACGCCAATGGTAGGTACGTCCACCATTAAGCCAAAGTGCGACGCAACGCCAAGACGGCGCGGATGCGAGATGCCGTGCCCATCGACAAACAGCAGGTCTGGCTTGCGCTCAAGGGTGTTCCACGCGGCCAGCAGCGCCGGGTATTCGCGAAAGGAGAGAAAGCCGGGAATATAGGGCATGGTGGTGGCGATACGCGCGACGCGATGCTCCACCAGCTTGAGAGAAGGATATTCGAGGATAACCAAGGCAGCACGCGTCACCGCCCCTTCCTGTTCGAATCCGACGTCAGCGCCGCCGATAAAACGCGGCGGCAGGACGTCGAAATCATCCTGCCGCACCACCTCTGCAGCGCACTGAATCTGCTCCGCGCGCAGTGCAGCAATTTCCATATTTAATCCTGATGATATTGGCCTGAGAGACGATGTACCGCCTCAACAAACACGCCCGCATGTTCTGGCGGCACATCCTGATGGATGCCATGTCCCAGGTTGAAGACGTGGCCGCTGCCCGCGCCGAAGCCTTCGAGGATACCCGCGACTTCCTGCTCAATATGCGCAGCTGGCGCATAAAGCATAGACGGATCCATGTTGCCCTGCAGAGCGACTTTATCGCCAACGCGACGACGCGCCTCACCAATGTCGGTAGTCCAGTCGAGGCCAAGCGCATCGCAGCGGGTCGCAGCCATCGCTTCCAGCCACTGTCCGCCGCCTTTCGTGAACAGCGTAATCGGCACGCAGCGGCCTTCATTCTCATGCAGCACGCTATCAACGATTTTATGCATGTAGTGGAGCGAGAACTCCAGATAGTCACGGCCCGTCAGGACGCCACCCCAGGTGTCAAACACCATGACCGACTGCGCGCCTGCACGGATCTGCGCGTTAAGATAGAGAATGACGCTGTCAGCCAGCTTATCGAGCATGGCATGCAGCGTAGCCGGATCGGCATACATCATCTTTTTGATTTTGGTAAAGGCTTTGCTGCTACTGCCTTCAACCATATAAGTTGCCAGCGTCCAGGGGCTGCCGGAGAAACCGATCAGCGGCACTTCGCCCTTCAGGTTTTTACGGATGGTACGCACCGCGTTCATCACATAGCCCAGCTCCTGCTCAGGATCGGGCACGGGCAGCTTGTCGACGTCAGCGCGGCAGGTAATCGGGCTGGAGAAGCACGGGCCTTCGCCCGTCTCAAAGTAGAGCCCAAGCCCCATCGCATCGGGAATGGTCAGGATATCGCTGAAGAGGATCGCCGCATCAAGCGGATAACGACACAGCGGCTGCAGCGTCACCTCACACGCCAGTTCGGCGTTTTTACATAGCGACATAAAATCGCCGGCCTGGGCGCGCGTCGCTTTGTATTCCGGCAAATAACGCCCGGCTTGTCGCATCATCCATACCGGGGTGATATCAACCGGCTGACGTAACAGGGCGCGCAGATAACGATCGTTCTTCAGTTCACTCATTTCAGGACTCTCTCAATTTCAGGCGCGTAGTAGCGTAACACTTTTTATTCATCGGCGCGGCAGATGGCAACGGTATCTTCGATCAGACGGTACGCCACGGTGCCCGGCGGCGGCAACAGCGGCAGCGCGTCATAGCGATACCAGCCCGCATCCAGCAGCTCTTTATTGTCAATTTGCAGATCGCCGCCGTCGTACTCCGCCATAAACGCCATCATCAGCGAATGCGGGAACGGCCAGGGCTGTGAGGTGATATAGCGCAGGTTCTTGACGCGCACGTTGCTCTCTTCCATCACTTCGCGTGCGACCGCCTGCTCCAGCGTCTCCCCTACTTCGACAAAGCCCGCCAGCACGGTGTAGATGCTGTTGCGATGACGCGCATGGTTCGCCAGTAAGATTTCATCGCCGTGCCGGATGGCGACAATGATGCAGGGCGCGATTTGTGGGTAATAGCGTTCACTGCAGTGCCCACACAGGCAGGCATTTTCCTGCTTGCTTAAGTGCATTTCCTGACCGCAGTAGCCGCAGAAGCGATGTGAACGGTAAAACTCCGCCAGCTGCACGGCGCGTCCAGCGAGTTGAAACAGCCCGGCATCCTCGTCGATGAGCTGACGGACCGAGAACATATCGCGATCGCGATTTTCACACACCAGCCACACCGTTTCGCCTTGCCACTCACCGACAGGCTGTGTCTTGCTACCCACCAGTTTAAACGCAGCGGCGCTGCCGTGCGGCAGATCCCCATGGGGTAACCAAAGTTTCTGTTCATGGCTGACAATCCACCATCCAGCGTCTAAGCTTGAGATCTCACGTTGCATATAAATCGTCATCCTTAGCGTCGAAGTGATACGCTGAAGTCCTGATGTTAAGTGTGTAGACAAACAACTATACCCTAAATCGTCCAGCTTTCAGGAGGCCTCGCGCCAGCCGCAGCACCTACGGTAGAGGGATTTTATTTACATGGAGTCAGAAATGCTTAACCAGTTAAATGTCCTGACCGAGCGCGTAGGTGGCAGTAACGAACTGGTAGATTCGTGGCTGGATGCCCGTCGCCAGCTACTTGTTTCTTATTACCACCTGGTTGGGCTGAAGCCTAACAAAGAAGCGCTCACCACCTTAGACGAGCAGGCGCTCGACAATTTTTGTCATGGCCTGGTCGATTACCTTTCCGCCGGCCATTTCAGCATCTACGAACGCATCATTAATGAGATGGAAGGCGACAGGCCGATGATCGCGGCTGCACAAATTTATCTGCCGCTCGAAGCCAATACCGAACGTTTGATGCAGCTGTACGACGGTCATCTGCAACAGTCTATTGACGACGATAACTGCGTGGATTTCCAGCTGACGTTGTCGGAAGTCGGTGAAGTGCTGGAAGCGCGCTTTACCCTGGAAGATAAGCTGATCCAGCTGGCTTGGGATAACAAACTGGTTCACGCACCGGTCGCCAACGACAGCACCCAGCTGTCACGTCCGTCTTAAGGTTAACCAGTTGTAAAATGCTTGTTATTCTGTAAAAGCCCTTTTATGCTAAACGGGTTTTCGGCAACAACGTCGAAAACCAGTTTTTATTTTCTTGTCGGAGTGCCCATAAGGGCTGAGACCTTTAATTCGGGATCCGCGGAACCTGATCAGGTTAGAACCTGCGAAGGGAACAAGAGTAATCATCATCAGTACGCTGGCGCTTTTCGCCTGCTGTTTCTGTTACTCCTTCCGAACTCCGGACAAGCAACGTTCCCCATCAACAGGAAAATTGCTATGTCTATTACCAAAACCAACCGACGTGAACAGCGTGCACAGGCTCAGGCGTTTATCAATGCACTTCAGGGCGGCGTCGCCTTTCCCAACTCAAAACGTATCTGGATTCAGGGCAGCCGTGACGATATTCGCGTGCCGATGCGCGAAATCCAGCTCAGCCCAACGCTGACGGGTGGTAGCAAAGATAATCCGCGCTATGAAGAGTATGAAGAGAATGAGGCGATACCAGTTTACGATACCGCAGGACCCTATGGCGATCCCGAGGCCGTTATCGACGTTCAGCGCGGGCTGGCGAAGCTACGCTCCAGCTGGATTGCCGCGCGCGACGACAGTGAAACCCTGACGCAAATCAGTTCACACTATACTCAGCAGCGTCTGGCCGACGACGAACTCGATCATCTGCGTTTCGACCATTTGCCACAGCCGCGTCGTGCAAAAGCGGGACGTCGCGTTACCCAGCTCTACTATGCACGTCAGGGCATTGTCACGCCGGAGATGGAATTCATCGCACTGCGCGAAAATATGGGCCGCGAACGTATTCGCGGTGAAGCGTTGCGGCAGCAGCATCCGGGCTACGGCTTTGGTGCAAAACTGCCGGAAAACATCACGCCTGAATTTGTCCGTCAGGAAGTGGCCGCTGGGCGCGCCATAATTCCCACCAATATCAACCATCCTGAATCAGAGCCGATGATTATCGGCCGTAACTTTCTGGTGAAGGTTAACGCCAATATTGGTAATTCAGCCGTGACCTCTTCGATTGAGGAAGAGGTAGAGAAACTAGTCTGGTCAACGCGCTGGGGCGCGGATACCGTCATGGATCTCTCTACTGGACGCTATATTCATGAAACGCGCGAGTGGATCCTGCGCAACAGCCCGGTTCCCATTGGCACCGTACCGATTTACCAAGCGCTGGAGAAAGTGAATGGTGTCGCTGAAAACCTCGACTGGGAAGTCTTTCGCGACACGCTGCTGGAACAGGCGGAGCAAGGCGTCGATTACTTCACTATTCACGCAGGCGTGCTGCTGCGCTATGTGCCGATGACGGCAAAGCGGCTGACCGGCATCGTCTCGCGCGGCGGATCGATTATGGCGAAATGGTGTCTGTCGCATCACCGTGAAAGCTTTCTCTATGAACATTTTCGCGACATTTGTGAAATCTGCGCCGCCTATGACATTTCTCTGTCACTCGGCGATGGGCTACGTCCCGGCTCTATTCAGGATGCCAACGACGAGGCGCAGTTTGCCGAGCTGCATACGCTGGGCGAGCTGACAAAAATTGCCTGGGAATATGACGTGCAGGTGATGATTGAAGGCCCGGGCCATATCCCCATGCAGATGATCCGCCGCAATATGACCGAGCAGCTGGAGCACTGTCACGAAGCACCTTTCTATACGCTCGGGCCGCTCATTACCGACGTTGCGCCGGGATACGATCACTTCACCTCCGGTATAGGGGCCGCGATGATCGGCTGGTTCGGCTGCGCCATGCTCTGCTACGTTACGCCTAAAGAGCATCTCGGGCTACCGAATAAAGAGGACGTTAAGCAGGGCTTGATTACCTATAAAATCGCTGCACATGCCGCCGATCTGGCAAAAGGCCATCCCGGCGCGCAGATCCGCGATAACGCCATGTCCAAAGCTCGTTTCGAATTCCGCTGGGAAGATCAGTTCAATCTGGCGCTCGATCCCCATACCGCACGCGCCTATCACGACGAAACGCTGCCGCAGGAATCGGGCAAAGTGGCCCACTTCTGCTCGATGTGCGGCCCCAAATTCTGTTCGATGAAGATTACTCAGGAAGTACGCGACTATGCTTCCAGGCAGGAGGCAGAGGTGCAGCCGGTCGAGGTCAGCATGAAACAGATGTCAGAAACCTTCCGCCGCCGCGGCGGTGAACTTTATCACCCAACCGATGCGCTGGGCGAGGAGAACCTATGAACGCCCCTTTTCCCACTACCGCGCCGCGCTTAGGGCTCTATCCGGTAGTTGACAGCGTGGAGTGGATTGTGCGCCTGCTGGAAGCGGGTGTACGCACTATCCAGTTGCGCATTAAGGATCGAAATGATGAGGCGGTCGAACCTGCCGTGGTGCAGGCGATTGCGCTCGGCAAGCGTTACCGCGCGCGACTGTTTATCAATGACTACTGGCGGCTGGCGGTTAAGCATCAGGCCTATGGAGTACATCTGGGTCAGGAAGATCTGGATGTGGCGAACCTAAATGCTATTCGCGAAGCGGGCCTGCGGCTGGGCGTTTCCACACACGACAACGCCGAGCTGGATCGGGCGCTGGCAATACGCCCTTCTTACATCGCGCTGGGTCATATCTTTCCTACCCAGACCAAGGAGATGCCGTCAGCGCCGCAGGGAGTGACTGAACTTCAGAGGCATATCGCGCGTCTCGACGGTATTTCTACCGTCGCGATTGGCGGCATCAGCATTGAGCGCGCGCCAGAGGTGCTGGCGACCGGTGTCGGCAGTATTGCTGTCGTCAGTGCTATTACCCAAGCTCCAGACTGGCGCGTCGCCACGCAGACTTTACTGGATCTGGCCGAACCGCAGCACGCGATGTAATAAAGATGGAAGACGGCGCGCAGCGATAATTTTTGTCTCTCGCGCTGTTTTTGCATTTCGCTACAGTGGCCCTTGCCGGGTAATAACGCCTAGCCAGGGCCGGAAACTCCCTTCACCCTCTCTGGCCCTGCCCTTAGCTATTTAGTCAGGAGGATTTCATGCTGTATAGATGGTGCAGAGTGTTCACCAGCGCAGGCGGCTATCGCGCGCTCAACAACCTCACCGACTTTTGCCAGCGCCTGTTCGACCCGATCGTGCAGCGTTACTGCAAAACTCAAGCGCAGGCAGTTACGGTATTTCCCCGAGGCAGAGAAAAGCGATCCGACAGCGATCTGGATGTGATAATCACGCAGCTCGCGGTTAAGCCGCACAGCGTCAAACGCCTCCGGCAGTTCTATCCACATCATAAAACCACCCTGTGGACGCGAAACGCAGATGTCGCATGGAAAATAGTGACGCACCCAGCAGCTAAAGCTGTCGTAATTACGTTGATAAAACTGGCGCATCCGCCGCAGATGCGGCTGATGTGACTCTGACGAATAAATTCCGCTATTGCATGCTGCCGCAGCGTGTTGCTCGAACCGGTGGAAATATATTTCATGTGCAGCACGCGATCGCGATAGCGTCCCGGCGCAACCCAGCCGACGCGTACTCCAGGCGCGACCGTTTTCGAAAAAGAACTGCACAGCAGTACGCGCCCGTCCGAATCGAGAGATTTCAGCGTGGCAGGCCGCGGATAGTCTCAGGCCAGCTCACCGTATACGTCGTCTTCAATAATGGCGACATCAAAACGCTGCACCAGCGTCAACAGTGCCCGCTTGCGCGCCTCAGGCATAATAAAGCCCAGCGGGTTATTACACACCGCTTTAATTGGCCACTGCTCAAACGCCTCCAGACTGATGCCTGTGACCGAATCGGTGGGGATTTCAATGGCGCGAATACCGAAGACCGCGCAGGGTCTGCATGATGCCGTGAAACGAAGGCGACTGGCGACTCTACTGCAAATGATGTCGCCCGGCTCGCACACCGCGCGAATCGATACCGACAGCGCCTCATGGCAACCGGTCGTTATCACGATTTCATCAACCGAGAGCTGGCAGTCGCTGTCGATCATCAGCCGCGCTATCTGCTCGCGCAGTGCCGCTACGCCATACAGATTATCGTATCCAAGGAGCTGCGCTTCCTGCCGTTGCACCTGGCGAGCAAGGATTTTCCACAGGGTTTTCAGCGTCGTCTGGCTAAGATTAGGCATACACGCTACACAGTTGCAGCGTGTTCGCTTCCAGACGACTGTCGAGCACATCAAGCACCGATTCCCACTGCGTAATTTCCACGGGACGTTGCACCGGCCGCGTCAGCGCCGGTACAGGCTGATTGGCCTTGCGTGGCGCAACAAAAGGGCGTAATCAGCTGTTCTCCTTCAGCACATGGTATGCTTGTGGCACGGTGCTGATACTGACGCCGTGTTCAAGACTGAGGCTACGTACTGAAGGCAGTTTCTCACCGCTGCGATAAAGTCCCTGCTCAATGCGCTGTCCCAGATGCATAGCCAGCTGTTGATAGCGAGTCATAACTGATTCCACTCAAACCAGAAGAGATAAAAACAATACAGATAAGCCATTCTTTTACCATTCAGACACATTTTAGCGCAATCTGTATGTTAAATAAAATCAATTTTTGCGTCTGTATCCTTTTCATGCCCAAGCAGAAAATGTCTCTCAGCTTACTTATTGAGGACAAAGAAATGGGATATGAAGAAAACCGAGCGGCAAAACCTTTATCTGTTGCGCCATGGCAGCTGGTGCGGCAGCAGCCCTGCGGCATCTGAGAAAAATGCAGCAGCGACGTCAGACGCGACTGATCCTTTCGCATCTGAATGACGCACAGCTGAAAGATATTGGGCTGACGCGCGGCGATATAGAAAATGTGAAGTGGTGACGTGCCGTTGCTTATATATAAGCGCCTGTATTGAGCCAATAAAAAAACCCTGCCGAGGCAGGGTTTATTATGCGAAGAACGATTACTCGTCGTCACTACTGCAGAGGCCGGCGTTCAACAGTTCAGCCAGGCTTGCAGAGGCTTCATCCGCAGTCAACTGCGGTGCTACCAGTGCTTCACCCGCCTGACGGCGACGCATACGATCCTGATGGTAAGCGTAACCGGTACCGGCTGGGATCAGACGACCCACGATAACGTTCTCTTTCAGGCCGCGCAGTTCATCACGCTTGCCTGCAACAGCGGCTTCGGTCAGGACACGCGTAGTCTCCTGGAACGATGCTGCCGAGATAAACGATTCGGTTGCCAGTGACGCTTTGGTGATACCCAGCAGATCGCGCATGTAAGTCGCGCTGATTTTGCCGTTCGCTTCCAGATCGCGGTTAGAGATCTTGATGCGAGACACTTCTGCCTGCTCGCCTTCCATGAAATCAGTGCTTCCCGCGCTTATGATGGTTGCTTTACGCAGCATCTGGCGAACGATGACTTCGATGTGCTTATCGTTAATCTTAACGCCTTGCAAACGGTAAACTTCCTGCACTTCGTTAGTGATGTAACGGGTCACTGCATGGACGCCACGCAGACGCAGAATGTCGTGCGGAGATTCCGGACCGTCGGAAACCACATCACCACGTTCTACACGCTCACCTTCAAACACGTTGAGCTGACGCCATTTCGGGATCATCTCTTCGTACGGCTCGCTGCCATCAACCGGCGTAATCACCAGACGACGTTTACCTTTGGTCTCTTTACCGAAGGAGATGATGCCGCTGATCTCCGCCAGGATTGCTGGCTCTTTCGGACGACGCGCTTCGAACAGGTCAGCAACACGCGGCAGACCACCGGTAATATCCTTGGTACCGCCAGATTCCTGAGGCACACGCGCCAGGGTGTCACCGGAGCTGATTTTCTTACCATCTTCCAGCTGAACGATCGCTTTGCCCGGCAGGAAGTACTGAGCCGGCATGTCGGTGCCCGGGATCAGAACGTCTTCGCCCTGTGCATCAACGATTTTCAGTGCCGGACGCAGGTCTTTACCACCAGCAGTACGCTCTGCGGTATCCAGAACCACCAGCGAAGAAAGACCGGTCAGTTCGTCAGTCTGACGCGTGATGGTCTGGCCATCAATCATGTCAGTAAAGCGAATGAAGCCGCTTACTTCGGTGATAACCGGCATTGTGTGCGGATCCCAGTTCGCTACGGTTTCGCCCGCTGCAACCTGCTCGCCGTCACCTTTTGCCATGGTTGCGCCGTAAGGGACTTTATAGCTCTCTTTAGTACGGCCAAACTGATCGATCATTTTCAGTTCGACGTTACGCGAGGTAATAACCAGTTTGCCAGCGGAGTTGGTTACCGACTTGGCATTGGTCAGTTTGATAGTACCTTTGTTCTTCACCTGAATGCTGGATTCAGCAGCCGCACGTGATGCCGCACCACCAATGTGGAACGTACGCATGGTCAGCTGTGTACCCGGCTCACCGATGGACTGTGCCGCGATAACACCGATCGCTTCACCTTTGTTGATTATGTGACCACGTGCCAAGTCGCGACCATAGCAGTGTGCACATACACCAAAATCAGTTTCACAGCTAACAACAGAGCGAACCTTGATGGTGTCGACAGAATTCTGTTCAACCACATCACACCAGTGCTCATCCAGCAGCGTATTACGTGGAACCAAGATGTCAGCGGTGCCCGGCTTCAGCACGTCTTCTGCGGTCACACGACCCAGTACGCGCTCACGCAGCGGCTCTTTAACGTCGCCACCTTCGATAACCGGCGTCATCATAATGCCTTCGAACGTGCCGCAGTCATCTTCGGTCACAACCAAATCCTGCGCAACGTCAACCAGACGACGCGTCAGATAACCGGAGTTCGCGGTTTTCAGTGCGGTATCCGCCAGACCTTTACGCGCACCGTGGGTCGAGATGAAGTACTGGAGTACGTTCAGACCTTCACGGAAGTTCGCGGTGATCGGCGTCTCGATGATGGAGCCATCCGGCTTCGCCATCAGACCACGCATACCCGCCAGCTGACGAATCTGTGCCGCAGAACCACGCGCACCGGAGTCGGCCATCATAAAGATGCTGTTAAAGGAAACCTGTTTCTCTTCTTCGCCGTCACGGTTAATAACAGTTTCAGTAGAGAGGTTTTCCATCATCGCCTTCGCTACGCGCTCGTTCGCCGCAGCCCAGATGTCGATGACTTTGTTATAACGCTCGCCCGCGGTAACCAGACCAGACTGGAACTGCTCCTGGATCTCGGCAACTTCTGCTTCCGCTTCGGTGATGATCTCGACTTTCTTCGCCGGGATAACCATGTCGTCGATACCAACAGACGCACCAGAGCGCGCCGCATAGGCGAAACCGGTGTACATGGTCTGGTCAGCAAAGATAACGGTCGGCTTCAGGCCCAGAATGCGGTAACAGGTGTTCAGCATTTTGGAGATTGCTTTCTTACCCAGCGCCTGGTTGACGATAGAGTAAGGCAGGCCTTTCGGCACGATCATCCACAGGATTGCACGACCAATGGTGGTGTCGATCAGTCTGGTTTTCGCAACGAACTCTTCCTGCTCGTTTTTGCTGTATTCGGTGATACGCACTTTAACACGCGCATGCAGCTCGGCCAGGCCAGCACGGTAAACGCGCTCAGCTTCTTTCGGGCCAGTCAGCACCATGCCTTCGCCGCGCGCATTCACCTTGTCGCGGGTCATGTAGTACAGACCCAGAACAACGTCCTGAGACGGAACGATGATTGGCTCGCCGTTCGCCGGAGACAGAATGTTGTTGGTGGACATCATTAGCGCACGCGCTTCCAGCTGGGCTTCCAGCGTCAGCGGTACGTGAACAGCCATCTGGTCACCATCGAAGTCGGCGTTATAAGCCGCACAAACCAGCGGGTGCAGCTGGATCGCTTTACCTTCGATCAGAACTGGCTCAAACGCCTGGATACCCAGACGGTGAAGCGTCGGCGCACGGTTCAGCAGAACCGGGTGCTCGCGGATAACTTCGTCTAGGATGTCCCAGACAACCGCTTCTTCGCGCTCAACCATTTTCTTCGCGGCTTTGATGGTGGTGGCCAAGCCACGCAGTTCAAGCTTGCCGTAAATGAACGGTTTGAACAGCTCCAGCGCCATTTTCTTCGGCAGGCCGCACTGATGCAGACGCAGGTATGGACCTACGGTGATAACCGAACGACCGGAGTAGTCAACACGCTTACCGAGCAGGTTCTGACGGAAACGACCCTGCTTACCTTTGATCATATCGGCCAAAGATTTCAGCGGACGCTTGTTAGAACCGGTTATCGCACGACCGCGACGACCGTTATCCAGCAGGGCGTCAACCGCTTCCTGCAGCATACGTTTTTCGTTGCGTACGATGATGTCCGGCGCAGCCAGATCTAGCAGACGCTTCAGACGGTTGTTACGGTTGATCACGCGACGATAAAGATCGTTCAGATCCGAAGTCGCGAAACGACCGCCGTCCAGCGGAACCAGCGGACGCAGATCCGGAGGCAGCACCGGCAGCACGGTCAGGATCATCCACTCTGGCTTGTTGCCAGACTGTACGAACGCTTCCAGCAGCTTGATGCGCTTGGTCAGCTTCTTACGTTTGGTCTCGGAGTTAGTTTCGTTCAGCTCTTCACGCAGCTGCTCGCACTCTTGCTCCAGATCCATATTTTTCAGCAGCGCCTGGATCGCTTCTGCACCCATTTTCGCGTCGAATTCGTCACCGAACTCTTCCAGCGCGTCAAGGTACTGCTCTTCGGTCAGAATCTGACGTTTTTCGAGGTTGGTCATGCCACCTTCGACAACAACATAAGATTCAAAGTAGAGCACGCGTTCGATATCGCGCAGCGGCATATCCAGCAGCAGGCCGATACGGGACGGCAGCGACTTCAGGAACCAGATGTGTGCGGTCGGAGAAGCCAGCTCGATGTGGCCCATACGCTCACGACGCACTTTGGTCTGGGTCACTTCTACGCCACACTTCTCACAGATCACGCCGCGATGTTTCAGGCGCTTGTACTTACCGCACAGGCACTCGTAGTCTTTAACCGGTCCGAAAATACGGGCACAGAAAAGACCGTCACGCTCAGGCTTGAACGTACGGTAGTTAATGGTTTCCGGCTTTTTCACTTCACCGAAAGACCAGGAACGGATCATGTCTGGCGAAGCCAGCGCAATTTTGATCGCATCAAACTCTTCTGTTTTAGTTTGCGCTTTCAGAAACTTAAGTAAGTCTTTCACGGATTAGCTCCCGTCGGAGTGGAACTCTCAGGGGCGCGCAGCCGAAACCGCGCGCCCCATAACCAGTACTTGCGATTGCTTACTCGTCTTCCAGTTCGATGTTGATACCCAGCGAGCGAATCTCTTTCAACAGTACATTGAAGGATTCCGGCATGCCCGGTTCCATCTGATGGTTGCCGTCGACGATGTTTTTATACATCTTCGTACGACCGTTCACGTCATCAGACTTAACGGTAAGCATTTCCTGCAGGGTATATGCCGCGCCGTATGCTTCCAGCGCCCACACTTCCATCTCACCGAAGCGCTGACCACCGAACTGTGCTTTACCACCCAGCGGCTGCTGAGTAACCAGGCTGTAAGAACCGGTGGAACGCGCATGCATCTTGTCATCAACTAGGTGGTTGAGTTTCAGCATGTACATGTAGCCAACGGTAACCGAACGCTCGAATTGCTCGCCGGTATGGCCATCAAACAGCGTAATCTGGCCAGAAGTCGGCAAATCGCCCAGCTGCAGGAGCTCTTTGATTTCGCGCTCTTTCGCACCGTCGAACACTGGCGTAGCAATCGGCATACCTTTCTTCAGATTCTCAGCCAGACGCAACACTTCATCATCAGAGAAGGTGTTCAGGTCAACGCACTGACGCACGTCCGCGCCCAGGTCGTAGGCACGCTGGATGAATTCGCGCAGTTTCGCGACTTCTTCCTGACGCTTCAGGATGGCGTTGATCTTGTCGCCGATACCTTTCGCTGCCATACCCAGATGCGTTTCCAGGATCTGACCGATGTTCATACGTGACGGTACGCCCAGCGGGTTCAGTACGATGTCGACCGGCGTACCGTTCTCGTCGTAAGGCATATCTTCGATCGGGTTGATCTTAGAGATAACACCTTTGTTACCGTGACGGCCTGCCATCTTGTCGCCTGGCTGAATCTGACGTTTAACGGCCAGATACACTTTGACGATTTTCAGCACGCCCGGCGCGAGGTCATCGCCCTGAGTGATCTTACGACGCTTGGCTTCGAGTTTTTTCTCAAACTCGTGCTTCAGTTCGTCATACTGCTCAGCCAGCTGCTCTAGCGCGTTCTGCTTCTCTTCGTCGGTCAGACCCAGCTCCAGCCAGCGCTCGCGCGGCAGCTTGTCGGCTTCAACGCCGCCAGAGATCAGTACGGCCTGAATACGGCCAAACAGGCCCGCTTCAAGGATCTGCAATTCTTCAGACAGGTCTTTCTTCGCCTGCTTCAGCTGCATCTCTTCGATTTCCAGCGCACGCTTGTCTTTCTCCACGCCATCGCGGGTAAAGACCTGTACGTCGATAACCGTACCAGAAACGCCGTTTGGCACGCGCAGTGACGAGTCTTTCACGTCAGACGCTTTTTCGCCGAAGATCGCACGCAGCAGTTTCTCTTCCGGCGTCAGCTGGGTTTCACCTTTCGGCGTTACCTTACCTACCAGAATGTCGCCACCGGTCACTTCCGCACCGATATAGACGATACCGGATTCATCCAGTTTGGAGAGCGCAGCTTCACCCACGTTCGGGATGTCAGCGGTGATCTCTTCTGGCCCCAGCTTGGTGTCACGGGACACACACGCCAGTTCCTGAATGTGGATGGTGGTGAAACGGTCTTCCTGAACCACACGCTCGGAAACTAGGATGGAGTCTTCGAAGTTGTAGCCGTTCCACGGCATGAACGCGACGCGCATGTTCTGACCCAGCGCCAGCTCACCCAGATCGGTTGACGGGCCGTCAGCCAGCACGTCGCCGCGCTCGACCGGCTCGCCCAGCGATACACACGGCATCTGGTTGATGCAGGTGTTCTGGTTAGAACGGGTGTACTTAGTCAGGTTGTAAATGTCGATACCGGCTTCGCCCGGGTACATCTCTTCTTCGTTAACTTTGATAACGATACGAGAAGCATCCACGTACTGAACAGTACCGCCACGTTTCGCAACGGCGGTTACACCAGAGTCAACCGCTACCGCGCGCTCCATACCGGTACCTACCAGCGGCTTATCAGCACGCAGAGTTGGTACAGCCTGACGTTGCATGTTCGCACCCATCAAGGCGCGGTTAGCATCATCGTGCTCCAAGAACGGGATCAGCGACGCACCGACAGAAACCACCTGCTGGGTGGAAACGTCCATGTAGTCAACCTGATCGCGGCTGAACAGGCTCGATTCGCCTTTGCTACGGCAGGTGACGAGATCATCAACGAAGTGACCTTCTTCATCCAGCTGGGCGTTCGCCTGGGCAATAACGTAGTTACCCTCTTCAATTGCAGAGAGGTAATGGATTTCGTCAGAAACTACGCCGTCGATAACGCGACGATACGGGGTTTCCAGGAATCCGTACTCGTTGGTCTGCGCATAGACAGACAGCGAGTTGATCAGACCAATGTTCGGACCTTCAGGCGTTTCGATTGGACATACGCGACCGTAGTGGGTCGGGTGTACGTCTCGAACTTCGAAGCCGGCGCGCTCACGCGTCAGGCCGCCTGGGCCGAGTGCAGAGATACGACGTTTGTGCGTAATCTCAGACAGCGGGTTGTTCTGATCCATAAACTGTGAGAGCTGGCTGGAGCCAAAGAACTCTTTCACCGCTGCCGAAATCGGCTTGGCGTTGATCATGTCCTGCGGCATCAGCGTGTCGAGGTCGCCCAGCGACAGACGCTCTTTCACCGCACGCTCTACGCGAACCAAGCCAACGCGGAACTGGTTTTCCGCCATTTCGCCCACTGAACGAATACGACGGTTGCCGAGGTGGTCGATATCGTCGACTTCGCCTTTACCGTTACGGATGTCGATCAGCTTCTTCATCACTTCGATTATGTCTTCTTTGCTCAGAATACCTGAGCCTTCGATCTCATCGCGCAGCAGTGAACGGTTGAACTTCATGCGGCCTACAGCCGACAGATCGTAACGATCTTCAGAGAAGAACAGGTTCTCGAACAGGTTCTCAGCAGCTTCACGCGTCGGCGGCTCGCCCGGACGCATCATGCGGTAGATCTCAACCAGCGCGCTCAGGCGATCGTTGGTCGGGTCAACACGCAGGGTCTCGGAGATATACGGGCCGTGATCCAGGTCGTTAGTGAACAGCGTTTCGATGCGCTTGTGGCCTGACTGGCTCAGTTTCGCCAGCAGATCCATGGAAAGTTCCATGTTCGCCGGAACGATCAGTTCACCAGTGCTTTCATCGATGTAGTCTTTCGCGACCACTTTGCCCGCGATGTACTCAACCGGCACTTCGATGTGCTGAATGCCATCTTTTTCCAGCTGACGGATATGGCGCGCAGTGATGCGACGCCCTTTCTCGACATAGACGTTGCCATTGGCTTCGATGTCGAAAGAGGCAGTTTCGCCACGCAGGCGCTCAGGCACCAGTTCCATTTGCAGCTTGTTGTCACGGATCTCAAACACCACTTTTTCAAAGAACAGATCGAGAATCTGCTCTGAGGTGTAGTGCAGCGCGCGCAGGATGATACTGGCCGGCAGCTTACGACGACGGTCGATACGTACGAACAGGTTGTCTTTCGGGTCGAACTCAAAATCGAGCCATGAACCGCGATAAGGGATGATACGTGCGTTATAAAGCACTTTACCCGAAGAGTGGGTTTTACCTTTATCGCTGTCAAAGAAGACGCCAGGACTACGATGCAGCTGAGAAACGATAACACGCTCAGTACCGTTGATAACAAAGGTACCGTTGTCAGTCATGAGCGGGATTTCGCCCATGTAGACTTCTTGTTCTTTAATGTCTTTTACAGTGCCTTCCGGCGCTTCGCGCTCGTAGATCACTAGACGCAGTTTGACGCGTAGCGGAGCAGAGAACGTCACGCCACGAATCTGACACTCTTTAACGTCAAAGACAGGTTCGCCCAGACGATAGCTGACGTATTGAAGCTCGGAATTACCGCTGTAACTCTGGATGGGGAAGACGGAACGGAAGGCGGCTTCCAGACCGTACTGACCTTCCGGATCTTGCTCGATAAACTTCTGGAACGAGTCAAGCTGGATAGAAAGGAGATAAGGTATGTCCAGCACTTGAGGACGTTTACCAAAATCCTTACGAATACGTTTTTTCTCGGTATAGGAGTAAACCATTAGGGTTCCTCAGCTAGCTGACAAGTCGACCCACGCTGTCCGTCCTGAAGGACAGTTCATGCAACACTATTTTGTTTGATTCATGCGACGCGGGAGGTCACATGCATACATCTTTCTATCACTCTTAAATCATTTCATTGCTTTAGCATGGGCAGGGAACCCGCGCAGGAAAGCAGTATATTAAGTCGTCGATATAAAAAGATATTGAAGAGCAGCGATGGACAAACAGTGCGAAACCCCATCTAAGCTCCTGAGCGCAAAAAGGCTGGTGACAAAAAAGCCACCAGCCATCAGCCTGATTTTACTCAGACTGCAACCAAAAGGTTGTCTTACTTAACTTCAACTTCTGCGCCAGCTTCTTTCAGAGCAGCTTCAAGTGCAGCTGCGTCGTCTTTGCTGATGCCTTCTTTGATCACGCCAGTTGCTTCAACCAGATCTTTGGCTTCTTTCAGGCCCAGACCAGTTGCGCTACGAACAGCTTTGATTACCGCTACTTTGTTCGCGCCAGCAGATTTCAGAACGACGTCGAATTCAGTTTTTTCTTCAACAGCTTCAGCCGGGCCAGCAGCAACAGCTACAGCAGCAGCAGCAGAAACGCCGAATTTTTCTTCCATAGCAGAAACCAGCTCAACTACTTCCATTACGGACATAGCTGCAACAGCTTCCAGAATTTGGTCTTTAGTAATAAACATAACAATTGTTCCTAAGAATCAGAAAAAGTTTATACGTTAGCAAGGTAAGAAGAAAAAGAATCTGGCCTTAAGCCGCTTCTTTTGCATCGCGTACAGCAGCCAGAGTGCGGACCAGTTTACCAGCAGCAGCTTCTTTCATGGTCGACATCAGGCGTGCCAGTGCTTCTTCGTAGGTCGGCAGAGTTGCCAGACGGTCAATATTCGCCGCCGTGATCAGCTCACCTTCAAAGGCTGCAGCTTTGACCTCAAATTTTGCATTCGCTTTCGCGAAATCTTTGAACAGACGAGCAGCAGCGCCCGGGTGTTCCATAGAATATGCAATCAGGGTCGGACCAACAAACGTGTCTTTCAGGCACTCAAACTGAGTACCTTCAACGACGCGGCGCAGCAGGGTGTTACGAACAACACGCATGTAAACGCCAGCTTCACGACCTGCTTTACGCAGTTCGGTCATTTTATCAACGGTGACGCCACGGGAATCCGCAACAACCGCTGAAAGCGCGCCTTTGGCTACTTCGCTGACTTCAGCAACAATCGCTTGTTTGTCTTGAAGGTTTAATGCCATTAGCTTTTGCTCCTGGATTTGACCGGCGAAGGATTTCCCCGGAACTCACTTCACTTACCGACCCGAAGGAAAGTAAGCGCTAAAACACGGTGAGCAGAATCCAGCTAAGAAAAATTCTTTTTGGTTCTGTCACCGTCTACGCAGGGCATTAAGCGCCACATCCTGAGATGTACCGCACCTGCGGTCTTGGACGGAGGCCAGGAAAGGCCTGGCTCCAACCTACCCCGCCGTTCATGTCGTGCCACCGAAGCAGATGTTCATTCACAGCGGGATATAAATTCAGGTTCTGGTGTACCAGAACAACGGGCGTAAGATTGTAGGTGAATTTTTCGCCCGTTTCAAGCAGCAATTAGTTTGCGGCCGCGTTCAGACCCGCCTGGTCGATGGCAACGCCAGCGCCCATGGTGGTAGACAGGATGATTTTCTTGATGTATATACCTTTCACCTGAGCAGGTTTTGCTTTTTTCAGCGCAACCAGCAGAGATTCCAGGTTATCTTTCAAATTGTCAGAGTCGAAATCCACTTTACCGATGGTAGTGTGGATGATGCCGTTCTTGTCGTTACGGTAACGAACCTGACCGGCTTTAGAGTTTTTAACCGCTTCAGCAACGTTCGGCGTTACGGTACCCACTTTCGGGTTTGGCATCAGGCCACGCGGACCCAGAACCTGGCCCAGCTGGCCAACAACGCGCATTGCATCCGGAGAAGCAACAACAACGTCAAAGTTCATTTCGCCTTTTTTGATCTGATCAGCCAGATCTTCCATACCTACCAGCTCAGCGCCAGCTGCTTTAGCAGCTTCAGCGTTTGCGCCTTGGGTAAAGACTGCAACGCGTACTGAACGACCAGTACCGTGCGGCAGAACGGCCGCACCACGAACGTTCTGGTCAGATTTACGTGCATCAATGCCGAGGTTAACGGCAACGTCCACGCTCTCTACAAACTTAGCGGTAGCCAGTTCTTTCAGCAGAGCAATAGCTTCAGTGATGTCGTACTGTTTAGTCGCATCAACTTTGTTACGGATCACGCGCATGCGCTTGGTCAGCTTAGCCATTTCTTAGTCCTCCACTACCAAGCCCATGGAACGAGCAGTACCTTCGATAGAGCGAGTCATCGCTTCTACGTCAGCACCAGTCATGTCCGAAGCTTTGGTTTCTGCGATTTCATGCACCTGAGCACGGGTTACTTTACCGACTTTATCTTTGTTCGGCTTACCAGAACCAGACTTGATGCCCGCTGTTTTTTTCAGCAGAACGGCCGCCGGCGGAGTTTTGGTAACGAAGGTGAAAGAACGGTCGCTATATACGGTGATAACAACTGGAGTAGGCAGGCCTTTCTCCAGAGATTCTGTTTTGGCGTTAAACGCTTTACAGAATTCCATGATGTTAACGCCCTGCTGACCCAGAGCCGGACCTACCGGTGGGCTCGGGTTAGCCATACCAGCTGCAACCTGCAGCTTAACGTAGGCTTGTACTTTCTTGGCCATGATTATTCCTCAGTTGGGTATAGCGCCTGAAAACAGGCTCCCCGTGGTAACCAGTTCACACGCTGTTTCCAGCGCATAAAAACAAAAGGCGAAAAATTACAGTTATATTTCGCGCCTTTCGCAAGATACAAAATGTGAGCAAGGTGATTAACCTTTTTCCACCTGACCGAAGTCCAGTTCGACCGGCGTTGCACGGCCAAAGATAGAAACGGAAACTTTCAAGCGGCTCTTCTCGTAATCCACTTCTTCTACCACGCCGTTGAAGTCGGCAAACGGGCCGTCGTTGACGCGAACCATTTCGCCCGGTTCGAACAGCGTTTTCGGACGCGGCTTATCACCCACCTGCTGCAGGCGGTTCATAATCGCATCGACTTCTTTATCGCTAATCGGTGCAGGACGGTCGGACGTGCCGCCAATGAAACCCATCACGCGTGGTACGCTGCGCACGAGGTGCCAGCTGGCGTCATTCATCACCATCTGTACCAGCACGTAACCAGGGAAGAATTTGCGCTCGCTTTTACGACGCTGACCGCCACGGATTTCTACCACTTCTTCAGTAGGAACTATGACGTCGCCGAACAGCTCTTCCATGTTGTGCAATTTGATATGCTCACGCAGTGACTGTGCTACGCGGCCTTCAAAACCGGAAAACGCCTGCACGACGTACCAGCGTTTTTTAGGAGCTTCAGACATCTCAGAACCTCAGGCCAGTGATAAACGATACCAGACGGACCAGAATACCATCCAGCACCCACAAAATCAGTGACATCACGGCGGTAACCGCGGCAACGATTAACGTGGTATGCAGCGTTTCCTGGCGAGTCGGCCAAATGATCTTACGCATTTCGGTGCGTGCTTCACGTACAAATGCCACGGTTGCTTTGCCTTTCACTGTCAGCAGAGCAATGCCGCCTGCAGCTGCAATCAGCACCACGACGGCCAGCACGCGCAGAGGCAGCGTCACGTCGCGATAAATATAATTACCTACGATGGCTACCAGCAGTAATGCAACAACAGCCAGCCACTTTATCGCTTCCAAGCCGCGGCCGCTCCCTTGAGCTTCGGTATTCGCACTCATAAACCAACCTGCCACAATAATTCAGAAACTATTTTTTCCCGCAAGGCGAGGCATCCAAACCGAATGAGCTTTTGGGCGTAACTCGGTATGCAAGCCGCGCAACAGAGCCTGTCTCAGCAATTATTATGATCGAAAATCACTGATTAGCCAGGTTCTATATAACAGCGAGCAAAAAGGGCATTAAATGATGCCCTATTCGTATGCATTGCGTCAAATATTATCGTAATTAAGCGATAACTTCAGCAACAACGCCCGCGCCAACGGTACGGCCGCCTTCGCGGATTGCGAA
>JAUHTP010000035.1:0-28272 GCA_031332935.1 Candidatus Pantoea bathycoeliae | reverse complement strand
ACGATACGCTTATGTTAATGACGACAGCAGCCTGTCGTGTCTTCTAAAACAAGATTACGCTGCTGAATGTCAATCACTCAGAGAGTGAGTAAAGCCGTGAAAGCATAAAAGACAAAAATCGGGCAATCATGAAGATAATGAGAAGAATTGCGTGAGGAATTGCAAAGGAGTATGAATTCAAAGCGGATTTGGCAGGAATTATGGAGGAGTGTAAAGGTTACGGCAGCAAAGCGGAAGGAAAATCCTGCGCCTCGCTGCCACTTTCATCAGCGCGGCAGCGCTTCCGTCTGCACGCCCTCTTTCACCAGCATTAATCCGGCGCGCAGCCCAGGCGCAACGCCGGGATTCGGGAACAAGACATATTCCCGCGCCTGCTGGACAAAGTAACGCGTCTCGCCATCCTCAGCCAGCAGCGTGCCCTGCGGGAACGCGGTGAAGTTGCGCGTTTCTGCATCCATATGCAGCTGGAACTGCTCGCTGAGGCGGGTGATCTGCACCACCACCCGATAGCGGCGCGGGGCTTCCTGTGCCTGCGGCAGCGGTTCTCCGCTCAGCAGCGCCGACAGCGCCTGCTGCGCGGCGGCAAACTGCGTCAGATCGTTGCTGCCAAACGGCAGCGCTTTGCCCAGCTCCAGCGTACAGCTTGCCGCATTAAAGTGGGCGCAGCTGAAGTGGGTAAAGGTGCCGCCAGGCGCGGTATGGAACACTAGCGCCTCCAGCCCTGCGGCGGTAAGCCAGCCGATGAAATCCTCCGGCCAGGGCAGCGGGTTAAACGGCAGTACGCCAAAGCGCGTATGCCAAGAGCCACGGATCGCGGTATGCAAATCAAGATGCCAGCGCGGCTGTTCTTCCTTACACGACTGAAGCCAGAAGGCTTCTATCGCCTGCTCCAGACGCAGCGCGCGCCGCGCCTCGTCGCAGTCATCAATCTGCTGCCAGCGGCCACCAAACAGCCGGTTAACGTCGTGGTGCAGGTAGCGCTTTCCGGCGCGCAGTGCGGCCGGGTTGCCGAGGATCGCCAGCATGCGATGATGCAGCACTTTCTCGCCGCGCAGCAACGCATTGATCAGTGCATTCATGATCTCAACCGGCGCAGTTTCATTGCCATGAATACCTGCCGACAGCACCAGCGCCTGCTGCGGTTCGGTTTTGGGGTCGAGCTGTAAAATGCCGTGGTCGAGCCACTGCCAGCGTAAAAAAGGGGTTTCGCCGCGCTGGATACGCGGCGCGTCGCCTGACAGCGTTTGCTGAAGGAAATCCTGCATTATTACTCCTGTCTGCGATGAAAAGCGCCGTTCCCGCTACAGCTGGAACGCGTATACGCTGCCTAAGTCTAGCAGCCGCGTCAGCTCGTCCAGCGCGTCGCGCCCTTCTCTTAACAGCTGCGGATCGGCCAAGTCCGCCGAGGTCAAACGGTCGCGGTAGTGGCGATCCACCCAGCCATTCAGCGTGGCAAACAGGCGATCGTTCATAATGACCGCCGGATTAAGCGCCTGCTGCTCCTGCGGCGTCAGCACCACACGCAGACGCAGGCAAGCCGGGCCGCCGCCGTTATGCATACTTTGGCGCAGGTCAAAGCTCACCAGCTCGCGTATCGGGCCATCCTGCTCCACCAGCTCGCTCAGATAACCCCAGACGCCAAGATGTTGGCGCGACTCCTCGGGCAGCACCAGCAGCATGGTGCCGTCGTCGCTGCTCAGCAGCTGGCTGTTGAACAGATAGGTATTGACGGCATCTGCAACCGAAACACGGCTATCCGGCACTTCTATGGCGGTAAAACCGGATACCCGCTTGTGCAGCGCCGCCAGCAGCTCGGGCTGCCCGACAAACGCCTGCTGGTGGCAGAACAACACCTCGCGGTTACTGACAGCAATCACGTCGTTATGGAACACGCCCTGATCGATTACCTGCGGGTTCTGCTGGGCGAACAGCGCCTGGCTGCTGTCAAGCTGATGTAAGCGCGCCACCGCCTGGCTGGCCTGTAGCGTCTGGCGTGCCGGATAGCGTCCCGGCACAACGCCGCTGTTGTCGTCACGGCCATAGACAAACAGTTGCAGGCTGCGCTCACCATATTGCGCGCCCAGCCGGTTATGGTTCGCCGCGCCTTCGTCGCCAAACAGCGCCACCTGCGGCAGCGCGTCGTGCACCGCAAAGTGCTGCGGATCGCGGAAAATGGCGCGCAGCAGCCGGGCGGTTTGCGGCGCTTCCGCAGCGCGATGGAATTTATTATTCAGGTTTGCAACGGTGAAGTGCACCCGGCCGTCACCGCTGTCGGCCGAAGGCGACACCGTCGCCGCATTGGCGACCCACATCGCTGACGCCGAGCTCACCGCCGACAGCAGCCCGGGCGAGGACTTCGCCGCCTGCGCCAGTACCTGCTCATCGCTGCCGCTGTAACCCAGCTGGCGCAGCAGCGGCAGGTTCGGCCGCTCGTGCGCTGGGATCACGCCCTGCACAAATCCCCTGTCCGCCAGCGCCTTCATCTTTAGCAGCCCCTGCTTTGCCGCCAGGCGGGGATTTGAGGGCTGGTGCTGGTTGCGCGTCGAGGCCACGTTGCCGAATGATAGCCCGGCGTAGTGGTGCGTCAGGCCGACCAGCCCGTCGAAGTTCGCTTCAATGGCTTTCATGCCTGCCCCTCGTGCGGTGAAAAATCGAGGCCCGGCGACAGCGCGGCGGGCAGCGTCAGGTCTGGCGTCTCAAGCGACGCCATCGGCCAGGCGCAGTAATCCGCCGCGTACCAGGCGCTGGCGCGATGGTTACCGGACGCGCCGATGCCGCCGAAGGGTGCGCTGCTCGCCGCACCGGTCAGCGGTTTATTCCAGTTAACGATACCGGCGCGCGCCTCCAGCAGCAGCTGGTCGAACTGCGCGCGCGACGGTGAAATCAGGCCGCACGACAGGCCATAGCGCGTGTCATTGGCGATGCGGATGGCCTCATCAAAGCTGTCGTAGCGGATAACGTTCAGCAGCGGGCCGAATACCTCTTCATCCGGCCGCCCGCTGATCTGCGTCACCTCGACAATGCCCGGCGTCAGCAGCGCACTGCTGCGCTGCGGCCAGCGCATCTCCAGCAGCACCTCGCCGCCGAGCGCGACGCGCTGTTGCCACGCCTGATAGATTTTTTCCGCCGCGCCGACGGAGATCACGCTGCCCATAAACGGCTGCGGTTCCGCGTTCCACGCGTCGGGCTGGAGCCGCGCGCTCACCTCCACCAGCCGCTGTAAGAAAGCGTCGCCCGCCGCGCCGCGCTTCACCAGTAACCGGCGCGCACAGGTGCAGCGCTGCCCGGCGGTGATAAAGGCCGACTGCACCGCGATATGCACCGCCGCGTCGATATCCGCCGGGTCCTCAACGATCAGCGCGTTGTTGCCGCCCATCTCCAGCGCCAGCATTTTTTCTGGCTGCCCTGCAAACTGGCGGTGCAGCTGATAGCCTGTGCCTGCGCTGCCGGTAAACAGCACGCCGTCAATTTGCGCTTCGGCAGCCAGCGCCTGGCCGGTTTCGCGCGCGCCCTGTAGCAGCGCCAGCACGCCGCGCGGCAGCCCCGCCTCCAGCCACAGCCGCACGGTTTTCTCAGCGGTGAGTGGCGCCAGCTCGCTGGGCTTGAACAGCACGCAGTTGCCCGCCAGCAGCGCAGGTACAATATGGCCGTTGGGCAGATGGCCGGGAAAGTTATAGGGGCCAAACACCGCCAGCACGCCGTGCGGGCGGTGGCGCAGCGAGCTTTCGCCCTCATGCTGTTCGCCAGTGCGCGTATGGAAGGCCTTCACCGAAATGGCAATTTTATTGATCATCGCCTGCACTTCGGTCAGTGCCTCCCAGCGCGGCTTGCCGGTTTCGGCGGCGATAGTTTCCGCCAGATCCGTTTTGTGGCTCTCCAGCAGCGCGGCGAAACGTTCGGCCAGCGCCTGACGCTCGGTAAACGGGCGACACGCCCATGCGGGAAAGGCCGCGCGTCCCGCCGTGGCCGCTTCCGCAATCTGATCGGCCGTGGCGGCCTGGCCCTGCCAGAGTGTTTCAGCCGAAACCTGATCGGTTTTGCTCAGCGCCTCGCCGCGACCTGCCAGCCATTCTCCGTTAATCATCTGCGTCATGCTTTTTTCTCCTCGCCGCCCAGCGTTACGATGCGCAGGCTGTCGCCTGGTTGAATCTGCAATGCCCTGAGCTGCGCCTCGTTGAGTACCACGTCGTGCTGCTCGATACGCGCCGGCAGCAGCGCGACGCGAAAATTGTGATAGTCCAGATTGGCCACCAGACAGAGCGGCGCGTGCTCATCCGGCTCGCCGAGTACGGCGCTGCGCACATGGCTTTTACGGATCGCGCGGATGTCTTCGATCTCGCACTCCAGCGTCGGGCCGCCGTCAAAGATGTCGATATAGTTGCGGTAGCGGAAACCTTCTGTCTCCAGCACCGCGCGCGCGCGCGCGGTTTTCTCATGCACCTGGCCGATCACCGCCTTCGCCTCAGGCGACAGGTAGTCAATATAGAGCGGATGCTTGGGCATCAGTTCGGCGATAAAGGCTTTCTGCCCAGTGCCGCTAAGAAAATCTGCCTTACGGAACTCCATCGAGAAAAAGCGGCTGCCGACGCTGTCCCAGAAGGGAGAATGGCCCTGGTCATCGCTGACGCCGCGCATCTCGGCCACCACGCGATCCATAAACAGATGGCGAAAGTTCGCCATAAACAGGAAGCGCGATTTTGACAGCAGATAGCCGTTTTTACCGTCGCGGTAGTCAGGATCGAGAAACAGCGTGCAGAGCTCGCTGCTGCCGGTGTGGTCATTGCTAAGCGACAGCGTCGGCAGCGCCGCATAGACGTTCAGCTCTTTGGAGGCGTGCACCTGAGTGCCGACGCGGAAGTTGTACCAAGGCTCCTGTAATCCCACGGCCACCTCAATCGCGCTGATGCCTACGGCACGGTTGTCGCTGCTGTCCGCCAGCACAAACACGTAGCCCTGCTCGGCGCGCGGCAGCGTACCCTGCCAAGTTTGCAGCGACCGTTCAATGCGCGCCTGTAAGGTCGGGCTGTCAACCGGCAGCGACGTCAGGCCGCCGCCGGTTTTGCCCGCCAGCGTCAGCAGCTGCGCCAGATCGTCATGCTCAACGGAGCGGATCACCATCATGCTGTCGATCCTCGTGCCAGATGCTCACAGGCCACGGCGAAGCGCGCCATGCCGGTTTTCACTTCCTGCTCGCTAATATTGAGCGCCGGGGCGAAGCGCACCACGTTCGCGCCCGCAATCAGCACCATCACGCCCTGCTCTGCCGCCGCCAGATTGAACTGCTTCGCTTTACCGGCATAGTCCTCATTCAGCACCGCACCTATCAGCAAGCCCAAGCCGCGCACCTCTTTAAACAGGTGCAGCCGCTGGTTAATCTCCTCCAGCGCCTCAACAATCCACTGATGGCGTTCCGTTACGCCGGTCAGCGTCGCGGGCTGGTTGATCAGCTCCAGCACTTTGCCTGCCACCGCGCCTGCCAGCGGATTGCCGCCGTAGGTGGTGCCGTGCGTGCCGACATTCATTACCTGCGCCAGATCCTCACGCGTCAGCATGGCGCCAATCGGGAAACCGCCGCCCAGCGCTTTCGCAGTGGTCAGCACGTCCGGCGTGACGCCGTAGTGGATATAGGCATAGAGCGAACCAGTGCGCCCCACGCCGCTCTGCACCTCATCAAAAATCAGCAGCGCCTGGTGCCTGTCGCACAGCTCGCGCAGCCCGCGTAAAAAGGCGGGATCGGCGGGCAGTACGCCGCCCTCACCCTGAATCGGCTCAACGATGACCGCACAGGTGTTGTAGTCAATCAACTGCGCGGCTGCCTCAAGATCGTTAAACGGCGTATGGCGAATATCGGGCGGCAACGGCGCAAAATCTTTTGAGTAGGCGGGCTGCCCGCCTGCCGACACGGTAAACAGCGTGCGGCCGTGGAAGGCGTTATTAAACGCCACGATGCCGCTTTTATGGGTGCCGAAACGGTCGTGCGCCGTTTTGCGCGCCAGCTTCAGTGCGGCTTCGTTGGCTTCGGCACCGGAGTTACAGAAGAACACGCGGTCGGCAAAGGTCGCATCGATCAGCTGTTTCGCCAGACGTAAAATCGGCTCGTTGGTGTAGCCATTGCCGGTATGCCAGAGACGAGCGGCCTGCTCGGTCAGCGCCTGTTGCAGGTCGGGATGTGCGTGCCCCAGCGCGTTAACCGCAATGCCACCGGCAAAGTCGATGTACTCTTTCCCGCTCTGATCACAGAGCGTCGATCCCGCCGCGCGTACCGGTACAAAACTCGCTGGCGCATAAACCGGCACCATCCATTGATCGAAATCGTGACGTGAAACCTGCAGTGACATAACTGTTTCTCCTGCCTTCCCGCCCGGCGCGCCGGTGAGTAAAGCGAATGTTTTGAATTTGTGAAATCCTAGTAAACGCAGCCCTACTCTAGATTGCAGCTTGCGTGCCAGCCAAGCGATTAAATGCATAAAATCGAAGGTCCGAAGAAATATCAATGAGTTATATAAGGGTGGTATTCACTTAAAGTGCATATAAAGTGAATAGTTTTGAACACACCGCGCTTGCGCCGCAGGATCCACAGCAAATTTATGCAGTTGCCGGAGTAAATGTTGCTTTTGTGATCGCCCCTGATCTTTATCTCCAGATTTGGGCAGCGGGCGCACCAGTAAAGTGCATCCCGCCCCGTTATCAGGCAAAAGCTTATTCCGAATAAATCATTTTACCGGTCTGGAAAATCAGAATTGCAACATATTGAGAGTGAGGAGATGACATCACTTAGAAATTAACTAGCGATTAATTAACCACAAAAAAGTAAATAAGAATGAGCATTTCCATAATTATTTCTGACGTTATTATCAATGTGAAATAAAATAATTTGCAGATGAAATATTTGTAAGAAAGCTAATTATTAGAACCTGCTCTCTTGCTGCTCTTTGAACATTTTCAGGTAAGCTTGATTTTCATCCGGGATTAGCTAGCAGTGAATCGCTGCAAAAATCGCTAAGAATAAGCTCAACACTTTAAATAAAAACTTATATATATCAAAAACCAAAATAAATAATAAAACCTAATCCATCGCATTAAAATATAAATGCACTTTGCGCATAAAATTAATAGATGTGCAGAATGGGATAGCAAGACACATAGAAATATTTGGTTACACTTATTACACTAGGTCAATTTATCCTTTTGTGTCATTTTTCTTTCACCCCCTTTCTAGGGGGAATAATAACTTACAAATACAGGGTAAATATAAATGATGAAGCGCTCTTGGCTGGCGGCAGTTATATCGTCCGTTATCGGAATGTCTGCGGCTCAGGCAGCAGAGATTTATAATAAAGACGGAAACAAGCTTGACCTAGTCGGTAAAATTAACGTTTCGCATCTGTTTTCAGATGACAGTAATAACGATGGTGACACCTCTTCCTATGCCGCTTTGGTTTCAAAGGCGAGACAAAAATCACCGATCAGCTGACCGGCTATGGGTTCTGGCAGTACCAGTACAGCCGGCGTAACTCAGAAGGCAGCGATGTGCAGACCGGCAACCGCTCCCGTCTTGGCTATGCGGGTCTCAAATTTAGCAACGCCGGATCGCTCGATTATGGCGGCAACTACGGCCTAGTTTACGATCGCTGGCCTACATCGACATGCTGCCCTTCTTTGGCGGCGATTCGGATTATACCGACGCTTTCCTCGCTGGCCGCTCAACTGGCGTGCTGACCTAGCGCAACAAAGATTTCTTTGGCCTGCTAAAAGGCCTGAACCTGGCCGCGCAGTATGAAGGTAAAAACGATCGCACCGGTAACACCGACGCCGTGCGCTGCTCAAACGGCGATGGCTATGCGCTTTCCGCCAGCTATGATTTTGATTTTGGCCTGAGCTTTACCGGTGCCTTCGCAGCCTAGATCCCACAGAGACGCAGAACGCAGCCGCACGCGGCGAAGGCGATAAAGCGCAGCACTGGGCGACAGCGGTGAAGTATGACGCCAACCAGATCTACCTGGCGGCGATGTATGGCGAAACGCTGAACGCCACGCCGATCGGCAGCGGATTCGCTAACAAAGCACAAAACTTTGAAGCGGTGGCACAGTATCAGTTCCTGAACGGTATTAGTCCGTCGGTGGGCTACGTCTCATCGAAAGGCAAAGAGATTGAAAATATCGGTGACGCCGACATCGTGAAATATGTCTCCGCGGGCGTGACCTACTATTTCAACAAAAACATGTCTACCTACGTTGAGTACAAGATTAACCTGCTCGACAACAGCAACCCACTGGGCCTGAAAACCGACGACATCACCGCCATCGGCCTGATGTTCTGATAAGGCTTTACCCTCATCCGCCTAGTCCGTGTCAACCGGGCAAGCAAAGGCCGCGCAAGCGGCCTTTTTTATGCGAGCACCCTGCTTCAAGTCAGACGATAAAAGGCGTCCGGGCGCAGCGGCGTTGGCAACGTCTCCTCTTCACCCGCCATCTCGCGCAGGCTGATCTCAATATTGGTGCAAATGGCGTCCATCGGCAGATGGTTGTTCTGATAGCCAAAGGGCATCTCCAGCTCTTCCGCCAGCGTGTCGAGCGACAAAAGGTGTAGGAGATAAACATCGATACCAGCGGCGTCATGTAGTGCAGATCGGGGGCCAGCGCAAACTGCAGCAGCGTGCAAAACAGGTAGACGGTGCGAGCAGCAGGCCGTAGGCGAAAGGCACCGGCATGCTGGCCAGCCGCTCGCAGCCGCCCATGCACCGCCGCCAGCTGGTTCAGGCTCTCATCAATGTTGCTCCACACCAGATCGCTGATTTTGCTCTGGCGGCGCTGATCCGCCAGCCAGTGCGACAGCTGTAAATGCAGCATATTGGTTGGCGAGCGGCGCGACAGCACCCATTCGGCATCGTCCCCCAGCAGACGCTGAAGATCGGCACGCGCATCACTGCCGCGCAGCTGATGCTTCGATGCTTCAGGCTATAGAAAAATGCCAGCAGCAGCGCCTGAATGCGCGGCGCATCCTCGGGGAACAGCGCCAGCACTTGGCGCTGCAACGTGCGGCAGGCAATCAGCAGCGCGCCAAAAAAGTTGCGCGCCTCGCTGAAGCGCGCAAAGCAGACGCTGTTGCGAAAGCCAAGAAACACGGCGATTGATACGCCCAGCAGGCTAAAAGGTGCCAGCGTCAGCTTAATACCGAGCGTCTCGTACCAGTTGAGCAGCAAGAGCGCGAGCAGCGCGACATCAGCAAATTGAGAAACAAACGAAACGAAATAACTGGCAGCACTGAGCCATGCCAGGCGAACGAACGAACAAACCAGTGGCGATGGGGATGAACGATCATGATGTGCAGGTGACAAGGTATTTTGCGACTTTCTTTGGCCGCTTACCAGCGGAAAATTGCGATAACTGTCACAATTTATCCCGCACTGCCCTCGCTAAGAGAGGGCGACATAATGTCGAAGCGTTCATCGGGTTGCGGCTCATCAAAACGCATCGGCGGCTGCACTTTCAGGGTGATCCAGTTTGAGGTCACGCGCTGCTGCTTCTCATCTTCCAGCGTCACCGACAGGTGGTACTCGTTGCTGGCACCCGGTGAATCATCCCAAGCCGGAACAATCACGCTCCAGCCCTGCGGCTGGTTATTGTCGGCGGGCGGCGTCAGGCTCAACGCCTGGGTATAACCCTGCCAGCTCACCGCCTTAACAGGGTTGCTGTGGCGAATTTGCAGCTTCAGCGGCAGGCTTTCGCCGGGCATCAGCTGCCAAGTCGGCCGTTGCGAGAAATACCTACAGAGTTTTACGCTGGCGGAAATCGAGCACCGGCGTATCTGAGCGCGTCACGCGATCGTAGCGGCTGCCACGCAGCGAGCGCGCCTCGGCCACATTGCTCGCCTCCAGCTGCTTGCTCAATGCCACGCCGAAACGGTAGTTGAGCTTTAGGCCAAGCTGATCCTAAGTTTCTCCGGCGCTGCTGGTTTTATGTGTGGCAGAGAGCGTGACCAGCGGCACCGGCGTATAGGAGACGCCGAGCGACAGCGCAGAGGGATTCTGGTAGCGGTTGCCGCTGTGGAACAAATCGACGTTGTTGCCAAGATACTGCTCCCAGCTCAGCGAAACGCCCAGCTGCCGGTAGAACGGTAAATAGCTCTGCGTGGTGATGTCATAACCGCGCGCCATGCGCTGCTGCTGCGTATCACCACTGTTCTTCCAACCGCCTAGGGGGTGATAGTAGTTGGCAGAAAAGCGCAGGTTCTCATTCCAGGCTTCGGTGCCCAGCGAGGCGCGCTGTTGGCCAATAGCAAAACTGCGGTCGAGAAAGGCGTTGTAGCCAAGCAGCCAGTCTGGTGTCACCCAACGTTGCCCACCAGCCCATCGCTGGTGTCGCGCACCCCAAGCTGGCTAAACGTCAGATGGCTCTGCTCGTCCGCCAGCGTGCTAAACAGATCGCCACCGGTGACGGTGATATTGCCCTGCATATCGACCATTAAATCGAGCTGCGCGTTACCATATGGCGACAGCAGCGACTGCCCTTCGCTCTGGACGCGGCCCGCCACCCATCGCTATCATTCGGGTTACCCAGCGACGGCAGCGTCTCCAGCTGTTGATGAAAACGCGCCGGATCGTCAAAAGGCGCATCCGCCACCGAAGCCGTACCTGTGAAAGCCTGTGCCGCAGGCACAGCGGGAAGGATCGCCGCAGTGACCAGCCAGGAAAGAGAAATCGAAAGGGCAAAACTGAGAAAAAGCATAGCGACATAACGGTTTTTTCAGCTGATTAACGAGACCTGTCTCACAAAACGCAATAGAATAATTTTAACACATGGTGATTAATTTGCAAAAAAAGGTGAATAAACCGACAAGAAACCGCGAAGGTAAAAGCTGGATAAGCCGCCTGCTTACTCAGCCTGGAGAGGATCAGGCCAATCAGCCCCTTGAACAGCTCGGTACGCCCGGCGCCCGGCAGGCGTAGATGCCAATCACCTCGCCTTTGCGCAGGGAAAAGGTAACGTCGTTGAGCCGGTAGCCGCCGTTCTGGTGCAGCGCCGTCAGGCCGTCGACTTCCAGCACCGTTTCGCCCTGCGGCGCGGGCTGGTAGTCGAAGTGTTTCTTCTTGTCGCCGACCATCTGCTCGATAATCCAGGGCACGCTGGCGTCGCGCACTTCGGGCTCGCTGATAAAGCGGCCGTCGCGGAAAATCGTGATGTGGTCGCCAATCTCCATCAGCTCCTCCAGCCGGAGCGAGATATAGATAATGGTGACGCCGCGCCGCTTCAGCTGGTCGATGACGTTGAATAGCACTTTCACTTCCGACTGGCTGAGCGCGCTGGTCGGCTCATCCATAATCAGCACGCGCGTATCTCTGGAGAGCGCCCGCGCGATCTCTACCAGCTGCTGGTGGCCGATGCCCAGCTCGCCGAGCTGCGCATAGGGATCGACATCCAGCTCAAGCAGCGATTTCGCCAGTGCATATTGATATTTCTCGTTGATCACCCCGCGCTGGAAGAACTCGTTGGCATAAAGATGTTGTCCATCACGTTCATGTTGGGAAACAGGTTCAGCTCCTAGAAGATGATGCTGATGCCCTGTTTTTCCGCCTGATGGGTGGATGAGATCGACACCGGCTGGCCGTCGAGCAGGATCTCGCCGCTGGAGGGCGTTTCTACGCCAGCCAGCATCTTCATCATGGTGGATTTGCCCGCACCGTTCTCGCCGATCAGCACGTTGACCTTGTTGCGGTAGACGCGGTAGTTGACCTGATCCAGCGCGGTAACGCCGGGATAGATGCGCGACAGGTTGCGCGTTTCGATAATGACTTCGCTGGTCGTGTCCGGTTGAGGATTGTGCATAGCCGCTCCTTACTGCCGCACGATGGCGACAGGCGTCACGTTCGGGATATTCTGCGGCACATCTCAGCGGCTGAAGACGCCAGACAGCTGGCTGGTACTGCCGTTTGACGAGGCCAGCCACGTCTGGCGCTTTAACGGCGCGCTGCTGGTGAAAATGGATAAAAACGGGGCGCAGCAGGATCCTGACGCCGTGAAATCGCGAGTGGAAACGTTGCGCGGCCTTTGGGGGTCGCAAGTTTATGCCACAGCAAAAAGTGAATGTGTTACTGATTGACACCCTGCACGCCGATTTGGTTGATCCGGCGATTGGTGCGTGGCGTAACATCAATTAATTACCGCACAGCCTGGTCGCCAGGCGGTGTTCAGAGAGTTCACTATGTCGGCAAATGATAATCAAAAAGCGGTGCCCAACGCGCTCCCTGCAGGGTACCGTTTTAACGAGTTTGAAATCAAGGAAGTGATAGGCGGCGGCTTCGGCATCGTTTATCGCGCCTAGGATCATCAGCTCGAACGCACTATCGCCATTAAAGAATACATGCCTGTTTCACTGGCGGTACGCGCAGAGGATCTGTCGCTGGAACTGCGCGGCGAACGCTACCAGAAGCTGTTTAATGCGTGCTTAACCAGCTTTATTCAGGAGGCGCGCTTGCTGGCGCGCTTTAACCACCTCGGTTTGCTGCACTTTTTGCGCTTCTGGGAACAGAACGGCACCGCCTATATGCGCACGCTCTACTATAGCGGCATGACGCTGAAAAAGTGGCAGCTCTCCAGCCCCGATTCGGTGAGTGAAGCCTGGATCCGCCGCCTGCTGCCGCCGCTGTTTGGCGCGATCAATACCATGCATCAGGCAGGCTATCTGCATCGCAGATATTTCCCTAGATAATATTCAGATTCAGGAAAACCAGCTGCCGGTGCTGCTCGACTTTGGTTCAGCGCACAAAGAGATCGGCAATCTGTCAGACGAAACCGAGATTATGCTGAAGCCGGGCTTCGCGCCGATTGAGCAGTACAGCGAAGAGGGCGAGAACGAACAAGGCCCGTGGACCGATATTTACGCGCTTGGCTCCGTGCTGCACAGCCTGATCACCCGTAATCCTCCGCCGGTCAGCATCGTGCGCTGCATTGAGGATAACTACCAGCCGCTAGTAGAGCGCAAGCCTGAAGGCTTCTCGCTGCCGCTGCTGCATGCAGTGGACTGTGCGCTGGCGATGAAGCCCGCCGACCGCCCGTAGTCGACTGACGCTTTTGCCGCGCTGATCGATCTGCCGGTCAGCGATGTGGAAGCGGTCGTCAATCGTCTGCAAACGTTGCCGGAGCCACTGCCTGCGCCGGTGGTGATGGCGGTGAACCACGCATCAGCCAGCGTTGAGACGGTAACCTCGCGCAACGTGCGCCGCCTCTCTCCTGGCCTGGTCGCGCTGGCGGCCGTGGCGCTGCTGGCGGTAGTGACCGTGACCTGGCTGGCAAAGAGACATGCCGCAACGCCGGAAAACGCCGCGACCGCGGTCAACACGTCTGCGAACGCCTCATCACCCCCGGTGACGATGCCCGCTGCGCTGGCAACGGTTTACCTTAAGCTGGAACGCGGGGCCAATGTGGTGCTGAACGGCCAGCCGGTCGACGTGAAAACCGGTAATAACGGGTTTGCCGCGCTCAATCTGGCGGCAGGTCAGTATCGTATTGAGGTTCATTCAGGTACCAGCGCGCGCAGTCGCTGGTGATTGATAAGCCGGGCACCTGGCTGCTGAATCCGGGCAACTGATGCGCTTTTGCGGCGTGGATCGGCACGCCGCAAGCCCTGTTGTTAACCCTGCGCGCAGCGCACGCCCGCCTGTAGCGCGCGCACCTGATGCGCCAGACGGCTTAAGCTCTCCTCTTCCATGCCGCGCTTCGCCAGCTCCTGCTCCAGCGAAAAAGATATTGCGCGTTGCTGCCAGCGGGCCGCTCGCCGCAGCGATCAGCGGCGCAATCGCATCCGGGCAAGAATCGGATTCATAGAGTGGATGGCGCGGGTCCATGATAAACGCCAGCGCAGTCACGCTGCGGCCATCTTCCAGCGTCAGCGCGCACCAGGTTGGCAGATAGCAGCCGGTAATCATTTCACGCTTCCACAGCAGCTCCAGCTCTTCATGCAGGCGCGCCTCCGGCAGACGAAATGCCAGGCCGCTGGTGGATCCGCCCTCTTTCAGCGCCAGCATACTTCCGGGCAGCGATGCCGTGCCGCGCCCAGCGATCAGACGCAGGCAGAAGGTGCGGTGCCAGCCTTCCAGCGTGCCGGAGGCGACCTCATCCGCTTCGAAAATGGGGTTCCACATCAGCGAGCCATAGCCAAAGATCCATACCTGGCTCTGGTCTGGACGGCAGGCCAGCGTGGCCGCCAGCGAGGCAGCGCGCTGCTCACAGCTCCAGAGCAGCGACTCTTAAATATCGCCAAATGACGTTTTGCAATCTGCTTTTAATAAAAATTCTCGGGTTAACAACGCGACCTCCTGACTTCTGCGACACCCTGTCGAATCAGCTCCTTTCATTAATTTCACTTACGTGCAGCCTCATCAGACGCAACGTTAAACGACAGTATGCATTTTTTGCAGCGCTTTCAAGGCTGCGACAAAGCAGGAAATTTAAAAAACGGTCGGTTAAGGCCAGCTATGCTGGCCTTAGTCACAGGAAGTTACTTTTTAGGGTGCCACTTGTTGTCGTCGCCCTTTTCATACTCTTTTTTTACCGCTGACCAGACGACCTTGTGCGCGACCTCTTCACGTGATTCGTCGCCGCGTCGCTCATCTTTTGCGGCGGCAGTACATGTTTGACGCTGTCCGGCAGTGCTTCGCGATGTTTATAAGGCATAATTTCTCCTGCGTTAAAAGCCAAGTTTAAGCCTGGCGTAACAGCGAGAAATTACAAGTGCGCATTTCATTCATCCATTACGGTTAAAACAGATTAAACCAGCAAAAAAGCAACTCATCGCCCAGTTTTATTACCTTTAAAAGTCTCTATTATGCTAATTCAATCTAATTAAGCCTCTGAATAAGATTATATAAATAGCCATAACAGCCACTTTTGCCGACGAAAATCACTTTCTCTATAAAAGTAAAAAACAGTAAATTTTCTTCGAACAGGCTGGTGAAAATTTACACTATACTAATGCGATAAAAGTTCTTCACTTTTGTGAAACACCGTTTGGGTTTCACCTGTGCTTTTTCTCTGAAGAGGATGGTGAATGACCACACACGAAAAAACACGTCACAAAGAGTTCTCGCTGATACTTCCCCTCGCCGCGCTTGGAGTTCTATTCTTCTTTGGTAGACAAAATACCCTGCCCGCGGTTATCGGCATTAACCTGCTGGCGCTAGTGGCGATCCTCAGCAGCGCCTTTAGCGTAGTGCGTCACGCCGACGTGCTGGCGCATCGGCTGGGAGAACCTTACGGCTCGCTGATCCTGAGTTTGTCAGTAGTGATCCTGGAAGTGAGTTTGATCTCTGCGCTGATGGCAACCGGCGACGCCGCGCCCGCGCTGATGCGCGATACGCTTTACTCCATTATTATGATTGTCACCGGCGGTCTGGTTGGATTTTCGCTGCTGCTGGGCGGCCGCAAGTTCGCTACTCAGTACGTGAACCTTGCCGGGGTAAAGCAGTACCTGATTGCGATTTTCCCGCTGGCGATTCTGGTGCTGGTCTTCCCCAATGCGCTGCCGGGCGGCAACTTCACCACCACGCAGGCCTTGCTAATAGCGGCGATTTCAGCGGCGATGTATGGCGTTTTCCTGCTGATCCAGACCCGCACGCACCAGAGCCTGTTTGTCTACGAGCATGAGGATGACAGCGACGATGGTGACCCGCACCACGGCAAGCCTTCAGCGCACAGCAAGGTCTGGCACCCCCTCTGGCTGATCGTGCATCTGATTGCGGTGATCAGCGTGACCAAGATGAACGCCAATACCCTTGAGCATCTGCTTTCCGAGTTCAATGCGCCTGCACAGTTCACCGGCTTCCTAGTGGCGCTGCTGATTCTGTCGCCGGAAGGCTTGGGCGCGTTGAAGGCGGTGCTGATGAACCAAGTACAGCGCGCCATGAATCTGTTTTTCGGCTCGGTGCTGGCAACCATCTCGCTCACCGTGCCAACCGTCACTATTATCGCGACGCTGACTGGCCAGCAGCTGGTATTTGGCCTTGAGCAGCCGCAGATGGTGATGATGTCAGCGGCGCTGATCCTGTGTCATATCTCGTTTTCAACCGGACGCACCAATGTACTGAACGGTGCAGCGCACCTGGCGATTTTTGCTGGTTATCTGCTTACCATCATGCTCTGAATTAACGCTTTTCAGACCGCACGTAAATCAAAGCGCGGGTGACGGAGAGCGGAGAGCAAAGCGTCCCGCGCCAGGGACAAAAACGCCGGGAGCGTTTTTGAACAACGCAGCGCGTTGGCCCGTTTACGGGCGCACCTCAGGGAAGAGGTGCGTATCCGAGCGGGCCGAGCGGCAAGGATGCCAACTGCGTCTTTGCGATCAATCCCCGTCACCTGCGTCAGCGCCCATGCAACAGACGAGTCGCTTTTTTATTTGCCATGTGAAGCACGATTTACTTGCTGGTATCCAGCTCCGGTAAGCTCTTCACCAGATCGTCAATCGCTTTCATCTGCACCAAGAACGGCTCAAGCTTGTCGAGCGGCAGCGCGGACGGGCCGTCACATTTAGCGTGGTCCGGATCCGGGTGCGCCTCAATAAACAGACCGGCAATGCCGACCGCCATACCGGCGCGCGCCAGCTCGCCGACCTGCGCGCGACGACCGTCTGAGGCTGCGCCGAACGGATCGCGCGTCTGCAGCGCATGCGTCACGTCAAAAATCACCGGGCTGTTGTTGGTGACGTTTTTCATCACGTTAAAGCCGAGCATATCAACGACCAAGTTGTCGTAGCCAAAGTTACTGCCGCGATCGCACAGAATGACTTTATCGTTACCGCATTCCGCGAACTTATCCACGATATTGCCCATCTGGCCCGGGCTGACAAACTGTGGCTTCTTCACGTTAATCACAGCACCGGTCTTCGCCATCGCTTCAACCATGTCGGTCTGACGCGCCAGGAACGCGGGCAGCTGTATCACGTCAACCACGTCAGCCACCGGCTGCGGCTGCGAAGCTTCGTGGACATCGGTAATGATTTTTACGCTGAATGCCTGCTTCAGCTCCTGAAAAATCTTCATGCCCTCTTCGAGGCCTGGACCGCGATAGGATTTGATGGAAGAGCGGTTCGCCTTATCAAACGAGGCTTTAAACACGTACGGAATACCAAGCTTGTCGGTAACCTTTACGTAGTGTTCACAAATACGCATAGCGAGATCGCGCGATTCCAGCACGTTCATGCCGCCAAACAGCACAAATGGCAGATCGTTAGCAACCTTGATGTCACCAATAGTGACGACTTTCTGAGTCATGCCCTTTCCTTAACTTTGTGGTGCGCTTAGTGCAGCGTCACCTGTTTCTGTTCAATTGCGTGAATTTGTACTTTGATCATTTCGCTAACCGGATCTTCAGGACACTGCTGAACGAAATAGTTCAAATCGTTTAGCGCAATGTGTTCGCACTCGAGCTGAGCGTAGATCAAACCGCGATCGCGGATCTCATAAGGGTCGTCGGGATCGATCAGTAACAGAACCTGACTCACGCCCAGCGCCAGCTCCATCTGCTTCTCTTCCATCAGCGCCGCCTTCATGGTGTCGAGCATTTTGCGCATCATGCTGATGGTTTTTGCCTCTTCCAGATCGTCGTCATACAGCTTCGCCGTCGGGCTGATATTGCCTTTCAGCCACACTTCCAGCGTATGGTTATCCAGCGTGTCGCCGTTGAAAGGATTGATCAGCCACATGTCGCCGTCGATCCAGTCTGCACGCAGGATAAGCTGGGTAGCGAAAATAACCGGCATCAGCGGAATATCAAGTTCATGCGCGATATGTAGCATGATCACGCCCAGCGACACTGCCGTGCCCTGACGCGTCTTTAACACTTTATCCAGCCACAGCGCATCAGAGAGGTTGTAGATGCCGCTGGCACCGCCGAAACCCCACTGGCGGTAGAACAGTTCCAGCAGCTTCTCTAGCTGTAGATCGGCGTCCTGTTCGCTGCTGACATAGTGACGGGCTTCCGCCACCATCGTTGCCAACTGCTCCTGTACAGACGACGCGGGAAAATCGGCGCGAATGACAAGGGTCGCGCCAATCACCGCTTCACACAGCAGTGTCTGGCTAAAATCTAATTGTTCTGTGGAGGTCATACTATCCCCAATAATGGCATTTGGGTCACCGCCAGCTTAATCACCGTCACCAGTGCGACCAGCACAACCAAGAAAGCGATCCAGCATGTGCTGCTAGTGCGCGGGCGACAACTTAATGCCACGGAACCTAAGGCGATGTAGATAATAACGCCTAAAATCTTCTCCGTCAGCCAGCTTCTCTTGCGGCGAGAACGAGTAAAAGTGGGTAATGACCACCAGCAGCACACCGCTAAGCAGTAAAAAGTTGTCGTTAACGTGAGGCGTAATGCGCACCCAGCGGCGCTGCAACAGCGCCGAACCGCTGCGTAGCCAGTAAAAACGCACGATAAAAGCGCAATGCTGATAAATACCGTCAGCAGGTGCAGTTGTTTAATAAGAGGGTAATAAGCGGCCATGGTGCGTCCTTTTAAAATGCGGTTTGACCGAGCGTGACGCGCGGATTGCCGCCATAGTCATTCACGGTCGCGACCCGAAGAAAATTTTGCTGCTGCATCAGCGCGCGTACCAATGCGTCCTGTTGCCAGCC
Source organism: Candidatus Pantoea bathycoeliae (assembly GCA_031332935.1). Classification (GTDB taxonomy): domain Bacteria; phylum Pseudomonadota; class Gammaproteobacteria; order Enterobacterales; family Enterobacteriaceae; genus Pantoea; species Pantoea bathycoeliae. The sequence continues at coordinate 9,647 of JAUHTP010000035.1, read as the reverse complement.
GTGCTCCAGCAGCAGCCAGCCGCCGGGTGCGAGCCACTGGGGAGCCTGGGCAATCAGCAGACGTAAATCTGCCAGCCCAGCGTCATCGGCAACCAGCGCGCTAAGTGGTTCAAAGCGCACATCGCCCTGCGACAGTTGCTGGTCGTGCGCATCAATATAGGGTGGATTGCTGACGATAAAGTCAAAAGGCGTGGCGGGCAGCGCGTCGAACCAGTGGCTGAGCGTGAACGTGGCATTCTTAATACCTAGCGTTGCGGCGTTGCTTTGCGCCAGTGCCACGGCAGACTCGATGCGATCGACACCCAAGACCTGACAGTCGGGCCGCTCGCTCGCCAGCGCCAGCGCAATCGCGCCGGTGCCGGTACCGAGATCGAGAATATGCGACGGCACGGCAGGAATGCGCGCCAGCGCCTGCTCGACTAGCACTTCGGTATCGGGACGGGGGATCAGCGTTGCGTCGGAGACGCGCAGCGGCAGCGACCAGAACTCACGTTCGCCAGTCAGATGGGCCACCGGTTCGCCGCGCACGCGGCGTGCCAGCAGCGCGTTGAGCTGCGCCAGCTGTTCCGGCAGCAGCTCGGTTTCATCGAACGCCACCAGCCAGCTGCGCGACTTGCCGGTGACAAAACCCAGCAGGATCTCCGCGTCGCGCTTCGGGCTGTCGCCGCCCTGCAAGGCGGCAACTGCCTGTTTCAGCCAGCCTCGAAACTCCATTACTCCTGACTAGCCAGCGCAGCCAGCTGATCGGCCTGGTACTCCTGCACGATCGGCTCGATCAGGTTGTCTAGTTTGCCTTCCATGGTTTCATCAAGGCGATAGATTGTCAGGTTGATGCGGTGATCGGTGACGCGGCCCTGCGGGAAGTTGTAGGTGCGGATACGGTCAGAACGGTCGCCGCTGCCCAGCAGGTTGCGGCGCGTGCTCGCTTCCGCCTCGTGGCGTTTCGCCATCTCTGCGGCGCGGATGCGTGCGCCCAGCACCGCCAGCGCTTTGGCTTTGTTTTTGTGCTGTGAACGCTCGTCTTGGCACTCCACCGCGATGCCGGTCGGCAAGTGGGTAATACGGATCGCGGAGTCGGTGGTGTTAACGTGCTGGCCGCCCGCGCCAGATGAGCGGAAGGTATCAATTTTCAGGTCGGAAGGATTGATCTCCGGCAGCTCCGCTTCCGGCACCTCCGGCATCACCGCCACAGTACAGGCTGAGGTATGGATACGCCCTTGCGATTCGGTTTCCGGCACGCGCTGTACGCGATGACCACCCGATTCGAACTTTAGTCGGCCGTAGGCACCCTCGCCGGTCACGCGCGCGATAACCTCTTTATAGCCGCCGTGCTCGCCCTCGTTGGCGCTGACGATCTCTATACGCCAGCGGCGCGCTTCGGCATAGCGGCTGTACATGCGGAACAGATCGCCTGCAAAAATTGCGGCCTCATCGCCGCCGGTTCCGGCGCGCACTTCGATAAAGCAGGCGCGTTCGTCATCGGGATCTTTGGGCAGCAGCAGAACCTGTAGCTGCTGCTCCAGCCGCTCGCTCTCGGCGCACGCCTGCTGTAGCTCTTCCTGCGCCATTTCGCGCATTTCTACATCGTCCAGCATCATCTGGGCGGTTTCGATATCTTCCTGCGTTTGCTGCCACGCGCGGAAACATTGGGTAACGTCGGTTAACTGCGCATATTCGCGCGAAAGCGCACGGAAGCGGTCCTGATCGGCGATAACGCTAGCATCGCCCAGCATCGCTTCCACTTCTTCGTGGCGCTCCTGTAGCGCTTCCAGTTTGGCAACAATAGAGGTTTTCATGTCGTGATGGGATTCTCGTCACAGAGGGCAACAGCCCGGGAGTCTACTCGAGACCGAGGCTGTCGCGAAGCAATTGCAGGCGTTCAGTATCGCCATCGTGGGCGGCCTGCTGCAAAGATTCAGTTGGGGCGTGAGTTAAACGGTTGGTCAGCTTGTGCGCCAGCTCCTGCAGCACTTTCTGCGGATCGGCACCCTGTTGCAGCGCGGCCAGCGCGCGCGACTCAAGGTCGGCGCGTACGCTTTCAGCCTGCGTACGGTATTCGCGGATGGTCTCAACCGCGCTTTGCGCGCGCAGCCAGGACATAAATTCGCCGCTCTCCTGCACCACGATACTTTCAGCCTGCACGGCGGCGGCTTTGCGCTGCGCCATGTTCTGCTTAATGATCGCCTGCAGGTCGTCAACGCTGTAGAGATAAGCGTTAGGCAGCTTGCCAACTTCCGGTTCGACGTCGCGCGGTACGGCGATATCAACCAGCAGCATCGGCTTGTTGCGACGGGCTTTCAGCGCGCGCTCCATCATCCCTTTAACGATAATAGGCAGCGGGCTGGCGGTCGAGGAGATGACGATGTCAGCATCGGCGAGGCGCGCGTCAATGTCGGCCAGGCCGATCACTTCTGCACCCACCTCTTCTGCCAGCCGCTCGGCGCGCTCGCGCGTGCGGTTAGCGATGATCAGCTTCTGCACTTTATGCTCGCGCAGATGGCGCGCCACCAGTTCGATAGTTTCGCCTGCGCCGACCAGCAGCACCTTGACGGTAGAAAGGGATTCGAAGATCTGGCGCGCCAGCGTACAGGCGGCGAAAGCCACCGACACCGCGCTGGCACCGATTTCAGTTTCGGTGCGCACGCGTTTGGCAACGGAGAAGGTTTTCTGGAACATACGCTCCAGCTCGCTGCTCAGCGCATGGCCGCGCTGCGAGTCGGCGAAGGCTTTTTTCACCTGGCCAAGGATTTGTGGTTCGCCCAGCACCAGCGAGTCAAGGCCGCTTGCCACCCGCATTAAGTGGCTCACCGCCGCATTGTCCTGATGCCAGTAAAGACTTTGACGCACGTCCTCTTCATTGAGATGGTGATAATCACACAGCCAGCGTACCAGGCGCTCCTGCAGATCCGCCTGCTGCTCTACGCTAAGGTAGAGTTCAGTGCGGTTGCAGGTGGAGAGAACGACGCCGCTCTGCACCATCGGCTGGGAGAGCAGGCTGTCGAGCGCCTGTTCCAGCATTTCGGGCCCGAACGCAACGCGTTCACGCAGGGCGACAGGTGCAGTTTTATGATTGATTCCGAGAGCGAGCAGCGTCATGGCGATAATAAGGTTGGGATGTCCTAATAATGTCAGGGTTTTGTGAGGCGCATTCTACAAGATGCGGCAGATCATGAAAAGCCATACAAAGGCTATGACTGTAATAAGATTAAACTGATCGTGCGCATTTTTCCTGTAATCAGGATTGACGGTTTATAAGCGTATCGCTAGCGTTATTTGTTACGAATTAAAAATGTGTCCGAGGAGATGACCACGTTATGACCTTTTCACCACGCACTATGTTGCGCCTTTTGCCGCTGGCAAGCGTCCTGCTGACCGCCTGTGCCGTTAAGCAACCACAGGGTCCGGGCCCGAGCCCCTCTGCGCCGCAGTGGCAGCAGCACCAGCAGGATGTGGCAAAAGTCACGCACTATCAGGCACGCGGCGCGTTTGCCTACCTTTCCGACAAGCAGAAAGTCTATGCGCGTTTCAACTGGCAGCAGACCGCGCCGGATCGCTACCGCCTGCTGCTCACAAACTCGCTGGGCAGCACCGAGCTACAGCTCGACGCGCAAGGCCAGACCGTGCAGCTGGTGGATAACAAAGGCAAACGCTACGTCAGCAACGATGCAGAGAAGATGATTACTCAGCTGACCGGCATGGATATCCCGCTTGCAAACCTGCGCCAGTGGATGATGGGTCTGCCCGGCGACGCCAGCGACTATCAGCTCAACAGCAACTACCAGCTGAAGAGTCTGAACTACAGCCGCAACGGCCAGCAGTGGCAGGTGACGATTCAGGACTACGACAGCAAGGCGACGCCAGCGCTGCCGGTGAACCTGGAGCTGCGCGAAGGCGATCAGCGCATTAAGCTGCGTATGGATAGCTGGACGCTGCAATGATCACCTCTTGGCCCGCTCCGGCAAAGCTCAACCTGTTTCTCTATATCACCGGCCGTCGCGCAGACAGCTACCATAACCTGCAAACCCTGTTTCAGTTTCTCGACTACGGCGACACGCTGCATATTACGCTGGACAACAGCGGGCGTATTACGCTGACAACGCCGGTTGAGGGGGTTGCCCATGACGACAATCTGCTCGTGCGCGCCGCGCAGCTGCTGCGTCAGGCAGCGCTGGCGCAACAGTCGCTGCCCAGTGATGCAGGTGCTGAGATCGCTATCGAAAAAAAATTGCCGATGGGCGGTGGACTGGGCGGCGGCTCCTCGAACGCGGCCACGGTGCTGGTGGCGCTTAATCACCTGTGGCGCACGGGCTTCTCCGCTGATGCGCTGGCAGAGATTGGGATTCAGCTTGGTGCAGACGTACCGGTGTTTGTCAGAGGTTTTGCCGCCTTTGCTCAGGGCGTTGGCGAACAGCTACAGCCTGCCGATCCTGCTGAAAAGTGGTATCTGGTGGCGCACCCTGGCGTGAGCATTCCAACGCCGTTAGTGTTTAACGATCTGCAGCTTACGCGCGACACGCCAGTGCGCTCGCTGGCGGCGCTTTTAGCCGCACCCTTTAGCAATGATTGTGAAGCAGTGGTAAGAAAACGTTTTCGCGAGGTTGATGAGCTTGTTTCCTGGCTGCTAGAATACGCGCCGTCGCGCCTGACTGGCACTGGCGCTTGCGTGTTTGCCGAATTTGACACCGAGTCAGCCGCTCGTCAGGTGCTGGAACTCGCCCCGAAATCGGTATGCGGATTTGTCGCGCGAGGCGTTAACGTCTCGCCTCTGCATCGCACCCTTTCCGGGCTGTAAGCATATGTGTGACAGTGTCACCCTGTTCCAGACGCTGCACCTTTTGCATTAACACACCCGTATGAACACGCGCTGCGGTATGCGCCGACTGTAACGCCGTTCATTCACTGGACGCCAAGCCAGAGGTTCTTCTCGTGCCTGATATGAAGCTATTTGCTGGTAACGCCACCCCGGAACTAGCACAACGTATTGCCAACCGCCTTTACACCAGCCTCGGAGACGCCGCAGTGGGCCGTTTCAGCGATGGCGAAGTGAGTGTACAAATTAATGAAAATGTACGCGGTGGTGATATTTTCATCATCCAGTCCACCTGTGCTCCCACTAATGATAATTTGATGGAACTGGTTGTAATGGTCGACGCGTTGCGTCGAGCTTCTGCTGGTCGTATTACTGCGGTTATTCCCTACTTCGGATATGCCCGCCAGGACCGCCGCGTGCGTTCCGCACGCGTGCCGATCACAGCTAAAGTGGTCGCGGATTTCCTTTCCAGCGTGGGTGTTGACCGCGTTCTGACGGTCGATCTCCATGCCGAGCAAATCCAAGGCTTCTTTGACGTCCCGGTTGATAACGTTTTCGGCAGCCCGATCCTGCTGGAAGATATGCTGCAAATTGGTCTGGAAAACCCGATCGTGGTTTCTCCAGACATCGGCGGCGTTGTGCGTGCCCGCGCCATCGCCAAACTGCTCAACGATACCGATATGGCTATCATCGATAAACGTCGTCCGCGCGCTAACGTTTCTCAGGTGATGCACATTATCGGCGACGTGGCAGGCCGCGACTGCGTGCTGGTCGACGATATGATCGACACCGGCGGCACGCTGTGCAAAGCCGCTGAAGCGCTGAAAGAGCGCCGTGCGAAACGCGTCTTCGCCTATGCGACTCACCCAATTTTCTCCGGCAACGCGGTTGAGAATCTGCGTAAATCAGTGATCGATCAGGTTATCGTCTGCGATACCATCCCGCTTTCTGAAGAGATGAAATCGCTGCCGAACGTGCGTACCCTGACGCTGTCCGGCATGCTGGCTGAAGCGATTCGTCGTATCAGCAACGAAGAGTCTATCTCGGCAATGTTCGAGCATTAATCTTCACTGGAGGCCGGGCCATAAGCCCGGCTTTTTTATCCCGCGTTAATCTGGTAATTAAGCCGCTCTGCCCTTCGATATTTTCCCAATGAGTTTCCAGCAAAGATGTACTTTTAACCGCATCATTCTTTTTTCACTAAGCCTCGCCGCAACGCTTCAGCCGGTAAGCATTTAGTGCTATTTTGCAGCCCACTTTCAGGCGAAAACTCAAACCACGATGAACCTCGACGTCTACACGCTGTTTGTTTGCGAGCTCTATGTGCTGGGTTTCCTGAGCATTATTATGCTGTTTGCTTGGAAAGGCGCACAGTATGACCGGATGCTAGGCTACATCACGCTGGGGCTGATTGCGACGCTGGTGGCGGTTTTTCTCAGTAGTCTGCGTAGCAGCGGTCTGGTTTTTTTGCCGGTTGCAGTGGGAAACTGCGTGATGCTGCTGGCCTATGGCGCGCTGCTAAACTCCTTTCGCATCTTTAGCCTGCGCCCGGTTGGCTTCGCCTGTCTGCCCGGCGCGGCAATCTGGACGCTGCTTTGCTGTATCGCGCGCATCTTTCTCGATAATGCAGTTGCCACGCCGCTGCGTGGCGCGATTGGCGGCTCAAGCTTCTCCGTGTGAGTTATTTTGGAATCGATTCTGTTTGTTATTGGCCTGACGTTCACCATTATGGCGATGGTCAACGAGCGCACGCAAATCTGGCACAAGCAGGCTTCACTGCACGATCCGCTGACCAGCGCCTGGAACCGCCGCGCCCTGTTTAGCCTGGCGGATAAGCTCATCGCGCGCTGCCTGCGCCAGCAGCAGACCTATACAGCGGTGCTGTTCGATCTGGACCATTTTAAAAGTATCAATGACCGATTTGGCCATTTGCAGGGCGACCGGGTTTTACAGGATTTCTGTGCGGTGGTGACACCAAGACTGCCGCAGCATGGCTTATTTGCCCGTCTGGGCGGTGAGGAGTTTGCGGCGATTTTGCCAGGCAATGCGCGCAAGATTTGCGAAGGAATTCGCGTCGCGAGGCTAGCCTCATTGCCGAATGATATTGCCTATTCGGGCAGCATCGGATTTGCCACGTCGAGCGCGTCAACGCAGACAATGGAAGGACCGCTGGCGCTGGCTGATAAGGCGTTGTATCGCGCAAAAGCCAGCGGCCGCGATCGTACCGAGCAATACCTGACGTTAATGACGACGGCCTAATGATGGGGGGGTCTACGGCAGCGTTTGTCATAGTGACGATGCCAGAAGTAACGATCCTCAATTTTTTCACGCCCGCTGACGCGCGCGCCGGTCAACCATAACAGCGCCCCAATAAAAATACCCAGGATGGCCCCCTGCGCCATCAGCGATGGCAGGGTAATGCTGGGTAGCTGGTTGATAACCGAGAACAACAGGCCGGTTATCATCATAATCATACCCACGATCATCAGCGCATTTCCTGCAGTCCGACAGTGTTGATATTTCATAAGTCACCTTATCTATATGAGCAAGTCAAACAAACCGCACGTAATGTTAACTAGCCATAACTTTAGACAATGGCTCGCGTACAATTTGCGTCCAGGATCACACAACGGCAACAAAGGCTGACACAACTTTACCCACAGCGAATTGATTTAAATAACAAAATAATTAATCACGTTGCGTAACTTTATGCTTTCAGAGGCGTTTGTTCTCTTCCCTGCCGCGAAGTACACTAACGCCTTTTCAAAACCTGAGCAGGATAATCATCGTGAGCAGCATTAAACTGATTGTGGGACTGGCAAACCCCGGAGCGGAGTATGCCGCTACGCGCCATAACGCGGGCGCCTGGTATCTCAATTTACTGGCGGAGCGTCATAATCAGTCGCTAAAGGAAGAGGCAAAATTTTTTGGCTACACCGCGCGCATTAGTCTGGCGGGCGAAGATGTGCGTTTGCTGGTGCCGACAACCTTTATGAACCTGAGCGGTAAGGCCGTGGCAGCGATGGCGACCTTTTTCCGCATCACGCTTGAACAGATTCTGGTGGCGCACGATGAGCTGGATTTACCGCCTGGCGTCGCAAAGTTTAAAAAGGGCGGCGGTCACGGCGGACATAACGGCCTGAAAGACATCATCAGCAAGCTGGGCAACAACAATAACTTTCACCGTCTGCGCATCGGTATCGGCCACCCCGGCGATCGCAATAAGGTGACGGGATTCGTACTCGGCAAGCCGCCAGCCAGCCAGCAAAAGCTGATTGATGACGCAATTGATGAAGCGGCGCACTGCACCGAGGTGTGGTTGAAGGAAGATCGCCTGAAGGCAATGAACCGGCTGCATGCGTTCAAGGCAAGCTAAACGCCTGCCCGCGCCATTTGTGTGTATAATGCGCCAACTTTTTTTCGTTTCCGGCAGTGCCTGCGACAGGCGTTGCACCTCAAGTTAGAAGGGTAACCAACCATGGGATTCAAATGCGGTATCGTGGGCCTGCCGAACGTCGGTAAATCCACCCTGTTCAACGCGCTGACTAAAGCGGGCATCGAAGCGGCTAACTTCCCCTTCTGCACCATTGAGCCCAACACCGGCGTGGTGCCAATGCCGGATCCGCGCCTTGATCAGCTGGCGGAGATCGTCAAACCGCAGCGTCTGGTGCCGACCACCATGGAGTTCGTTGATATCGCGGGCCTAGTTAAAGGCGCGTCGAAAGGCGAAGGTCTGGGCAACCAGTTCCTGACCAATATCCGTGAAACCGAAGCGATCAGCCACGTTGTCCGCTGCTTCGAGGATGAGAACATCATTCACGTTGTGGGCAAAGTGGACCCGGCGGAAGATATCGACGTAATCAACACCGAGCTGGCGCTCTCCGATTTGGAAACCGGTGAGCGCGCTATCCAGCGCGTGCAGAAGAAAGCCAAAGGCGGCGATAAAGACGCTAAAGCTGAGCTGGCTGCGCTGGAGAAATGCCTGCCGCATCTGGAAAACGCCGGTATGCTGCGCGCGCTGAAGCTGGATGCTGACGAAAAAGCGGCAATCCGCTACCTGAGCTTCCTGACGCTGAAGCCGACCATGTACATCGCCAACGTCAATGAAGAAGGTTTCGAGAACAACCCTTATCTCGATCAGGTGCGTGCAATTGCTGAAGCGGAAGGTTCGGTCGTTGTCCCGGTCTGTGCAGCTGTGGAGTCGGATATCGCCGAGCTGGACGACGAAGATCGCGCTGAGTTTATGGCCGAGCTGGGTCTGGAAGAGCCGGGCCTGAACCGCGTGATCCGCGCGGGTTATGCGCTGCTGAACCTGCAAACCTATTTCACCGCTGGCGTGAAAGAAGTGCGTGCTTGGACCATCCCGGTTGGCGCAACCGCACCGCAGGCGGCCGGTAAAATCCATACTGACTTCGAAAAAGGCTTTATCCGCGCACAGACCATCGCGTTTGACGACTTTGTGGCGTTTAAAGGCGAGCAAGGCGCGAAGGAAGCGGGCAAGATGCGTTCAGAAGGGAAAGAGTACGTCGTTAAAGATGGCGACGTGATGAACTTCCTGTTTAACGTTTAATATCTAAACGGGTGAGATTTTCGTATCTCATTCAGAGCAACACTTCCCTTAAAATCCACGCGCATGCGTGGATTTTTTATTGCGGGTTACCGGTTGTGCTCCACTCGCCCCTGACGAATGTCATAAGACGAGTGCACTTGATACCTGTGCACCTACCACCGTTCAGGAAAAGTGACAGATAAAAATACTTATAGCGAGCAGGCATCTGGCATAAAAAATCGATGGTCCCCCCATTTTTGCAACACTGATTTTTGACTAATGGTGGGC
>JAUHTP010000034.1:26192-29507 GCA_031332935.1 Candidatus Pantoea bathycoeliae | reverse complement strand
ACCAGTAAGCGTAACGTTTTCCATGATGGCCCTCCTGAAAGAAAAACACCCTGCCAGTGTACCGCTCACAGAGCAGGGGGACCATCTCATTAGCCCGCTTCTGTCAGAGCGGGCTTCATCGAAGATGAGAAACAACAGGGGGCACTACTTTTCATTGTAGCGGTGCACCGAAGGGTAATATTCAAAGCCGTAAAGCTGGCTGACCGGGATCAGCAGGTCAAGCTCCAGATTCGCTTCGGTCTCAGGATTATCCATGCCCTTATGCGCAAGGAATGCATCAAGGCGGTTTTTCCACTATTGCAGTAGTGCTGTCAATAAGTCAGGGCCTCAGTAAATCGCGTTCACTGCCGAAACTGAACCATTAATTTTGCAGTTTAATCCTGGAAAACAGATAAACCCTGAGCCTATTACTGCTGCTTCGCCATCATTTTGCGGTAATTATCCAGCCACTTGCCGCTTTTCAGCCGCCACCAGAAGCAGATACCGCGCACCGCCCAGTCAAGGAACATACCGAGCCAGACGCCAACCACACCCATGCCGAGCATAATCCCCAGCACATAGCCGACCACCACGCGCGCGCCCCACATGCTGAACATTGAGACATACATGGTGTAGCGCGCATCGCGTGCCCCCTTCAGCCCCGCAGGTAGCACTCATGAAGCGGCCCAGATTGGAATAAAGGCGGCGTTAAGACAGATGAGATGCTGCGGTTACAGGCAATAGCGTCGGTGCCCATGCCCGCGACAAACACCTGCGTCAGCATCTTACCGCCGTTGAACAGCACCGACTCAATGCTCGCCGGTACGCCAATCCCCAGCACTTCCATCAGGATTTTACGGTCCCAGCGGCGGAAATAGCTTTGTAAGCTGATTTTCAGCGAGGCGTTAAAGCCGATCATCAGCACGTAGATAGCGCCGATATAGCGCGAGATGGTCAGCCCCAGCCCCACGCCGACGAAGCCATCCCAGGAAAACGCGCCGTAAATAAACACGCTGCTGATGACGATATTGAGGATATTCATCCCGCCGTTGATCAGCATCGGGATTTTGGTGTTCCCTGCCCCGCGCAGCGCGCCGCCGCCGGGTAGCTCCATGCAGAAACCTTCAAATAGCTCAGCGCCAGCTCTTTTACTTTCGGTTCCGCGCCACCGGCAATCAGATCGATGATTAGATGCCCCCACTGCTCGATAGCGAACACCAGCACGAGTGACAGCACCATCATCAGCGCCAGCGACTGGCGCGTGGCGGCGCGGGCGCGCTTGCCGTTGCGCTTCGCCAAGCTGAAGGCGACGACCACCGTAGTGCCGAGATCGATGGCGGCAAAAAACGAGATGATAATGATGTTGAAGCTGTCTGCCAGCCCAACGCCTCTTTGCCCAGCCAGCTCAGCAGGAATGTGCTCTGGACGCCCATCAGCATCACGCACAGGTTTTCGATAAAGATGGGCACTGCCAGTGGCGTGATCTCACGCCAGAACAGCGTGCGATAGAAGCGACGTTTGGGATACCACGCCGTGCGCTTTATCGCCTGCATCATTGCTACGCCAAGATTTTGCAAGGGAATAACCAAATCAGAACAGATTGGACAGGAGTTCTAATGATGAGTGCGCTTATCTATTTATGCAAAGCGTTTCCCTGACTTTTCAATCATTATTACAATCTTTTATCGCTGTTCACCGCAGCGGCTGCTGCGCCACCCAACAGTCGCTCATCCCGCTGGCGGATCGGCTGGCCGAAAACGATCTGGCTATCGCTTACTCCACCTACCGCATCAAGGCGCTGGTGGCGATGCTCAATGACGACATTACCGCCTGCGTCCAGCAGGTGGCGCAGCAAAGTAAAATGCGCAGCGCGGCCACCCACCGTGAGCTTAATTCGGTGATCCTGTTTATTGCCCTCTTTGCGCTGCTGGCGCTGGGCCGTGCCTGGCAGCGAGCGGCTCAGTCGCGCACGGCAGGCTGCCAGAGCAGCGGCACCGACTTCCCGCTGATATAGCGCTTGCGCAGGCGGCTGGAGATCGCATCCATGATAATCACCACCGCCACAAGGATGTTTCGATGAATCGAAAAGTCTAAACAAAATTATGGACGCCTCCGGAAAAAGCTTCCATGATGAACAAAAATGTTTTATAATGCATTCTAGCAACAGAAGAAAGACGTGAAGTTGTAAATTTTTTATTGTCAATACAAGGAAGTTCTACTGATTGGGTTGATGCTGATGCCCGCGCTTATATTAACGCACTTGATACCAAAGCCAGCAATTGGCTCGAGACCATACGCGAATCGCGCCACAAAAAAACAGGCTCTTTTGGTCTTAATGGAAAACTACTGATATAACAATTAATTATACATGTTCTTCTACCCACCCCCATAACGCTTCAAAGAAGATTGTCGGCAAAATGATCAACCGCAATCACCGCCGGAAGTGGGAGATACAGCGTAACGCGGCAATCAGGTCAGCGCCGGAACAAAAAGTCATTATCTTTCCTTAAGATGCGATCCTTGCTTCGTGCTGCCCTAACGAATGGGGATGGATAAAAAACGCACCGGTGATCAAAACCAAGAAGCAGGTTAGTAAACGCATACGCTGGCTGACCAAAGAGGAAGCATCACGCCTCATTGAATGTATGCCGGAAAGCATCAGGCCCGTTGTGGTTTTCGCTCTTTCGAGCGTGTTACGCCGATCAAACACTCTCGATCTCGAGTGGGCACAGGTTGATATGCATAGAAAGGTTGCCTGAATCAATCCAGAGAACGCCAAAGCGGGAAAGGCTATTGGCGTGGCTCTGAATGATACGGCATGCAAGGTGCTGAAGGAACAGATCGGAAAGCATTCTCAATGGTTGTTTGTCCACACCAAAGCGGCAACGAGAGCTGACGGAACAAAGACAGCTGCTATACGTAAAATGCGGTGTGACGATAATAGCGCATGGAAAGTCGGACTTAAACGTGCAGGCTATAGAAGATTGCCGTTTCCACGATTTGCGGCACACCTAGGCTAGCTGGTTGATTCAGTCTGGTGTTCCACTTTGCAGGAGATGGTTGGGTGGGAATCAATAGAAATGGTCCGTAGGTATGCACACCTAGCACCTAACCACCTGACCGAACATGCGCGTAAAATTGACTCACTTTTAGGTAGTAACGACACAAATACGACACTAGGTGAAAATCAGGCAGGTTTGAAGTTAGCATAACTTATTGATTTTAAATGGTACACTCTGTAGGATTCGAACCTACGGCTTAGAAGGATGTTGCCCTGCTGCCTGTAGGATTCGAACCTACGGCTTAGAAGGATGTTGCCCTGCTGCTGCGTCAGGC
>JAUHTP010000034.1:0-26092 GCA_031332935.1 Candidatus Pantoea bathycoeliae | reverse complement strand
CTGTAGGATTCGAACCTACGGCTTAGAAGGATGTTGCCCTGCTGCTGCGTCAGGCGCGCCGACAGGCTGCGCAGCAGCGTGGTTTAGCCGGAGCCGGACTCGCCGACCACTTCACCGGGAAAGAGGTCAAAGCTGACCTCCTCAAAGCCTTTGCCCGGCGCGTAGAGGTGCGTCAGGTTATTGACCGCAAGCAGCGGCTGTTCACTGTGCATGTTGCTGTTCCTGCTGCTGGTGGCAAAAGTCGGTGTCGGAGCAGACGAACAGGCGCGTGCCCTGGTCGTCCATTACCACTTCGTCGAGATACCTGTGCAGGGCTCGTCCCACTGCTGCACGGTAAAGGGGTGATCGTCGAAGTCGAGGCTCTCGACTTTGGTAAACGGCGGCAGCGCATAGATGCGCTTTTCACGGCCTGCGCCAAACAGCTGCAGCGCGGGCATCATGTGCATCTTTGGGTTGTCGAATTTCGGGATCGGCGACGGGTCCATCACGTAGCGATCGTTGACCTTCACCGGATAGGCTAAGTGGTGGCGATATGGCCGTAGCGGGCAATATATTCATAGAGCTTCACCTGCATCACGCCGTACTCTTCCAGCGCGTGCATGGTGCGGGTTTCGGTTTCGCGCGGTTCAATAAAGCGCAGCTGCTCGGGGATCGGCACTTGGAAAATCAGGATCTGATCCTTCTCCAGCGGCGTCTCCGGGATGCGGTGGCGCGTCTGGATCAGCGTGGCGTAGTGGTGCGTTCGGTGGTCGCAGCGCCGCTGACGCGCTGGAAGAAACGTCGGATCCTCATGATGAAGCCGCGCGCCGCGTCCCGCCTGCACCAGCGCCGCGCCTGTTGGGAGCTGGCAGAAGAGGTCGCGGTTGAGCAGGCCTGTTGCAGGTAGCGCAGCATGTCGCGGTGGATGCCGAGCACCGCAAAGGTGACGTACTCCACCATGCCCTGCGTCAGGCCCGGCTCAATCATGCGCACCACCGGCAAGTCAGGCGGCAAGGCGGTAAGATCGAACTGGTCTGCGCCTGCGCTACCGGGAAATCCTGCGCGATAACCGGGCCGATCGCCCAGCCGTGTCCGAAGCGGCGCAGGCTGGCAAAGCCGTGGATGTGGCCCTGTGTATCCTCCAGCAGCACCGTTTGATGCTGGAGGACGATATGGTCAATGAGCTGCGGACGCAGCATGCCGTGCGCCTGCTGGTCGAGCGCTGTGAGAGTTGGCACATCCTGCGCCTGCGCGCGGCGCAGTGTTAATCCCGTCGAGATAGTCACGGGCGGCACCGCCTCCAGCGCACGCGTCTGGTGCTGGAAAATCTGCCCGGTGGTGACAAAGCCTAGCTTTTCATACAGCCCTTTGCCCATCTCGGTGGCATGCAGCCGCACGTTATAGTCGGGCACTTTTTCCAGCAGGGTCAGCATCAGCTGCTTGCCCAGCCCGCGCCCCTGTTGCTGGTTATCGACAATCACCAGCCCAATGGTGGCGGCACGTTCGCCCCAGCGCCAGAGAATGGCGCTGCCCAGCAGTTTGCCCTGCTCTTCAATCACCACGCCTTCGCCCAGCGCCAGCGCCTGCTGCCAGTCCTCAGGGCGGTGCGGCCATTTCAGCTGCTGCGTCATGCTGTAGCAGTGTTCCAGATCCTGCGCGTTCATCGCGCGAAAAATTGCGGTCATGCGGTGCTCCTTACATCATGCCTGACGTTTCAAGTGCGCTGCCGTCAACCAGACGGCTGTAGCGATTAAGGTATGGGGTCAACAATCGGTGTGTCGTTGGTGGCGAGATCGGCGGCCAGCCTCCCCGCGCACTGCTGGAACACCAGCGCCCCAAGGCGCTGCGTGGCAATGGCTAATCCTGGCGAGGAGCGGCGCGGCTCCGCATGGCCGTCGGTGGGCGACGAGACGCCGCCAAGCCAGCCTGATGTACTGCCCGGCGTCATCGCTTTCGCCCGCTACGCCGTCAGGATTTCGCTCTGCACGCCATAGCTTTTCGCCATATGGTTCCAGCGTTCCCAGGCGGCAATATCCGCCTCGTTACGCGTGGCGTAGACCAGTCCGCTGCGGCGGAAACCCAGCTCCTCGCCGGTCTCCTGCGCCAGCTCGCCTCAGCGCTGGAGCGCATGGATGATCAGCGGCAGCTCGCGCTCGCCGCGGTTTTGCTGGCGGCACCAGCCCCAGTTGCTGCTCGACTGCTCGGCCCCGACCAGGCATTTTTCCAGCAGCGCCACTTTCAGCCCTTTTCTGGTCAGTTCCCAGGCCGCGGCGGTACCTGCGATACCGGCACCGATAATGACCACGTCGGCGGCATCGGGGAAATCGGCGCTGTCCTGTACATAGCTGAGTGGAGCGGGCATAGCGTCATAACCTCTTGTCTGTATGAGGATGGCGCGCACTGCCCGGGGACAATATGGCAAGCAAGGTAGCCCTATTCCGCCTTCAAAATCTCTTCATGTTCATCCAGCCATCCCTGCCGCAGCTCCGGCACGGCGCGTTTCAGCCGCTCAAAGTAGAGCTCGCTGGTCGGCTTGTCGTAATCTTCCCGCGCCAGCTGGGTAACGATGCGCCCTGACTTCATCACCACGATGTTGTCGCACACCGCACGCACCGCGTGCATATCGTGGCTGATAAACAGCACCGACAGGCCCAGCTCGCGCCGCAGCTCGCTGATCAGGTCCAGCAGCACCGCAGCGACCACGGTGTCCAGCGCCGAGGTCACTTCATCGCACAGGATCAGATCCTGCTCGGCCGCCAGCGCGCGCGACAGGATGCGCTCAACGCTGTGCGCCGGATTGAGCGCGGTGTCCGCTATCTGGAACACATACTGAATGCGGCGCAGCTCGTTGTCAGGCCGCTTGTGCATATCGCCTGCAATGTAGGCCGTTAAACAGTATATGGCCGTGACAGGGCGCGTTAAGCCCGGCGATAGCGTGCGCCAGCGTGGTTTTGCCCGCCCCCGACTCGCCGATAATGCCAATCGCCTGCCCTTTCCACAGCTGGAGCTGGAGATTGATATCTTCGAGGATGCAGATCTTCGGCTGGCCGTCGCTGCCGCGCGGACCGTAACCGGCAGAGAGATCGCGCACCTCCAGCAGCGGCTGCAACGCGCCGCTCTCCGCGTGCCATGGACTGGGGCGCTCTTGCTGCCGCGCCGATCAGCCGCTCGGTGGTGCCGTACTCGGCGATCTGGCCGCGCAGCAGCACCAGAATGCGGTCCGCCATCTGTGCCACCACCGCCAGGTTGTGGCTGACGTAAATCGCGGTGACGCCGCGCTGCGCCACCACGCGGCGGAAAGCCTTCAGCACCTCCACCTAGGTGGTGACATCCAGCGCGGTGGTCGGTTCGTTGAGGATCACCACGTCCGGGTCGCCAATCAGCGCCAGCACTTCGCCTTTCTGCACGGTAAAGCGAATATCTGACACCAGATCGATCGGGTCGCCCTTATCGCTCTGCGCCGTGACGAGCAGCTTTTCCACCGAGATCACCAGCATTGCGGTATGTGGCATCACGTTCATACGCCCTCCTTCGCCAGCGTCAGCGAACGCATCTGTTGCAGGCTGTCGATAAACAGGTTCGCGCCGATGGTCAGGCTGGCAATCGCCAGCGCCGGCATGAGCACCGCAGGCGAGCCGTCAAACAGCCCCTAGATATTTGCCCAGTCGGCGTAGGGCGGCTGGACGCCAAGGCCGAGGAAACTCAGGCCGCTCAGCAGCACGATGTAGACAAAGCGCAGGCCGAAATCCGCCCGCATCGGGTGCACCATATTGGACAGAATGTCATGGATAGCAATATACCAGCGGCTCTCACCGCGCAGCCGCGAGGCGCGCAAGTAATCCATATTGCTCAGGCTGCCCGCCATGGCGAAAGCGATGCGGAACGCGCCCGGCCAGTAGGTAAAGATGGCGGTCAGCAGCATCTGCAGCGAAGAACCGAACACCGCCACGATCATCAGCGACAGCACTTTGCCTGGCAGCACCAGCATGGCGTCGTTAACGCGGCCGAGGATCTCCTCCAGCCAGCGGCCCGTCACCGCTGTTGTTCGCTTTGGCGGGGTCTAGGGTATCGGTGGCGGAGGCTTTGGACATCGCGGGGCGGATCTTGCCGCGTTTCAGCGGCGAAGCCCATCTGTGGAAAGGCCATCATGCCGCTGCTCATCACCGCCCCGGCGGAGAGCATTTTCATCAGGCCGCGTCGTGACAGCATGCCTTCGGTCAGCATGCGCGTCAGCGCGTTATTATCATTTTTACTCATCTGCGTACCCTCAAAGAGAAACGATCTTTGGCTTTGTAATAGAGTCCGGCCAGCGGCAAAAACCACGGCTTGCCGTGATAACAGGGCAGCGTGGGCCAAGCGTCGCGCTGCCAGGGATTGCGGTTACTTTTTTCAGCGTTCAGATCAGCCATTACCGCGCCCATCCACACCGACATCTGCGTGCCGTGACCGCTATAGCCCATGGAGTAAAAATAAAAAACGCCGTCATGTTCACCCGCGTGCGGCAGACGATCGGCGGACATATCCACCATGCCGCCCCAGCAGTAGTCGATGTGCGCCTGCGTGGAAATAAACTGACCAGCGTTGCCTGTAGAATTTCGCCGCTGCGCGAGTCAGAGGTCGGGTTACTGACCGCGAAGCGCGCGCGGCCACCGAACACCAGCCGAAGGTCTGCGGTGGTGCGGAAGTAGTTGCCGAGGCTAAGGGAGGTCACATAGGTTCGATCCTGCGGCAACACCTTGCGGATTTGCACATCGCCCAGCGACTCGGTCACCACAATAAAGCTGCCCACTGGCACGATGCGGCGCTGGAACCAGCTGAAGGGCCCGACGTTAGAGCAGCCGGTTGCCATCCGCACTTTATCCGCAAGGATCTCGCCTTTGGCGGTCTGCACGCGATGGCGTTAGCCGTCAAGGCGGGTTAAGCCGGTAACAGCGTGGTGCGGAAAGATTTCGCCCCGCTGCGCGCAGCCCGGCAAAATGGGACGCCTTGCTAGCAAGTTTGAGCTTGCCGCACAGGCGGAAATCACAGTAGAGCTGCTCGTCGCGCACCAGCTGTTCGACATAGCTCACCGCGTCGTCGTAGGCGCGGTAGAAGCGCATCGCCTTCTCGATGCCCTAGCTCACCAGCGAGGCGAAGTTTTGCGCCACGCCGGTATTATAGTGGCCGCCGTTGCGCGCCGAGACCTGACTAATCACCTCGCCGCCCTCAAGCAGCACCACGTTAAGGCCGCTGCGCGCCAGGCTCAGCGTTGCCGAGACGCCGGTAAAGCCGCCGCCAATCACTATCACATCGGCGTGAGACGGCAGCGATCCCTGCGCCGCGCCGTGAAACGCTGGCGTGGTGGCCTGCCAGAACGATTCGAGTTTCATCGTGCGATCCTTAGAGTCCGACCACGGCAGGCAGCTCGCCGATGTCATTGATTTCGGTGTAGCCGTAGTAAGGATTCGCCGGTTCATAGCCGCGGTTAACCCAGGCTTTATGCGTGATGCCAAGGTCGTGTGCCGTCATCAGGTCGTAGCAGACTGGAGGAGACGTGCAGGATTTTGTCCGGGCGGCATTCGAAGCCTTTCATCTGTGGCTTATAGGCACCGACCTCTTCGGAGGTGATCGCCATATGGATCGACGCGCCCAGACGCGGAATATGGTGCGGCAGCAGATCCTTCATTGAGTTGCTGAGCAGCACCAGCGGGAATTCAGTTGCCAGCTTTGCCAGTCCGGCAGGCACGTCAGGATGCAGCCCCCAGCTGGCGCAGTCGGTGTAGATAAAGTCGCTGTGCGCCTTGTCCCACTCGCCCCCCACTTTTTGCAGGTGCGCTGTATTGCGTTGCTTACCACGTCGTAGTAGAGCCTCCACGCGCCCAGTACTTCGTCCATGCGGTAGCGGGCGAAATCGGTGGTGAACGCCTGCATCTCACTAGTCGCCACGCGTTCTTTGAAGCAGCGCGCCGCGCGCCCGCCATATCGAAGTTAATCAGAGTGCCGTAACAGTCAAAGGTGATGAATTTCGGTTTAAACAGTGCCATGACGCGACCTCGTCTCTATCAGGGAAAGTTAAAAATCGATCAATACGCTTTTTTAGCGTTGGCAGGCCTAGAATGCCTGCCGCCCCAAATATTTGCCGATGCCGGAGCCGAGAAAGCCGCCGGTCGGGATAATGAAATCGCTGGAGCGGCGCAGCGCGCGGCCACGTTCACGCGGCGCGCAGCCTGACCAGCCGCTGGTTTTCAATGCTTGATGGGCAACCTGCACCGCGCGGTCCACGTCGGCTGCTTCGGCCTCGTGCAGCATGGCGTAGACCTTACCGTCAGACGGGCGTTTTACCGCAAACGCCGCGCCCTAGGTTTGAATGTGATGGCCGTTAATATAATGGCCAACCGGAAGAGAAACTTTTTCAGGGTCGAAACTTAACATGGATAAATCCTTATTTGTTACACCCGTCAACCGTAATGAAATTAGCTCTGTAGCAGGGCTTATATCCAGCGTTAATAAGCTCATGCAAAAAGGTAATGCAGAAAGTATGCCAGTCAGCTGAAAATTTAAATGTGGTTAAAATAGCACAAATTTTTTTTGCCGTATTGAAAGTGGATGCGACAAACGCTTGCTTTAAAGAAATATTAAAAATGGAGGAGAATTAATTCAGGCTGCCAATATGAAAAGCTTTCTGTTGCAGATATTCTTTAATGCCATAGCGTGATCCTTCTCGCCCTATTCCAGATAATTTCACACAGCCAAAGGGGGCCACCTCTAATGAAATCATGCAGGTATTAAAGCCGACCATGCCAAATTTCAGCGATTCAGCCACGCGCGGCGTATATTTTCGGTAAAGAAATAGGCACCCAGACCGAAGGGCGTGTCGTTAGCCATCGCGATGGCCTCTTCTTCCTCATCAGGGACAAACAGCGGCGCGACCGGGCCAAAGGTCTCTTCGCACATCTGCGCGGTCACTTTGCAGAGCACCGTTGGCTGAACGTACGTGCCGTTGCCATGGCTGGTGCCGCCGGTCAGTAGCTCCGCGCCCTAGCCCAGCGCGTCCTCAATATGGTTGTTCACCTTCTCGACCGCGCGGTCATTGATCAGGCGGGCCGATAGTGCTGCCCGCCGCAAAGCCGTCGCCGACCTTCAGCGTTGCGACCGCATCGAGCAGCTTCGCCGCGAAACGTTCATAGATGCCGCGCTGCACCAGAATACGGTTGGCACAGACGCAGGTCTGGCCAGCGTTGCGGAATTTGCTGACCATCACGCCTGCCACCGCAATGTCGACATCCGCATCGTCAAACACGATAAAGGGTGCGTTGCCGCCCAGCTCCAGGCTCAGGCGTTTTACGCTGTCTGCGCCCTGCGGAATCAGCAGCTGCCCGATGCGGGTCGAGCCGGTAAAGGAGATTTTGCGCACCGTGCGGCTGCCTTTCAGCGCGGCGCCGATTTCGGTGGGCAGACCGGTGACCACCTGTAGCACGCCAGCCGGGAAGCCTGCGCGCTCCGCCAGCGCCGACAGCGGCGTCAGCGCTGACGGCTTAACGATAATCGGACAGCCCGCCGCCAGCGCGGGCGCGACTTTACGGGTGATCATCGCGATGGGAAATTCCACGACGTAATGGCCGCCGCCACGCCGACCGGCTGCTTCAGCACCAGGATGCGGCGATCTTCACTCGGCGCAGGGATGGTGTCGCCGTAAATGCGCCGTGCCTCTTCGGCAAACCATTTCACGAAGCTGGCACCGTACAGCACTTCGCCTTTTGCTTCTGCCAGCGGCTTGCCCTGCTCGGCGGTCATAATTGCGGCCAGGTCGTCGGCGTTATTCAGGATCAGCTGATGCCACATCTCCAGCGGCGCGGCTGGCGTTGGGCGTTTTGCCCCAAGCGATGCGCACCTAGTTGGCACAGCAGATCGGAATCTTTCAGTTGAAGACGCGACATCTCACTCCCCTTTTTGATCGGTTTTATTCCACTCTATCGCGTCGCCCCAGTGCAGGATGTTTTCTCACCGGGAAGAAACCTTAATCGGTGAGTTTTGCTCGCTGAAAAAAAATTTTATGCCGCGTGGCTGCTATGCTCAGTTTTTAAACAAGGAGATAAGCATGAGCGATCATATGTGGCGAGCGGTTGATGACTATTTCACCCAGACGCTGGTGAAACCGGATGTGGTGCTGGAGTCGGCGCTGGCGCGCAACGCCGCCGCCGGTTTACCGCCGATTGACGTGGCGGCCAACCAAGGCAAGCTGCTTTATCTGCTGGCGCGCACGATGAACGCCTCACGCATTCTGGAGATTGGCATGCTGGGCGGTTACAGCACGCTATGGCTGGCGCGCGCCCTGCTGGAGAACGGCAAAATTGTGGCGCTGGAGTTTTCGCCGCAGCATGCGCAGGTAGCACGCGAGAATTTCGCTGCGGCGGGTGTAGAAGATAAAGTCGAGCTGCTGGTCGGCCCGGCGCTGGAGAGTTTGCCCACCTTAAGCGGGCCCTTTATCGATGCCGATAAGCGCAATAATCCGCACTATCTGCGCTGGGCATTGAAGCTGGCGCGCGTCGGCAGCGTGATTATTGGCGATAACGTGGTGCGCAGCGGACGGATTGTCGATGCGCAATCTACCGATGAAAACGTGCAGGGGCTGCGGCAGTATCTGCGCAACGTTGGCGGCAGCCCGCATCTGACGGCCACCGCACTGCAAACCGTCGGCAGCAAAGGCTGGGATGGCCTGCAGCTGGCCATCGTCGAGTCGCTGCCGGATTAAATCTCAAAGTCGATAACCTGTTCGTCTTCCTTCTGGTAAGAGAGCGCCTGGCGTTTGATCTCTTCCAGCGACAGGTTGGCGTTGCACAGCTCCATAAATTGCCAGACGTAGTTGCGCTGTAGCTGGCCGCGCTTCAGGCCAAGCCAGACGGTATTAGCATCAAACAGATGGTGCGCGTCGATGCGTACCAGCGCGTCCTCTTCCTGCGTTTCGCACGCCTGGTCGGCGAGGATGCCGACGCCAAGGCCCAACTCCACATAGGTTTTCACCACGTCGGAATCCTGCGCGCTCAGCACGATATCTGGCTTCAGGCCCGCGCTCTGGAAGGCACGGTCAACGCGTGAACGGCCAGTGATGCCCTGACGATAGGTGATTAACGGATAGCGGCTCAGCGTGCTGAGCGATACCGGCTGCTGCTGCACCAGCTCATGATCGCTGGGCACCAGCAGCGCATGGTGCCAGCTAAACCACGGGAACGCTGCCAGGCTGGCATTGTTTACCAGCAGCTCACTGGCGATGCCAACATCGGCCTCACCCGCCAGCAACATGGCGACGATCTCCTGTGGCGATCCCTGGTTAAGCTCCAGGCGCACATTCGGGTAGAGCTGGCGGAATGCCTTGATCACGCGCGGCAGGCTGTAAAGTGCCTGCGTGTGCGTGGTGGCAATCGTCAAAATACCGCTGGTTTCGTTGGTGAATACATCTGCCAAGCGACGCACTTTTCCCGCTTCGTCGAGTATGCGCTCGGCGATAGTGAGCAGCGCCTTACCTGGCTCGGTCATGCCCAGCAGGCGCTTGCCGCGACGGATAAAGATCTCGACGCCCAGCTCATCTTCCAGATCGCGGATATGGCGGCTGACGGCTGACTGCGAGGTAAATAGCGTGTTTGCCACTTCCGTCAGATTGAACTCGCAGCGCGCGGCCTCACGGATGATTTTAAGTTGCTGGAAATTCACGATATTTACCTCCCTTTACGAAATTATTAACTTCGATGGTAAGAGAGTTTATTGATAACAACAAATAATAAAAAAAAATTGCTTATGTGTATGGGGAATATGAAGAGACTGTTGCGCACGATGCCAGGGAGCAATCTGGGTCTGTGGCGCTAGCGGGTTCACAAAATAACAAGCTCGCTGTCGGAACATCTTGAACACATTCTGTTTCAAGGCGGACCTTAATAACCTCGCAATAAGTAAGGATACACTATGAGGCTTCAGACTATTTAAAGATGAAGTTTCAGAGTGACAGGTAGTTAGCCATTTATGGCCAACAGGGTGTGACATCTACATGGAGGGCAATGAAGGGAATCGGGTCAGATATTTATTCAGGGGTTGAACGTGTCAGTTGGTATTCATCATGCTTTATTCCGTCATATCACGATGTATGTCATGAACTGGTTGCAGAAGAAAAGAGAATGCACCGTTCAGTTCTTTCTGTTTTCCGTTATCGCCACGTGATCGCTCATATGTTTAAGCTCTACTTTGAAATGATCATTAACGATAGCAAGGATGGAAACAAATCAGGCCGCGTTCACAACGCTAATTCAAAAATTACGGAAGTTGTTAATCTTATACCGACAGGTAGAGCTACGCGTCTTGCATTATCTTTAACGCTGACCAAAGTGCTTGCTGCATCTGATTTAGTATCTCAGGCCGTCATTGAACGTCTGTCACGACGAGTGCCAACAATCGTTATGGCGTTTCAGCTTATTGGCACCGATAAAAATGTGCCCTCGCAGCCCGGCGGCTAAAAGTGCTTAATCCGGAATATTATGCGTTACTCTATCAGGCAGATAGTTGAAATGTTATATTACTTCATTGAGCCTGTGCTACCAGAACTAATCATAGAAGTATGAAATGCGATTTCATAATGATTTTATGGGTTTTATAAATATGTGAAGGAATCACTCAATGTTTAAATCTTTATTATCGATACTATTTAATGAAATATCATTTCCCGTCTGGATTTTCGCTTGCGCTTCACTTTTATTTATCTATCCCCCAACTACTGGCTTATTTTACTGTAATATCTATAATTGCATTTATTATCGTTCATCCTATTTTATTTGTTCGCTTTGACAAATACGACAAATAATTACTTCAAAAAGGGAATTTTATGTCTAATCCAGCCTATTTATGGTTAACCGATGAAAACTGCTCCCCAATGACTGGCCCATCGCTTGTGTCAGGCCATGAAGGAGCGATTGAACTGAAATCATTTACGCACAACGTTAATATTCCGGTGAATGGGAACACAGGAAATTTAACAGGAACGCGAGTGCATATGCCGATTATGTTTCAAAAGGAGTTTGATCGCGTCACGCCTCTGCTCTTTCGAGCATTAAGCACGGGAAAGCGGCTACAATAAAAATGTACGAGATTGAAGCAGGCTTGGAGAAAGAATATTTCAACATTATCCTTGAAGGCGTAAAGCTAACATCCATTACGCCCGATCTTTATTCCGATGCGACCCGGTGCGAATAGCGGAACCCACCTCGAAACAATCCTCGTGCGCTACGAAAAATCACATGGAAGTATTGCGACGGTAATATTTTATACACCGATTCATGGAATGAACGAGCGACATACTAAAGCAGTAGTACCTTTAGCGTTAAGTGGATATCGGACAGGCAAAAAGCGGCCCTACAGGGCTGCTATCCCGCCATCATCACTAACAATAATGGCTGCTCTTCCGTCTGCGGCTTATTCAACAGCGACAGCAGAATATCCTTTACCTCCTGCGCGGACGGCGACAGCGGCATACGCGCCGAAACATTCAGCGACAGCGGCAGATTCAGCGCCGGGCTGTTAATACGCGCCATCCACGCCTGCGTCGAGCTCACCAGCGAGCGCGCAGCGGATTCCGGCAGCACCGTCCACCGTCACGCTCATACCGCTGGCAACCGCCGCGGTCAGCATAGACAGCGACTCAATCTCGCCAATAATGCGGCGCTCAAACGGCTCAGCGAAAACGCCTCATCAACGCGTTTGCACACCGCGCTGTAGTCACGCGGCAGGAACAGGTTCATCTGCGCCACTTCCGCCAGATCCACTGACACGCCGGGGATGCCAGCGACAAAATGGTTTCCTGGTCGGCCTCTTCTTTTTCGAGGATGCCGGTAATACGACCCTGATGCATAACCATCACGCGGTCGCTCATGCCGAGTATTTCCGGCAGTTCCGACGACACCATGATGATGGCAACGCCACGGTTAGCCAGTTCAGAGATAAAACAGTAAATTTCTGCTTTTGCGCCGACATCGATACCGCGCTCTGATCCATGGTCGGCGTTTTAATATTCAGCCGCCGGATCTGCTCCATGCAGTCCTGTGCCATCTTGAGGTGGCTGACGAAGCAGCTTTTGCCACTGTATTCAGGCATGTTGACGATGCTCATGTTCTCCATCACCGACAGCACCAGAAACAGCCCCGACTTTTTACGGTCTTCGGTTAAGAAGGCCATCCTTTTCTCTATGGCGGTAGAAGGCGAATCGATCTTCACAGGAACGCCATGAATCAGCACTTCACCATTTTCAAAGCTCTCCATACCGAACAGGCTTTCCATCATTTCGCTGCGCCCCGCGCCCACCAGCCCCGCCACGCCGAGAATTTCACCGCGTCGCAGGGTAAAGCTGACGTCATGAATGCTGGTGAGGTTGCGCACCGTCAGCACCTCTTCACCAATCGTGTTGTTGAATTTGGGGAAGAGCTGGGTCAGTTCGCGACCAACCATCTGCGTAATCAGCGACTGGCGGGTAAACTGCGCGGTGTGGTTGCTCCCCACGCAGCTGCCGTCGCGAAAAATGCTGATTTCATCGGTAATGGCAAAGATCTCATCCAACTTATGGCTGATATAGATGATGGCTTTGCCCTGCGCGAGCAGGTCACGGATGATGGTGAAGAGGTGCGCCACTTCACTCTCTGTCAGGGCAGAATTGGGCTCGTCCATAATCACAATGTCGGCGTTCCACGAGACCGCTTTGGCAATCACTACGATCTGCTGTGCGGCAATGCTTAACTCGCCCACCAGCCGATCGGCTCTCAGGCGGATATTGAGCTGGTTCAGCAGCGTCTGGGTCTGCTTGTTGAGCTTGCCATGATCGACAAAGCAATATTTCATCGGCTCGCGTCCCAGCCAGATATTCTCTGCCACGGTCATATAGGGCACCAGGTTAAGCTCTTGGTGGATAATGGAAATGCCGGAACGCAAGGCGTCCATGGTGTCCTGAAACTGCACCGGCTCCCCTTTAATGCGGATGGGGCCCCGATCGGGACGGTACATCCCGATCAGTCACTTCATTAAAGTGAATTTGCCCGCGCCATTTTCGCCCATCAAGGCATGTACCGATCCCGAACGCACGCGCAGCGAAACGTTATCGAGTGCCTTCACACCGTGAAAGAACTTGCTGATGCCTTCGGCTTCAAGCGCAAAAGCGGTCATACATCACCTCCTTACGGCTGAGTCGGGATCGGTTATTTCTGGTTACGGTTAACGAACTGCTCCATATTATCTTTGGTGATCAGTTGGTAAGGGATGTCGATCACCTTCTGCACTTTTTCGCCTTTCGCCAGTTTAATTGCCGCCTAGACTGCGCCTTCGCCCTGTCCTTTGGCATCCTGGAACACCGTGGCGACCATTTTGCCGTTCTTCAGCATCTGCAACGCATCGGGCGTACCGTCAACGCCAGCGATCAAGATATGGTTGGGGTTTTTACCCAGCGCCTGGAGCGCGCCAATCGCCATTTCATCGTTGTTGGAGGCGATAGCCTGGATGTCATCACCCGCGGTCAGCCAGTTGCTCACCACGTCCACCGCGTCGTTACGAATAAATTTCGCGGTCTGCTTCTGCACCACTTTGATGCCAGGGTTTTTGGCGACAACCGCCTCAACGCCCTTGGTGCGGTCGCGGGTTGATTCATTGGCCAGATCGCCCATCAGGATGGCGACGTTGCCTTTGCCGTTCATCGCTTTTGCCAGCGCTTCCATTTGCAGGCGGCCCACCAGCTCTGAGTCAGAGCCGACATAGGCCATTTTGTCAGTGAGTTCCGCCTGGGGGCGGCGGTTGACGAAAATCAGCGGGATGCCCGCTTTGGTCGCCTGATCCATAATGGGCTTAACGGCGTTAGTATCGACCGGGTTGACGATAATGGCGTCAACGCCCTGTCCGATGAAGTTCTGTACCTGTTGCAGCTGCTGCGACACGTCCCCTTTGGCATCTTCCATCTGCCCCTGAACCCCATCTTTCTGCATCTCTTTTTACATCGCGGTGCGCAAAATGGTGAGGAAGTTATCGTCAAACAGCGCCATCGAGACGCCAACGGAGAGATCTTTTGCCATGGCAGCAGCGGGTAACATGCAGGCTAACAGTGTGACAGTGAGTGTTTTTGGGATGTTCATGGGTAACCCTTGTGGCGGTTAGAAAGAGAACGTGCCGCTGTCCAGATGAAAAACGGGAACATAAGCACATCAAAGCGCTGAGGCGAATTCATCCCTGCGACAGCGGTGCAGCTCCAGACTTGATCGGAAATCATCCCCCACATAGTCACTGTCCAGCAAATTGCATCTACGCAGCTCCGGCAGCAGCCCGTTCAGCAGCAAAGCCTGTTGATCAGACTGCCCAAGCCCGTGCAGTGAAATCACAACCAGCACGCCCGCGCGGTAACGCTGCTCAATCGCATCGGCCAGAACCTCTGGCGTGCCTGCGGTAAACCAGTGCCCGGTATCTTCCGCTTTAACGATCAGCTCATGCAGTGTGAGCCCTTCCAGCGCAAAGCCCCGGAAGATCGCCGCGCGCCCCTGGCGGCGATGCACCTGCGCCAGCGGCGGGCAGCGGCTGGTAGAGCGGCAGATCGCGCAGGCGGCGAGCCACGTCAGCGTCGCTCTCGCCAATAATGGCGTGGAAAGAGTTCATAATCAGCGGCGGATGCTGTTCGCGACCAAAACGGCGCGCGCGCTGCTGCACGTCTGCCACAAACGCCTGCGCCGCCTCGAAGGTCGGCTGCGAGGTATAAACCACCTCGGCAAAGCGTGCGCCAAGCGAGACGCCCGCGTCTGACTGCCCGGCCTGAAAATGCACCGGACGGCGCTGCGGCGGCACGTTGAGCGGCCCGGCAACCTAGAAATAGTGCCGCGATAATGAATCGCCTGCAGCTTCGCCGGATCGATTTTTATCCCGCCGCTGGCCGTGCGCTGCACGGCATCGGGCTGGTTGGCGTCAAACAGCGCATTGAGGACTTCAATAAACTAGCTGGCGCGGGCATAGCGTGCTTCTGGCGGTGGCAGTGCGCCCTCACCAAAATTCTCTTCACCGACCGAAGAGGTCACTGCGTTGCAGCCCGCGCGCCCACCGCTGAGATGGTCGAGCGTGCCGATTTGACGCGCCAGGTGATAGAGGTGCAGCCAGCTGGTGCTGACGGTGGCAATCAGGCCGATATGCGAGTTCGCCTAGCTCAGCGCCGCCAGCGTTTTGAGTTTTCTGCGATGTGGTTGCGTTACGATGCTCTCTTCTGTTGCGCCGTGAAATCGGCTTTGATGCGCTGAAGCGCATTGGTATCGGTCAGCAGCCGCAGCCCGGTGCGTGCCAGCACGCGCGCGCCGGTCATCAGCGCCTGATAGCCCTGTTCGGAATTTGCCGCCTCGCGGAACGGCACGGTGTGTAAAATCAGGTCGTCCGGGCCGATTTTCAGCCACGGATGCGCCGTCGGTACCGCGTGGCTGATGTCGCCCGCGTCGGTGGAGACTTTGCTGGTCTGTGGCGAGAGATCGACCTGCTCACCTGCCGCCGTCAGCTCCTCCATCAGCAGCGTATCCAGCGCCGCATTGAGCCGGAAATCACGCGGGCCAACCTGATGGTAAATCTCTACGCGCGTGCCGGTCGCCAGCTCCTCTACCTGTCCGCGGCTGTCGGCGCGGATGTAGTAGTGCGCCGCCGCATACTCAGGGATGACATTCGGTGCCTGGCCGCCGTTGGCGATAATGCCGTGCACGCGTACGCCGTCGGGCAGTTGCTGGCGCAGCACGCTGATGCCGTTGTAGAGCAGCACCAGCGCGTCGAGCGCATTGATGCCTTCGTGCGGCGCGCTGGCCGCGTGTGACGGCTTGCCGTAGAAGTGAAAATAGAGATGGTTTTCGCCAGCGTCGCTTCAGTAAGACGCGTTTTGCCCGCTGGATGCACCATCAACGCCGCATCGATGCCGTCGAGCATGCCCGCTTCTACAAAGCGTTTTTTGACGTTGCCTTTAGGCCAGCCTGGACCGGCCATGCCGCCCTCTTCCGCAGGCGTGCCCAGCACCACCACACGACCGCTGGTCACCCCGATCAGGTTATGGCAGCAGGCGTGGCCGATGCCGATCAGCGCGTCATATTCCTCGAGAAAGGCTACCGTCGCGCCCTGTTTATCACTCTCCTCCACCGCGAAAAAAGCGGTCTCGTGACCGGCAACGTTGCGCGTCACCGCAAAGCCCTGTGCCGCCAGCAGCCCGGTTAGCTGCTCGCTGGCGAAATACTCATTGTTGCCGGTTTCAGGCTGGTTAAAGATGGTTTTCGACACCTCAACATAGCGCGCGCCATATTGTTCCAGACTGTTTTCCAGCTGCTGCCGGAGCGGGTTCAGGGTCATTATTCCTCGGTGAAGGGTGTCAGATGGCGTTTCGCCTCCTGCCGCACGCGCTGTAGCACGTGGTGTTTGATGTCACTGTAGTGCGGCTCGCTGGCCAGAGTTTCGATGTCCCGCTGTCGGCCGAACGGCAATCTAATCTCTTCAACAATTCGGCCCGGCCGCGCCGACATCACCAGAATGCGATCGGCGAGAAACATCGCCTCTTCGACGTCGTGCGTCACAAACAGCAGCGTGGTCTCTGTGGCGAGCCAAGCCTCGCGCAGCAGCTCCTGCATCATCATGCGGGTCTGCGCGTCAAGCGCGCCAAAAGGTTCATCCAGCAGCAGCACCTCCGGGCCGGGCAGCCAGGCGCGCGCTGCTTCATCCCGCCGGAAAGCTGCCAGGGCGCGTGATCTTAAAAACCCGCCAGCCCGACGCGCTTCAGCCATTCGCGCGCGCGGGCCTCAACCTCTGCACGGTTGTGCTTGCGCAGGCGCGGGCCAAAAGTGACGTTCTCCAGCACGCTGAGCCAAGGAAACAGGTTCGGCTGCTGGAAGATCATGCCGCGGGACGGATGCGGCTGCCGCACAGCACGCGTTCCTGCTGTGGCTGGGTAAAGCCCGCCAGCAGGTTGAGAATGGTCGATTTGCCGCCGCCAGCGGCCCCGACATACCCATCAGCAGCCCCAGCGGCACGCCGATAACAATCGTGCAGGCAAACGCGCCAGGTTGACAGAGATGTTTTGCCACAGCAGGAAAAACAGCGTCACGTAGATAACGCTGATGCTGATTTTTGTACGCAGTTTCATGGCGCGGCGTGTGCGGCTTGTTGCAGGAAACGCGGGTTAATAGCGCCGTCCCAGTGCGCCGGGATGTCACGCTTGCGCACTTCGCCGGTTTCAGCGAGGAAGCTGGAGGTCTTGCTCAACGCCTGGCCAATGCCGCTGGCATCTGCATTTTTACCGTCACCCAGCCAGGCTGCGGTCGCCTGATCCTGAATCGACGGATACTCCAGCCCGGAAAGCGTATTGGTGGCGGTCGTCACCGATGCGCCGACCTCTTTCGCTACCGTCGCGGCGGCCTGCTCCGGATTTTTGCGGAACTCTTCGACCTTTTGCTGGTGCACTAGCAGGAAGTCGCTGACGATCTGCGGGTACTGTTGGCGAAGGCTTTTCGCACCGCATAGTTGTTGTAAATCAGGTAGCCATCTTTCTGCAGATCTTTGGTGGCGAACACTTGGTGGCCACCCGCCGCCTCCAGCTGCTGTGCAAACAGCGCCCAGACGTAGCCCGCATCTGTATCACCGCGCTTCCATGCGGCGACCATCTCCGCCGGGCGCAGCGGCAGCAGCGTGATTTTGCTGCGATCCAGATGGTGCACTTTGATGGCGGCATCCAGCGCATACTGCGAGGTGGAGTTCGGTGGATAGCCGACGCGCTTGCCCTCTAGGTCACGCAGATCCTTTATGCCATCCTTGCCGATCAGCCGATCATAGCTGGCGATCACGCCAGACACCCCAACGATCTCAATCGGCAGTTTACGCACGATGCCCGCCGTTGCCGGGCTGGAGCCGAAATTAGCAATATCAATGGCGTTGCTGGCGAAGTAATTCAGCGCATCTGCGCCGGAGGCGAACTGCACCCAGTTCACTTTGGTGCCGAAGGCTTTATCCAGCGAACCGTCTGCTTTTGCCAGCATGATCACCTGCGAGCCGCCGTTGTAGGCGATGCGGACTTTATTCGGCGTGGCACCGTAATCCCAATTGCCTGCTAGGAGGTATGACGTGGTCTAAGTATGTTGTAATTAACAGTAATCTATTGTTGCCAGAGTGGGGCGCACACCGCCGCCATCGCCTCTGCCGGATCGATAGCGTCGCGCGGCGGCTGCCAGCCAATGGCGCGTAGCGCCAGCGGCACTTCGGTATAGGCCAGCACCAGCCGTTACCTCACCGCGCTTTACCGCGTAGCAGCCGGGCACAAAATAGTCCGCTATTTCCGAGGCCGTGGGCAGCAGTGTCTCAATGTCGTGACGCGCAAAGTGCTGCTGAAACCAGCCTGCGTCCAGCGTGCCCTGCGTCGCGATCAGCCCCACCGATGCCGGTGACAGCCCTGCCACCGCCACCATCACCGTGGTATCAAAGCGCTGGTAGCCGTAGCGAATTGCCAGATCGCCCAGCCCGCCCGCGCCAGTCAGCGCCACCACGAAACCAGCCAGAATGCCCGGCAGCGCTTCGGGGATCAGCACGTCCCAGACGATGCGCAGCTTGCTGGCACCCATTGCGCGTACCGCATCGATCAGCCCGCGATCGACATCGCGCAGCGACACTTCCGCGACGCGCGCAAAATAGGGCGTGGCGGTGATGGATAACGGCACAATCGCCGCCCAAGTACCGAGCGAGGTGCCGACCAGAAAGCGGGTAAAGGGGATCAGCGCCACCAGCAGGATAATGAACGGCAGCGAGCGGAAGCCGTTGATAATCAGGCCGAGCACGCAGTTAACGCCACGATGTTCTGCGATGCCGCCGGGGCTGGTCATCACCAAGATCAGGCCGAGCGGCAGCACGGCGATAAGCGAAAACAGGCCGGAGATCGCCGTCATAATCACGGTCTCCCACAGCGCGTTGAGCAGCAGATCAATCATCACTGGCGACATACCCCACCTTTTCTACCTGGGCCTGCTGCTGATGCAGCCAGGCGAGAACCCGTTGCTCATCGGCGCTGTTGCTGGCAGGAATCGCAATAAAGAAGGGCACCACCGCGTAGTGCTGAATATGGTCGACGCCGCCCTGAATCAGGCGAAACGCGCCGGGCAGGAGGCGCAGGCGAGGCGCGTCAGCAGCTCGCCTGCGCCTCCTGCCCGGCAAAGTGCACATTGTGGATAGCGTCGCCCTGTTTCTGCTGGCTCAGGAGCGCGGCAATGTTGTCTGGCAGCTGCGGCAACAGCCTGCGCAGCAGCGTGCGCGTCAGCAGTGCCTGCGGATGCGCGAACACCTGCCACACCTGCCCCTGTTCAATGATTTACCCGCCGTCGATCGCAGCGACGCGATGCACTACCGACTTGATCACCTACATTTCATGGGTGATGAGCAAAATGGTGATGCCGAGCCGCTGGTTGAGCGATTTCAGCAGCGCGAGGATAGCGCGGGTGGTTTCCGGATCGAGCGCCGAGGTCGCCTCGTCGCACAGCAGCAGCGCCGGGCTCGCTGCCAGCGCGCGCGCAATGCCGACGCGCTGTTTTTGGCCGCCTGACAGCGCCGCCGGATAGTGATTGGCCTTATCTGCCGCCCAACCAGTTCCAGCAGCTCCGCGACGCGCTGGGCTTTCGCCATACCGGCAATCTTCAGCGGCGCAGCGCCACGTTCTGCGCCACGGTTTTCGCCGACAGCAGATTAAAGTGCTGGAACACCATGCCGACGCGGCTGCGTACTTTTTGCAGCTGCGTTTCAGTCAGGCCGGTAATCCGCTGCCCTTCAATTTCAATCACGCCCTCATCGGGCTGCTCCAGCCCGTTGAGGCAGCGGATTAGCGTCGATTTGCCCGCCCCGCTGCGGCCGATAATGCCGAGGATCTCGCCCTTGCGCACCCTGATCGACACGGTCTTTAGCGCCTGTGTCGCGCCGAAGCGGCGCGACACGTTTTGCAGGCGCACCACGCTGTCGCCGGTCGCTGCAACGTCCTGCGCGTGCTCTGCAACGCCGCGCATCACCGCATGGTCTGGGGTGGCTACCTCTGAAAATACCGTCATGCTCGCTTCCTTACCAAGCGGTCAGGCCGGTGCCCTTGTAAACCTGATCAAACACTTTCTTCACCGCGTCGTTCTGGTAAGAAGAGACCAAGGTTTTTACCCAAGGCGCATCGACGCTCTCTTTTTTCACCGCGATAAAGTTGTTGTAGGGGTTATCCTTCACCGGCTCCTGCGCAATGCGATCTTCTTTGCTCAGGCCGCTTTTCAGCGCCCAGTCAGTGTTCACCACGCTGCGTCGAGATCGGGCACGGAGCGGCCGATAATGCCGGAGTCCAGCTCTTTGATCTGCACCTGATGTGGGTTGTCGGTAATGTCAGAGGTGGTTGCCGCAATGCCTGCGCCTGGGCGAAGCTTGATCACGCCCTGATGCTCAAGCAGCACTAGGCCGCGCGCTTCGTTGGAGGGATCGTTGGGCACGCCGATCACCGCGCCCTTTTTCAGATCGGCTGCGGACTTCACCTTTTTCGAATACAGGCCGATCGGCCACACAGCGGTGTCGCCGACGCGCACGATGTCGTAGTAGTTAACTTTGATCTGGTTGTTGAGGAAGGGCTGGTGCTGGAAGGCGTTTGCATGGACTTCGCCATTCTGCAACGCTTCATTCGGCTGGTTATAGTCATTGAACACTACGGTTTTCACCGTCAGCCCTTTTGCCGCGGCCTGTTTGACCACTTCGCGCCAGACATCCTCATCTTCGCCGCTCATAATCCCGACGTTAATGGAGGTCTTGTCGGCGGCGTGGGCTGCCGCAAACTGGGCCAGAGCGGTACCCGCCAGCAGCAGCGCGGCAGTAGTAACAGACTGGAGTATATTTTTAGTCACGGCCACTCGTGTGTGCATACATTTGCTTCCCAAAGGTGATAGTTGCTAAAGTCAAGGTTAACTGTCGTAACGACAGATAGCCGCAGTATACGCAGTTGCTTATATCTGCATTATGATTTATA
This sequence comes from Candidatus Pantoea bathycoeliae, assembly GCA_031332935.1. Taxonomy (GTDB): domain Bacteria; phylum Pseudomonadota; class Gammaproteobacteria; order Enterobacterales; family Enterobacteriaceae; genus Pantoea; species Pantoea bathycoeliae. The sequence goes on along the minus strand of JAUHTP010000034.1, from coordinate 5,100 downwards.
CGGCAATGATATTCCTGAAATGCATCTGAACGCTTTACCGCTTGCGTCGCCAAACCCGTCTGGCGCGCTGTGATACCATGCCGTTTTGATTATTCTTTGTTACTGAGCACTATGTCGGATATCACCCCAAAACGTAAAAATGACCCTAAAGGGCTAAAAAAACGCATTATTGCCGGTGCGCTGACCACTTTTACCGAGTACGGCATGCAGGGCGCGCTTTTTGAGCAGATCGCGGATAATGCGCAAACCACCAAACGTATGGTAGTCTACCACTTTGGCAGCAAAGAGAAGCTCTATATCGAGGTGCTAGAGCAGGTCTACCAGGCGATCCGCCAGCATGAGAACGGCCTGAGTCTGGCTGCCATGGAGCTAGAGCTGGCGATGAGCAAGCTGGTGGAGGCCAGCTTCGACTACCACGTCTCCCATCCCGATTTTATGCGGCTGGTCTGTACCGAGAACCTGCTGCGCGGCCGCTATATCACCCAGTCGCCGCGCATTAAGGCGCTGAACCGCAGCGCGCTTGACGTGCTGGAGGCGATCCTGACGCGCGGCCAGCAGCAGGGTGTCTTTATCCGCGAGATAGAGACCATCGACGTGTACCACCTAATCAACAGTATCTGCGTCCACCACGTCTCTAACCGTTACACCTTTAACGCTCTGTTCAGCCCCGATAACAGCGAAGAAGAGAGTATCCGCCGCAACCGCCAGCTGGCGGTTGCGGCGACGCTGCGTTACATCCGTAAAAGTATCTAAGGGAAGCGACAACGCTGCGATGGGCTACGCTTAACTGACGCAATTTCGCAGATCTTAACATAGGAACGCAGTCGTGAGCAGAGACGTCGAACGTTATCCCCTTCGCAACACTACCCTCAGCGCCGAGGACGACGCGCTGTGGAACTGGGCGCAAAACGCCCGCGTAGGCAGCCGCCTGTCGCCGGGCCGTATGCTGAACGTCGACAAAGAGGATGTGCTGGTGGATATCAGTGCCCTCTCCGGCCTGCTGGCGCATGACGAGCAGAGCGTTACCGCCGTGACGCTGCGCACCCAGCCTTTCCGCGTTTACACCTGCCATAAAAACGCCGTGTCAGCGGATAACCTTGAGCAGGATCTGCTGCGCTGGAACAGTGAGTACGCCTGAGCAAGGCCTGGTGGTTCGTTGACTACAACCTGATGCACGTCTGGAATGCAAACGAAGCCAGCGAGCAGGAAAACGCCGAGTGGCAGCGCAACAGCCGCGAGGTGGTAAAGCATAACGATCAGGGCGACGACAGCCTGAACAGCACCATCGACCAGACTCTGGAGCAGACGCATCGCGATACGCAGATCCACGGCTAAAGGCGGCAAGCAGTTTCGCACCGTGACGCGCTTACGCGATGTTACCGACTTGACCGGCGACATCTATCAGCTGTTCTGCTGCGGCATCGCAGTACCGCACATCAACGTTGAAATTGGCGTGCCCCTTTCACGCACGCCTGCCGTTATTAGCAAAATCAAACGCTGGTACGCCGCAGAGCGGCCCCATATGCACTACCCGATTATCCTGCGCTGCGCTGGTGCCTCCGAGGCCTGGCTCAGCCCCGCCTTTGGCGAGCCGACCTGCTTCTTTGGCTTTGTGGTCTATTACGCCGACGACGGCTCGCTGTCGCAGGATAGCCTGCATTTTCTTACCGAGGTAGAAAAACTGCTGGCAGAAGAAGGTGGCCGACCGCACTGGGGCAAATATTATGACGCCAGCCGCTACGCCTGGCGCGACGTTTATCCGCACTGGGACGACTTCCGTACGCTGCGCAGCGAACTGGATCCGCAGCGCCGCCTCAGCAACGATTATCTGACTGCGCTTTTTGACTGACTTTTACAGGGAGAGAACCATGTTTGCATGGGTTACGCTGCTGACGCAGCCCGATTATCTGGTGGGCGTGAAGGCGCTGCACCGCTCACTGAAGCAGAGCGGCACGCGCTTCCCGCTCATTGTGATGACCACCGAGGCGATCCCGCTGGCGGACCGCGAAGCGTTGCAGGCTGAAGGCTGTGTGGTCCATCCGGTCGATCCGATCTACCCCAACAGCGAGCTGAAGCAGCATTACGCCTCGGCGCAGTTTGGTGAGGTCTGGACCAAACTGCGTGCCTGGCAGCTTACCGACTACGAACGTGTGGTGTTTCTCGATGCCGATATGCTGGTGCTGCAAAACATGGACGAGCTATTTACGCTCGACCTCGGCGACAACCTGCTGGCCGCCTGTCACGCCTGCCGCTGCAACCCTAACCAGATCGCCTCTTATCCCGCCAGCTGGCAGCCAGAAAACTGCCACTACACCTGGCAGGATCGCGGTGAGCCTGCGCCCATCTTGCTGGATAACTACCTGAACGGCGGTTTTCTGGTGCTGAAGCCGGACAACGAGGTCTTCGAGCAGCTGGCAGCCCGCATTGCCGCCATTGTGGATTTGAAGGCTTATCCGTTCTCGGAACAGGATCTGTTGAATGAGGCGTTCGACGGACGCTGGCAGCCGCTCTCCTATATCTATAACGCGCTGAAAACCCTGCCGTTCCAGCACTGCCGCATGTGGAAAGAGAACAAGGTGAAGAACCTGCACTTTATCCTGGCGAAGCCGTGGAAGCGCGATTTGCAGCAGCCGGAGAGCGAAAGCGACCGCTACTACGCGCTGGATAAGCTGTGGTGGGAGAAAGCCACGGGTTAACCATGCAGGCGTGCGGCGTTAACAGGCCGCTCGCTGTTCTGCTAAACCGCTTGCCAGCGCCGCTCGGCGGCGGAGACCGCAATTGCCTCCAGCACCTTCTGCACCTGCAACCCCTCAGCAAAATCGGGCCATAGGCGATCGCCCGCTGCGATGCCGTTGATCAGGTCGCGAATTTCCACTGTTTTTTGATCGTTAAAGCCGATGCCGTGCCCGGCGGAGACGCAGAAGTTGGCGTAGTCGGGATGCGCCGGACCGATCAGAATGGTTTTAAATCCCTAGCGACCTGCCGGTTCGTCATGCAGATAGAGCTCCAGCTCCGCCATCCGCTCCTGGCTGTATCGCAGCGTGCCTTTTGTGCCGGTCACGACATAGGTCAGCCCCATTTTGCTGCCGCAGGCGATGCGTGAGGTCTCAATCACGCCGTGCGCACCGTTGCGAAAGCGCAGCAGCGAGCTGGCCTGATCTTCATTCTCAACTGGCAGCTGGCGGCTGGGATCTTTTGCGTCGGGACGCGTTTTGATCACTGTCATCATGTCGCCACTCACCTCTTCAATGTCGCCGACCAGATAGTGCGCCATATTGACGATATGCGCCGCCAGATCGCCCAGCGCGCCAAGCCCTGCCAGCGCGTTCTGGCAGTGCCAGTCGAGCGGCGTCTCCGGCTTCGCCAGATAATCTTCATTGTGGGTGCCGTAGAAATGCACCACCTCGCCGATCTCGCCGCGCTCGATAATCTCTTTCGCCAGCTGGCTGGTCGGGTTTTTCATGTAGTTGAATCCCACCAGGGTTTTTACGCCAGCGGCCTGTGCCGCCTGCACCATCTCTTCCGCGTCTGCCAACGACAGCGACAGTGGCTTTTCTGAATAGACGTGCTTACCGTGTCGGATAGCCTCCAGCGCCATCTCTTTATGCAGGAAGTTGGGCGCGCAGATGTCCACCACGTCAATGGCGGGATGGCGCACCAGCTCGCGCCAGTCGCCGGTTGAACGCGCGAAACCAAAGGCGGCGGCCTGCTTCTCTGCCAGCGACGGGTTCACCTCTGCCAGCATTTCCCGCACGATCTCGCCTTTTAGCGCGAAGACAGTGGGTGCCTACGCGTAGGCGATGGCGTGACAACGCCCAATATAGCCGCTGCCGATCATGCCGATTCTGACTTTATTCATCGCCTGCCCTCTGGTTTCATTGTTTGATTGATACGGAATATACGCTTCATAAAACAGGCAGGCAAACAGCAGAGCGGAGAAGTGTGAGCGGCTTTGAAATGTTTATTAAATTGCGTTACTTAGCAGCCATTAAGCCAAGATCGCAGCGATGCCAATATAGAACATTTAGTTCCTGCATCACTAAAACGGAAAAAATATTCAGCAAGTTCAGCAGGATTCGCCTCTCTGCGTTTAGCACGCTGACGTTTATTTCAGCAGTTGAACACTTTTGTGAAAAAGGGCTTTGACAAGGCCGGTGCAGGTCGATAATATGCGCGCCGTTCAAACGATTCCTCTGTAGTTCAGTCGGTAGAACGGCGGACTGTTAATCCGTATGTCACTGGTTCGAGTCCAGTCAGAGGAGCCAAATTTTTAGAGAAGCCCGCTCAGGTTTCCCTGAGCGGGCTTTTTGCATCTGCAGATAACTAATCTGCCATGATTTTATAAAAATTTTAATCTCTAGAGAAAACTGGTTACCTTAAGCTTTAAGATTAAACTTGGTGCTTAAAGAGCCTTAGTTTAAATAAAGCAAGTAACGACATTCAATTAGAATCTATATATGGCCAGGTTAATTATTTATACCATTACAAAATTGAAATCAATCTATTACCATAAAGCACTCCTGTCTATATTGATAAGAAAATAAAACTCACTTTATTTTGATAAAAAAAAACAGAAGAGCATAAAATTCATGCCAAAACAGTTTGATAAGAAAATAAAAATCATTCACAGAAAAAGCTCGGAATATTTTAAAACAATTCACTAACGCTTAAGAATTAAGTTACATTAACTGTCGCTATGTTAATTAAACCAAACTCAATAAAGTTACAATATGACAATAATAGCAGAGATTGAATTTCATTTTGACTTTGATTGCCACGAAATAAATACAAGTGAAGCAGGAAACTATTTTAAAAAAGTAACTTCTAAATACTCAAGTTATTTAGTCAAAATAATAAAATTGAAGTCATACTACGAGAAGGTAGTATCAACGCTACCATTTTAGTCTTAGGTACACTGTATATAGCTATTGGTCAATATGGTTCTTTTCGATCTGGAATAGAATACATAATAAAAGACAGCAGGTTACTTTTAGATTCGGTTGCCAGCGAATTTATTAAAAATGGCACAAATGAGAAAGTATTATTAAAAGCAAAAAAAAAAAAAAAAAAAAAAAAAAAAAAAAAAAAAAAAAAAAAAAA
>JAUHTP010000033.1:0-30177 GCA_031332935.1 Candidatus Pantoea bathycoeliae | reverse complement strand
CCATATATCACCGCAAGCGGATCGCGATTCTCTGCCAGTTCAGCACAGACGCCGGTAGCGGCGGCAAGCGTCCCGTTCAGCAGGGCTTCGCCGGTGACAATGGCGCGACCGGAATCCATATGCTCCCGCGCAAACTGGCGAACCGTCAGTTCATCGAGCACATGGATATCAGACGTGAAAATGCCCTTATCCTTATCGAGGGCAATAAGACGGCCCTGTTCAATAGCGGTATCGATGCCTGCTCTTGCCCGCAGCACCATATCCTTTTCCGCTGGCAGAAGTGACACAACGGCGGTCAGCACTTCGCTGTAGGCAAACTGCGCTTTTTTATCACTGAGTGACGACAGCGCCTGCGTGATGGCCTCTTTCATTGCAGGTTCTGCCGTGCGTGTCACGCTGGCCGGAGAACCTGCTTCCGCTTCGCCGCGTTCTGCTGCCTGCGACCGGCTGCGTTCACGGGCAGCCTGGATCGTCTTATCCGGATCAAAGTCGTAATCCGCCAACACCTTATCCCACTGCTCACGTCTCGCTTCCCCTTCGACGAACTCCTTGTTTTTACGGGTATCCAGCGCCGCAACCGAGCGGGAAAGCGGGCTGGCATCCCGCCCCACGGCATCATCAATCTGCGCGGTTCGCTGAGAAAATGCACGGATCACCTCCGGTGGGACTTCAGCAAATTCATACATACCATGCGGGCCGCTTCTGACCGGCGTGTAACCACAGTCTTCCACCATCGGGCGTAAAAACTCACGATAAAGCTGCCCGTAAGCGAGCTTCATATCGTAAACCTGCTCACGAATACCGCTGCGCTGACGGGTATCACTTCCCAGCGCGTGCCACTTATCATCCGCGCGGGTGACATTGAACAGCAGGCCGTGCGAATGGAGGTGCATCTCTCCCTCACGGTTAGTATCGTGGGTAAAGAAGGCGGCAACCATATTGCCGGTCGTCACCGTAGTGGTGACACCGTCACGGGTAAGGCGGGTATTGACGCTTTTCTCCACCTCCAGTATCGCCAGCCGGGCCGCCTCATTGTGAGCATCGATAAGGCGCGTATCACCGCCCAGCAGGGCGAGGATGGAAAGGCTCTTGGGCGCACCAAAGGTCAGATCCATGCCCGGACGGTTGCTCTCAATACCGTTAACCTTACGTGAAATCACCGTGCCATCGGGCAGGTGTCCCCGGAGCATTTCATCAAAGACTTCAGGGTTCACTTTTCCCTCCAGTCCGAGCATGGCCGCCCCCTTCCCCAGCCAGTGGCCATCGGCATTTTCCAGCATCTCAAAGTTGGCTTCACCGCCATAATATTTGGCATCACCGCTAATATCACTGACAGATAACATCACAACTCCATATCAATTTCATGCGACGGGTGGTGATTGATATTCACCTCCTCACGACGCACCTCATCACGGGTGCCGTGCTGCATCTCCTGCTGCCAGGCTTCATACGCCTCCATATCGATAACCTCGCCATCTGTGCTGATGCCATGAGGTATTTCGTTCTCACGGCCACCACCACGGGCAGGTTTATCTGTCACGTCTGGCTTTTCAGCAGACGGGCCGCCTGAAGATGAATCTGGCCCGGCCACAGCCGGTGCAGGCGGCACGCTTACGGAATTGCCCGCCGGTGCCGCATCGGTTTTCCCCTGAGTGTCGGAAGCGATAAACAGCTTTCTTGCTGCCAGGCGTTCACTGCTTTCCTGCTGGCTGATTTCCTGTTCAATTTCAGGGTCGAGAGACGTTTTCACGTCGCGCTCCAGAATGCCTTCCGCGACTTTCGGCAGGGGCTGGTATTTCAGGGTGAGGCGAACAACGGGATATTTGCCGGGCAGCGTGACGAAGCACTGAAGGTCTTCCAGTCCCTGAACGTCTGAATAGCTGACTATCGATACCCGTTCTTCGTCTTTGCCGTAGCTGATACCGTCACGCACCTCATCCGTACCAAAGCTGGTCTGTTCAGAAAAACGCCTGCGGACGGTCTGGCCGATATCTTCCTCAACAAATTTCGCAATGGCCGCGCTGGGCGAACGGAAAAAATATTTGGTATTCAGCAGGTCATAGATAGCAGCAGCGAATTTTGGCCCGTAGGTTTCTTCAAGCTGCGCATAGGACTGAAAACCCAGCACAAAGCAGCCGCCATATTTGCGGGCCTCCGCAATGATGTAGGGCAGATTAGGCAGCTTATGCAGGGAAGGCAGTTCGTCGTAGAAGAACCAGACACGCCGGTAGCGGTTCTCATGCAGTGACAGAAGGTTGCCGGACGCAATCCCCAGCCACATTGATATCAGCGGCTTCAGCGATTCATGGTGACGCTGGTTGGACGTGATAAACAGCCAGCCGCTGCGCTTTTTATCGCTGTTGCCCTGCATCCATTCACGGATGGTGAACGGCTTTTTGCCCTCGCGGTCAATGCCCTGCAAATAGCGCAGCGACTTCACATAGTTGGTGAGAACACTTCGGATTGAGATGGCGGTTTTCTCAATGCTGCCATCTACCAGCGTGGAAGCAGGTGTTCCGGCCAGAAAGTCACGCAGCTTGTCGAGCTTGATCGCCAGCAGAGTGCGCAGGAAGCTGTTATACGTTCGCTTTTTATCGCCGCGCATCTGCTCCGCACCTTCAGCAAAAATCGTTCTGGCCGACCCCTGCCAGAAGGGATCGCTGCTGTTTCCCATCGGGATAAGCGTTTCAGTGACAGCCTCCAGGTCGGGGAGCGTCTGACATTCCGCCCACATATCCCAGTTAACGCAGCGCCTGTCCATCGGGTTAAGAATGATATCGATGGATTCATCATAAAATTCTTCAACAAAGGTATTCCCTTTGTCATAAATAATGACCGGAACACCGGCTTCACGCAGATGGAGTAATTTCTTACGCATCAGCGTGGATTTGCCTGTCCCCACCGTACCGTGCATGGCGAAATTCTGTATTTCTGAGTCTTTGACTATTGGCAGGCCGTCAATCACGATATGTGAAGCCGTTCCCCGCCTGCGCATAAGACGCGCCACCACTTTTGGGTTATCTTCAAGAATGCGGCCACCGGTAACTTCATCTTCGCTGGCCTTTTTCCCCACTCGCCCGATATACCAGAACACCCCCATAACCACGGCAAACGTAATTATCGACGCGAACAGCCCCGAAAGAATGAATTCATTTCTCAGAGTGATGCCACACCAGACTGTATATTTGTCGGTAAGGATTTTATCGTAAGTATAATAAAGAGTATTACCGTAATACCTTACGGGATAAACAGGCGGCTTTCTTATAATTGAACCAAACGGGATTAATGTATGACTCCACCAGTAAACCAGCCCGTTAAGGAACGTCTGGGTATTTAATCGCAGATAAAGGATGAACCCCAGCAAAGCCAGCCACCCGATAAAAACATAGTAGAACAGAACATTATTAACCTGCAGGAACATCCGGAAACGCATAAACGTGACCTGACCGCCCTGCGTAATATTACGGCCTTTGAAACTCATTTTTTTCTCCGGTAAGAGGACTTAACCTGTTATTTTTTGCTAGCGATTAACGCGAACGTAGAGGTTATAAATAAGGTTGGCGTAATGTTCCCGTTTACCAGCATTCCTGGCGGAGAAACCGGCGTTGTATGAACCCAGACAGTGCCAGTTAACACCGCACGTCCGTAAATGTCTGGCGAGTATCCATGCACCGATCTGTACATTCAGGCACGGGTCATTCAGTAAGTCCTGCGGGGAGCGGATAACCCCCATTCTGACCAGTTCAGGAATATGCCTGCTGTTTATCTGCATCAGGCCATAGTCTTTACCAAGTCGCGGGCCGTTATCATTGGTGATTCGCGGATTGAGACTACTTTCCTGCATGGCAATCGCTTCAAGCAGCATCGGGTCAAGGTGGTAGCGTTCTCCTGCCTGCACGAAACAGAACGCACTGGCATTCATTGAGCACAGGCAGACCGCCACCAGTATCAGTGATTTAATGAGTCGCATAGATTTATTCCACAGGAAAAAGCGCAGTCAGGAAGACTGCGCTTATCAGAGACTTAATTACAAATGATGATTCAGTTTGAGCACTGAAGCATTAATATTTCAGTATCGGCTGTCGTCGAAGCCGCCAGAAATATGATTATCAGATGAAAAGAGACTGTCATGATTCAAGGTACTACCATAAGTATCACCTCCGGCATCAAAGTAATCGCTGGTCATAGCCAAACCTGTTGCCGGGTTGAAGTCATTAGCATGGGAACCAGTTACAGAATGGTTTCCTGATTCAAAGTTAGCCAAATGACTATCAGCAATGCTCATTGCAGCAGGAATCAGGTTATCTGAAAATAGATCTTTCTGTCCTGAAGACAGCGCTTCAGCCAGTACACCAGCAGCCACACCGCCTGATATTCTGGATGCGACTTGCGGATTTACTTTATCTTGGATACGTTTTTCCACCTCACTTTTTAAAATTCTTTTTATAGCTGATTTGACTATCCAGTCAGGAGTATCAAGATTCTTTAACTCCTTAACTTCGTCAAAATGATAATTCCTTTTGAGAAATAGCGCTATACAACCAGCCAGCAGAGCATTTGCTGAGCAGAGTATTATCAATAATTCATTATCCATTCCCCATGTGTACACAACAGAAAGAAAAACTCCACATGCGAAAAAATAAAAAGGCAATCTTCTATCTCTACTTAACAAACCCGCCATCGATAAAACATTGAAGAAAGAAGGAATTAAAAACAATAAAACAAAGAGAATCACTGCATTCAGTGGTTGCTTTAACCATTCATCGAAATGGACTGAAAAGTTATAAGCAACTGCAATAAATATAGTTAATGGCATTATTAACAGATACTTACATTTAATCATCTTCTTGCCTCCGCTCTTTTAGTTTCTTCGCCATATCAGATATATCACCAGGGTTATTTCTTAAGTCTCCAAGACCCTGGTGTTCACTGGCTTTGTTATAATTAGCAACAAAATCGCCATCAACTTTTCCATGCTCACTTTTCAGTCTATCGCTTTCGCGTTGAACTTCACCGTGACCTTGCTCAATATTTGCTCCGGTCTGTTTAATAACTCCCTGATTTCTCGTCAGAGAATCATCAACACCCTGTGTTATATTTCCTTTTATGCCTGCGGATTGCGCCCTGCGTTCGATTTCCTGCTGACCTGAATTAATCGTTCCGGCGGAATCTCCATTTGATGGTTCAACACTCTGCATACCGCTCGCCAACGAGGCACGATTACTGTTGAAGTCACCTTCAATACGTGACCGCAGTTTTTCTTCCACAAAGCTATCCGCCAGTGCTTCACGTTCGTGACGCACATTTTCATCAGCCGTATTAGTCAGAATACGGCTGGCATCCCCCGGCGCTTTTTGCTGAACATAACCCACAAACTCCTGAGAGAGATTGCTGGTTTGCTGTGCCGTTTCGCTTTCCGACATTGAGGCCACTTTACTGTACTCATGGCTACGACTGACACTGCTGGTATATTGCTGGTACTGGCTGTCAGCCACACTCAGTGTGGTGCCAATCTGCTCAAGTTGTGAAGCGGAACTGTTATCGTTACGAACCGCAGAATGCGACACCCGGTAACTCTGAAGTATCTGTTTCCCTTCCCGGAAATCGCGCACATTTTTAGCATCTTCACTACTGGTGTGATCGGTGCTTCCGGTCTGACGTTGATCTGCCGAACTCTGACTACCTGTACTGGCTGAAATCTTACCTGAAGCCCCAACATCAGCCCCGATAGTCCATTTTGCCACTTTCCCAAGCGCTGAATTACCTGAAGATATACCCGCATGCGCTTCAGCCTCAGCCTGTCGGGCTTTGGTTTCAATCTCAGCCCATGCCTGCTGTTCGCTGATACCGTGGCGTCTGGCATAGTCTTTCGCCGCAGAGATCATCGAGCTAACCCCTTTGGTCGCCTGCGCCGTCTGCGAATCATCCGTGCTGGTGTTCATGGTATTGCTGTTACCGGTCTGCTGCGAGAACTGCTGCGCCTGGTTATATGCGCTGTTCATGGCATGGTTAAATCCCTGCAACGATGTTTCAGCCTGCACCTGGCTTTCTCTTGCCAGCCGTTGCGCAGAAGAACTCATTGCGCGGCCAAAGTTTAAATCCATAGGCAATTTAGATGTGCCTGTCGTACTGTTAACTATCGTCGTTCCGTCAGCCGTCGTTCCCTGCATAGAGCCATTCGCCAGTTGCTGATCCCTTCGCCCGGAAGCAAAGGTACTGTTCGTATCCCATTTAAAGCCCTGCACGTTATCCGTCTGCATATTGTTAAACGCATAAGTACCATCTACGGCCTGAGAGGACGACTGAGAGGCAACCCCCTGTGTCATGCTGCTGAGATAGCTGCCCGCCTGGGAAACCACGCCACCCAATCCCTTCACCATGCCATAAGCGATAAAGGGAATAGAGAGCGAAAGCCAGCCCGCCGTTGATGCAATCATCGAATGCTGCTGCTGGATCTGAGAAAGGTTAGACAGCGTAACGTCATAAGCGCCACCGGCTTTCAGGTAAAACGTCATGGCGTTATTCAACACTGCAAACAGCAGCGGCCATGCCTGAAGATAAGCCAGGGTAAAAATATACCCCTTGAGCACAGTCCAGGTCAGCGTGTTAATAATAGCCAGCACAATCATTACCGGGAAAAGCCCGATCATCATCCCCAGAAGAACGGTCTGCATGATTGGCAGATACTTCATGGCGATATTCGCGCTAACCGACTGCTGCATAATTTGCTTCTCAGTGGCCGTTTCCGTCGCAATATTCATCATACTGGCGGTATCGCCATTACGTGCAGCGTAGGCGCTGATACCTTTGCGCAGCCCGTTCATCACGACATTCTGCTTTATAATGCCGCTGGCGCTGCTGCCGGCATTATAAAAATAGCCGTAGCTGTCACCCAGAAGGGAGGCAAACAATTGCTCCCGGTTGGCCCTGGAACCAAACAGCTTCTGCGCCCAGAACGAGAACGTCTTTCCACCACCGGAAGAATCCGTACCTATCTGCTGTTGCAGGGTTACTGCGGCCTGCTGGCAGGTCTGGAAGTTACCCGCCTTATCGAATATTCCCCGTAGTGGGCTGGGTTTCTCAAAAATCTTCAAATAAGGATCGGTGCTGTTCATCAGATCTTCCATTGAATACTTATGATTCAGAAAGATATCGCCTATTACGCAGTTCTGCACATAATCGGAAAAGAGTCCCGCAATCTCACCATCGGCAAAGGTAAACCCCGTACTGGCCTTCACCAGTTCAGAGCCAAACAACATCCCGGTTTTGCTGTATGACACCGCATCAGGGCGATGAAATACACTCTCATAAGCCTGCGTCAGCGCATACCCTACAGAGGTGATCAGCGATGCAGGAATTGCCAGACCGCCAGGCACATTATCCACCTGGTGAACGGCTGTCGGGTCGGTCATATCAATGACCTGCACCGAATGCTTATTGGCGATAAGCACCCCCGGTACAATCACTATCACCGCCACCCACTTAATGAAGGTCAGCACATCTTTCTTCTGCAACCAGCTCCATATAACGGCAAGGACGGAGAGAATGGAAGCCCATTTAATCAGGGTTCCCAAGGTGGCCGATGCGGTTAATACCGCCACGGCGTTCAGCGAGTCAGCCAGCCAGTCACCACCCGTAATGGTATAAATCACCTGCATAATTACATACCTCCGGAAAAGCGATAGTTGTTCTGATAACGGTCGAGTAACCGTCCGGACAGTTGCTGACGCATGTAACCCATCTGACGTTCAACAACCATTAACGCATCCTGCTGTACCTGAACCCTGGACTGCATGATCGCCAGTTGACGGTTAGCATTCGCCATACTTTCCTGCAACGGTTTAAGCGCACTGTCCGGATAACTTTTACTCGCCAGCATAACGCGGGCCTGCTGCATCACTTCCTGCATGTACTGGATAAGAATATCGAAGCTGATGTAATCAGAAAGCTGATAGATAACCGAATCCGATACGCCCAGAGAGAGAGGATCAACGAGATAACGCAATACCGGAACAGAAGTGGACGTAATAAAGCCTTTTTCCTTTTCCGTCAGCGCTTCATCGGCATAGGCTTTACTGCCGATACTCTGCAACATCTTATTGACCTGACCACTGAGAGAGTTCTCTGCGCTGATCGTCACTTCCCCTATTGTTGCCTTCAGGCATTCACCGTCATTGCAGGTATAGATTTTGGCCGTACCGCCATGCAGTAACGCATGGATCAGATCTTCATTTGTCGTCATGGCCGCAAGAGGCTGAGGTTTACCATCATCATCAAAAATAAGGGTGCCGGTAATGCTCATGGCAAACTCTTTTAGCTCTTTGTTTCCGCTGAATACCTGATTTTTTTCCAGCGACTCCCATATCAGGTTTTTGTTACGCAGCACCTGGTCTTTCATATCGGCCCCGGCTTTGTTACTCATGTTTTTGTACTGCCCCCCGGTGCCGCAGCCCTGACGCGCTGCCGCCCAGTCCGAGAAGAAATTGGAATCGCTGCCGATGGTCTGACAAACCGCGCTGGCATTTTCCTGCGTTTCCGGCCATAACCCACCGACGATAGCCCTTGCGGCCTGACAACTGCTCATATTGGAACTGTTAACATCGGACGCCAGTTTCTGAAGAAAATCCTTTGCTGACGCCAGTTGCGGTGTCACTGTCTTCAGAGCCAGGTCAAAAAACAGCCCCGGCGCGTTACTGAGAATGGATTTGGCGAACTGGATAAATTCGTCTTTGCTGATAAAGGAAAAGGAACCCAGAAACATATCAATACCGCCACAACCGGCGTTCAGGCTGGGTAACTGAAGCGATACCAGTTGCACATCCTTCGCGGAGGTTCGCGCATAGAGCGCCCCACCCGTGGCGTAACCTGCCGCCTGCCCCTGCCAGACTTTCGGCGTGGTGGTATTCTGCTCATAGCCCAGCTTGCCAAAGAACTTGTTCATATCATCGTTAAGACTGGCACCGGCCATCAGGGTATAAAGGCATAAAACACATGCCAGCGCGCTTTTTCTCAGACCGCCGTTCATTTCGCCTCCCCGTTATCCATAGCAAAGCGCAGTACTTCATCAAGCCTTGCCACAAAGGCTTCACGCTCACTTTCTCCCTGTTGAAGGGGATAGGTTTTCATGTTGTTAACGTTCACCAGAAACAGCGTAGGTGTGGCAATAGGCAGACCCTGAGCAAAGAATTCAGTGATCACCATCGGCGGAGCCGGAATTGCCTGCGGCCATGACGCATCCCCCCGGCCATCCAGGGTGTAAGGGAATACTGAAAAGCCGGTGTCCTTAGCAATAGCTTTCAGGACGGGATCGAAAGCATGGCAGTGCGGGCAGGACGACGACATAAAGAGGACGATTTTCCAGTCCCGAAGACTGACCTGCCGCCCGTCGCTGAGACGATAAAACACCGCTGCGGGCCGGGTCGAAACCTGACCTCCGCTATGTTGAAGTGCCTGTTTGTGCGCTTCCAGCCTGGCGATCTCATCCCAGGTCGTAGCGTTGACGGTCGCGCTGGCTGTGAACGCCAGCAAAAGGAAGGGAAGTGCAGGAATACATCGCATAAATTCACCTGTATTAACATACGTAAAATCAGGCTGTCGTGACGGCGGAATCCTTCGGGCAGCACACGGCAGCACCGGTGCAGCTTTAAAGCACCAGTCTGATGATTGGGGTTTTATCGGCTCCGGGCCGGGGAGTCAGAATTTATTCTGGCTCAGCGGGCCGGATGGCAAGCGAAGCGCGGCAGTCAGGGCATCAGAAGCCGGGAGCGAAGTCCGTTGCTACCAGAAGGAATTGTGAGGCTAAATCCTCCTGGGAGTGGAAACCATACGCCAGCGGCTGATAAGCCTCCGTGCGGGGGTTCACCAGAAAAAGCGCGGGGTAATGGGTAATATGCATGGCCTCCGTCTGTCCGTTGTCAGGCCGTGACCCCGGCAGTTCCGGCGCAATTTTGCCATCCACTGACACATAGATAAGATTGATGCCGTACTCCCTGACGAACGAGCGCACAACCACGCCCATCAGCACATCCACCGGCTCTTTTCCCCGGTAGAAATAGAACAGCCCGTTATCCGCAGACAATTTAACAATGGCCTCTTTTTCGCGCTGGCGTTGCATCGCCTGACGGGTACTGGCCGTTCCGTTGTAATGGCTGTAGCGCAGGTTGTAATCCAGTTCGGGGAACTTCAGCAGCGCCTCTTTTGAGGACTGAGCAAACTGAGACGATTTTTCCGCCCAGAAATCCTGTAGCAGTTTGTATCGCCTGAAATTTTCAGCAGAAGGGAACATGATCGCCTTATCGAGCGCGGCCTTCGTGGCAGCCTGCAATTTCTCTTTCAGTTCGGTGGCATTTTCCGGGGATACTGCTGAAGAAGGCGGTGCTGACGGCGGCTCGTCCTCGTCAGGAGATACAGGCTCGTTGTACCAAATCCAGCCCTGCGCCTCACTGTCGGGAAAGCCGCCAAGCCGGGTATCGCTGGCCTGAGCATGTCCCCCGATAAAACCAGCAGCAGCGAGCATCAGATAACAGGCTTTTCGCATCAGTGGCTGCTCCCCTGGTCAAACATGGCTTTCATCCGCTCTTTCATTTTCTCCATCTGATTATTGTCAGCGGGAATATCACTGCCACTGTTCAGATCGTCATAAAACGCGGAGAAATCGACTTTTGAAAAATCTATCTTCTGGAGTTCTTCCGGCGTAATTCCCCGGCAGTCAGGTGATTTACCTGAACCAAACCCAATCCCAAGCTGCCATGAACGCCCCTGTTGCTGGACGATCTGCGCCAGTTTGGAATCAAACTCACAATAACCACGTTTTTTCTCAAGACAGACTCCCAGCACTTTTTTGCTGCAATACTCCCCGACATAAACGGTCAGGCGCTTTTCCTTCGCCTTACCCAGCGCTTTTTCTTCACTGCTGCAACTGGCAAGCCCCACGTCCTGCCCCCAGCCCGAATCTTTACAGCAGTTACTGAACCCGGCGGCAAACTTCTTGCAGGACACGCCCTTACCCGTGAATATTTTCACATTATTGCTGTTCAGTTCGGCAACGTCCTTACCCGCCGCAGCCACCGCAGCCAGTTCCGATGCCGCTTTGGCAAACATATCGTTTTTGCCGTTGTTATCCAGTACACAGCTTCCGTCTGTACAGAAAAGCTCATCGCCGCAAACCTGCCCTTCACCTTTTGTCTTCGTTTCGCACGAATACGTGATGTTGGCGTGAAGGCAGGCACCATCTCCCTGATCCACGCACTTCTGGTTTATAACGTTACACGCCGGATTATGGATATAGGCTCCGCAGGTTCCCTCACTTTCACTCTGGGTCAGATAGCTGTCGCGGTACGCCCAGCAGTCCTGATGAACGGTATAGGGCTTGCCCTCCACCGTCACCGTTTTATCGCCGCCCGGCTCCGTGCATTCCGTCCCGGTCAGACTGCCTTCAGCTTTATCAAACGGGCAGTTTTCAGACCATACAACATCCGGAACCCATTTCTTTGATGGAATTTCAACCCGAAGAGTAATGGAAAAGCGGTAACGCATGTTGCTGCTTTTCCAGATGAAATCGACTGTTGGCTTATTATTTCTGTTAATGATGGAGAACGCCATCTTCTGTCCCTCCGTCAGTTGTGTCCCACTGCTCAGGGCAGGGTTGTTTGTATCATCATCCATTGAAATCACCCCGAAAGGCGTACTCACACGCATAAACCAGCCAGGATTACTGAATGCCAGGCGTTTATTCCAGGAATAGGTAGCTGTTGCGGCAACAACCTTTCCTGTCACCGGTGCAGTCCATGTCCCCGTATATCCAGCTTCAGAGGAAGCAAACGAAATATTCTGAGACTGGATAACAATATTTTTAATTTCTGTTGTATCCTCATAATGGCCGGATATTTTCGCAGTTCTGGTACAATATTGCTGAATCTGCAAATCCCGGTCACAGACATAATTAGTAAATACGCTCTTCTCGAATTCTTTGGACTCACACAGTTTGGGATCGAATACCGTTTCAGCGTTATTCTCGGCATTGCGGCCATTATCCAGAAACGGGGAATCAGCCGTCACCATATCTTTCGGCTGCTTACTGATAGAATCGGTAACTGCCTTTCCCCACTCGGTGCTGTTAAGCGTGTTACTGCCCGGAGACGTCAAATCAACGCCGGTACTCTGCACGCCACCGTAGTACTTTGTCGCGTCCGGACTGCTGTTGTAGTCAGGCAGGTTATCCGCAGGTTTGAATGATTTGAAGGTATCAAGATCTTTTCCCTTCAGCCCCTTGGCATAATCCATACCGCTGTTAAAATCATCGTTCGCCGTGACCGGAAAGTTAACGATAAGTCCTGCCAGAAGCACTGTCACCAGCCATAAAGATTTCATTGTGCAGCCTCCTTCAGGGCGGCCTTCGCCACATCAGCGCAGTCCCCACCTTCGGCAACCTTACGCAGCAGGCCATCAATGCGGATATCGCCGGATACGCGGTCAAACGTGTCTCCGCACGTCACAACCAGTGCCGGAACGGCAGTTATCCCGTACTGCCGAAAGGCTTTGGGGTTTATCTGAACGCCCCCTTTATTACTGCCTTTTGTCATTTCAAAAATTGTATTCGCCGTCTGCCGGAAATCGTTATTAATCATCCCGCGAATATTAACCGGAACAGCAAACTGAGCGGCGTTATTCAGCATAGTGGCAAGGCCATTTAGGGGGATAGAAAATGACACAAAATACTGAATGGCCGGTTGTGGTTTTTGTGCAACCTGATATTGCATCTGCTGCTTATGCTGGAGATTATTGATGAAATCCATATTCTCCCTGGATACACCATTATTTTTTAATTGCTTAATAAAGTCCGGCACCTCCATTTTCTGAGTCTGAGCTTCAGCCGACTGCATCCGCTTAATAAAGTCCCTGTCTTCTGATACAGTTCCGGCATGAGACAGGCAGGAAAAAACCGCCATCAATAATACAGGCAGGTATTTCATCTTTAATACTCCTGTTCAGAGAAAGACGCAGTTACGCTTGCGCCACATTAAATAGCCGTAATTTTTCTTGTCATTGGGGGTGAGATGCCCTGTCTGCCAGGTCAGTGTGCTCTGTCCGAAAGGATGGCAGGCCAGCGGGTCGGGTAACGTATTCACCATCTGATATCGCCAGCGGCTTTTGGGGATAATGGGTGAAGGGTACTCAAAACACACCGCCGTATCTGCCCCCACGCTCTCCATGACCAGTCCTTCACGGTGCAGCTTGAAGGCCATTCGCTCGGAAAGCAGCACCGACGACTGCGCAGGGCTGTATTCATTGGTGACTGTACCGGTAAACGGATACAGCGAGCCGTGACTCCCGGCACACCAGAACAGCGCATCGACGGGCTTCACAAGACTGGCAGCGGCATCTGCGGCACAGGCTCCCTGTGCAATAACGTTACCGAACAGCGCCGCTTCAGGGTTAATAATGAGAGACAGCTGATCGTCATTCCACATCGGGTCAAGCTCGGTCAGATACCCGATATCCATGTCCCCGCCCTGCAAACAGCCCACAGACGTAATAATGTTCAGCCAGGCTATCAGCGGGTATTTGTACCAGTGAACATGATAAAACACGTTTGGCACGTCATTATTTTCCTGCTCACCCACTCCCATGCCGACTTTACCGATATCGAGCTTTATCCCACCCATATTGACCAGACAAAAAGGGGAGCGGGTGACATCAGTGATCGCCATAGGCTCCCAGAAGCCTATTGCCAGACCAATACGGTAGAGAACCCCCATAGGGCATATCTGTATCGGGCTGGCCGGGTTTTCGGTATCAGCAACATTGCCCGGCGCAACCGGTATGCTGCCGATGGTTATCGGAAACAGGCATTCCCAGCAGATATCGGTGATCGGATTGACAAAATGACCATCGCAGGCGGCGGCTGACGCGCTGGCTCTGCCTGGCAGAAACAGCACAGCGCACAGCATTATAAGGGCTGTTGGTAATCTCACTTTCCGCCCTCCATCGCAAACGTATCTACCCGCAGACGTTTACCGTCAGCAGCAACGGTGACTCTGGCCGGAACGGCGTCAAGCTGAAACCTGCGGCTTAACGTGCCGTTCTGATCAAAGTAAACCTGAGCGTCAAGGCTTTCCCCGCTGGTTTTAATGTTGCCGTTCACCAGGACAATTTTACTGATCACCGTGTCCGGCTTCTGCTGTTTCATCCAGTCAATCTGACGTTTATCGTCGCCGTCGATGAAGTAAAGGGTTTCCCGGAATGGCACATACTCCAGTGGATTGATTTTGTCCCCTTTATGCGCGAAAACCACGCCCTTACCATCAGCAATGTCTTTATCAACGGTAAACGTCGGGTCGATATAGTGGGTTTCGCTTTTATCGGCTAAACGAAGCCCCGTTACCGGAGGTGGCCTGAGAATATGCGCTTTTACGCGCTCCTGGACGGCTTTCTGTTCACGGGCAAGTGAACCATCTGCCTCCATCGATTTAAGCCGCTGCTGAATGAACGTCAGCATATCCTGTTCCTGAATGGGCCAGAGATCGCCCCATGTTCCCAGGTCTTTAGCACCGGCGCTGCATGCTATCGCCAGTATCAGAAAAAGTGACTTTTTCATCATTGCCCTGCCTGCATTTTCCGGGCCACGTCCTGCTGAACATCGCGGGTGATATCTCTGGCCCCACTGACCACAGCAGGCGTGACCAGAATCAGTGCGTGGTGTGATGCCTGCCAGTCCTCGATGCTGCGGTTAAGGTTTGAGGTAAAGCGTTCGGTCAGGGCGCGGCTGGTCGCTTCATCAAGGTTTTTACGGTAAGACTGATCCATAAACCGGTCTATCGTCCCTTTCATATCGAACGTCACCACGTCAGGCGTTCGCCACTCAACCATCAGCGCCGAAATACCGGCATTCACTGCAATCAGCGCCACGGCCAGCAAAAGAAGACGACCCCGGTGGCGTAACCGGCGTCTGGCCGGGGCCACAATACCGCGGCGAATATCATTACTGCTCAGAGTTCCCATGCTTCAAGCTCCTCCATTTCGTCCGGATAGTTGAGTTTTGCCAGTTCGTATACCGCATCGTGGATATCCCATCCCTGTGCCCGTTTTTCCTGGATAAACTCAAAATCGACGCCACGGGAAGAAAACATGGCCCGGCTCAGAGGATCAACGAACAGACGATGGAAGGAACTGACAGCCCCAATACGCAGCATAAATGACGAAAACCACTGATCTTTCGCATCGCCAAAACGCTCGATAATCTGGCGCTCATAGTCGCTGAACTGGCTGGGATTACGTTCACAGTAAGCCTTAAATTCAGCGGTATCCTGTTTAGCAACCACCTTGAAAGCAGAGTTACCCCAGGCTGCTTTTGCGGCTGAAGATGCATCGGGTGAATCAAAGTCTTTAATGTTCTGTGTGATGGTGATGAAGGAGCCGTTATGGCGACGGACAGTGCGATAGCCTGTTTCAATAAACGAGCCAACCTTCTGATTTTTGAAGTTAAGGAGTTTCCAGCCTTCGTCGATCGCGCAACACTTTTTCAGGTTACGCGGCGAACGATACATTTTGTCTTCGATATAAATGATGAGCGAAAACATCACCGCAACGAGCAGTGCGGGCCTTTCCTGCAAACTCCCCATCTCAAGGACAATCATCCGGGCATCTTCCTGAAGCGAGGGCTTATCGCTGTTGAAGTAATCGGCATAAATACCGCCCGCACAGTATTTCCCCAGCAGCTTGATAATTTCATCAAAGCGACGGGCGATACTGTCTGCCCCGTCCTTTCTTGCCTGGAGCACAGCCCCTTTCAGGAACGTCACCACATCATCAATATGCGCCGCATTCCCCTTTGCCTCCCAGGCATACATCACGCCTTCGAGCAGCAGATCTTCGTGGATTTCATCGAGATTTCCGTCCGGACTCGCCAGCACGGACAACTGATCGCGGATACGTTCACCGGAGCGGGTAATATCCGTGACGTTAGCGAAGGGGTTAAACGACAGTGACGAGGCATCAATGTAAGTCCCGCCCATGTTCTCACAGAACGACTTATAGCCATCGCCCATATCGAACACCCAGACCAGACCGCCGCTGTCCAGTACGCTGCGTAAAACAGGCTGCACCAGACCAGTCTTACCCGCTCCCGATGTACCGGTAACGCCCATGTTGTAGTTGGTATTCCCCATGCCTTCACCAAAAATATCCAGAAAGGCGAGCTGGTTACGGTAGCTAGGTGCCAGAAGCCCCTTCTGACACAGGCGGTTGTCAGCAATCACCGGCATAAGGTTAACGGCCTGAATACTTTCACACCGGTTAGTGGCGCCGGAAACCTTCAGATCGCTCCATAGCCCCTCGTGAGCCATAAATGGCAACATCGACATCCAGTTACGGTGCTGCATATATTGCGGGGCATAAAGTTCAAGTCCGTTTTTCTTAAAGGTGTTAATCACCTTTTGCTCGCAGGTCAGCGCTTCACTGTCATCATCGCGGCAGAAAACCGTAATATTGAAGTAATGCCTGACCAGACAGCTTTCATTTGACAGAAGGCGGCTTCGGATGGATTCCCATTCGTTGCGCTGGTTGATCAGATTTGGCAGAAGTTTTGCCAGTGAACCTTTGGATTTGCTGTCCAGATCGAGAAATTTACGGTTAGCCTCCCCCTGTGCCGCAACCTGATCTTCCGCTTCAACGGTGAAAGTGAGAACAAAGGGAAAAGGTATGCTCAAATCCGGATTAAGCAGATTGCTGATATTGTCCCCCCCCTGCCACAGCAGGAACATATCGGGGTTGCCATCAAGCATAAAATTCATGGCACGGGACGTTTTTACGCTACCCGCTTTTTCTGGCAACGTTATAGCCAGTTTTTCAGGATAAACATCAAAATCAATGCCGTTCTCAACGCACTGGAAATGGAGGTCGTCATATTCATTAACCTTCACTTCCGGGCGGAAAAGCTGATCGCAGCGAAAGTTAACCAGACCACTGACAAGACTGACCAGTCCTTCGCGATTAACGATTTCCGTATACAGCTTCGCGGAATCGAGCGTCGCCCGGACAACCTTCATCAGATGAGACAGACCGGTAATGGTGGACGCCCTGTTACTCTTCTTCTTCACCGCACAGGCGATATAAAGTGAGTAATTACGCAGGGTCAGTGGCAGCCCGGTTGGGGTGCGGAAGCTGTTACGGGCGGCCTGTTGATAATAAGCGCGGGTAACAGCATTAAATTTATCAGCCTGTTTTCCCTGCCAGGCAAAATCCGACAGACCATAATCCAGTTCTTCACCGATGACCTGACTGGAGACAAGGTGAAAGCTGACAGGCGTTTTACGGGGTAGTTTACTTTTAACCAGGTCATTCAGCACATCCACAATATGCTTATTGGCCCCGATAAGCGGCACAGCCTTCAGTAAAAACCCTGCCGTGCTTTTATTGATAAACAGTCCTGTTTCATCATCAAATTCCCGGTAGGGAAGCAGATTTGATAGCTGAGGGTAGGTCAGATTTCCCAGAGAACGGTTGGCATCAGAAACGCCACCAGGCGATTTAATCGCATTCTGAATCCGGGAAATAGTCTGAGTGAAAATATCTAAATTACTCACTGGTGCCATTCTCCTGGTTTAACGACAAATGACAGCAGCCCTGGCTCATGGAAGTTATCCTGACCATCCACCCAGGGCGCGACCCATACTTTCGCTGTCGCTTCTGGTGTTCTCACTGGAGGGCGAAGAAACGATGCCCCCTGTACCGAACGGGTAAGAGGAATGCCCGCACCGGCAGGTTTAGCCAGGACGGGCAACGACGCCGCACCCGGCTTTACTGCTGCCGCCTTAGCCTTCTGACGGGCCATATTGTTCGCAGCATCAATGGTCATACAACTGTCACTGGAGGTGGCATTACATTCGAAATCCGATTTAGCACCGGCACAACCTGCAAGCAATACAACACCTGCCAGCAAGGGCATAATGAGTTTATTCATAGTTTATATACCGACGATAATGTAAAGAAATGGAGAAAGGTGGCTATAACGATCGGCGCTTACCATCAGCAATGTGCTCACAACAACCCATTAATTTATTCAGGTCATTTACGACAATGCCTCTTGATGACATATCCATAATAAAATCTTTGACAGAATTTATGACATCGCCCGTATTAGCCATTGTATTATTCATGCATTCTTTATTCGCCATGATGTTCATCTCCGGACTTCAGGATAATCCTGACGTTGCAGTTTTTACGCAAAGTTTCAGCGAAGGGTTCACTGTCTTCACTGCCATACCGTTGCTGTAGCTGAGCAACATCAGACTGCGACAGGAGAACATGCATTATCTGGCTTTGCAGGCAGGTTTTACCCCGGCCAGTTTCACCTGTAACCATTACGTTACCTGCCCCTGTTTTATCTGTTTCATCACTCACTTTTAATATCCTCACCCATGTACGGATAAACAATCACAGTGAACTGGTTCAATGATTGCGTTCACTACACTTGATATATCAACCCCCATAACTAAAAGCAGAAGTGCATTAACAATCAGAACAATAACCATTAAGACCACGACAGCACCTCCGTATCTGAACATAGCCTTCAGTACTTTATTTATCATTGCCATTTATTTATTAACCCCACCAGGGATAGCCAACGGTCCGTTGATACCTTCCGCAGAAACAATATCGCCAAGTTTAAACTTTTTAATATCGTTGATTGTATTTTGCGTTTCGTGACCTACCGCGCTGGCTGTTTTTTCCAGTGCTGACTCTGATTTTTTCTGTTTAGCTTTTAACGCCTCCGCAATAGTCTGTATCTGGAATCCATCATTAAATACCAGTGTGACCTCATTACCCGCACCAATGGGAATGACCGGATGATATTGTTCAGCGCGTTTTATATAATATTCAGAAAGCGTTTTGGCCGCCTCACTGGTGCCTCCACCTATACCGCTTTTCATTATATCCCCGGCTCCCGGAGAAGCCGTCGCTCCCACACCCACGGTTGTTGATCCGGCACTCTCAATACCTTTGCCAATGCCGCTGAGAAAACCGGACCCCCAGGCGAAACCAAGCACCTTCCCGTTACGCATGACCACTTCGCCCTTGATGCCATTTTTCCCCATAAAGGAAACATGACCTTCAATTTTTTGGTCGATAACGTCTTTGCCAATATTACAACTGAGTTTTCGCGTCCTGACCTCCGCACGTTCACTGGATACATCCCCGTAAGCCTCCAGCGTGACGAAGCAGCCGGTAAGATCGAACTCGCGGTCATTAGGCATCTGTACTTTACCTGTTAACCGTAACTGCATCGGAGACGTATTCTGTGAACCGGTAACGGCAGCATTGGCATCAGCCCCTTCTATCACGACTGATTCGGCATAACTTCCGGAAGGGATATAGGGGAAGTGAAAAGCAGGCTCCTGAACGGCCTGACTGAACGTCTGCCTGCGAAGACCACTCTCACGCGGCATGACCATTATCTGCCCCGGAAGAGCGTAACCCATACCATCGTACCGGTAATTATTTTGCCCCCCCTGCGCAGGGGGGGAAGCATTATCACCAGCATCAGCTTTACCTGCATTACCCGCGCCAGCATTACCCTGACTGCTCTCTCCTTTATTGCTGGTCATTGCCTGGACAAGGCCTGAGTTGGTTTGTTGCAGGTCACTAAGCTGTTTTTGCAGGCTGACGTTGTTATCCGATAACGCCTTGATTTCCCGCTCCATTGATTTAAATTTTTCGTTTACCTCTTTGCCGACACGCTGCGCTTCCGTTATGGCATTCTGCTGAACTTTGTCATCGAAAGTGGCATTAACCACTCCCGTCATATCCGGGGCGGGTTCACCCGGAGGCGGGGATGAAACCTGTCTTTTGGCCGCAGTGAGATACCACGCAGCCCCGCCACCGCAAAGTCCCAGCACAACCACGGCCACCACTATCGCTATCTGCTTCTTTTTGGCCTGAATATTGACGTTTTTCACTGGCTCACCTCCAGGTCACGGATCAGATAAAGCGAAACCGTTGCTCCGGCAGGTAATACGGCAGAACGGGGCCAGAACATGACTGACCGGACACCATGCCCTGCATAGTCATGTTCATTAAGCGTGAGTCCCCAGGTATTCGGGTTAGTCAGGCGGTATTTCTCAATCCGAAAATTACCGCCATCCCATACCTGAAGGCGTTTTGCACTGACCGGTGCTGACAGACGAGTATCCCGCTCCTGATTATCAACCAGTGAATAGCCATCAGGCATGACCCCGGTAAGTACACCTTTGTTGAGGGCAAGCAGAAGGGATTCATAGGGAGTCTCTTTTTCCCAGGCTTTAGCTGACGGATGAACCACAGGGCTGAGTGGTGAAATACGGTATACTCTGCCCTGTCCTTTAACCGGCGTGGCCCTGACAGAAAATACCTGGCCGGATTCCGTCTCGACGACGAAGGTAAAAGGTTTATCCGTTGCAACGCTGAACATCACCGCACCGTTTCCGGTTTTCTCCGGATCTGGCACATCGCTTTCCTTACTGGTTAAGGCAGTGATCCTGTCCCCCTGAACCATCAATACGTTAGCGCTGTCCCTGCTGACAGACACGGTGAAAGTGCTGCCGTTCTCACCGCGAAGCTCTGCCGGGCCGGTGCTGGCAAATACAGTATTCACGGCCATCAGGCACAACAGGCCGGGCATCAGGATAACGCTATTTCGTTTTCGCATCGTCCACCTCCACAAATTTCTCAATGCTGGTAACACCGGCCCGATAGCTGAGTTGCAGCCTGTAATGTTTGATCTCCTCCAGTGGCTTGCTGTTACCTATCCATGTTTTCAGCACACCACGAATATCAACAATGCTTGCCGACGGGTAAACTTTGATAGCGGTCTGATAAAACGCAGATGTGACCGCATTTTCCTTAATCCGTTTAGCTTCAGCGGCCAGCACAGGTGCAAATTTTTCGCGGGATTCGGCACGAACATAGGACAAAAGGAAACCGTGATTCATATCAACCGTTTCAGGAGAGACATTCAGTCGCAGTGAGAGAAATGAAAGCGCCATCATCTGAAGATAAGGCGCACTGGCCTCACTCTCCGACACGATGAACGGTGCATCAAATGCCATCGGTACGACAATTTTTTCACGCTTGTTAACCAGCGCCCGGTTTGTAACCTCCAGATAAATATTGCTGGTAAGTGAAAGCGCAAGGAAAAACAACAATCCGACAATAATGTAGCCAACGACCTTATTACCGGAAATTTGAGCCTTAACGGACATAATTACCGCCTGTTATTTTATCCATTTCCGAAAACTGGAATCAGGTATGACTTTATAAACGACGCGGAACAGCTCTGTTGGTAAATACCAGTAGAGCATATTATAAAGCCACATGCTCCCCCGCCCTCTTTTCAGCCAGCGAATAAACAGCCACATGGTGATGCCATAAATCAGCCCACCTAATGCGTGTTTGTAGTAGATTGAGATGAGGAACGGGGGAACAGTTGGAATAAACTCATCCAGTGGCATGCCGATTATTCGCATCTGATCCCCTAACGTTTTCGGGAAACGATACTTTTTCAGTTCATCTCCCGATTCCATATCTTCTCCTTATACGCCAATAACTGCGGCAGCTACTGTGATGAATACAGATAACACAATGACACCAAAAAGAACCTTGATATTTTTGGTAGCCACATAAGCAACAATCGCGGTCACAACCTCACCAATCAACAGCCAGGTCATGATTGATGAGTCTTTACCAAAGGTATCTTTCACCGTTTGATCGCCGGGTTTAAGCAGATCATC
The DNA here is from genome assembly GCA_031332935.1 of Candidatus Pantoea bathycoeliae. Lineage (GTDB taxonomy): Bacteria > Pseudomonadota > Gammaproteobacteria > Enterobacterales > Enterobacteriaceae > Pantoea > Pantoea bathycoeliae. The sequence goes on along the minus strand of JAUHTP010000033.1, from coordinate 8,413 downwards.
AGCCCAGCAACCATGCATCATTGCAAGGAACAGCGCAGAGGCCAGTGCAAACAAAACCATCAGATGCACCATCCTTTTACGGGACAGGTTATTGTTAAGAAAAGATACAGCACTGCTTTTATTTACAGAAACTTCCATTATTGATTTCCTTTCGTTGTGATAAAAACAAGGTTGTTACAGAAAGCAGAATGCTTCCTGTAAAAACATCGCCTTAAATAATCAGGGGAAGTTTTTTCTTCCCCGAAAAGAAGGTTCTCTCGCGGAGAGTTTAATTTTTGAGGCTGCGGGAAAGTAATCGACAATTCTTCTCTGATATTTCGACTTCGTGGAGTAATGATACAAGTTGAGTAACTGGTGTTTTTTTATTATGCCACGCCCGGCGATAGGCTATTTTCATTACAGCCAGTTTAATCATAGCTTCCCGTAATTAGCTGGTTTGCGGAGACATAATTACCTCACTTTACATTCTTACCAATTTCCTTGATCAGGGTACTTACTGCCGGGTCAGAAAAATTATCAATCAGGAACTGAAGAAACTGTGAACCTGAAATTGTTTGCCCTGAGTGATAACTCGCTTCGACCGCACATCTGCGAATGCGCTCGCAACGTTCCTCACCTACATACATAGTCCTTCCAGGACGGGCGGCTCTTATTGACGAGGTTTGAGACATTTGGACTCCTGCGGAAAAGCCAGGGCAAGCCCTGGCATAGTAGTGTTGAAAAAGCATATTAATTAAGTAAGAGATGGACGCTGAAGACTTCGTGATGCAATACGTTCCCGTAATATTTTTTCAGCGTTTACGTCACTATAAACAGTTGCTGGATGTGGCCGATTGGCCTCACAGCCACCTGAAGAGGAAATGCCGGTCACAGCAGTGTAGATATGAGAGGTATCACTTAAGAGTTCCTCCAGAACATCACTGCGCTCAAGGAGGCGCATAAATTCAACCTGCCTTTCAAGAGGCCGGGGGATGGCGTAAATCCGCTGAATAGCGGATATCAGCGCCGGTGATAGATTGGCGCATTCAACGCAATTATCAGTGGGATCTATTCGGAGAATGCGAACGCACTTAAGCGCTTTGATAACTTCATCACGGACAACACAGGGCATATCACCAAACCTGACAAAGGAATGAACACCTGGAATATCAGTGATTTTTGTTGGGTGAGTAACTTCGGGATCAAAACAAACGAACAGATAGCCTGGTAGCAATGGTTTCTGCGACACACGCGATCCACCACAATCTTTTCTGCGAGTGATGTGAGTTTCAAGCGGGAAATAGCATTCGACATTAAGACTTGAAATCCAGCGAAGAACACGATCGAAACTTTTGTTTTGGCACTGAGCCAGATACCAGTTTTCCATAGCCTGGTTTCCTTTAGGAAAGCCTCCCCCATTTTCTCGCCGTGGAGAAAGCATTTATTGAACAATCACATACACACAACCAACAAAACCTTACAAACTGTATATAATCACACAACTGTAATTTTGTACAGTGCTAAGTGCAAATTTTGGGCGCATTATTTCAACAACAAGAGTAGGACAGTAGCACGAACAAATCAAATAATTTTTATACAAAGTATATTTATACTACATAATATATATATTATCCTTTGTATTCAATTGCTTACTCCATCAGAACCATTCAATCTAAGCTGAAGTGCTACCCTTAAAGTGAATGGTTAATCATCATGCTAAAGACTCTGGGAGAACGACTGGTAAAAGTTCTCGATAAGTTAGGAATAAACCAATCCGAAGCAGCGGTAAGAACTGGAATATCGAAGGCTACGATAAGCCATTTGATACGGCATAAGGTAGAAAACTATAAAAACTCAAGCTCATTAGCTGACGGTTTAGATGTAAATCATGACTGGCTGGTATATGGGCGTGGTGGGATACTTAATCCTACAGTACAGTATGTACCTATTATCCTGGAGTACTTTCGGCTGCGACTGTACCAGTCAGAATGTTTTCTTGAGGATAACACTCATTTTCTCGTGACCGAACATGATTATGGTAAGGGCATGTTCGCAACGATACTGGATGGGTCCATCCTGATTTGCTCCAGACCAGATGAAATCGAATATCCTGAAAGAAAAACTGGTTTTCTACTATGGACTGAGCGGCGAAAAGCAATAATTAACGATCAGGTACAGGGTAAAAGAGTGTTCCTTATACATGAGATTCGCAAATACGAATCAATGCCTGAAAATATTTCATAGCCTCTGTGTTTCAAAACCATTAATTGTGTCATAAATTATGGGGTGAGGAGCAGTAATTTTCATCACTCCCCATATGTAACGATTCGCATTTACCGCATTACTCATCTCGTATTAAATTTAAATAAATTTAACTGGCTAGCAATAACAGAAAATGAGGAAACCGTCTTATTTTGTTTTAGATGCCGAATATCGACTCATTTCGAATATCGGCCCCACATCGCCCATTTTTGTATGATACCCAAGACAACCTTTCAAAACAGTAATCATTTGAGATCCAATATTTCATATTCTGTGTGATACACCCCTAATGTCACCTGATTTTTGAATCGCGGGTTATCGTGAAGCACATAATACTTGCGTCCAGGAACACCCCTATTAGGATCAAATATTTTCAGACCAGATTTTATTCTCCAGTCAACCAGAATGAGGTGAAGTCGAGTTGCCATATTGAGGGATGGTACACTGGCAACATACAATTTTCCAGGCTTGATATGTTCCTCCTGTCGGCATTCCCTGAATGGAATATTCAACTCCCACAGAATATCTGATATATTAATTTCTGAATCTATCAGATATCGTTTATTATATCTTTTACTAATTCACGACGGGGCAACCCGCACAGCATTGCCATGCATGTGCATACACAATCCAACTTGGTTTGTTTGTGGTGGACAATCTCCCTCATTCCCTCCCCCTACTTTTCTGCATAAAAATAATTCCAAACGGAAATAAAAATCAGGATGGGTTTTATATATTAGCTACTGAAGCTGGAGTAAACAAAATTCCTGCGACCAGAAGGGCCCCTTCCACAGGGGATTCATGTTGCCGAATGAAGACTATCAATAGCACATATATATTTCATATAAATATAACAAAAAGTTCCATTAATCTATGCTGAATAGCTTAGATAATTCGTCATCGATTTTTTCCCTGATCCGTTTCTTCACATTATCGTAGTGGAATGATTCAGTTCCCTTCACCTCATCAATACTTCCAATCATTTGAAGTAAAATGGTGGATGCATAAGAAGTTTTAAGTATATTTTCCATAAGGGTTTTATGGAATTCAATGGAATTGACAATACTGTTATCATTCCCCCTCTCTCCTCCATCCGTTCCTTCTTCCAGTTCTTTCTTTTGCTGAAATTCATAAACTCTTAACCCGATATCCAGTAACATTGCAGCGACGGAAGAAACGTTAGCTTCGGTTCTGTCAGCACCATCCTCCTTTTTTGCATCAACGATAGACTGTATTCTTTTATAATTATTCTGAGTTATGTAAACCTGCGCTCTTGGCATTTCGACCACCTTATCCATAGTTGAGTTAGAGTCTGGTTTTATTTTAAACAACATTCGGGCAAATAGAATCAGATTCTAGAAGGAGTCTACCAAGAAGTTTATTAGAGTTCAATAGGACTATCACAATATAAAATCAGAGTCCCTTTAGAGTCTAAAAAGTTAAATCAGCAAATAAAGCTTTGTTTTTTATTTAATAGTTTTATAAGACTCTAGCGAAGACTCTCAAAGGACTCTGTATGGACTCTATTGGGAGTCTCATTTTATGAGAAATTTGTAAGTAGAACAGAAAATACACAAACTAAGTCATTGTTTATAAAGCAACTTGCAGGATTTTAAAATCCTGCGTCAGGTGTGGTGATTACTGGAAAAGAAGCAGGCTAGATCTATCATCAGCACATTCCTGTTCACTACCTGCCCGGTAATTCCGTTTCTGACATTTGACGGGGGAATTAAATTCTAGGGGAAAGGACAAAGAAAAAGCGGGGAAAATCCCCGCTTTTTTTAGATATCATAGCCCTTTAAGTAATCCAACCACCAACGTAGCTCATCCCATTCTGTGGCCTTTAATGCCGGTATCTTTACTTCCCATCCCTTTACAAGGGAATCAGCAATAGCTATTATCTGCTGCATTGACATTTGAACGTCCTCTATATGTTTAGTGTCATAGGTATCAGGCTGTTCCAGCAACCTGATACCTCTCCAATCAAATCTTTTTTTCCTCTCTGGTTAATGCTGATATTATTTCGTTTTTGGCCCGCTCCTGCTCTGCCGGACAATATGCAAAATCAAACCAATCTTTCACATTACTGATAACCTGCTCGTTATTGCACCCACAGCTTTCAAACCAGAATTTCACATTGCGTTTCAGGGAAGCCACTGCGCTAAATTCTCTTTCCATTGTTCTTCCGTTCTCTCCGATAGATGGAGGGTCATCACCCTCCCTTTAGTTTCAATAATAAGAAGTAAAGCGGTATTTTTTGCCTGGTGCTGTTTTATAAGCAGTTTCAAAATCTTCTATTTTAATGGCGAGTTCGTCTAAGCAGACTTTAACCTGACGCTTTAGACATTCACCAATGAAATCATCAAGAACAGGGATCTTATACCCATCCATTGAGTCGGAAAGATGAGTAGCAGCACGAATTTACCGCACAGTGACGGTTTTCTTACCGTGAGTAGAAACTACCTGATAGAAGTTAACGTTAGTTTGCTCATAACCCCATGATGATGCAAATACATCGCCAATTGAAACATTGCCATTTTTAAAAACTAATACATTCATTTAAATCTCCCGCCCGTTTGGGCTACTGGATAAGACAGGGAACCATTCCCAACCAACAGATTCATTATACCATCAAATGATGGTGTGACAATATAATTTACCCCCGCTTAGTTAATTTATAATCAGGATGTTCATCAGCAAGCAACAATAACAATTCGTAAGTCCCAGCAGCCAAACCTCTAAACGTTTTCCCGGATGTTTCTTTAGCTTGCCAGGCTGATAACGTAAAACCAAACCGTTCTGCGGCCTCCTGTTGCGTAAAGCCAGCCTTGATACGAGCTTGTTTCACCTCTTCAGGTGTAGGCTTAAAAATCATGATTTTGTACCTTCAAAATAGTATCTGTATAGAATTCCAATAAAATTGGGTCTTCAATTTCATCTTTAACGTTACTGAATTCTTCATGATAAAAATATTTCTTAAAAACAACTTTTTTCGTTGTTTTTTTATCGGCTTCTTTTGAGCGTACCTTCATCAGCTTTTCAAGTTCAATAAACAACCGTGTTGCATCTTCAGACACAACAATCCTGTATGTTACATTACCTTTGTTTTTTCTCTCGCTCAGGATTTCATTCATTTTTTTGCCTCATAACTGTTTAATAAACCCCGCTACCTTTATGAGCTGATCCACACTCAGGCCACGAATTATCATTTCATATCCGTCGCCCCGTTCTGATACGTTACCATCCAACCCATTCTCAACTTTAAAACCGGTCAATGTCCCATGCCAGCTATCAAGATGCATTAAACGAGATAGCATCCCTTTCAGGATCTGAATTTGATCGCGTTTTCGCTGTAACTGTTGTTCATATTCACGCGCAATATCTACATTTTCTAAAGCATCCGTCAGGATTTTCTTTTCAATATCGACGGCGATTTCTACAGGGTTACGTTCTGGCGATACAGTGCAAGTATGGTAAGGGCCTCGCCAGCTTCGACTATCTACGCTTCCGATGATAACTAACCTTCCTTTCTCCATTCGAATATGTATAGAGAAATTTTTATACTGAGGCGAGGTTAGCTTTATCCTGTACTGGCAATCATCGAGCAGATTTACACGCCAGCCGTTCCCAAGGATTCGACAAACGATTTCAAAAATAGGCTGGTAGCGAACAAAAAATGATTTCATATACTCACCATTAAAATAATGGGGGCTTTCGCCCCCGCTTCAACTATGCTCTGTTTTCTACCCTTTGTCTGCCAGACGCTTTACGCTTTCCGGCTGTGCCATACATCTCGCGGATTTCATCAAGACTGTGCTCTTTACGGTTCCAACGGCTTTTATGTTCTTCAGGACGGTAAAACCACTGTTTTTTCTTCGCGGCCCATTTGCAACCGATCTCTTTTAACATTTCTTTATGTTCACGAGTATTTCCACTAATCCAGATCCAGTTGCCTATTACTTCATAAACTAACCCATCTAGTCCGGTGAGTGCGTTTAACACGTTTTCCATGTCTTCACCGTAGTTATAGTGTGCGTTTTCGTCAGTACTTTGAAACGAGTTGATTTTATCAATATTTGCCATCAGAAAATCAAAAGCTGCATTTACAGCCTTCATCAGTTCAGCACCTAATGGATTACGATCTGGATGATATTTCAAAGCCGCTTTTTTATATGCAGCTTTGATATCCTTCTCCGTTAATTCACCTGACAAACCAAAAACGTTTAATGCTTCCTGAATATTCATTTTTAGCTCCCGCCCGTGTGGGCTTCTGGAATCTGGCAGGGAACCATTCCCAACCAACAAACTCATTATACCATCAAATGATGGTATATCAACTACTAATTATTCCCGTATTCATCGTTAATACCTGGTGACTACAGTATGAAAATACAGTGTGATCGTTACTGGCAAGTCCGCTTTAAATTTTTTTCTTAACGCTCTGCCAGGCTGCATTATCATTACATGGGGGGTATATAGGATGCTCATTCCGATAGAGCATACACCGCTCGCCGCAGCCGAACGACCGAGCGTAGCGAGTTAGTGAGCGAGGAAGCGGAAGTGAACTGATGTTAAATTGTGCACTGGACGCTCTCAGGTTAAAGGCCGCTGAACTGCGTACTGTGTGGTGCACGGTTGCTGCTTTGCGGTCTAAAAGAGGGACTGAAGTTGAAAAAGTTGCTCGGTTATCATAAATCACTGGCTTTAATGGGGGGCGTCTGAGCTCAATCAGGGAAGATCCGTCTGGAACCGGATAAATGGCATATAAAATATACAAATCAATGGATTATCCATCAATTTAATCATTATTAATGATGGCGCTGGCAGTAAAATGGCGAAGAAAAAGAGGGGGCTGAGAGTTTGCGATGCTGATTTTTGGTTAATAATTAGCCTATTTTGCGTTGAAATTCCTATTTATCAAGATGCATCCACCTACCCAACAGAAGGCATGAGCAGTAAGTCCCTGACACGGCCTTTCCGAGCATCTTGAAGTTTATTGAGTATAGTAATTTTATCAGTTATAATTTTTAATAAATACCAATAATATGAGGATTAATCTTGATTAAGATCGCTCTTGCACAAATCAATACAACATTAGGTGATAAGAAAAAAAATTTATCTTCTATAGAATCATGCTGCAAAAGATCGGCGATTTATGGTGCTGACATAATCTGTTTTCCTGAGTTAGCTACAACTGGATATTCTCCTGAATTATTGGGAACAGATCTGTGGACACTGAGTGAAACATTAAAAGGGGAAACAGATAGTTTATTAAACATAATATCAAACACTTTCAATTTAACAATTATTTGCGGATTTGTTGAACGAGGAGAAACGTTAGGTGAAATTTATAATTCAGCTGGAATTTGGACACCAAACAATAAACACATGATAGGTGCATTTCGTAAAATACATCTGATTAACAATGAAAAGAGTTGGTTTACAGCAGGGAGAGAAATATTATTATTTGACACGCCAAAATGTCGAATAGGAGTAATGATTTGTCATGATGCCGGCTTCCCTGAAATATCAAGAATCCTTACATTAAATGGCGCGGAAATTTTATTTCTTTCTGCCGCATGGCATAAAGAAAATAAAGATGTATGGATGATAAACTGTACTGCAAGAGCGCTGGAAAATGGTATACATATGGTCGCAGTTAACAGATGGGGAAAGGAAAAAGATCTTAATTTTTTCGGAGGAAGTCAGCTTATTGGACCACGAGGTCAGGTATTATCTTCATCATCAGAAAGTGACGAGGATCTTGTTTTTTGTCAAGTGGATCTCGATCTCCAAGCTAAAACAAGATTAGAAATACCTTACCTGAGAGATAGAAGAACTGATATTTATTCAATTGAATACCTACCCAAATAATAGGCAAGGTTTTTATTTTATTCTTTTTACTAAAATGCAAGCAGTTATGTAGCATAAACTTGAAGCCACTAATGAATTTAGTGATGGAATACCATATTTTATAGTTAATCCAACACAACTTCCCACTATACATGATATAATAGCCGACCATCGTATAGATGGAGTTGATGCTAAATCTGGCAGTTCACCATGTAGCCGTGTAAACTCAAGTAATTCACGGCTCGTCTTGATTACATAATAATCGACAAGTATTACTCCTATGATTGGGGGGAATATAACACCTAGAATAATAAGGAAA